>NZ_LNHM01000021.1:0-692189 GCF_001462935.1 Enterobacter sp. 50588862
TGAGACTTTAAGTCTCCTGAAGGAACGTTGAAGACGATGACGTTGATAGGCCGGGTGTGTAAGCGCAGCGATGCGTTGAGCTAACCGGTACTAATGAACCGTGAGGCTTAACCTTACAACGCCGAAGGTGTTTTGGCGGTGAGAGACAGATTTTCAGCCTGATACAGATTAAACAGAATTTGCCTGGCGGCTTTAGCGCGGTGGTCCCACCTGACCCCATGCCGAACTCAGAAGTGAAACGCCGTAGCGCCGATGGTAGTGTGGGGTCTCCCCATGTGAGAGTAGGGAACTGCCAGGCATCAAATTTAGCGTGCTGATATGGCTCAGTTGGTAGAGCGCACCCTTGGTAAGGGTGAGGTCCCCAGTTCGACTCTGGGTATCAGCACCACTTTATACTTAGGTTAAAGTTCGGCAAGAAGTAAAAGAATTTGTCTGGCGGCTTTAGCGCGGTGGTCCCACCTGACCCCATGCCGAACTCAGAAGTGAAACGCCGTAGCGCCGATGGTAGTGTGGGGTCTCCCCATGTGAGAGTAGGGAACTGCCAGACATCAAATAAGTGAAAAGGCCATCCGAAAGGATGGCCTTTTTGCGTTTCTGCGCTGCACAAACCGTAGGCCGGGTAAGGCGAAGCCGCCACCCGGCAGAGCAAACGACTAATGAATTACCTGCGATAAAAATGCTCGCGTACGTTCTGACTTCGGATGCGCAAAGAACTCATCCGGCGGTGCCTGCTCAACAATCTCGCCGCGGTCCATAAAGATCACCCGGTCGGCCACGGTTCTCGCGAATCCCATCTCATGCGTGACGCACAGCATCGTCATGCCGGATTGGGCCAGCCCAATCATGGTATCCAGTACTTCTTTCACCATTTCGGGATCCAGCGCAGATGTCGGTTCGTCAAACAGCATGATTTTGGGTTTCATGCACAGCGAACGGGCGATAGCCACGCGCTGCTGTTGCCCGCCCGAGATCTGACCAGGAAACTTATTGGCATGCTCCGCGATGCGTACGCGTTCAAGGTAGTGCATCGCCAGCGCCTCCGCCTCCTGTTTCGGCATCTTTCGGACCCAAATCGGCGCAAGCGTACAGTTCTGCAGAACGGTCAGGTGTGGAAACAGATTAAAGTGCTGAAATACCATTCCCACTTCCTGCCGCACGCGTTCGATATTGCGGATATCTTCATTCAGTTCAATACCATCAACCACAATGCGCCCTTGTTGATGCTCTTCAAGATGGTTAATACAGCGAATGGTTGTGGATTTACCTGAACCGGAAGGGCCGCAAAGGACGATGCGTTCGCCCTGCTTTACCTTAAGATTGATGTCCTTCAGGACATGAAACTGTCCATACCATTTATTGACGTTTTCCAGCGTAATCATCGCGTTGGCGGTTGTCATAGTCATTTGGCTCATAATTTCCTCAGTGCGGTGTACGCCCGGTGTTAAAGCGCTTTTCCAGATGCTGGCTATAGCGCGACATGCTAAAACAAAAGATCCAGTAGATCAGAGCGGCAAAGACATATCCCTCGGTGGACATACCCAGCCAGACAGGGTCAACGGTTGCCTGCTGCACGCTGCTAAAGAGATCGAACAATCCGATGATGATCACCAGGCTGGTATCTTTAAAGAGAGCAATGATCGTATTGACCAGACCAGGGATAACCAGCTTGAGCGCTTGCGGAAGGATCACCAGCCCCTGCGTTTTCCAGTAACCGAGCGCCAGCGATTCCGCCGCTTCGTACTGGCCTTTAGGCAATGCCTGCAGGCCACCGCGTACAACTTCAGCGACATAGGCGGACTGGAAGAGAATCACCCCGACCAGGGCACGGATCAGCTTGTCGATCGTTGTACCTTCCGCCATAAACAGTGGCAGCATGACCGACGACATAAACAGTACGGTGATAAGCGGTACGCCGCGCCAGAACTCAATAAAGATAACGGAGAGCACGCGTACGACCGGCATTTTTGAACGGCGACCCAGGGCGAGTAAAATGCCCAACGGTAGCGCGCCGGCGATCCCTACAGAAGCGATAATCAATGTCAGCGTCAGGCCACCCCACTGGCGTGTTTCAACGCGTTCCAGCCCCAGAAAACCGCCATACAGCAGCACCCAGACAATAATCGGATAAATCACCGCCCAGCCAGCAATATAGCGCCCGCGATGAGGCAGCTTTTTCCAGAACATGACTGCAACAGAGAGCAGGCCGATGACCAGCGCCAGATTAATCCGCCAGCGCTGTTCATGCGGATACAATCCATACATGAACTGACCGAAGCGCTCATGAATAAACACCCAGCAAGCGCCGGCTTTTGTGCAATCTGCCCGAGTTGTACCGACCCAGTTGGCCTGTATAACCGCCCAGTTCAGCAGGGGAGGAATCAATTCCCACATTAGCCACAGGCAGACAATCGTCAGCAGGCTATTACTCCAGCTGGAGAAGAGATTCTTACGCGCCCAGAGAATAAAACGTCCACCCGTCGAGCTGGCAGGGCGCGAGGAGTGCGACAGTATCGCTTTTGTCATCATAGATCCTTAGCGCTCGACCAGTGCTATACGACGGTTATAAAGGTTCATCAGCAACGAAATGGCCAGACTGATGAATAGATAGACGGACATGGTGATGGCAATGGTTTCTATGGCCTGTCCGGTCTGGTTAAGCACGGTTCCGGCGAAGAGAGACACCATATCCGGATAACCAATGGCAGCTGCTAGCGATGAGTTTTTGACAATGTTGAGATACTGGCTGGTCAGGGGCGGAATGATCACCCGTAAAGCCTGCGGAATAATGACCTGGCGAAGCGTCACGGTATTCGGCAAACCGAGTGAACGTGCCGCCTCGTGCTGCCCGTAAGGCACGGCCTGGATCCCGGAGCGGATGATTTCCGCAATAAACGCGGAGGTATAAATTGAAAGCGCCAGCGTGAGTGCTGCCAGTTCAGGAATTAACACCATACCACCCTGGAAGTTGAACCCGCGTAGGTGAGGAATATCCCAGTGCAAGGCTGCACCAAAAAGCCAGTGAGCAACTAACGGTAAGCCAACAATCAGCGCAGCGGCAACTGGCCATGTTTTACGAAGCTGTCCGGTTTTAATCTGATGCTTACGGTTATAGCGGAACAGGCCGACGGAAATCGCGAGCGCAACAATAATGGCGACGATAAAGGCGTAAATCCCTTCGGCCACCTGCGGAGAGGGAATGTATAACCCACGATTACTCAGGAAAAACAGCTCAAACGCATCGACGGCCTGGCGGGGACCGGGAAGATTACGCAGCACCGCGAAATACCAGAAGAAGATCTGCAGCAGCGGTGGGATGTTGCGAAACGTCTCAATATAGATGGTGGAAAGCTTTCGCAGCAGCCAGTTTTCAGAAAGACGCGCCAGCCCAATAAAGAAGCCCAGGATGGACGCGAAGACAATACAAAGTGCCGATACCAAAAGCGTATTCAGTAAACCGACCACAAACACGCGTCCGTACGTGTCACCCTCCTGATAGTCGATAAGGTGCTGAACAATCCCAAAGCCCGCGCTGCGATCCAGAAACGCAAAACCGGAGGTGATACCGCGATTATTCAGGTTAGTGATGGTGTTATGGATGAGATACACGGCGATAAGAACAACCGCAACAATAGCAATAATCTGGAATAGCCAGGCGCGGACCGCGGGATGAGAAAAGGATAGCGATCCTTTTACGGCTGAGCGGCGATGGGACATAAAGAAACCTCAGTAACCATGACTCTGGAGTGGGCACTGCCCGAGCAGTGCCCGTTACAGCTATGACTTAACGTACTGGTGGCGCGTACTGAATACCGCCGTTATTCCAGAGATTGTTCTGGCCGCGTTTGATCTTCAGCGGGCTTTCCGATCCCACGTTACGCTCGAAGATCTCTGCGTAGTTACCCACCTGTTTGATGATGTTGTAAGCCCACTTGTTATCCAGCTTCAGATCCTTGCCGAAATCACCTTCTTTACCGAGCAGGTGCGCCATATCCGGGGTGGAAGGATTCGCCGCTTTCTCATCAACGTTTTTCGAGTTGATGCCCATCTCTTCTGCATTCAGCATGGCAAACAGCGTCCAGCGAACGATAGAGAACCAGTCTTCATCGCCACGACGCACAACCGGTCCGAGAGGTTCTTTGGAGATCACTTCAGGCAGGACAATCCATTCCGCCGGATTGCTCAGCTTAATGCGTAAGGCATACAGCTGTGACTGGTCAGAGGCCAGGGTGTCGCAGCGACCGGATTCCAGCGCTTTGGCTGATTCATCCGAGCGGTCGAAAGTCACAGGGGTGTATTTCATCTTATTTGCTTTGAAATAATCCGCGACGTTCAGCTCGGTATCGGTACCCGCCTGGATACACACGGTGGCGCCATCCAGTTCTTTGGCGCTTTTCAGGCCCGCTTTATTGTGGGTCAGGAAGCCGATGCCGTCATAATAGGTCACGCCCGTAAATGACATCCCCATACCTGCATCGCGGGAGGAGGTCCAGGTGGTATTACGCGAGAGCATGTCAACTTCGCCGGACTGCAGCGCCGTAAAGCGCTCTTTCGCCGTCAGCGGGGTGTACTTTACTTTGCTGTCATCACCAAAAACCGCTGCTGCGACGCCACGGCAGACATCCACATCAATACCGGTAAATTTGCCGTTCGCATCGGCATAAGAGAAGCCAGGTAGACCGTCGCTGATACCGCATTGAACAAAACCTTTCTTTTTAACGGCATCCAGCGTCGTTCCCGCATGGGCTTGACCGACTATGGCAAACAACATGCCTGCAGCGGTCAGGCTGGCTATCATCGTCTTTTTCATAATGGATCCTGTGTGGCGAAATTTATTGTTATAGAAGCGTTTTTAAGCGCTTAACCTGTCTGTGGCATTGGCCAACGTTTATAAAGCAAACGTAATGCCAGTTTTGAGTTCAGCGAGATAAGAGAAAACTGAACGCTTAATGCAGAGTGTAGACAGGCTTAAATAAAATGAGCGCCCCGAAACAGTGCGAAATTACAACCTGTGCCACAAATTGGAGCAAAAGTTTTAACCGGGATGAGATAAAAAGAAGAGATAGTTTCTCAGGTGAATATTGGCAGAGTATTCAATAGTATTAATGTATGAAAATCATCAGAGATAAGAAAAAGGTGTTGATAGCGGTTGGTTGAAATGAAATATAAGAATAAATGCGGAACTTTTTTATTTATTAGAAAATGGTGCACTCATTAAAAGCAAAAGCGCGGCTGGAGCCGCGCTTTCTGAACAGATGTTACTTCGTCAGGGCAACAATACCTAACGTTAAACCCGCTACTGCGGCAGCGCCGCCGGCGATGGCACCCGCTGTTTCCCAGTTGTCCTGGGTGGTGCCTTTCATACAGGTATTGGTATGAACCAGTCGGCCCTGATCATCGTAAACCGGTACACAAGGAGAGTCGTGCGCGCAACCAGCAAGCAGCGCAGCGAGAAGTGCAACGGAAATGAATCTTTTCATGATGTTACCTCAGTATTATTTCTTATTCGCTGCAAAGCCAGGAGGGCTATTAACGAACTAGAGATTATTTTACCACCAGGGTAAGTTCCCGTTACACGTGGAATAATCTCAAATTATGTAGTTTGTAAAAATCATGGAGAAAAAGCGTTTTCTGGATAAATTCATGGAGAAATTATGGAGTCGCAACAGGGCGCTTTTACTTAATGCAAACTCATGAATTTTTTATATGCGATTCAATAATGACTAATCCATTGTTTATATTAAAATAAAAAAGGCACCAAACGGTGCCTTCAGGGATACGTTAATCCTTATGGTTGGTAAACCGTCTCCGGACAACCACAAAGAAAACGGGCACAAAGAAAATAGCCAGAAGCGTTGCGGAAAGCATGCCTCCCATCACACCCGTACCGACGGCGTTTTGCGCTCCGCTCCCGGCTCCGGTGCTAATTACCAGCGGCATGACGCCAAGAATGAAGGCCAGGGAGGTCATCAGGATCGGGCGAAGGCGCATTCTTGAGGCTTCCAGCGTGGCCTCAATGATACCTTTACCTTCTTTATCCATCAGATCCTTAGCAAATTCGACGATCAGGATGGCGTTTTTCGCCGATAACCCAATCGTTGTCAGCAGGCCGACCTGGAAATAGACGTCATTGTTTAACCCGCGCAGCGACGCTGCGAAAAGAGCCCCGATGACGCCTAACGGCACAACCAGCATGACAGAGAAGGGTATGGACCAGCTTTCATACAGTGCAGCCAGGCACAGGAACACCACGATCAGTGAAATGGCGTACAGTGCAGGCGCCTGGTTACCGGAAAGGCGTTCCTGATAAGACATTCCCGTCCAGTCATAGCCGATGCCGGAAGGCAGTTTTGCCGCCAGGCTTTCCATCATCACCATGGCCTCACCGGTACTTTTCCCTGGGGCTGACTCACCGAGGATCTCCATGGACGGCATGCCGTTATAGCGTTCCAGACGAGGAGAACCGTAAACCCAGTGAGCGCTGCTAAAGGATGAGAACGGCACCATTTCCCCATTCGCGCTGCGCACGTAGAGATTGTTGATGTCCCCCGGCAACATTCGGAATTTCGCATCCGCCTGGACGTAAACTTTTTTCACACGGCCATGATCGATAAAGTCATTCACATAGGTACCACCCAACGCCGTCGATATCGTCTGGTTGACGTCAGAAATGCTAATACCCAGCGCCTGCGCTTTCTCCTGATCGACATCCAGTTTGAACTGCGGTGTATCCTCCAGGCCGTTAGGACGCACGCGAACCAGCAGGTCAGGGTGCTCTTTCACCATGCCGAGCAGCTGATTACGCGCCTGCGTCAGCTGGGTATGCCCCAGGTTTGCCTGATCGATAAGTTCAAAGTCGAAGCCCGTTGCGGTTCCCAGTTCGATAATGGCAGGCAGGTTAAACGGAAATACAAGGCCGTCTTTAATCTGGCTGAACGCTTTTGTCGCTCGGCCCACGATGGCCTCAACGCTATTTTTCTCCCCAGAACGTTCTTCCCAGGGCTTCAGGCTGACGAAGGCGATACCGGAGTTCTGGCCCTGACCGCTAAAGCTAAAGCCGTTAACGGTAAAGACGGATTCAACGTTCGCTTTCTCTTGGGTCAGATAGTAGTCCTGAACCTGGTCGAGAACCTGCTGAGTACGCGTCTGGGTCGCACCCGCCGGGAGTTGAACCATCGTCATAAATACCCCCTGATCCTCTTCAGGCAGGAAGGAAGTAGGTAAGCGCAGGAACAGCACCGCCATCCCACCGACAATAAGGACGTACACCACCAGATAGCGGCCGGTCTTACGCAAAATACCGCTTACGCTGTTGCTGTAGTGCTCCACGCTCTTATCAAAGAGCGCATTGAACCAGCCAAAGAACCCCCCTTTCTTCTCATGATGATCGCCAGAAACGGGCTTAAGCAGCGTTGCGCAGAGTGCGGGCGTCAGGATCAGCGCAACCAGCACGGAGAGGGCCATGGCGGAAACGATAGTCAGCGAGAACTGGCGATAGATGGCGCCCGTCGAGCCACCAAAAAAGGCCATCGGGACAAAGACCGCCGAGAGAACCATCGCGATCCCCACCAGCGCGCCCTGGATCTGCTCCATCGACTTCTGCGTGGCCTCTTTGGGCGGCAGCTTGTCCTCTACCATCACGCGCTCAACGTTCTCGACCACCACGATGGCGTCATCAACGAGTAGCCCTATCGCCAGTACCATCCCGAACATCGTCAGGGTGTTGATGGAGAAACCGAACGCCGCAAGAACCGCGAAGGTACCCAGCAGAACCACCGGCACCGCGATAGTCGGAATGAGCGTCGCGCGCAGGTTTTGCAGGAACAGATACATGACCAGGAAGACCAGAACGATCGCTTCAAACAGGGTCTTCACCACTTCATGAATAGAAATTTTCACAAAAGGCGTGGTGTCATAGGGATAGACGACCTTCAACCCCTGCGGGAAGAACTGTTGCAGTTGCGCCAGTTTGCTCTTGATGGCTGCCGCGGTATCCAGCGCGTTTGCCCCGGTTGCCAGCTTAATCCCCAGGCCGGTTGCGGCCTGCCCGTTGATTTTGGTCACCATATTGTAGTTTTCGCCGCCGAGCTCAATGCGAGCGACATCCTTCAGGTGAACCATCGAGCCGTCCTGGTTCACCTTGAGCGTCACGCGGCCAAACTCTTCCGGTGATTTCAGGCGAGTTTGCGCGATGATGGAGGCATTCAACTGCTGTCCAGGAACCGATGGCGTACCGCCCAACTGACCTGCCGCTATCTGGTCGTTCTGCGTTTTCAGCTGGTTGATAATATCCAGCGGCGTCAGCTGGTATTTATTCATCGCGTTGCTGTCGAGCCAGATGCGCATCGCATACTGGGCGCCAAACAGCTGAACGTCGCCGACACCCGTCGTTCGGCTGATAGCATCTTTGACGTTCGAGGCGACATAGTCGGAGATATCATCCTGAGTGAGGTTTTTGTTGTCCGAAACAAAACCGGCGACCAGCAGGAAGCTGCTGCTGGATTTCTCAACGCCAATCCCCTGCTGCTGTACCTCTTGCGGCAGCAGCGGCATGGCGAGCTGCAGTTTGTTCTGCACCTGCACCTGGGCGATGTCCGGATCCGTTCCTGACTCGAAGGTCAGTGTGATGGTGACATTACCTGCTGAATCGCTGGTGGAAGACATGTACATCAGGTTGTCGATACCGTTCATGTTCTGTTCGATAACCTGGGTCACGGTATCCTGCACCGTCTGGGCATCAGCGCCGGGGTAGGTCGCAGAAATCGCCACGGCTGGCGGAGCAATCGTCGGATACTGGGCGACGGGCAGTTTGAGAATGGCCAGCCCGCCTGCAATCATCAAAATGATGGCAAGTACCCAGGCGAAAACTGGCCTTTGAATAAAGAAATTAGCCATGTCGTCGTTCCTTAACTGGCGGGAGTCGTGGTGGTATCTGGCGTGGCGACGACGGTAGCCCCTGGTCTGACTTTTTGTAATCCGCTGACAATCACGCGGTCACCGTTTTTCAGCCCTTCCGTCACCAGCCAGCGGTCGCCAATGGCCTGAGGCGCAACGACGGTACGTGATTCAACCTGGTTTTTATCATTAACCACCAGCACGGTTGCGTCGCCACGCGGCGTTCGGGTCACGCCCTGCTGCGGAACCAGAATGGCATCTGGCTGTGTGCCTTCATCAATGCGGGCGCGAACGAACATCCCCGGTAACAGCAGGTGTTGAGGGTTCGGGAAAATGGCGCGCAGCGTGATTGAGCCGGTGCTTTCATCCACCGTAACGTCGGAGAACTGCAGGGTGCCTTTCAGCGGATAGGGCTGACCATTCT
Source organism: Enterobacter sp. 50588862 (assembly GCF_001462935.1). Classification (NCBI taxonomy): domain Bacteria; kingdom Pseudomonadati; phylum Pseudomonadota; class Gammaproteobacteria; order Enterobacterales; family Enterobacteriaceae; genus Enterobacter; species Enterobacter sp. 50588862. The sequence continues at coordinate 9,317 of NZ_LNHM01000021.1, forward strand.
CCATCAGCAGCTCAACGCTGCTGGCCGTGTCGCCTTTTTGCAGGCTCGTCTGCTTCAGGCGCATAAATTCATTGCTCGACTGGGTCACATCGACATAAATCGGATCAAGCTGCTGGACCGTGGCCAGCGCTGCGGCCTGCCCGTTCGTCACGAGCGCCCCTTCCGTCACGCTGGATTTGCCGATGCGGCCATCGACAGGGGACGTTACTTTGGTATACGCAAGGTTGATACGTGCGCTTTCAACGCCCGCTTTTGCGGCGACAACGCCGGCATCTGCCTGCTGGGCCGTGGCCACGGCCTGGTCATACTCTTGTTTGCTGACATACTGTGTTCCCACCAGTGGGAGATAACGTTTCACCGTCAGGTGTGCAATATTGGCCGCCGCCTGCGCCTTTGCCAGCTCGCCTTTCGCGCTGTCGTAAGCCGCCTGATAGGTCGCAGGATCAATTTGATAAAGTGATTCCCCAGCTTTTACATCGCTACCTTCCGTGAAGTTGCGACGGAGAATGATACCGCTAACCTGTGGACGAACCTCCGCAACGCGGAACGCATCTGTTCTGCCCGGGAGTTCAGTTGTGACGGCCAGCGGCGCACTTTTCACGATATGGACGCTGACCTGAGGCGCCTGTGCATGTTGTTGTTGTTTTTCCTGGCCATCGCATCCAGTGAGCAGTACAGCGCAGACAATGAAACCGGCTAAGGGTAAACATCTGAAATGATTCGTCATGACTGTTCCTTTAAATACCCATTAACCGATGTTTGCCGTAGATCGGTAGTGGGGCAGAGGGAAAAAATAAAATGTAGCTGCGTATAATAATGAGGGTATTTAATGTTTTTTAATTTATAAGTGCGAATGACGAGGCCTGAGAGGAAAATCAGAATCAGTCCCGTAGAAAATACGGCTATACTTCTGCCCGCTAAATCAGGCTAATAGAGCTTAACCGGTAAATTTATTCATTTCGTGAATTTAATTCCGGGCATGTATTTAGATTGTTTATAGATTAAGTAAATTGACTTTTTTTGTGCAAAATTAAAACGGCTTTTAGTGAATACTTCCAGCCATCCGAACCTGATGTTATGTATATACCCTGCGAGTAAAGAGTAGCTGTCAATGGCGCGTAAAAAGAAAGAAGAGGCTCAACAAACCCGACAGCAGTTGATTGAGGCGGCTATCGGGCAGTTTGCGACGCGAGGCGTAGCCAGCACGACGCTGACGGATATCGCCGATGCCGCAAAGGTTACGCGTGGTGCTATCTACTGGCACTTTACCAGTAAAGCAGAGATATTTAATGCCATTTGGGAACAGCAATTACCGCTACGTGAAATCATTCGCGACAGGCTTTCTCTCTCCGAAAATGATGATCCGTTGTTAATACTTCGTGAGCAATTCATTACTGCGCTTCAGTATATCGCATGCGAACCCCGTCAATGTGCGCTATTACAAATTTTGTATCATAAATGTGAATTTACTAGCGATATGATTTCAGAGGATGAAATTCGGAAACGTATTGGGTTCAATTATGATTCTTTGCGCGTTACGCTGGAAAAATGTATTTCTCGAAACATCATTTCGTCGCAGGTGAACGTTGAGCTGACCATGATAGTATTCCACGGTTTTTTTAGCGGCATCATTAAAAACTGGTTAATGAATACCGACAGTTTTAATCTTTATCAGCAGGCGCCAGCCCTGGTCGACAGTATTCTGGCGACACTCCCTCTCTTGCGCGTGTCGCCTCATAATGATTACGGCTCAGCGCCTGGCAACATTTCACCCCGTGCACAAAGCGCCTCGATGGTCTGCGCGCTGGCGGGTTTACCTAACAGATAACCCTGTAAGGTATTACAGCCCAGCTCCGTCAAAAAGGCTTGCTGCGCTTCGGTTTCCACACCTTCGGCCACGACTTTCAGGTTGAGCGTTTTCGCGAGGGCCACAATCGCAGAGACAATGGTGGCATCCTCGCTTTCACCGCTTAACTCTTTCACAAACGCTCTGTCTATCTTCAGTTCACAGGCCGGTAAACGCTTGAGATACAGCAGGCTCGAATATCCGGTCCCAAAATCATCAATCGAGGCTTTCACCCCAGCATCCGTCAGCTCTGTCAGCACCCGCACGCTCTCATCGGGGTTGCTCATCGCCGTAGTTTCCGTGACTTCCAGGATCAACATTTCCGGCGGGACGTGATGACGCTCCAGGCAGTCGAGCACTGTTTTAACCAGCGAGGGCTGTTCGAACTGCAGCGTCGACAGGTTTACTGCCATTGACCAGTTTCGATGCCCCTGCAGATGCCATTCTCTCAGCTGGCGACAGGCTTCATTGAGCACCCAGTTACCAATAGGGATGATAAGCCCGGTTTTTTCCGCCAGCGGCAGGAAAAGATCCGGCGTCAGTAAACCCTGCTTCGGATGCTGCCAGCGCAGCAGCGCTTCAAACCCGAGGAGAGGGCCCGCGGGCGCGTGAAACTTTGGCTGATAAAGCAGGCGCAGTTCATTACGATCGACGGCCATCCACAGATCGTTCATTAACTGAAGATGGGTCTGCGCCAGAGTGTTCATGGAGGGCTGGAAAAAGTGATAGCCGTTTCGGCCCATATGCTTGGTGTGATACATCGCCGCGTCGGCGTTAAACATCAGCTCACGTTCGGTTTTGCCGTCGTGAGGGTACAGGGCGATACCAATGCTAAGCGTTACCACCAGTTCGTAGGGGTCGAGAGTGAACGGGCTATCGATCGCCCGCACCAGCGAATTTGCCAGCGAGGCCGCATCGTCCGGACCTTCTCCCTCAGCCAGCAGAACAAACTCATCGCCGCCAATGCGTGCAAGGGTAAACTGGCCCTTCAGGAGATGCAGCAGACGCTGCGTAACGGCGACCAGCAGCCTGTCACCGACATCATGGCCGTAGGCGTCATTGATGGCTTTAAAACCGTCGAGATCCATGAACATCAGGGCGAAATGGGTACCTTCACGGTCAGCTTTGCTGATGGCCTGATCGAGCCGGTCCTCCAGCAGGATACGGTTGGGCAGACGCGTCAGCGTATCGTGCAGCGCCAGCTGCGCAAGTTCCCGGTTCGCTTCTGCCAGCGACGAGGCCAGAAGGGCGGTTCGTGCCTGCAGGCGGGCATCCAGCATCGACACCAGCAGGGTGATCCCAAGAATAGAGAGCGCGACGACGCTGACCAGCACGGCCAGCCAGCTGCCGTTAATACCCTGATGGTGAACCATGGTGGACATTGGAAACTGCGCGGCCTTCATCCTGGCGTAGTGCATACCGGCGATAGCAATTCCCATCGTGATGGCGGCACCCAGGCGCATCAGCACCACCTGAGCGGCTTCGTGGCGCAGGCGGAAGGTCAGCCACAATGCTGCAAGCGAAGCGACAAGCGCAATCACGACCGAAATGGCCACCCACAGCGTGTCCCAAACGATCCCCGGCCTCACCTCCAGCGCCGCCATACCGGTGTAATGCATGGCAACAATGCCGATTCCCATCACCAGAGCGCCGGGGAGCAGGCGGCGCATGCGCAGTTGTTCACAGCTGACGAGCCATAGCGCAAACAGTGACGACCCCACGGCGATGACCATAGATAAAATCGTCAGGGTCGCGTTGTAGCTCATGCTCATGGAGAGATCCATCGCCAGCATGCCGATAAAGTGCATGGCCCATACGCCAATGCCCATCGCAACACCGCCTCCCGCCAGCCAGACGCGCGCTGCGACACCCTGACTCCCGGCGACGCGTGCAGCCATATTCAGCGCGGTGTAAGCAGCAAGGATAGCAACAGCAAAGGAGAGGGCTACTAGGATAGGGTTATATTGGCTAACCAGCATGGTCGGTTCTACTCGAGTATGACGTTACGCAGGAGAGGTTGAGAAGGGCGAGACATTATCACCGTCAGGTAACGGCTCAAAGGGATTTAAATCCCCGTTTTTAGTGGGCAATACGGGGAGGCCGATGACGGCAGGGTGTTAATCGAGTTCTGAACAGTTCACTAATTTCAGCGGATTGACGGAGTTCATATTGCGGCACTTGTCGGTTTCGGTGCTCATCAGTTCAATCCACTGCATCAGGAGGGCATCGAAAAGGAAAACGGAGATTGCAAAGACGACCAGCCACCAGTATTTACGAATCATTGTGTCATTCCGCGAGAAGAGAGCCACTGAAGTGGTGGAAATATACACGAAAAGAAGCGGTTTAAAAGCGGGATAAGCAAAGGTTTACAAAGCGTTGACGGTGAAAGAATAAGACAATAAAAAAGGCGCATCCCCATGCCAGGTAGCGCCTTTTTAAACAAGCATTTAACTGATTAGTATCAGTTCATGCCGTATTTTTTCAGTTTCTTACGCAGAGTACCACGGTTGATACCCATCATCAGCGCAGCGCGGGTCTGGTTACCGCGGGTGTATTGCATCACCATGTCCAACAGTGGCTGTTCAACTTCAGCCAGTACCAGCTCATACAGGTCATTAACATCCTGACCATTCAGTTGAGCAAAATAGTTCTTCAGTGCCTGTTTAACCGAGTCACGCAGGGGCTTTTGAGTTACCTGATCCTGAGAGTTAACGGTAGAAACGGTCAGTACGTCAGAATTTACGCGTTGTTCGAACATAGTTCTGTCAGCTCTTTATTTCATTACGCAAGATTTTCGAAGTATGCCTCCAACGCCTCCAGCTGTTCGCTGGCATCCTCAATGGCGTTGAATGTGCGCCGAAACTGGTCATCTGGAGCGTGCTCCTGGAGATACCAGGAGACGTGTTTACGCGCAATTCGGTACCCTTTTGCCTGACCGTAGTGGTCATGCAGTTCCCGAACATGCGAACAAAGCAAGCGCTTTACCTCTGCCAGAGGCAGTGGGGCAAGCAGCTCCCCAGTGTCCAGATAATGCTGGATTTCCCGGAAGATCCAGGGTCTTCCCTGAGCTGCACGTCCTATCATCAGAGCATCAGCTCCCGTATAGTCGAGTACAGCCCTGGCTTTAAGCGGGTCAGTTATGTCGCCATTCGCGATAATCGGAATGGAAACCTTCTGCTTAACTGCCCGAATGCTGTCGTATTCAGCTTCACCATTGAACAAACAGGCGCGAGTGCGTCCGTGGATGGTCAGGGCCTGAATACCACAATCTTCGGCCAGTTGGGCAATCTCTACACAGTTACGGTGTTCCGGCGACCAACCCGTGCGAATCTTCAACGTAACAGGAACGTCCACTGCGCTGACAACCGCCGTCAGGATAGCTTTCACCTGGTCGGGGTATTGCAGAAGGGCTGAACCTGCAAGCTTGCGATTCACCTTTTTGGCCGGGCAACCCATATTGATATCAATAATCTGGGCACCACTTTCCACGTTAATACGCGCGGCATCTGCCATCTCTTCAGGCACGCTTCCGGCAATTTGCACGGTGCGAATACCTGGTTCATCAATGTGCACCATCCGAAGGCGGGATTTATCGCTTTCCCAAACCTGCGGGTTAGACGACATCATCTCGGATACGGTTAAACCGGCTCCCATCTCATAGCACAGCGTCCTGAACGGCCGGTCGGTAATACCTGCCATTGGGGCTGCGATCAGGCGATTTCTAAGCTGGTGGTGTCCGATGCGCATGAGTTAAGAAATGACCATACTGTGACTGCAAGGCGGCGTATATTACGCATTTTTTGCACGAGATGAAAGGCCAAACTTTGAACAATCCACTGTTGTAGATCAAGGAATCGCCGCGCAATCTTTTCGTTTAAAATTATTCATTATTTAAATCATTGAGTTATGCGATGATGGCTATTTTATGTGCGCTTACAATTTCCCGTAACTTCTCATCATTTCTGAATAAATGCGACAGATGAGCGGGATAATCTGCTGTTTTTAACAGCAGATTTCCCCACTTCTTTGCGATCTGCGTCGCATTTTAGAACATGATCTCAGGGCAAAAAATAGACGTTATTCGAGGATAACACGACCATGGAGGGACTGTACCGGCCGGTTATTATCGTGATGCATTGTGTGGGTGAATTTCTCGAGCTGCCCGGCGGACACCGTCAGAGGATGCTTAAGCACGATCCAGGTGACGCCTTCTGAACACGGTGGCGTTGTCAGCGAGCCGCTAAAGCGCCAGTACGTTTTATCTTCCGGCAGCAGCTTATTCAGGTTGAGCTCCTGCTTGATGGAGACGTTCAGCTCAGCCTGCTGAGGCATAACGTCCCACAGTTTATCAAGCTCACGGTTCTCTGCCCCTTTGTCGAACATGACCGCGACCACCGCCAGTTCCCCCTTCGCATTTTTATGCACAAGGTGCATCTCCATCGCGTAATGCTTGCCGTGCACGGTGTTTTCGCTCGGCGCGTGGAAGTGGAACTGCTGTAATGTCCAGGTTTGCTTATCCAGCGTAATAGTGTCGCGAGTGTCGGCCTGCTCGCTTGCCTGAATAGTATGGCCATTGTTTGTCAGCGTCACAGGGCCGTCAACGTAGTGCGTTTGCAGCGGGGAAAGATGGGCGTTAACGGTGGAATCGATATCAATCGGGGACTGGTTCATCCCGCTTTGGCAGGTCTTGTAGGCCTCATCCAGTTCGCCCCAGTGCTCAGGTGAACTTTCTCCTTTGTAGCTCCAGTGTGATGCGCATGCTGAAGCCGAGATCATGCTCAGCGCTAACAGCGCTGCCTTGCTATAAACGTGTTTCATAATATTCTTCCCGTGAATTTTTATTATCCAAATCAAAATTTATCAATATGATTTGTGGGGTTATTTTACCGGAGGCAGGCCAGGGGCGGGAGGAATATTCGAGGAGAAAAGGCGTGGTCAGAGGACCACGCCAAATACTTATTTTTTACGACCGGTTATGCGGCACCACTCTTCTTTCTCGACGACCGGGTCGAGCGCAAAGAGATCGGCGTAGGCTTCGCAAACGCTCTCCGCCTGGCTTGCCAGAATGCCGGAAAGTCCCAGCAGACCGCCCTCAACCGGCAGCACGCTGATTAATGGCGCCAGTTCACGCAGTGGGCCCGCGAGAATGTTTGCGACCACCACATCGGCTTTCATGGCTTCTGGCTGCGCTTCCGGCAGGTAGAGCTCCAGACGATCGGACACGCCGTTACGCTCGGCATTATCGCGGCTGGCCTGAATGGCCTGCGGATCGATATCGATCCCGATGGCTTTCGCCGCGCCCAGTTTCAGAGCGGCAATCGCGAGGATCCCGGAACCGCAGCCGAAGTCGATCACCGTCTTACCATCCAGATCGAGACCATCCAGCCACTGCAGGCACAGAGACGTGGTTGGATGGGTGCCGGTGCCAAACGCCAGGCCTGGGTCAAGCATCACGTTCACCGCGTTTTCATCGGGAACCTCGCGCCAGCTTGGGCAGATCCACAGACGTTTGCCGAACTGCATCGGATGGAAATTGTCCATCCACTCGCGTTCCCAGTCTTTGTCTTCCAGCTGTTCGATTTTATGCGCGAAGCCTGCACCCAGCAGCGGATGGTTTTCCAGAATCGCCACCACCTCTTTCATGTCGGTTTCGGCATCGAACAGGCCGATCACGTCGGTATCACCCCACAGGCGCGTTTCGCCCGGCAGCGGTTCAAAGACCGGCGTGTCGTGCGTGTCCTGAAAGGTGATGGAGACAGAGCCGGCTTCCATCAGCGCATCGCTTAGCTCTTCGGCGTTCGCGCCGGTTGTGTTCAGTTTTAGTTGGATCCACGGCATGGCAAAACTCTTTATTTATCAGTAGAAATCATAGCGGGTTGTGGGGCGGGCTGACCGAAACGGTTCCCCACCACAAACGCCAGTAAACTTAGCAGTAACGAAGGCACAATCGGATGGAAGCCCAGATACTGAATCTTAAATGTCGCAAGGATGGCATACAGCACACCGCCAACAATCATCGCGCTCAGCGCGCCTGCAGCGTTCGCGCGTTCCCAGTAAAGACCTAATACCAGCGGCCACAGGAAAACGGCTTCAAGCCCACCAAACGCCAGCAGGTTCAGCCAGATGATCATCTCCGGCGGACGCCATGCAGCTAACATCAGCAAAGCTCCTAACACCAGCGTAATGACGGCAGACATCCGCTTCAGGCGACGTTCATTTTCAACCTGCTCAGGGCGCAGGTTCAGATAGAGATCTTTAATGATCGTAGCGGAACTTTGCAGTAACTGGGCGTTAATGGTCGACATAATGGCGGCCATTGGCGCTGCGAGGAAAATTCCGGCGGCGAAGGGCGGCAGCACTTTTACCATCAGCGTCGGGATCACCAGATCCGGCACGGTAAGGTCGGGGATCACCGCGCGCCCTAACGCACCTGCCAGATGCATACCAAACATCAGGACCGCGACCACAATCGTCCCGATGATGATGCCCTTGTGAACGGCTTTACTGTCTTTATAGGAGATACAGCGCACGGCGGTATGCGGCAGACCAATCACCCCGAAGCAGACTAACACCCAGAACGAGGTCATAAAGGTCGGCGAGAGGATATCATCCGCGCCCTGCGGTGAAATCAGTTTCGGGTCAATCGCTTCCAGGGTTTCCACCGCATGAGTGAGTCCACCCGCGGCATGAACAATCCCCACCAGCAGAACAATCGTGCCGATGAGCATGACCATTCCCTGCAGCGTATCGTTCAGCACGCTGGCGCGGAACCCGCCAAACGCGGTATAGAGCGCGATGCTTACCCCGAAGATAAGCAGGCCTGTCTCGTAAGGGATCCCGGCCGCCGTTTCCAGCAGGCGTGCCCCGCCGATAAACTGTACCGTCATCGCGCCAATAAAGGCCACCAGCAGGCTTAAGCTCGCCAGCCACACCAGTAAGCGGCTCTGGTAACGGGCAAACAGCATGTCGTTGAGCGTGACGGCATTATAGCGGCGCGCCAGAATGGCAAATTTCTTACCAAGAATACCGAGGGAGAGCCAGACGGCAGGCAGCTGGATCATAGCAAGCAGTACCCAGCCTAACCCGTATTTGTAGGCCGCACCGGGGCCGCCAATAAACGAGCTGGCGCTGATATAGGTCGCGGTCAGCGTCATTGCCAGCACAACGCCGCCCATCGAACGGCTGCCGAGGAAATACTCGTTCAGAAAAGCACCGGTCGTTCTTTTGCGCACGGCGTAAATGGATAAACCAAACACGACCAGCAGGTATGCGACAAGCGGCAGAATGACTTCAAGCTGCATCATCGTCCTCCAGCGGAATATCGCGATAGATGAATTTCACCATTGCCCAGCACAGCAGAATAAACACTAGCGGTACCAGCAGGCAGGCCATTTCGAACCAGTGCGGCAGGCCGGTGATGCCAATAGCGGAGTCAGGTAAGTAAGCAGTTACTAACCATGCGGCAAGATAGAGAAGGGTCAGCCACAGCGCCCAGCGCGCTTCTTTATGGGCCTGAACAAAACGTTTGTCCATTTTTTGTCCCTTGTGGATGCAGAAAGCAGGGATTGTACATGATGGGGCTTTGCGATCCCCAGAAATAAAAAAAGGCCGGATAATCCGGCCTTTTAGCAACACAGCTCTCTTACTTCTCGTTCAGGCCGAGTTTTTTCTCCAGGTAGTGGATATTCGTTCCACCATTCTGGAAGTGCTCGTCGCTCATGATACGCATCTGCAGATCAACGTTGGTTTTAATACCGTCGATGATCAGCTCCTGCAGGGCGTTCTTCATGCGGGCAATCGCCACGTCACGGTTTTCGCCGTAGCAGATCAGCTTACCGATCATTGAGTCATAGTACGGAGGTACGGTGTAGCCAGCGTAGATATGAGACTCCCAGCGCACACCAAAGCCACCCGGCGCGTGGAAACGCGTGATTTTACCCGGGCTTGGCAGGAAGGTGTTCGGGTCTTCGGCGTTGATACGGCACTCTACCGCATGGCCTTTCACCACAACTTCTTCCTGCTTGATGGACAGAGGCTGACCGGCTGCGATACGCAGCTGCTCTTTGATCAGGTCAACGCCGGTGATCATTTCGGTAACCGGGTGTTCAACCTGAATACGGGTGTTCATCTCAATGAAGTAGAACTCGCCGTTTTCGAACAGGAACTCAAAGGTACCCGCCCCGCGATAGCCGATATCGACGCACGCTTTGGCGCAACGCTCGCCGATGTAGCGACGCAGTTCCGGGGTAATGCCCGGCGCTGGCGCTTCTTCGACCACTTTCTGGTGACGACGCTGCATGGAGCAGTCACGTTCTGCCAGATAGATCGCGTTACCCTGACCGTCAGCCAGCACCTGAATTTCGATGTGGCGTGGGTTTTCCAGGTATTTTTCCATGTACACCATGTCATTGCTGAAAGCCGCTTTCGCTTCCGCTTTGGTCATGGAGATGGACTGCGCCAGTTCAGCATCGCTGCGCACAACGCGCATACCGCGACCGCCGCCGCCGCCGGACGCCTTGATGATAACCGGGTAGCCAATGCGTTTAGCATGAGCACGGTTAGCATCCATGTCGTCGGTCAGAGGACCGTCAGAGCCTGGCACGGTTGGAACACCGGCTTTTTTCATTGCGGTGATTGCAGACACTTTGTCGCCCATCAGGCGAATGGTGTCGGCTTTCGGACCGATGAAGATAAAGCCAGAGCGTTCAACCTGCTCAGCAAAGTTGGCGTTCTCAGAGAGGAAGCCGTAACCCGGATGAATTGCCACCGCGCCGGTGATTTCAGCGGCGCTGATGATAGCCGGGATGTTCAGATAGCTTTTTACGGACGGAGCCGGGCCAATACAGACCGTCTCATCCGCCAGCAATACGTGTTTTAAATCGCGATCCGCGCTTGAGTGCACGGCCACGGTCTTGATGCCCAGTTCTTTACAGGCACGAAGAATACGCAGTGCAATCTCGCCACGGTTGGCGATAACAATTTTATCCAGCATGTTCGCCTCGTTACTCGATGACGACCAGCGGCTCGTCAAATTCAACCGGCTGACCACTTTCGACCAGAATCGCTTTCACAGTACCTGACTTGTCAGCTTCGATCTGGTTCATCATTTTCATCGCTTCAACGATGCACAGGGTATCGCCTACGTTGACTTTCTGACCCACTTCGATGAACGCCTTCGCGTCCGGGCTCGGGGTGCGGTAGAAAGTACCAACCATTGGGGAACGTACGATGTGACCACTGATTTCTGCTGCAGCGGCAGGTGCGGCTTCAGCTGCTGCTGGCGCAACGGCTGCGGAAAGCGCAGGCTGCTGCACTGGCGCAGCGTAAGCTTGCTGCATTACCGGGAAGCTAGCGGCTGGGGCTGCACGGCTGATGCGTACAGACTCTTCGCCTTCAGAAATTTCCAGTTCGGAGATGCCTGATTCTTCAACCAGCTCGATCAGTTTTTTTATCTTACGAATATCCATGAGTGGGTTCCGTACTCTTGTTTAGTGTGATTGTGACAAGCGTTTTACCGCTGTCTGTAAAGCGTATGAATAGCCGTCTGCGCCCAGTCCGCAGATAACGCCAGCAGCGATATCCGACAGATACGAATGGTGGCGGAACGGCTCTCGGGCGTGCACGTTACTCAGGTGGATCTCGATAAACGGGATACTCACCGCGAGCAGTGCGTCGCGGATAGCAACACTGGTGTGCGTAAACGCGGCCGGATTGATCAGGATATAGTCCACAGTGTCTTTAGCCTGATGAATACGGTCGATGATTGCGTACTCCGCGTTTGACTGAAAATGATCCAAATCCACATTCAGCGAGGCTGCTTCCGTGCTCAGACGGTTAACAATTTCGCTCAATGTCAGCGTGCCGTACTTCTCTGGCTCACGGGTGCCGAGCATGTTCAGGTTCGGTCCGTTTAAAACTAAGATGTGGAACTTATCAGTCATTATGCCGCTATCTCCTGCGATTTTCGGGTAAAAAACAAAATATACCCTCGAAGCGCAAATGTCACCTTTTCAGAGGCCTAAAACCGCTGTCAGGCGAACCAAGGTCGCACATTATAACGATTTCGTAGCATTTGGCAGCTAAATACTGGTCTTATCAGGGAAGATTATCAACCGCAATCCAAAAAAGATTTGCGGTTGAGAGGTAATCTGCGGGAAAACGCACAGTTTCGCGAACTATCGCAACCACTGGCGGAACTTCTTGTAACGCCATGCTAAAAGCGCCACGGCTGCCAGCGCGTAAAGGACCGGCTGCGGAGAGAGGATCTTCACCGACCACAGATAATGAATGGGGGCGAGGATCGCGACAAGATAGACGAAGTTGTGCAGCAACTGCCAGCGACGGCCCAGCTTTCGCTGCGCATATTGCGTGGATGTCAGCGCTAACGCCAGCAGGATCAGCCAGCTAACAATGCCCAGCATCAGGTAAGGGCGTGTTACCAGCTCGCGGCCAAGCAGTGTCAGATTGTTAATTCCCAGTTCCAGCAGGGCGTAACTGGTGAGGTGCAGGCTCGCCCAGGCAAAACACCATAGCCCCAAAAGCCGACGGGTGCGTATCAATAATGGCTGTTTAGCGTAGCGCGCCAGCGGCGAGACGAGCAAGGTGGCCAGCAAAAATTTCAGAGCCATCCGACCGGTAAAATGCTGGATATCCTTTGCCGGATCGGCGCTAAAGAGGCCCTGGCTGGCCGCCCAGAACAGCCAGATAAAAGGAAGTATCCCGGCTAAATGCAGCAGCACTTTCAGCCAGGTAATCTGCTTTGCCGTTAAACGCACTCAGAAGTTCTCCCGTAAATTGAGGCCACGGTAAAGGGACGCCACTTCATCCGCATACCCGTTAAACAGCAGCGTGGGCTGGCGCTTCACGTCCAGCGCGCCGCCGGAGCCAATAAAGCGTTCCGTCGCCTGCGACCAGCGGGGATGATCCACATGCGGGTTCACGTTGGCGAAGAAGCCGTATTCACCCGGCGCCGCCAGGTTCCATGTCGTCGGCGGACGTTCGCGGGTCAACTTAATGCTGACGATCGATTTAATCCCTTTGAAACCGTATTTCCACGGCACGGTTAAACGGATGGGGGCACCGTTCTGCGGCGGAAGCGCCTTGCCGTAAACGCCGACGGTCAGGAGGGTAAGGGGATGCATGGCTTCGTCAAGACGTAACCCTTCAACGTATGGATACTCCAGCCCGCCGCCGATGAACCGGTCTTTCTGGCCCGGCATCTCGTCCGGGGCGTAGCGCGTCTGGAAGGCGACGTATTTTGCGTTGCTGGTGGGTTCAACCATCGCCAGCAGCTTATGCAGCGGGAAGCCTACCCAGGGGACCACCATCGACCAGGCCTCTACGCAGCGCATGCGATAGATACGCTCCTCAAGCGGGAAGCGGGTGGTCAGATCGTGATGGTCCAGCGTCAGAGGTTTTGCCACTTCACCGTCGATTTTCAGCGTCCACGGATCGGTTTTCATGCTGCCGGCATTGGCGGCAGGATCGGCTTTATCCAGACCAAATTCGTAGAAGTTGTTGTAGCCGGTGACTTTATCTTCCGGCGTGAGCGCCAGCGTGTTTTGCCATTCGGCGGGTTTGGTAAAGGTAAGCGGGGCACCGGAAGGCGCCTTAGGGCGATCGTTGCCTTTAAACCAGCCGAGCAGGTCGGCGTGTGCCGCTGGAGAGAGCGTCAGTGCCGTGGCGCTGATGCCAAGCATTTTCAGGATCTGGCGGCGCTGTAACATAAAGACAGATTCAGACGTTACGTCGGCTTCCGTCAGTTTTCGGTTTTTCATGGCATCCTCCGTCATGCGTTTTTCTAAGCATGACGGAGGAGAAGCGTTAGCGCGAATATGTCACGAAAATTTGAAGATTAGGCGATTTTCACCAGCGCGCGGCCGTGGAACTGGTTATCCATGATCTTACTGGCATATTCAGGTGCCTGGCTGAGCGTAATTTCGGTAGCGCTCTGGGTATAGAACGATTCCGGCAAATCGCGCACCAGACGCTCCCATGCCTCTGCGCGGCGAGCCGCAGGCGTCATCACGGAATCCACGCCCTGCAGGCGGACGTTACGCAGAATAAATGGCATGACGGTCGTTGGCAGGGCAAATCCGCCCGCCAGGCCGCAGGCTGCCACGCAGCCGCCGTAGTTCATCTGCGCCAGGACTTTTGCCAGCACTTTATCACCGACGGTATCCACCGCACCTGCCCAGACCTGTTTTTCCAGCGGGCGGGTCTCGGCAAACTCATCGCGGCCAAGAATGCGGCTGGCGCCGAGCTGGCGCAGATAATCATGCGTGCTTTCACGGCCGGAAACCGCCGCAACCTGATAACCCAGCTTGTGCAGCAGCGTGACCGCCGTGCTGCCCACGCCACCGCTGGCCCCGGTCACAACAATTTCACCCGACTCGGGGCGAACACCCGCCTCTTCCAGCGCCATCACGCACAGCATGGCGGTAAAGCCTGCGGTACCAACGATCATCGCTTTGCGGCCATCTATGCCTTTCGGCATAGGCACCAGCCAGTCGCCCTTCACGCGCGCCTGCGTTGCCAGCCCGCCCCAGTGATTTTCGCCCACGCCCCAGCCGGTGAGCAGCACCTGCTGGCCCGCATGAAAACGGGGATCTTCGCTGCTATGAACCCGGCCAGCAAAATCAATACCCGGCACCATAGGGAAATTTCGGATGATTTTACCCTTGCCGGTGATCGCCAGCGCATCTTTATAATTTAAACTGGACCAGTCGATGTCGACGGTGACGTCGCCTTCCGGCAGGCGAGTCTCTTCTACGGCCTGTACTGAGGCAAGCGTTTTGCCGTCCTGCTGTTCTAAGATTAAAGCCTGCATACGGGGTCCTCACGGCTCAGATGATTGGAAAAGAGTTCCTGAAGACTATACTCGCTCAGGGTAAAGCAATGCCGATTTAACGCAATAAATTGCCAGATACGCCAGGTTTGGTAGTATGCCGCATTTGAAATGCAAGTTAGCGCTTACTCGCTACCCCATCAACCCACGGAGTAATCTCAAGGATGCGATTAACGACGAAGTTCTCGGCTTTTATCACCCTGCTGACGGGGCTTACCATCTTTGTCACGCTTCTTGGTTGCTCTCTGAGCTTTTATAACGCCATTCAGGACAAACTGGTCAACCGGGTGCAGTCCGTTGCGTCGGTCATTGATACGCGTCTGTTGACCACTCCACTTCCTGAGCTATCCCGGGAGCTGGATGAGTTGATGGTGCCGGTTGATATTATTCAGGTCGACATCCAGCAGGGAAAGCATCCGGTTTTAAGCCATGAACGACAGGACAGCTATCGACCTGCGGGCGTGGTGAGCCAGTATCGGGAAGTAACGGTGCACTCCCTCAAAAATCCGGGGATGACCATACACATGGTCTACCTCGATCCGATGGCCAGCTATTTCCGTTCTATGATGACCACCGCGCCGCTCACTGTTGCCGTCGCCTTCATTATTTTGCTGATTTTTCTCGCGGTCCGCTGGCTGCGCCGCCAGCTTTCAGGCCAGGAACTGCTGGAGATCCGTTCCGTGCGTATCCTGAACGGTGAACGCGGCCCGCAGGTTCGCGGCTCGGTCCATGAATGGCCCTCACGCGCCAGCAGCGCGCTGGATACGCTGCTCTCAGAGATCCAGTTTGCCAGCGACCAGCGCAGCCGAATGGATACGCTGATCCGCTCTTATGCCGCGCAGGATAATAAAACCGGCCTTAACAACCGCCTTTTCTTTGACAATCAACTCGCCACGCTGCTCGACGATCCGGAAAAAGTGGGCACGCACGGGGTGGTGATGATGATTCGCCTGCCCGATTTCGATCTGCTGCGCGACACATGGGGGCAGCGGGCGGCGGAAGAAAATCTCTTTACGCTGATCAACCTGCTCTCCACCTTTATTATGCGCTATCCGGGGGCGCTGCTGGCCCGCTACCACCGCAGCGACTTTGCCGTATTGCTTCCGCATCGCACGTTGAAGGAATCAGAAAGCATTGCCAGCCAGCTACTTAAGGCCGTCGACGCGCTGCCGCAGAGCAAAATGCTCGACAGAGACGATATGGTCCATATGGGGATTTGCGCCTGGCGCGGCGGACAGTCGACAGAGCAGGTGATGGAGCATGCGGAAGCGGCCACCCGCAACGCGGTATTGCAAGGGGCGAACGGATGGGCGGTCTATGATGATTCGCTGCCTGAAAAAGGGCGTGGAAACGTGCGCTGGCGTACTTTGATTGAGCAAATGCTGAGTCGCGGCGGGCCGCGTATTTATCAAAAACCGGCGGTCATGAAGAACGGTTTTGTCCACCACCGGGAATTGATGTGCCGTATTTTCGACGGGACGGAAGAGGTTATTTCTGCGGAATATCTGCCGATGGTTCTGCAATTTGGGCTCTCCGAAGAGTATGACCGCCAGCAAATTACACGCTTGATTCCATTTTTATCATTCTGGCCTGAAGAGAATCTGGCGTTACAGGTTACCGTTGAGTCATTAATACGCCCGCGTTTTCAGCGCTGGCTGCGTGATACATTAATGCAATGCGAAAAATCGCAACGCAAACGCATTATTTTTGAACTTGCTGAGGCGGATGTGGGTCAACACATCAGCCGGTTGCGTCCGGTGGTCCGTTTGATCAACGCGCTCGGTGCCCGTGTCGCGGTAACGCAGGCGGGTTTAACGCTGGTCAGTACCAGCTGGATCAAGGAGCTGGATGTGGAGCTATTAAAGCTACATCCGGGGCTGGTAAGGAATATTGAGAAGCGCACGGAAAACCAGCTGCTGGTTCAGAGTCTGGTTGAAGCGTGTAAGGGAACGCGAACACAGGTATTTGCCGCAGGCGTGCGCTCCAGAGGCGAATGGCAGATGTTAACAGAGCGCGGAGTGACGGGCGGTCAGGGCGATTTTTTTGCCGCCTCTCAGCCGCTTGACACCAACGTGAAAAAATATTTGCAAAGATACTCTGTTTGACCTGCCGTTTACGTTGTTTTCACGTAGAATATCGCGCCTGTAGCTTTGAGTATGTCGAGCAAAAAGCCAGTGAACGACCTTTAATGGGTTACAAATATCAGTGAGGAACACGACTGTTTACTCAGCCCTGAGGGAGTCAGGGGATGAATTTGTAACAACAGGAAACGTACTGCACAAATTTTCACCGTTGCAGATGATTTTTGCGCCTTGTCGCTGCTGCGTGTGGTTGGTAAAGTAAGCGGATTTTGTTTTCCGCCCCAGCTTTCAGGATTATCCCTTAGTATGTTGAAAAAATTTCGTGGCATGTTTTCCAATGACCTGTCCATTGACCTGGGTACCGCGAATACCCTTATTTATGTAAAAGGACAAGGCATCGTATTGAATGAGCCTTCTGTTGTGGCCATTCGTCAGGATCGTGCAGGCTCGCCGAAAAGCGTGGCCGCAGTGGGTCATGACGCGAAGCAGATGCTGGGTCGTACCCCTGGCAACATCGCCGCTATTCGCCCAATGAAAGACGGCGTTATCGCTGATTTCTTCGTGACTGAAAAAATGCTTCAGCACTTCATCAAGCAGGTTCACAGCAACAGCTTCATGCGCCCAAGCCCGCGTGTTCTGGTGTGTGTGCCGGTTGGCGCAACCCAGGTAGAACGTCGCGCAATCCGTGAATCTGCCCAGGGTGCAGGCGCACGTGAAGTGTTCCTGATTGAAGAGCCAATGGCTGCGGCAATCGGTGCAGGTCTGCCAGTTTCTGAAGCCACCGGTTCTATGGTGGTGGATATCGGTGGTGGTACCACTGAAGTGGCCGTTATCTCACTGAACGGCGTGGTGTACTCCTCCTCCGTACGTATCGGTGGTGACCGCTTCGATGAAGCCATCATCAATTACGTGCGCCGTAACTACGGCTCTCTGATCGGTGAAGCCACCGCAGAGCGTATCAAACACGAAATCGGTTCTGCGTATCCGGGCGATGAAGTGCGTGAGATCGAAGTGCGTGGCCGTAACCTGGCGGAAGGTGTTCCACGCGGCTTTACCCTGAACTCCAACGAAATTCTGGAAGCACTGCAGGAACCACTGACGGGCATCGTGAGCGCGGTAATGGTTGCGCTGGAACAGTGCCCACCAGAGCTGGCGTCTGACATCTCCGAGCGCGGTATGGTTCTGACCGGTGGTGGTGCGCTGCTGCGTAACCTCGACCGCCTGTTGATGGAAGAGACAGGTATTCCTGTCGTAGTTGCAGAAGATCCACTGACTTGCGTCGCCCGCGGTGGTGGCAAGGCGCTGGAAATGATCGACATGCACGGCGGCGACTTGTTCAGCGAAGAGTAGTCATGGTGAAAGGGTAGCGAATCGCTACCCTTTCTCTCTGACACGAGAATACGCATAGCCTATGAAGCCAATTTTTAGCCGTGGCCCATCGCTACAGTTTCGCCTCATTCTGGCGGTTCTGGTTGCGCTTGGCGTCATAATTGCCGATAGCCGCCTCGGTACGTTCAGCCAGATCCGAACGTACATGGATACCGCCGTCAGTCCTTTCTACTTTATATCAAATGGTCCCCGTGAACTGCTCGACTCCGTTTCTCAAACGCTGTCTTCACGAGACCAGCTCGAACTTGAAAACCGGGCATTACGCCAGGAATTGCTGCTGAAAAACAGCGAACTGCTGATGCTGGGGCAATACAAGCAGGAAAACGCGCGTCTGCGTGAACTGCTCGGCTCGCCGCTGCGTCAGGACGAGCAGAAGATGGTTACCCAGGTGATCTCCACCGTGAACGACCCTTACAGCGATCAGGTTGTGATCGACAAAGGGAGCGTGAACGGGGTGTATGAAGGTCAGCCCGTCATTAGTGATAAGGGCGTAGTAGGCCAGGTCGTTGCCGTCGCCAAACTGACCAGCCGCGTGCTGCTGATTTGCGACGCCACCCACGCACTGCCGATCCAGGTCCTGCGTAACGATATCCGCGTGATTGCGGCCGGTAACGGCTGCACGGACGATCTGCAGCTGGAACATCTGCCTGCTAACACGGACATCCGTGTCGGCGACGTGCTGGTGACGTCCGGTCTCGGTGGACGCTTCCCTGAAGGTTACCCGGTTGCGGTGGTCTCTTCGGTTAAGCTGGATACGCAGCGTGCATACACCGTGATTCAGGCCCGTCCAACCGCCGGTTTACAGCGTCTGCGCTACCTGCTGCTGCTCTGGGGGGCCGATCGTAACGGTGCTAACCCGATGACGCCTGAAGAGGTGCATCGCGTGGCGAACGAACGCCTGATGCAGATGATGCCGCAGGTTCTTCCGCCAGCGGACTCTATGGGGCCGCCTGCGCCCGTGCCTGCGCCGGCAACCGGGTTAACGCAGCCGCAGCCTGATGCGCCGCCACCGCCTAAACTCTCTTCGGGAGGGCAGTAGTGGCAAGCTATCGTAGCCAGGGACGCTGGGTCATCTGGCTCTCGTTCCTCATTGCACTGTTGCTGCAGATTATGCCCTGGCCGGATAACATTCTCGTTTTCCGGCCAAACTGGGTCTTGCTCATTTTACTTTACTGGATCCTTGCCCTGCCGCATCGCGTAAATGTCGGCACGGGTTTTGTGATGGGTGCCATACTGGATCTCATTAGTGGCTCTACGCTGGGCGTGCGCGCCCTGTCCATGAGCATTATTGCGTACCTCGTCGCACTGAAATTCCAGCTCTTCCGTAACCTCGCGCTCTGGCAACAGGCCCTGGTCGTGATGCTGTTGTCGCTTGCTGCGGATATCGTTGTTTTCTGGGCAGAGTTTTTAGTGATCAACGTCTCTTTCCGACCGGAAGTGTTCTGGAGTAGTGTAGTAAACGGTGTGCTCTGGCCGTGGCTATTCCTGCTGATGCGTAAGGTTCGCCAGCAGTTTGCTGTGCAATAAAAGGTTTCTATGACGTCTCTGTATCTTGCTTCCGGCTCCCCGCGCCGTCAGGAACTCCTGACGCAGTTAGGGGTCTCTTTTGAACGCATCGTGACCGGCATTGAAGAAAAACGTGCTGAGGGCGAAAGTGCTCAGCAGTACGTGTCTCGCCTGGCACGCGAGAAAGCGCAGGCGGGCGTGGCCTGTGTGCCGCGCGATCTGCCCGTGCTGGGAGCAGATACCATCGTTATCCTTAACGGTGAAGTCCTCGAGAAACCGCATGACGCCGGCCATGCGGCGCGCATGCTGCGCAAGATGTCCGGGCAAACGCACCAGGTGATGACGGCCGTCGCGCTGGCGGACAGCCAGCACGTGCTGGATTGCCTGGTGGTTACGGATGTCACGTTCAGAGTGATTACCGACGACGAGATCGCCGCTTATATTGCCAGCGGTGAACCGATGGATAAAGCAGGTGCATACGGTATTCAAGGGTTGGGTGGCTGTTTTGTCAGGAAGATAAATGGCAGCTATCACGCCGTAGTCGGCTTACCGCTGGTGGAAACGTATGAGTTGCTGAGCAATTTTAACTCACTGCGTGAGGGAAGGGATAATTATGACGGCTGAATTGTTGGTAAACGTAACGCCATCGGAAACCCGTGTGGCCTATATTGACGGTGGCATTCTTCAGGAAATTCATATTGAGCGTGAAGCGCGGCGCGGAATAGTAGGCAATATCTACAAAGGTCGTGTCAGTCGTGTACTGCCGGGTATGCAGGCGGCTTTTGTAGATATTGGACTGGATAAGGCGGCATTTTTACATGCCTCCGACATCATGCCGCACACCGAGTGCGTCGCGGGCGAAGAGCAAAAGCAGTTTGCCGTGCGCGACATTTCCGAGTTGGTGCGTCAGGGCCAGGACTTAATGGTGCAGGTGGTGAAAGATCCCCTTGGCACCAAAGGTGCCCGTCTGACCACCGACATTACCTTACCTTCCCGCTATCTGGTCTTTATGCCCGGCGCGTCACATGTGGGCGTTTCGCAGCGTATTGAGAGCGAAAGCGAGCGCGAGCGGCTGAAGAAAGTGGTCAGCGCCTACTGCGATGAACAGGGCGGGTTTATTATCCGTACCGCTGCAGAAGGGATCAGCGAAGAAGACCTGGCGTCGGATGCGGCTTACCTGAAACGCGTCTGGACCAAAGTGATGGAGCGTAAAAAACGCAACCAGACTCGCTACCAGCTGTACGGTGAGCTGGCGCTTGCGCAGCGCGTGCTGCGTGACTTTGCCGATGCCCAACTCGACCGCATTCGCGTGGACTCTCGCCTGACGTATGAAGCGCTGCTGGAGTTTACCGCTGAATACATCCCGGAAATGCCGGGCCTGCTGGAGCATTACACCGGGCGTCAGCCGATCTTCGATCTCTATGATGTCGAAAACGAGATCCAGCGAGCCCTGGAGCGTAAGGTCGAACTGAAGTCCGGCGGCTATCTGATCATCGATCAGACCGAAGCGATGACCACCGTCGATATCAACACCGGCGCGTTTGTCGGTCATCGCAATCTGGACGACACCATCTTCAACACCAACATCGAAGCCACGCAGGCGATTGCGCGTCAGCTTCGTTTGCGCAACCTCGGCGGCATTATCATCATCGACTTTATCGATATGAGTAATGAAGACCATCGTCGTCGCGTGCTGCACTCGCTGGAACAGGCGCTGAGTAAAGATCGCGTGAAGACCAGCATCAACGGCTTCTCGCAGCTCGGCCTGGTGGAAATGACCCGGAAACGGACCCGCGAAAGCGTGGAACATGTCCTGTGTAATGAGTGTCCAACCTGCCATGGACGCGGAACGGTAAAGACGGTGGAGACGGTCTGCTACGAGATCATGCGTGAAATTGTCCGTGTCCATCATGCCTACGACTCAGACCGTTTTCTGGTCTATGCTTCCCCTGCGGTGGCTGAAGCCCTGAAAGGCGAAGAGTCGCACGCGCTGGCGGAAGTGGAAATCTTTGTCGGCAAACAGGTAAAAGTACAAATTGAACCGCTCTATAACCAGGAGCAGTTTGACGTCGTAATGATGTAAAACGCAGTACGCTGCGTGACGAAAGCTGACAAGGAGAGATGCGTGAGGCGATTGCCGGGGATTTTAGTGCTTACAGGGGCAACGCTGGTCGTGATTGTCGCGTTGCTCGTGAGCGGGCTACGCCTCGTTTTACCGCATCTGGACAGCTGGCGTCCGCAGCTGCTGGCGAAAATCGAATCCACCACCGGCGTGCCGGTCGACGTAAGCCAGGTTAGCGCCAGCTGGCAGAATTTTGGCCCGACGCTGGATGTCCGTGACATCAACGCCAGCCTGAAAGATGGCGGTCATCTCAAAATCAAACGCGTAACCCTGGCGCTGGACGTCTGGCAAAGCCTGCTGCATCTGCGCTGGCAGTTTCGCGATCTCACCTTTTATCAACTCCAGTTTCTGACCAATACGCCGCTGACGGGCGGTGATAACAATCAGGGCCTGGAAGCCAACCGCTTCAGCGATCTCTTCCTCCGCCAGTTCGATCATTTCGATCTGCGCGACAGCGAAGTGAGCTTTATTACCCTTTCTGGCCAGCGCGCCGAACTGGCGATCCCGCAGCTGACCTGGCTTAACGGCAAGGATCGACACCGCGCCGAGGGGCAGGTCAATCTTTCCAGCCTGAACGGCCAGCACGGCGTCATGCAGGTGCGTATGGACTTGCGTGACGATGACGGCCTGTTAAACAACGGCAAAGTCTGGCTGCAGGCCGACGATGTGGATGTAAAGCCCTGGCTCGGCGACTGGCTGCAGCAAAACATGCAGCTGGAAACCGCCCGTTTCAGCCTTGAGGGCTGGATGACCCTGACGAAAGGGAAATTTGCCAGCGGCGATATCTGGCTGAAGCAAGGGGGCGCGAGCTGGAAGGGTGAAAGACAGCAGCATCAGCTTTCCGTTGATAACCTCACCGCGCACGTGACGCAGGAAAAAGAGGGCTGGCAGTTCGCCATCCCGGATACGCGCATCACGATGGACGGCAAGCCCTGGCCGCGCGGTGCGTTGACGCTGGCCTGGATGCCGGAGCAGGAGGTGGGCGGCGCGGCGAGTAAACGCAGCGATGAGCTGCGCATCCGCGCCAGTAACCTGGATCTGGCGGCCATTGAAGGCCTGCGCTCCATGGCGGCAAAGCTCTCTCCGGACCTGGGCGAGATCTGGCTGGCAACGCAGCCGAGCGGAAAAATTGATTCTCTGGCGCTGGATATCCCGCTTCAGGCGACGGAAAAAACCCGTTTCCAGGCAACATGGAAAGATCTTGCCTGGAAGCAGTGGAAGATGCTGCCGGGCGCGGAGCATTTCAGCGGCAAGCTGGAAGGCAGCGTGGAGAACGGCAGGCTCACGGCCGATATGCACAACGCTAAAATGCCTTACGAGACGGTCTTCCGCGCGCCGCTGGAAATTGAGCAGGGCAGCGCGGTGCTTAACTGGCTCCGTAACGATAAGGGCTTCCAGCTTGATGGTCGCCATATCGACGTCAAAGCCAAAGCGGTACACGCGCGGGGTGACTTCCGCTATCTACAGCCGCAGGGTGACGAACCGTGGCTGGGCATTCTGGCCGGGATCAGTACCGATGACGGTTCTCAGGCCTGGCGCTATTTCCCGGAAAATCTGATGGGTAAAGCGCTGGTCGACTATCTGAGCGGCGCAATTCAGGGCGGTCAGGCGGAAAACGCCACGCTGGTCTACGGCGGTAACCCGCATCTTTTCCCGTACAAACATAATGAGGGGCAGTTCCAGGTGCTGGTGCCGCTGCACGACGCCACCTTCGCGTTCCAGCCGGGCTGGCCCGCGCTGAAAAACCTGGATATCGAGCTTAACTTCCTCAACGACGGATTATGGATGAAGGCGGACAGCGTTGCGCTGGGAGGCGTAACGGCCAGCAACCTGACGGCCAACATCCCGGACTACTCAAAAGAGAAGCTGCTGATTGATGCCGACATCAACGGCCCGGGGAAAGCGGTGGGGCCGTACTTTGAGGAGACGCCACTCAAAGAGTCGCTGGCGGCGACCCTTCAGCAGCTCCAGCTCGATGGCGATGTGAATGCTCGCTTACATCTGGATATCCCGCTGGACGGTGAAATGACCACCGCCAAAGGTGACGTCCGTCTGAAGAACAACAGCCTGTACATTAAACCGCTTGATAGCACCCTGAAAGACCTCAGCGGACAGTTCAGCTTTGTGAACGGTAATTTGAAAAGCGAGCCGCTGACCGCCAGCTGGTTTAATCAGCCGGTGAATATCGACTTCTCAACAGCCGAGGGGCAAAAGGCTTATCAGGTGGCCGTTAATCTGGACGGCAACTGGCAGCCGTCGCGTATGGATGTCCTGCCGAAGCCGATTGAGGCGTCAGTAGCGGGCGCGGTCGCCTGGCAGGGCAAAGTGGCAATCGACCTGCCGTATCACGCAGGTGCACACTATAAGGTCGACATTACGGGTGACCTGAAGAATCTTCAAAGCCAACTGCCTGCGCCGCTGGATAAACAGGCGGGACAGCCGCTGCCGGTGAAGCTTAACGTTGATGGCAATCTGGACAGCTTCGCGCTGACCGGAAGCGCGGGCGGAACAAACCACTTTAACAGCCGCTGGCTGCTTAACCGCAAGCTTACCCTCGACAAAGCCATCTGGACGACGGACAGCAAAACCACGCCGCCGTTGCCTGAGCATGCGGGCGTTGAGCTGAATCTCCCGCCGATGGACGGCGCGGAGTGGCTGGCGCTGTTCCAGAAAGGCGTTGGGCAAAACGTTGATGAGGCCGCCCAGTTCCCGCAGACCATTACCGTACGCACGCCGTCGCTGATGCTGGGCGGACAGCAGTGGAACAATCTGAGCATTGTCTCCCAGCCAACCGCTAACGGCTCAAAAGTGGAGGCGCAGGGCCGGGAGATCAACGGCACGCTGACCATGCGCAATAACGCGCCGTGGCAGGCAGCGATCCGCTATCTCTACTACAACCCGGCTGCTGCGAGTAAAGATAAACCGGCGAATACATCGCCGCTGAGTAATACTACCCGCGTCGATTTTAGCGGCTGGCCCGATCTGCAACTGCGCTGCGCGGAGTGCTGGCTGTGGGGGCAAAAATATGGCCGTATCGACGGTGATTTTGCCATCCAGGGGAATACGCTCAAGCTCTCCGGCGGATTGATCGACACCGGCTTTGGCCGCATGACGGCGGGTGGAGAGTGGGTGAATAACCCGGGCGAGCAGCGCACGTCTCTGAAGGGCGACATTAAAGGCAACAAGCTGGATGCGGCAGCCAACTTCTTTGGCATCAGCACGCCGCTGCGCGGCTCCTCGTTTAACGTTAATTACGATCTTCACTGGCGTGCCGCGCCGTGGACACCGGACGAAGCGTCACTGAACGGTATTCTGAAAACACACTTTGGCAAAGGTGAAATCGCCGACGTGAGCACGGGGCGCGCCGGGCAGATCCTGCGCCTCCTCAGCTTTGATGCGCTGCTGCGCAAGCTGCGCTTCGATTTCAGCGACACCTTCAGCGAAGGTTTCTATTACGATTCCATCCGCAGTACGGCGTGGATCAAGGACGGCGTTATGCACACGGACGACACGCTGGTGGATGGGCTGGAAGCGGACATCGCCATGAAAGGCTCAGTCAACCTCGTGCGTCGCGAGCTGGATATGGAAGCCGTGGTGGCGCCGGAAATTTCCGCCAGCGTGGGCGTGGCGGCGGCCTTTGTGGTTAACCCGATTGTCGGTGCGGCGGTGTTTGCCGCCAGTAAAGTGCTGGGGCCACTCTGGAGCAAGGTCTCCATTCTGCGCTATCGCATTACCGGTCCGGTCGATAAACCGCAGATTAACGAGGTGCTGCGCCAGCCGCGCAAAGATGCACAGCAATGATTTGACGTGGGCAGGTAATTGCCTCACTCTCAATAAATACGATCTTTATACCGCCACGGGCGGCAACGAACGAGTAGCAATACGATGAGTCTGAACCTGGTAAGTGAACATTTGCTCGCAGCGAACGGCCTGAGCCATCAGGACCTGTTCTCCATTCTTGGTCAACTGACCGAACGCCGTCTCGACTACGGCGATCTCTATTTCCAGTCGAGCTATCACGAATCCTGGGTTTTAGAAGACAGCATCATCAAAGATGGCTCATATAACATTGACCAGGGCGTCGGCGTGCGCGCCATCAGCGGCGAAAAAACCGGTTTTGCCTATGCCGACCAGATTAGCCTGGCCGCGCTTGAGCAGAGCGCTCAGGCCGCGCGTACCATTGTGCGCGATGCCGGCGACGGTCGCGTGAAAACCCTGGGTGAAGTGCAGCACTCCGCGCTTTATACCAGCATCGACCCGCTGCAGAGCATGAGCCGTGAAGAGAAGCTGGACATCCTGCGCCGCGTGGACAAAGTGGCCCGCGCCGCCGACAAACGTGTTCAGGAAGTCTCCGCCAGCCTGAGCGGTGTGTATGAACTGATTCTGGTGGCGGCAACGGACGGTACGCTGGCGGCCGATGTGCGTCCGCTGGTGCGTCTCTCCATCAGCGTGCAGGTCGATGACAACGGCAAACGCGAGCGCGGCTCAAGCGGCGGCGGCGGTCGTTTCGGCTATGACTGGTTCCTGGGTGATGTTGACGGCGAAGCGCGCGCTGACGCGTGGGCTAAAGAAGCCGTGCGCATGGCGCTGGTGAATCTTAATGCTGTTGCGGCGCCGGCCGGGACATTCCCGGTGGTGCTGGGCGCAGGCTGGCCGGGCGTGCTGCTGCACGAAGCGGTGGGCCACGGTCTGGAAGGCGATTTTAACCGTCGTGGGACGTCCGTGTTCAGCGGCCAGATCGGACAGCTCGTCTCCTCTGAGCTTTGCACCGTAGTAGATGATGGCACCATGCTTGACCGCCGCGGCTCGATTTCTATCGACGATGAAGGTACGCCAGGCCAGTACAACGTGCTGATCGAAAACGGCGTTCTGAAAGGCTACATGCAGGACAAACTCAACGCGCGCCTGATGGGCGTAGCGCCAACGGGTAACGGCCGCCGTGAATCTTACGCGCACCTGCCGATGCCGCGCATGACCAACACTTATATGCTGCCGGGCAAATCCACGCCGCAGGAGATTATCGAATCCGTGGATTACGGTATCTTTGCGCCAAACTTTGGCGGCGGTCAGGTGGATATCACCTCCGGTAAGTTTGTCTTCTCGACTTCAGAAGCGTACCTGATTGAGAAGGGCAAAGTGACCAAAGCGGTGAAGGGCGCGACGCTGATTGGCTCCGGCATTGAAGCGATGCAGCAGATTTCCATGGTCGGTAACGATCTGAAGCTGGATAACGGCGTGGGTGTTTGCGGTAAAGAAGGCCAGAGCCTGCCGGTTGGCGTGGGTCAGCCAACGCTGAAAGTGGATAATCTGACGGTGGGCGGCACGGCCTGACCTGAGCAAACATAAAAAATGGCGCTACAGATGTAGCGCCATTTTTTTAACGTAAGTTACCCAGCGGGATCTCCGGATCCGGCTCGTGAGTAATGCGGTTACGCAAGTCACGTCGAATGATTTCGATCGACCAGAACCAGACCAGATGACCCACGATCTCTGACACATGTTCATACCAGGGCAGATCAAACAGCGGTGGCGTCAGCCCCATCAGCGGGAAGGAGAGCATGTGAACAAAAAGCTGTGCCAATGCACCCGCCAGCAAACCCTGCCAGAGTTTAATTTTCGGGAAGACTTCAGCAACGACACAATACCCAACCGCGAAGACGATTGAGAAAATAATATGCGTGACGCCGACCCAGTTAAATATATGTCCGGCAAAGGTATAAACTGCTGCGTTAGGATCAACTACGCCCAGCCAGTCGCGTAAAAAAACATAGGGTGGATTTAAAAAATTGCGGGAGCAATCTATTTGGCCTGCGGCTCTTATTAATTGCTCAGGGCCGCATGCGCCGGTAAATAAATCGGTGGGACTGCGTGGCGGGAGTGGTACCTCGGCTCCCCATTTGACAAACGCGGAGACAATTCCTGCAATTAAGCCAATGAACGCGGCGAGTCCGTAGCGCCTGCGTGACGGCGGTGTTTGTTCAAATAGATTCATTTCGTTTCCTTGTTTAACGTCATCCTGCGAAATACATTTTATTATTCAAATCAGCAACAAAATAATAACAGTCTGAATGCCAGACTGTTTATAAGGTAAAGGGCAGGCGGCGGCAGTGTCAATTCGCTATTCCTGATAGAAGCTAAAGAATATTCCTGGATGAAGGCCGGCTTCATCCTGAAATATTAATGGCGCGGATATTTCAGAAATTAATTACTTATTCCTTTCTTCTTCCGCGCATTCCCTGAAACAGCTCTGCTACGTCGACAAAATAGTCGGTCAGATAGTTAATACACACCTGTACTTTGAGGGGCAGCTTGTCCTTCTCGGTATACAGAGCGTAGACCGGGCGTGGATCGGACTGATAGCGCGGGAAGAGGATCTCCAGCACGCCGCTGTTGATCTCATTGATCACCCACATCAGCGGCACGTAGGCGATCCCGGCGCCGGCCACCAGCCAGCGCGAAATGGTCATCGGATCGTTGGTGACGAACCGGCCTTCCGGCAGCAGCCTGGTGGAGATCCCTTCCGGAGCAATCAGTTCAAATTCATTATCGGGGCGGACGCTGTACTCCAGCCAGGAGTGGTTAGCGAGATCGGCAGGTTTCTCCGGCACACCGTACTGCGCCAGATAGCTCTTCGAGGCACAGACCACCATCGGCATGCTCCCGAGGCGACGCGAGAACAGGCTGGAGTCCTGCAACGCGCCAACGCGGATCACCACGTCTAATCCATCGGCGATCAGGTCTGGGGCAGGGATGCCCGTCACCAGATTGACGGTAAGCCCAGGGTACTCTTTCAGCATGTCCGCCGTCATGGCAGCGAGAACATTTTGTGCCATAGTTGAAGAACACCCAATACGCAGCGTGCCGATGGGCGTGTTGTTAAAGGCATAGAGTTGTTCGTGAACATCCTGCACTTCATGCAGCATGCGGCGACAGCCCTGATAGTAAATTTTACCGGCTTCCGTCAACCCGATGCTGCGGGTGCTGCGGTTGAGCAGCTTAACCTGAAGCTCATCTTCCAGTTTGGACACCGTCTGGCTGATGGATGAGACGCTCATCTGAAGCTGGCGCGCAGCGGCGGTAAATGAGCCGAGTTCAACCACTTTGGCGAAGACGGACATGCGTTTTAAACGTTCCATTGTTCACTCTGGCTTAAAAGTGATTTAGATCACATATGATAGATAACAGCATAACAGTTACGTTAATATATTATTAATTACATAACGGCTGCGCCATTCTCGCCCTGCGTTTCTAGCTCTCCTGCGATGGCGTGCGCTAAAAAATTCTGAAGCCTGCACTCTCTCTTATCAAGGTCAACATGAGTCTGTTTCCCGTTATCGTGGTGTTCGGTCTGTCGTTCCCACCGATATTTTTCGAGCTACTTTTATCACTGGCGATCTTCTGGCTGGTGCGCAAGGTGCTGGTCCCGACTGGGATCTACGATTTCGTCTGGCACCCTGCATTGTTCAATACCGCGCTGTATTGCTGCCTGTTTTACCTGATATCGCGCATGTTTGTCTGAGGTTGATGTGAAAACGCTAACAAGAAAAATCTCCCGCACCGCCATTACCATGGCGCTGGTTATCCTCGCGTTCATCGCTATTTTTCGCGCCTGGGTTTATTACACCGAATCACCGTGGACGCGTGACGCGCGCTTTAGCGCCGATGTGGTGGCAATTGCCCCCGACGTGGCCGGCCTTATCACGGCGGTTAACGTTCACGATAACCAGCTGGTGAAGAAAGATCAGGTCCTGTTCACCATCGACCAGCCTCGTTACCAGAAGGCGCTGGAGGAAGCAGAAGCAGACGTGGCCTATTACCAGGCGCTGGCCGCAGAGAAACGCCGAGAGGCAGGCCGTCGTAACCAGCTGGGCGTTCAGGCCATGTCCCGCGAAGAGATTGACCAGTCCAACAACGTGCTGCAAACCGTGCTGCACCAGTTAGCGAAAGCGCAGGCAACGCGCGATCTAGCGAAGCTCGACCTGGAGCGTACCGTGATCCGCGCGCCGGCCGATGGCTGGGTGACCAACCTGAACGTCTATGCCGGGGAGTTTATCACCCGTGGCTCAACCGCCGTGGCGCTGGTTAAACAGAACTCCTTCTACGTGCTCGCCTATATGGAAGAGACCAAGCTGGAGGGCGTTCGTCCGGGTTATCGCGCAGAAGTCACGCCGCTTGGCAGCAACCGCGTCTTTAAAGGTACCGTCGATAGCGTTGCCGCAGGGGTAACCAACTCCAGCAGCTCTAACGATGCCAAAGGGATGGCGACGGTAGATTCTAACCTGGAGTGGGTGCGTCTGGCGCAGCGCGTGCCGGTACGTATTCATCTGGATGAGCAGCAGGGCAACCTGTGGCCAGCGGGTACCACGGCGACGGTGGTGATCACCGGAGAAAAAGATCGGGATGCCAGCCAGGACTCCCTCTTCCGTAAAATTGCCCATCGCCTGCGCGAGTTTGGTTAATCGCCATGGGTATCTTTTCCATCGCCAGCCAGCACATTCGCTTCGCCGTGAAGCTGGCGTGCGCCATCGTGCTGGCGCTGTTCGTTGGCTTCCACTTCCAGCTTGAAACCCCTCGCTGGGCGGTGCTGACCGCCGCGATTGTCGCGGCGGGCCCTGCCTTCGCCGCGGGTGGAGAACCCTACTCTGGTGCGATCCGCTATCGCGGGATGCTGCGTATCATCGGGACGTTTATCGGCTGTTTCGCGGCGCTGACCATTATTATTCTGATGATCCGCACGCCGCTGCTGATGCTAATGGTGTGCTGCATCTGGGCAGGCTTCTGCACCTGGGTCTCGTCTCTGGTAAAAGTGGAGAACTCCTACGCCTGGGGGCTGGCGGGCTATACCGCGCTGATCATTGTCATCACCATCCAAAGCGAACCGCTGCTCGCGCCGCAGTTTGCCGTGGAGCGCTGCAGCGAGATTGTGATTGGTATTGTCTGCGCGATCGTGGCTGACCTGCTTTTCTCCCCGCGCTCGATCAAGCAAGAGGTGGATCGCGAGCTGGACGCGCTGATCGTTGCCCAGTACCAGCTGATGCAGCTGTGCATTAAACACGGCGACAGCGAAGAGGTGGATAAAGCCTGGAGCGGGCTGGTTCGTCGTACGCAGGCGCTGGAAGGGATGCGCAGCAACCTCAATATGGAGTCGTCTCGCTGGGCGCGGGCGAATCGTCGCCTTAAAGCCCTCAATACCGTCTCCTTAACGCTGATTACCCAGGCCTGCGAAACCTATCTCATCCAGAACACCCGGCCGGAAGTGGTCACCGATACGTTCCGCGAACTGTTTGCCGAGCCGGTAGAGACTGTACAGGACGTGCATAAGCAGCTTAAGCGCATGCGCCGGGTGATTGCCTGGACCGGGGAGCGCGAGACGCCGGTGACGATCTACACCTGGGTTGGGGCCGCAACGCGCTATCTGCTGCTTAAGCGCGGCGTGATCGGTAACACCAAAATCAGCGCGGCGGAAGAAGAGGTGCTCCAGGGCGAAGTGGTGATCAAGGCGGAGTCTGCCGAGCGCCATCACGCGATGGTCAACTTCTGGCGTACCACGCTTGCCTGTATGCTCGGCACGCTGTTCTGGCTGTGGACGGGCTGGACGTCCGGCAGCGGCGCGATGGTGATGATTGCCGTCGTGACCGCACTGGCGATGCGTCTGCCTAACCCGCGCATGGTCGCCATTGATTTCCTCTACGGCACCATCGCCGCGCTGCCGATAGGCGCGCTCTATTTCCTGGTCATCATCCCGTCGACGCAGCAGAGCATGCTGCTGCTCTGTATTAGCCTGGCGGTGATGGCGTTCTTTATCGGCATTGAAGTGCAAAAGCGCCGCCTGGGATCGCTGGGGGCGCTGGCGAGTACGATTAACATCATCGTGCTGGATAACCCAATGACCTTCCACTTCAGCCAGTTCCTCGACAGCGCGCTGGGTCAGCTGGTGGGCTGCTTCCTGGCGATGATGGTGATTCTGCTGGTCCGGGATAACTCGCAGGCGCGGACGGGGCGCGTATTGCTGAACCAGTTTGTATCGGCTGCCGTGTCGTCGATGACTACCAATACCGCGCGTCGTAAAGAGAACCACCTGCCCGCGCTCTACCAGCAGCTGTTTTTACTGCTGAACAAGTTCCCGGGCGACATAGCGAAGTTCCGCCTGGCGTTAACCATGATCATCGCGCACCAGCGTCTGCGCAACGCGCCGGTGCCGATCAACGACGATCTCTCGGCATTCCACCGTCAGCTGCGTCGTACCGCCGACCATGTGCTTTCCGCCAGCAGTGACGACAAACGCCGTCGTTACTTTACCCAACTGCTTGAAGAACTGGATATTTATCAGGAAAAGCTCAAGCACTGGCAAGCGCCGCCACAGGTGACCGAGCCGGTAGGGCGGCTGGTGTTTATGCTGCATCGCTACCAGAATGCCCTCACGGATAACTGACTGAAGTAAAAAAACCGACGCCAAAAGCGCCGGTTTTTTTGTGGCTATACTTATTCCAGCACGTACTTACATTCAGGAAGGGAGGACACATGACGACTCAGGCGCTTCAGGACAACACCCTTTTTCAGACCGGCTATCTGGTCGACGGCATCTGGAAAACGCTGGACACAACGTTTGATGTGCTGAACCCCGCGACCGGTGAGGTCATCGCTAAAGTTGCGAAAGCGGGGAAAGCGCAAACCGAAGAAGCGATCGCAGCGGCCACCAAAGCCTTCCCGGCATGGCGTGCCAAAACCGCGAAAGAGCGTTCGGCGATTCTGTACCGCTGGTACGAACTGATTATTGAAAATAAAAGCTGGCTCGGGCGGTTAATGACCACCGAGCAGGGCAAGCCCCTGAAAGAGGCGGAAGGGGAAGTGGAGTATGCCGCCAGCTTTATCCAGTGGTTCGCCGAAGAGGCCAAGCGCGCGAACGGTGAAATTATTCCGCCAATCAAGCCCGGCTCGCGCATTCTGGCGACCCGTGAGCCCATCGGCGTCGTCGCGGCCATCACGCCGTGGAACTTCCCGATGGCGATGCTCACCCGCAAGCTAGGCCCGGCGCT
This sequence comes from Enterobacter sp. 50588862, assembly GCF_001462935.1. NCBI lineage: Bacteria > Pseudomonadati > Pseudomonadota > Gammaproteobacteria > Enterobacterales > Enterobacteriaceae > Enterobacter > Enterobacter sp. 50588862. Next base: position 42,144 of record NZ_LNHM01000021.1, read on the forward strand.
GGCAGCCGGGTGTACCGGTGTCATCAAACCGGCCAATAACACGCCGCTCAGCGCCTTTGCGCTGCTGACGCTGGCAAAACAGGCGGGCGTGCCCGACGGTGTGCTCAACGCGGTGGCCGGAAATACCCATGAAATCAGCGATGCGATCATGGCCAGCCACGACGTGCGTAAAATCTCCTTTACCGGTTCGACCTCCGTCGGCAAAACGCTGGTGCGCAACGCCGCAGAAACCATGAAAAAAGTCTCGATGGAGCTGGGGGGAAATGCTCCGTATATCGTCTTTGAGGATGCCGACATCGAGGCTGCGGTAAAAGGCGCAATTGCCAATAAATTCCGCAATGCCGGGCAGGTCTGCGTCAGCGTGAACCGCTTCTACATTCAGGAAACCGTCTACGACAAGTTTGTGAATAAGCTCGCAGATGCGGTTAATGCCCTTAAGGTGGGGAATGGCCTTGAGGACGGCGTCGTCGTCGGGCCGCTGATTGAATCCGCCGCGGTCGACAAGGTCCGTGAGCATGTTGAAGATGCTGTCACACGAGGGGCGACCGTGCTGGCGGGCGGCAAACCCCATCCGCTGGGCGGTAATTTCTGGATGCCAACCGTGCTGGGCGACTGTCACGAAGGCATGAAGCTGGCAGAAGAAGAGACGTTTGGTCCGGTTGCGGCGTGTTTCCGCTTCACCTCGGAAGATGAAGTTATCCAGCGTGCGAATAACACGCCTTATGGGCTGGCGGCTTACTTCTACACCCAGAACCTTTCCCGGGTTTTCCGCGTTTCACAGGCCATCGAGAGCGGGATGATTGGCATTAACGAGTGCGCCGTTTCCACCGAGCTGGGGCCTTTCGGCGGCGTAAAAGAGTCCGGTCTTGGACGTGAGGGATCCGTGCTGGGGCTGGAAGAGTATCTGGAAGTTAAAACCCTGCATATCGGGGGATTATAATAGACTGGGCGGCATCTGCCGCCCGCCTGGACTGGGTGGCTGGCAATGAAAACCTATACTTTTGATTTTGACGAAATCGACAGTCAGGAAGACTTTTATCGGGAATTTATCCGGGCGTTTGATCTTGAACGGGAAAGCGTGACCAATCTGGATACGCTGTGGGACGTGGTCACCGGCAGCATGCTGCCGCTACCGCTGGAGATTGAGTTTATCCATCTGCCCGATAAGCTGCGCAGACGTTTCGGCGCGCTGATATTACTCTTCGATGAAGCGGAGGAAGAGCTTGAAGGACAGCTTCGCTTTAACGCGCGGCATTAAATGAAAAAAGCCCCTGACCACGAGGCCAGGGGCAAGTCGTATGATGAGATACGACGAGGGTTTATTTATACAGTTCAGCCGTGGCGTGCCAGTGGTCACCCTGATTCAGTTCGGTGACGCGATAGCTGCTGGCGCCTGCTTTTTCAGCTTTGGCGGCAAGTTCCTGACGAATGTCCATCGGGGAGCCGGTGACTGACGTCACGGAGACGCTGCCCATTGGCTGCAGATTTTGTGCCTGATCGGCATTCACTTGCTGTACGGCTGCGCTTGCGCCGAAAGAGAGAGCGGATGCCAGACCCAGGGTTGCGATGATCAGTTTGGTTTTCATAGTCTTTACTCCTGAACAGGTTTTTTGCTCAACGGCGAGAAGGGTTGAACTGCTATTTTTATGCCTGGTGCCGTTGAGTGGAGAGTTATGTCTTCAGTGATTACTTAAACTTATTTGTACAGCTCGGCGGTAGCGTGCCAGTGGTCACCGGAACGCGCTTCGATAATGCGATAGGATGACGCACCTTTTTCTTCCGCTTTTTTGTTCAGCATCTCATGCATGTCCATTGGAGACGTGCCAACAGCGCCGACAGAAACCGTACCGATTGCCTCACGGGATTGCGCCTGGTCAGCATTAATAGCGTCAGCCGCGAAAGCACCGAAGGACAGGACAGACAGGACGCTCAGCGCCGCTACAGTAGTTTTGATTTTCATGATTCTTACCTCGTCGAATTTTTTAGTGGGGTCTTGTTTCGTGACCCTCATCACAAAATCAAGTATACACTAATAACGTAAAAAATTAATACCAGACTAATGGTTTCCCTTGTTATTACGTGTTAAACACGCTTTTTTTTATAACCTAATTGCATAATGTTGGGTGTTTTATGAGCAATTTGTGCTGGTATTTATAAGAAAATCATAGGGATAATGCTTTTTGATTTTTTGTGCGATTTGCGGGATTGTTATTCACTGGGTGAATGTTAATGAGTGGTAAAAAGCACTAATTGTCAAAGCAAGAGCAGTGAAATAAAGGGGGAAATGATGCGAGAGCAGAATGATCCCCGCAGCGGCGCTACGGGGGATGGCGCATTACAGTTCCTGTTCGAACAGAACCAGAATCGCTTCGTGGAGATCCTTCACGGAGAAACCGCTAGCCGGGGTGGTAAAGATGGTGTCATCACCGGCAATGGTGCCGAGAATACCCTCTGTTTTACCTAACGAGTCCAGCATGCGGGCAATCAGCTGCGCGGCACCCGGGCTTGTGTGGATGACCACAACGGCGTCGTTATAGTCGATATCCAGAACCAAATTCTTGAGCGGGCTGGAGGTGGTCGGCACGCCAAGTTCAGCCGGCAGGCAATAGACCATCTCCATCTTGGCGTTGCGGGTACGCACCGCGCCAAACTTGGTTAACATGCGGGAGACTTTCGACTGGTTGATGTTATCGAAGCCTTGTTCCTGCAGCGCCTGAACAATTTCTCCCTGAGAACTGAATTTCTCTTCTTTAAGTAGCGCCTTAAACGCTTTTACCAATTCTTCTTGCTTAGACGAGCTTCGCATAAGTCACCCGGAATATGACGAAAGAAACAACATTATTATGCATGTGGATGAATTTTTATGCAAATTATCTGCTCAACGGCAGGCTGAAATAATGTTATGAAAGGGAGTGATTTTATCAGATTTCGTTATCAGAAAACATGCCTGGGTCACGCCGCGCAAATAAGCTTAAAAGTAAATTAAATGTTATCAAAATGATGTTGTTTTGGTGGCGTGGCAGGGTGTATTGTAACCACCTCTTAATTCGTTGCCATCTGTCGTCAGATAGCTTTCTGGTGAGAGATAAAGTCGTGTGACCTCAAATTCTTTAGCTTCGAAAATTGTAATTAAAGACATGCTGATTTAAGGTCGCGGCAACGGATTTACAGATACTTAAGTTAACCATAATAAGGAGTTTAGGATGAAAGTCGCAGTCCTCGGCGCTGCTGGTGGTATCGGCCAGGCGCTTGCCCTACTACTGAAAACCCAACTGCCTTCAGGCTCAGAACTCTCCCTGTACGATATTGCTCCGGTAACCCCAGGCGTGGCGGTTGACCTGAGCCACATCCCGACCGCTGTAAAAATCAAAGGCTTCTCCGGTGAAGATGCGCGTCCTGCGCTGCAGGGTGCTGACGTGGTCCTGATTTCTGCAGGCGTGGCGCGTAAGCCAGGCATGGATCGTTCAGACCTGTTCAACGTCAACGCGGGCATCGTGAAAAACCTGGTGCAGCAGATCGCTGAAGTGTGCCCGAAAGCATGCATCGGTATCATCACTAACCCGGTGAACACCACCGTTGCTATCGCAGCCGAAGTGCTGAAGAAAGCGGGTGTGTACGACAAAAACAAACTGTTCGGCGTGACCACGCTGGATATCATCCGTTCCAACACCTTCGTTGCTGAGCTGAAAGGCAAACAGCCAACAGAAGTGGAAGTGCCGGTTATCGGCGGCCACTCTGGCGTGACTATTCTGCCTCTGCTGTCCCAGATCCCGGGCGTGAGCTTCACCGAGCAGGAAGTGGCTGACCTGACCAAACGAATCCAGAACGCGGGCACCGAAGTGGTGGAAGCGAAGGCGGGTGGCGGTTCTGCAACCCTGTCTATGGGCCAGGCGGCTGCACGTTTCGGTCTGTCACTGGTTCGCGCCCTGCAGGGCGAGAAAGGCGTTGTTGAATGCGCTTACGTTGAAGGCGACGGCGAACATGCTCGCTTCTTCTCTCAGCCGCTGCTGCTGGGCAAAAACGGTATTGAAGAGCGTAAGCCTATCGGTACGCTGAGCGCGTTTGAGCAAAACGCGATGGAAGGCATGCTGGACACGCTGAAGAAAGATATCACTCTGGGTGAAGAGTTCGTTAACAAGTAAAACGAAGTGTCTCCCGTAGGCCGGGTAAGCGTTAGCGCCACCCGGCAAAAAAACCGAAGCCAGTAAGTGCTTCGGTTTTTTTATGGGCTAATTTGTTGCCGGGTATTCCTGAATCGTCACGTGCAGCGTCATTTTCTTATCGTTGCGCATGATTTCCACAGGGATGATCGAGCCAGGGCGAATTTCGGCCACCTGGTCCATCGTCTCCAGGGCAGAGACTGCCGGCGTGCCGTTAACCGACACGATGACATCATTAACCTGAATCCCCGCGTTAGCCGCCGGGCCACCCGGTGCCACCTCGTTGACGACGATGCCCTGAATCTGATCGATACCGCCGCCCTGAGTATGCATTGGCGCAATTTCGCGCCCGCCGATACCGATATAGCCGCGGATCACGCGTCCGTCGCGGATCAGCTTATCCATAATCTTGGTCGCCAGCTGGAACGGAATAGCAAAGCCGATCCCTTCCGGCGTCTCGCCGTCGTTGCTTTTATCGAACGAGAGGGTGTTGATGCCCATCAGTTCGCCCAGCGAGTTGACCAGCGCGCCGCCGGAGTTGCCGTGGTTGATTGATGCATCCGTCTGCAGGAAGTTCTGCCGTCCTGACGGGTTGAGGCCGATTCGACCGGTCGCGCTGATAATTCCCTGCGTGATGGTCTGGCCCAGGTTGTACGGGTTACCGATCGCCAGCACCACATCGCCGATGTGCGGCGTACGTTTACGGTTGATCGGAATGACCGGCAATCCGCCCGTGGCGTTAATCTTCAGCACGGCCAGATCGGTCAGGCTGTCTGAACCCACAAGCAACGCCTCAAACACGCGGCCATCCTGCAGGGCGACGATGATCTGGTCGGCATCGTTGATCACGTGTTTGTTCGTAATAATGTAGCCGCGCTCGTCCATAATCACCCCGGAGCCAAGGGTGCGGATCTCAAGCTGGTTATGTGCTGAGCTGTTGAGGCCGCGGTTATAAACGTTAACCACGGCAGGGGCGGCACGGCGAACGGCCTGGTTATAGGTCGCCGGCGTTTCATCCGTGCTGTCGAACTGGGGGGCAGACAGCTTATTAAACTGACGCAAAGACGGCATCGCCAGTAGCAGCAGGCCTGCGACAATCAAACCGATGACAATGGAACGTAAGAGCTTTAAAAGCATGATGCGCGTGTCGTGAAAAAAGGAACGATTTGCAGCATAACATGAGTTATCCGGACATCACACGCAGCGGTGATGTCCGGGATCGCAAATGCTTAGCGCAACAGAATGTAGATAGACTCATTGCCACGCATGACCTGCAGGGCAATGACCGCCGGTTTGCTCTCCAGCACCTTGCGCAGTTCGGCAATGGACTGCACGCGATTGCGGTTCACGCCAATGATGACATCTTCCTGATGCAATCCGGCCTGCGCGGCAGGGCTGCTCTTCTCGACGGTGTCCAGGCGAATGCCTTTCGTACCGTCTTTCAACTGCCCATCGCTTAGCGTTGCCCCCTGCAGCGCCGGGGCGATAAGCTCCGCGCTGGCAGAGGACGAGGTGCTTTTATCCAGCGTCACTTCGACGTTCAGCGGCTTACCGTCACGGATCAGGCCCAGCTTCACTTTGGCCCCCGGTTCGGTGGTGGCGATACGCGAACGCAGTTCAGCAAAGCTACTCAGCGGCTTGTCGTTAAGGCTGACGATCACATCGCCCGATTTGATGCCTGCTTTTGCCGAGCCGGAGTTTGGCAGCACTTCACTGACAAACGCACCGCGCTGCACGTTGATATTGAACGCTTTCGCGATATCCGCGCTCATCTCCATGCCTTTAATACCCAGCAGTCCACGTTTGACTTCGCCGAACTGGATTAGCTGCTGCGCCAGCGTTTTAGCCATATTGCTCGGGATCGCAAAGCCAATCCCAATGCTGCCGCCGCCCGGAGCCAGAATTGCCGTGTTAATGCCAATCAGCTCGCCGTTAAGGTTGAGTAATGCCCCGCCGGAGTTGCCCCGGTTGATTGAGGCATCGGTCTGGATGAAGTTTTCCAGACCTTCCAGATTCAGGCCACTGCGTCCCAGCGCCGAGACTATGCCGGAGGTGGCGGTTTGACCTAAACCAAAGGGATTGCCCACGGCGACGGCAAAATCACCGACGCGCAGCTTGTCGGAATCCGCAATGGCAATCTGGGTCAGGTTGCTCGGGTTCTGCACCTGCAATAGCGCGATGTCGCTCTGATCATCGCCGCCAATCAGTTTGGCATCAAATTCACGACCATCGTTCAGCTGGACGCTGATTTTATCGGCCTGGCTGATGACATGATTGTTAGTCAGGATATAGCCTTTAGCCGCATCAATGATGACGCCAGAGCCCAGACCTTCAAAAGGCTGAGCCTGCTGGTTGGGGGACTCATCGCCAAAATATTTTTTCAGTTCTTCCGGTACGCGCTGGCTTTGAACCGCCGTGCCTTCTACCTGAACGCTCACGACCGCGGGCAACACTTTTTCCAGCATCGGCGCGAGGCTGGGAGTGGCTGCCTGTCCCGGCACCTGCGAAGGCAGCGCCGCACCGGCAGGGAAGGACGCCGAGAGAGATAACCCGACACTTAACGCTATAGCGCTCAACAGCTGGTTTTTTTTCTTCATTGATGCTGACTCTCGTATCCTGGAATGAAAGAAGAACGGCCCAAAATCATGATGATGTTATTGAATTTTATACCGCTGAACAATGAGGTGTTTGACTAAATAATAGCTGGGGACGGGAAGAAAGGACGGGCGCAAGAGATGCGCCCGTAAAATATATTTATGTTGTGCGATTAATCGCGTTTTGCGCCACCGCGCAGCAGGCCGGACGCGCCGTCAGAGTAGTCGCGTGGCATCTGAACCGGAGCCTGATCGTTACCCGCTTCTGAGTCGGCCAGACGGTTGCGGAACGGGTTAGTCTCAGCGGTCATTTCCGGCAGCAGGCTGCTGGAGCTTTTCGCCATATGCTGATACAGCTGACGGTAGTCGGTCGCCATGTTGTCCAGCAGCTCAGCGCTACGGGCAAAGTGGCTGACCAGCTCTTCGCGATACTCTTCCAGCTCTGCTTTATTCTTTTCCAGTTCGTACTGCAGTGACTGCTGCTGACGCAATTTGCGGTTGCCGAAACGCATGGCCACAGCACCGATCACGATGCCGACGACTAAACCGATTAGCGCATATTCCCAGGTCATGAACTTCTCCCGTTGTCTTGTTGTTCCGTAGGGTGTTGGCTCGGCTCCTGCCTGTGCCTGATAATGCCACTATAACCGCTATTTCCGCAGAAGTGGAATCCTGACGTATCATCGCGTAGTGTAGAACGGCCTTTTTTTCATCAGTCACGCCTGCTGATGAGCATTAATTGAAGGAATAACAATAAGATTATGCAAATCCTGTCCCCTGCATCGCGATATCAACTGGCCCTGAATGAGGGTACTCATCAGCCTGATGACGTTCAACGTGAGGCGGTAAACCGTCTGGAGATGATTTATCAGGCGCTCACGGCAAAACCTGCTGAAGTAGAACAGAGTGGTGGGCTCAAAGCGGCGTTTGGCCGACTGCTCGGCAAAAAAGCGCCGCAGGCTCAGGCTCCGGTGCGCGGTTTATATATGTGGGGCGGCGTCGGTCGCGGAAAAACCTGGCTTATGGATCTGTTTTATCTCAGCCTGCCGGGGGAGCGTAAACAGCGCCTCCACTTCCATCGCTTTATGCTGCGGGTGCATGAAGAGCTGACAGCGCTGCAGGGCAAAAGCGATCCGCTGGAGATTGTGGCTGACAGGTTCAAGGCGGAAACGGACGTGCTCTGCTTCGATGAGTTTTTTGTTTCTGACATTACCGACGCCATGCTGTTAGGCGGGCTGATGAAAGCGCTGTTTGCCCGCGGGATCACGCTCGTTGCCACGTCGAATATCCCGCCGGATGAACTCTATCGCAACGGCCTGCAGCGGGCGCGTTTCCTGCCGGCCATTGATGCTATCAAACAGCATTGCGACATCATGAATGTCGATGCCGGTGTCGATTATCGTCTGCGTATGTTAACGCAGGCGCACCTGTGGCTTTCGCCGTTAAACGCCGATACCGCTCGCGAGATGGATAAACTCTGGCTGGCGCTGGCGGGCGCAAAACGCGAAAACGCACCGACGCTGGAGATTAACCATCGCCCGTTACCCACCCTTGGCGTAGAAAACCAGACGCTGGCGGTCTCTTTTGCGACGCTCTGCGTGGATGCCCGCAGCCAGCATGACTATATTGCACTTTCGCGCCTGTTCCACACCGTGATGATGCTGGATGTGCCGGTGATGACGCGGCTGATGGAGAGCGAAGCGCGGCGCTTCATTGCGCTGGTGGACGAGTTTTACGAGCGCCACGTCAAGCTTGTCGTCAGCGCCGAGGTGCCTTTATATGAGATCTACCAGGGCGAGCGGCTGAAGTTTGAGTTCCAGCGCTGCCTCTCGCGCCTGCAAGAGATGCAGAGCGAAGAGTATCTCAAGCGTGAGCATATGCCCTAATCAATGCTCCTCTCTCCCACTGGGAGAGGGGCTGGGAGTGAGGGCACCAGACCGCACAAACGCGCCCCCCGAAAAACCCATTCCAAATCACATTTAAGGGTCGATCTTTGACCTCAACTTCTCTATAATCTTGCGACCCCACGTTACGAGAAGGTTTTTTTCCCGAAACTTTCTATGTGTCGGCATGTGCTATTCGAAGGGGTAGGTTTGCCGGACTTTGTCGTGTGAACCTCAACTGACTAAACGTTTGGGTGTTCACCAACGTGTAACTTATTATTTGGGTAAGCTTTTAATGAAAACTTTTACAGCTAAACCAGAAACCGTACAGCGCGACTGGTATGTTGTTGACGCGACCGGTAAAACTCTGGGCCGTCTGGCTACTGAACTGGCTCGTCGCCTGCGCGGTAAGCATAAAGCGGAATACACTCCGCACGTTGATACCGGTGATTACATCATCGTTCTGAACGCTGACAAAGTTGCTGTTACCGGCAACAAGCGTACTGACAAAGTGTACTACCACCACACCGGCCACATCGGTGGTATCAAAGAAGCGACCTTTGAAGAGATGATTGCCCGCCGTCCTGAGCGTGTGATTGAAATCGCGGTTAAAGGCATGCTGCCAAAAGGCCCGCTGGGTCGTGCTATGTTCCGTAAACTGAAAGTTTACGCAGGCAACGAGCACAACCACGCGGCACAGCAACCGCAAGTTCTTGACATCTAATCGGGATTATAGGCAATGGCTGAAAATCAATACTACGGCACTGGTCGCCGCAAAAGTTCCGCAGCTCGCGTTTTCATCAAACCGGGTAGTGGTAAAATCGTAATCAACCAGCGTTCTCTGGAACAGTACTTCGGTCGCGAAACTGCCCGCATGGTAGTTCGCCAGCCGCTGGAACTGGTTGATATGGTAGAAAAACTGGATCTGTACATCACCGTTAAAGGTGGTGGTATCTCCGGTCAGGCAGGTGCGATCCGTCACGGTATCACCCGCGCTCTGATGGAGTACGACGAATCCCTGCGTTCTGAACTGCGTAAAGCTGGCTTCGTTACTCGTGACGCTCGTCAGGTTGAACGTAAGAAAGTGGGTCTGCGTAAAGCACGTCGTCGTCCACAGTTCTCCAAACGTTAATCCATTCTGCTTACGCAGAACGATTGGCGAAAAACCCGCTTCGGCGGGTTTTTTTATGGATAATGCGCAGGTTATCCACAGTAACATTTCATATATCTTCTCTTTTTCCACATTTCCGGCATCCCCTCACCACAAAGCCATCAAAATCTGGTAAACTATCATCCAATTTTCTGCCCAAATATCGGTGAATACTCGATTTTTGTTCGATTCTTGAACAATGTGTCTTCTCTGGGATGGGCGATACTTCATCTGGCTGGCCCCGTTGGGCTGGTAGCAGTAAAAATTCTGAATATACCTGGAGGTTTTCATGGCTGTCGCTGCCAACAAACGTTCGGTAATGACGCTGTTTTCTGGTCCTACTGACATTTATAGCCATCAGGTTCGTATCGTGCTGGCCGAGAAGGGTGTCAGTTTTGAGATCGAGCATGTGGAAAAGGATAACCCGCCTCAGGATCTGATCGATCTCAACCCGAGCCAAAGCGTACCGACGCTGGTGGATCGCGAGCTGACCCTGTGGGAATCCCGTATCATTATGGAATATCTGGATGAGCGTTTCCCGCATCCGCCACTGATGCCTGTTTATCCTGTTGCGCGTGGTGAAAGCCGCCTGTACATGCAGCGTATCGAGAAAGACTGGTACACACTGATGAACGTCATCGTCAACGGTTCCTCTTCAGAAGCAGATGCTGCGCGTAAACAGCTGCGTGAAGAGCTGCTGGCCATTGCGCCGGTATTTGGTCAAAAACCGTTCTTCCTGAGCGACGAGTTCAGCCTGGTGGATTGCTATCTGGCCCCGCTGCTGTGGCGTCTGCCAACCCTGGGCGTGGAGTTCAGCGGCCCGGGTGCGAAAGAGCTGAAAGGCTATATGACGCGCGTCTTTGAGCGCGACTCTTTCCTGGCATCCTTAACTGAACCGGAGCGCGAAATGCGTCTCGGCCGAGGCTAATGACTGTGGAAATGTCACAACTTACCCCACGCCGTCCGTATCTGCTGCGCGCCTTCTATGAATGGCTGCTGGATAACCAGCTCACGCCGCACCTGGTTGTGGATGTGACGTTGCCGGGCGTGCAGGTTCCAATGGAATACGCACGCGACGGACAGATTGTACTGAATATTGCGCCACGTGCAGTGGGTAACCTGGAGCTGGCAAACGACGAAGTGCGCTTTAATGCGCGTTTTGGCGGCGTGCCGCGTCAGGTTTCCGTTCCGCTGGCTGCGGTTCTGGCTATCTACGCCCGTGAAAACGGTGCAGGCACCATGTTCGAGCCGGAAGCGGCGTATGATGAAGAGGTTGCCAGCCTGAATGACGATGAGGCATCCGATGAACGCGAAAGCGACCCGGTAATGTCTGTGATTGATGGCGACAAGCCCGATCGTCAGGACGACGACGAGGGGCCGGATGATGAACCGCCACCGCGCGGTGGTCGTCCCGCACTGCGCGTTGTGAAATAAACAAACAGGCCCGACGGGCCTGTTTTGCTTTCTGCCCCTTTTCGCCCCCTCTAATTTCCTGTGTTATGATGCAGCGTTTTCCTTCAATGGCACAGGACTGCAATGAAACCGACCGATAGTAACGCTGAAAACTCAGATGAAACCCTTGGCCGCAGCCTGCGTCGCCGTCCGCTGACGCGCAAAAAGCTGTCGGATATGGTGGAAGAAGAGTTGGAGCAGATGATCCGTCGGAAGGAATTTGCGCAGGGAGAGCAGCTGCCCTCCGAGCGCGAGCTGATGGCGTTCTTCAACGTGGGCCGCCCCTCGGTGCGCGAAGCGCTGGCGGCGCTGAAGCGTAAAGGTCTGGTGCAGATTAACAACGGTGAACGCGCCCGCGTCACTCTGCCGTCTGCCGATACCATCATCAGCGAGCTGTCGGGGATGGCGAAAGATTTTCTGACCCAGCCCGGTGGTATTGCCCATTTTGAGCAGCTCCGTCTGTTCTTTGAATCCAGCCTCGTGCGTTATGCCGCAGAGTACGCCACGGAGGATCAGATTGCGCGGCTGACGAAAGCGCTGGAGATCAACAGCCAGTCCCTGGATGACAACGCGCTGTTCATTCGTTCCGACGTCGATTTTCATCGCGTGCTGGCGGAGATCCCCGGCAACCCAATCTTCAACGCGATCCACGTTGCGCTGCTTGACTGGCTAATCGCGGCGCGTCCTAAAGTGCCGGATGCAGAGCTTTATCAACATAACGCAGCCAGCTATCGCCAGCATATCGCGATCGTTGACGCGATCCGCCGCCGCGATCCAGATGAAGCCGATCGGGCGTTGCAAACTCACCTCAACAGCGTTTCCGCTACCTGGCACGCCTTCGGCCAGCATTCAAAAGCTAAAAAGTAACGATCCTTTAGTGAAGCAGATCGCACTATAAGCGTTCTGTATTCCACTGCTGCTTAATTGATCTGGTATAACAGGTATAAAGGTATATCGCTATAACAAACACACGAATGATTGAGGTATCTATGGCAACGCAACTCCGCGGCGTAATGGCCGCACTTCTGACTCCGTTTACCCTACAGCAGGCGCTGGATAAGGAGAGCCTGCGCCGTCTGGTGCAGTTCAATATTGCGCAGGGCATCGACGGGCTTTATGTCGGCGGTTCAACGGGGGAAGCCTTTGTCCAAAGCCTTTCTGAACGCGAGCAGGTGATGGAGATCGTGGCGGAGGAGGCGAAAGGAAAAATCACGCTCATTGCTCACGTTGGCTGCGTGAGCACCGCGGAAAGCCAGCAGCTGGCCACCGCCGCTGCCCGCCAGGGCTTTGACGCCGTGTCCGCCGTCACGCCGTTTTATTACCCCTTTAGCTTTGAAGAACATTGCGATCACTACCGTGCAATTATTGATTCGGCGGATGGTCTGCCGATGGTGGTCTACAACATTCCGGCGCTGAGCGGCGTGAAGTTAAGCCTGGATCAGATCAACACCCTGGTGACGCTGCCCGGCGTCGGCGCGTTAAAACAAACCTCCGGCGATCTGTTCCAGATGGAGCAGATCCGCCGTGAGCATCCGGATCTGGTGCTCTACAACGGCTATGACGAAATCTTTGCCTCCGGCCTGCTGGCCGGCGCTGACGGGGGGATCGGCAGCACCTACAACATTATGGGCTGGCGCTACCGGGCTATCGCCAACGCGGTTCGTGAGGGGGATAACGCCACCGCACAGCGCCTGCAAAGCGAATGCAACAAGGTTATCGACCTGCTGATTAAAGCCGGGGTCTTCCGTGGTCTGAAAACGGTTCTGCACTACATGGACGTGGTGTCCGTGCCGCTGTGCCGTAAACCGTTTGCCCCTGTAGACGAGAAATTCGTGCCGGCGCTGAAGGCGCTGGCAGAGCAGTTAATGGCGGAAAAACGCTAACGCACTGCCGGATGGCGCGTCGCTTATCCGGCCTACAAAAACGCGATACGTAGGCCGGATAAGGCGCAGCAGTCCTCCGGCAAAACGACAGAGAAATCGTCGGGAGAGTGAAATGAGTAAGTCTACCCAAAGCATCCCGTGGTACTGCCATCTAAGCCGCCCTCAGTGGCGCGCCTTCTCTGCCGCCTGGCTGGGATATCTGCTTGATGGCTTCGATTTTGTTCTGATTGCCTTAGTCCTGACAGAAATTAAAAGTGAATTTGGCCTCACGACCGTTGAAGCGGCGAGCCTCATTTCGGCGGCCTTTATTTCGCGCTGGTTCGGCGGCCTGCTGCTGGGCGCCATGGGCGACCGCTATGGCCGCAAGCTGGCAATGATAACCAGCATCGTGCTCTTCTCCTGCGGTACGCTGGCCTGCGGTTTTGCGCCGGGTTACGTCACCCTGTTTATCGCCCGCATGGTGATTGGTATGGGGATGGCGGGGGAATACGGCTCCAGCGCAACCTACGTCATCGAAAGCTGGCCGAAACACCTGCGCAATAAGGCGAGTGGTTTTCTGATTTCTGGCTTCTCCGTCGGTGCCGTGGTTGCGGCCCAGGTCTACAGCCTTGTCGTGCCCGTCTGGGGCTGGCGAGCGCTGTTCTTTATCGGCATCCTGCCCATCGTCTTTGCCCTGTGGCTGCGGAAAAATATTCCGGAGGCTGAAGACTGGAAAGCGAAGCACGAAGGTCAGGCGCCGGTACGTACAATGGTTGATATTCTTTATCGCGGCAAATACCGCTTGATCAATATGGCGATGACGCTGTTTGCCGGCACGGCGCTGTGGTTCTGCTTTGCCGGCGAACTCAACAACGCCGGGCTGGTGGTTATTCTCGGCCTGCTGTGCGCCATTGTGTTTATCAGCTTTATGGTGCAAAGCAGCGGTAAACGCTGGCCTACGGGCGTCACGCTGATGGTTGTCGTGCTCTTCGCGTTCCTCTACTCCTGGCCGATTCAGGCGCTATTACCCACGTATCTGAAAACCGACCTGGCCTATGATCCGTCAACGGTGGCGAAGGTGCTGTTCTTTAGCGGCTTCGGCGCGGCTGTAGGCTGCTGCGTGGGTGGTTTTCTCGGCGACTGGTTGGGCACCCGGAAGGCCTACGTCTGTAGCCTGCTGGCCTCACAGCTGCTGATCGTTCCCGTCTTTGCGATCGGTGGCGCAAATGTCTGGGTGCTGGGCCTGCTGCTCTTTTTCCAGCAGATGCTGGGGCAGGGGATCTCGGGGATCTTACCGAAACTTATCGGCGGTTATTTCGACACCGACCAGCGTGCGGCGGGTCTGGGCTTTACCTATAACGTCGGGGCGCTGGGCGGGGCGATCGCCCCGGTGATTGGCGCGCTGCTGTCGCAGAATATGGCGCTGGGCACAGCCCTGGGATCGCTCTCCTTCGGCCTGACCTTTGTGGTGATCCTGCTGATTGGACTGGATATGCCGTCCCGCGTTCAGCGCTGGCTGCGGCCGGAGGCGATTCGAACCCACGACGCCATCGACGGTAAACCTCTCAGCGGAGCCGTCCCGTTTGGCGGCGATAAAAACGCTTTAGCCAAAAGCAAAAGTTAATCCGCTGGAAAAAGCGGCAGGGCGTTAGCTCCGCCGTGAGGATATCTTTATGTACGCGATGACGTTTGCCACGCGGTTTCCAACCCAGAATTAGCGCTTAAACGTCACCGCTTCCGGCTGCGTCAGGTGCAAGGTTGTCTGGCTGGGCACCGTCTCGGCAATCACCTTGCCGTGGCGAACAGAGTATCGTGCCGGCGTCTGGCGACGAACGGCATCAAACCCATTCTCTGCCGGGAGAATCACCAGGTTTGCTGAATTCCCAACGCGCACTCCATAGTCCTGCAAATTGAGCGTTTTCGCGCTGTGGGTAGTGATCAGGTTAAGCCCATCGTTTATCTGCCCGTAGCCCATCAGTTGGCAGACGTGCAGCCCCATATGCAGAACCTGAAGCATATTCGCGGTTCCCAGCGGATACCACGGATCGAAAACGTCGTCATGGCCGAAGCAGACGTTGATTTCCGCTTCCAGCATTTCTTTGACGCGTGTAATGCCGCGGCGTTTGGGATAGGTATCGAAACGGCCCTGCAAATGCGTGTTAACCAGCGGGTTTGCCACGAAGTTAATGCCTGACATTTTTAAAAGGCGGAACAGCCGGGACGTATACGCGCCATTATAGGAGTGCATTGCCGTGGTATGGCTGGCGGTCACGCGCGAACCCATTCCGTCATGATGTGCCAGGGCGGCAACGGTTTCAACGAAGCGCGATTGTTCATCATCAATTTCGTCACAGTGGACATCGATCAGGCGGTCGTACTTTCTGGCCAGGGAAAACGTTTTATGCAGCGACTCCACGCCATATTCACGCGTAAATTCAAAGTGCGGAATTGCGCCGATGACATCCGCCCCTAAACGCACGGCTTCCTCAAGCAGTGCTTCACCGTTCGGATAAGAAAGAATGCCTTCCTGCGGGAATGCCACAATTTGCATATCGACCCACGGGGCGACTTCCTGCTTCACCTCCAGCATGGCTTTCAGTGCCGTAAGCGTGGGGTCCGAGACGTCAACATGTGTACGTACGTACTGAATGCCGTTGGCGATCTGCCACTTCAGGGTTTGCATCGCGCGAGCTTTAACGTCTTCGTGGGTGAGCATCGCCTTACGTTCGGCCCAGCGCTCGATTCCCTCGAAAAGGGTGCCTGACTGGTTCCAGTTCGGTTCACCCGCCGTTTGCGTTGTATCCAGATGGATATGCGGTTCGATGAAAGGAGGGATAACCAGCCCGCATTCGGCGTCCAACACCTGACCGACTGGCGCAGAGGCGGTTTCCTGAGGATCGATACGGCTGAAGCGTCCGTCCTCAATCGTGATCTGCCATAAACCCTCCTGCCCCTGCAAACGGGCCTGACGGATAGTGAGGGAATTATTCTGCATGGGAAGCCTCCGAAGGATTGGCAAGGGTACGTTTGGCGAATGGGTTTAACACCAAATAGCTGAAGACGCCACCCAATACTGCGTTAACGGGGACAATTCCCGGAATATAATGCCCGGCAGCAACGCCCAGGGCGACCGAGAAAATGGCAATCCAGTTAACAGACACAAAATTTGCGGGGGCGAAGCTGGCATAGCGGCGGCGATTAATCAGGTAGTCGGCGATAATCACCCCGCCAATCGGCGGAATCGCTGCCGACAGAAAGGTCAGCCAGCCAACGAAGTTGTTGTATAGCCACAGCGCGCACAGCGTACCGATAATGCCATTCACCACCGACAGCGTACGGCTGGAAAGGCCAGTAATATTGGCGAAACCCAGACCAGAGGCGTATAGCGCATTGTCATTGGTGGTCCAGATATTCAGGCCGAGAACGATAATCGCCGGCAGCAGCAGTCCCTGGGCGATCATCACGTCAGAAATATCGGCCTGTCCTACGGCGGCAGCGCCTGCCGCACCGAAGATAAACATCAGCGAGTTGCCAAGGAAAAATGCCACCATCGCCACCAGAACGGCCCCTTTGGCATTACGGCCAAAGCGGACGAAGTCGGCGGTCAGCGTGCCTGCGCTGATAAACGAACCTACAACCAGCGCCAGCGCGCTGGAAAAGTTGAGCGGCGTCTGCGGCACAATGGATTTGAGGTGGTCCAACCCTCCCACGCCGTCCACCGCCAGCCAGACGGAGTAGCTACCCAGGATGACGATAGCGGGTACGGCGATGATGGATAAAATCGTCAGTGCTGAGATGCCAAAAAAAATGGTCAACGTCATCAACAGGCCGGAAACCGCAATCAGGACGTTCACGTCGATGCCCGTGGCTTTACTCACCGGGATGGCAAACATCGCTACGCCGACGCCAAACCATCCTACCTGCGTACCGCCTAAAAGCATGGAGGGAAGCCAGGAACCTTTTATACCGAACGAGTAACGCGCAAGAAGATGGGTTGAGAGGCCGGTTTTTGCGCCAATGTAGCCAAGAAAAGCAGTGTAAATACCGAGGAGGAGATTGCCGAAGAGAACTGCGAGGAAGAAATCATTATAGGAAAGACCGGTACCGAGCGTGCCTCCGGTCCACATACTGGCGGAAAAAAACGTTAACCCTAACATCACAAAAGTGAGTGGAACCACGCCTTTCCGCGCCGCCAGAGGGACGGGGCCCTGGCTATAATTGTTATCTTGCGACACAACGCCTCCTTGAATTTTGGCCAAAAAATCCGCCGCATAATATCCATTTTTTTCATCAATGCAAACGTTTACGTCCGGGGTTTACACTGCATTTGTGGGGAAATGGGTATCGTTAACTGAAGGGGAGGTAACTGAAAACAGGCTCCCCGGCGTTCCGCTTTATGCTTCTGCCGGGGAGTCAGAGGGGCTTACACTTCCAGGAAGTTCATGATCCCGTCAGCCGCTTTACGTCCTTCGGCAATCGCGGTAACCACCAGGTCGGAACCGCGAACGATATCACCACCGGCGAAGATTTTCGGGTTGCTGGTCTGGAAGGCGTTGTCGCTGCCTTCCGGCGCAATCACGCGGCCCTGTGAGTCCAGCTCTACGCTGTGCTTCGCCAGCCACTCCATGCTGTGAGGACGGAAACCAAACGCCATCACCACGGCGTCAGCCGGGATCACGTGCTCGGAACCGGCCACGATCTCCGCGCGGCGACGGCCTTTCGCATCCGGCGCACCCATCTCGGTACGCGCCATCTTCACGCCGCTTACTTTACCGTTGGCATTCACTTCAATACCCAGAGGCTGGATGTTGAACTGGAACTCCACGCCCTCTTCACGCGCGTTTTTCACTTCGCGCTTAGAGCCCGGCATGTTCTCTTCGTCACGACGGTAGGCGCAGATCACGTGCGCCGCATTCTGACGAATGGAGGTGCGCACGCAGTCCATCGCGGTATCACCGCCGCCCAGCACCACCACGCGTTTGCCTTCCATGCTGACGAAAGGCTCCTCGGCGGTTTCGCCGTAGCCCATCAGCTGTTTGGTGTTGGCAATCAGGAACGGCAGCGCGTCATAAACGCCCGGCGCATCTTCGTTCTCCAGACCACCGCGCATGGACTGATAGGTACCCACGCCCAGGAACACGGCGTCGTAATCCTTCAGCAGGTCGTCGAGCTGCACGTCGCGGCCCACTTCGGTATTGAGTTTGAACTCAATGCCCATGCCGGTGAAGATTTCGCGGCGGCGGGTCATGACCTCTTTTTCCAGCTTAAAGGCCGGGATCCCGAAGGTCAGCAGACCGCCGATCTCCGGATGACGGTCAAAGACCACCGCCTTCACGCCGTTACGGGTCAGCACGTCCGCACAGGCCAGGCCTGCCGGGCCCGCGCCGATGATCGCCACGCGCTTGTCGGTTTGCTTCACGCCGGTCATGTCCGGACGCCAGCCCATCTCAAACGCTTTATCGTTGATATAGCGCTCGATGTTGCCGATGGTCACCGCGCCAAACTCGTCGTTCAGCGTACAGGAACCTTCGCACAGACGATCCTGAGGACACACGCGACCGCACACTTCCGGCAGGGTGTTGGTCTGGTGAGACAGCTCGGCGGCTTCAAAAATACGTCCTTCGTTGGCCAGCTTCAGCCAGTTAGGGATGTAGTTGTGTACCGGACATTTCCATTCGCAGTAAGGGTTACCGCAGGACAGGCAGCGGTCTGCCTGTGCTTTGGCCTGGCCTTCTGAAAACGGCTCGTAGATTTCAACAAATTCAATTTTGCGGATCTTCAGCGGTTTCTTTGGCGGATCAACACGCTGCAGGTCGATAAACTGGTATACGTTCTGGCTCATCTGAATTCCTTACTGCGCCTGCACGCGCAGCTCTGCTGCGCTACGACTACGGTGACCCAACAGGGCTTTAACATCGCTGGACTTCGGCTTAACCAGCGCGAATTTCGCAGAGAACGCTGGCCAGTTCGCCAGGATCTCTTCGCCGCGCGAAGAACCGGTATGCTGCACGTGTTCGGTAATCAAACCGCGCAGGTGTTCTTCATGAATGGCCAGCGAATCAACGTCCAGCACTTCCACCAGTTCCGGGTTCACGCGCTTGCGGAACTCACCGTCTTCATCCAGCACGTAGGCAAAACCGCCCGTCATGCCGGCGCCAAAGTTCACGCCGGTTTTACCCAGGACGCACACAATTCCGCCCGTCATGTATTCGCAGCCGTTATCGCCGATGCCTTCCACCACGGTGATGGCACCGGAGTTACGCACCGCAAAACGCTCGCCCGCACGGCCCGCGGCAAACAGACGACCGCCGGTCGCACCGTACAGACAGGTGTTGCCGATGATGCTGGCTTCATGACTGCGGAAGGCTGAACCGACCGGAGGACGCACCGCCAGCAGACCGCCCGCCATGCCTTTGCCGACGTAGTCGTTGGCATCGCCGGTCAGGTATAACTCAACGCCGCCGGCATTCCACACGCCGAAGCTCTGGCCCGCGGTACCGCTGAAGTGCGCGGTAATCGGATCCGACGCCAGCCCCTGGTCACCGTGCGTTTGCGCGATGTAGCCGGAGAGGGACGCGCCGACAGAACGGTCGGTGTTGCGGATATCAAACCAGAACGTTTTGCTCTGCTTCTCGTCCACGTACGGCTTCGCCTGTTGCAGCAGCTGCGCGTTCAGCACGCCGTTGTCGAACGGCGGGTTGTTCTCGGTGCAGTAAACCGCTTTGCCAGGATGCGGCTCAGCCGTTTCCAGCAGCTTAGACAGCTCCAGCTTCTGCTGCTTGGCGGTGAAGCCTTCCAGCTCTTTCAGCAGGTCGGTACGGCCAATCAGATCCACCAGACGCTTCACGCCCAGCTGCGCCATCAGCTCGCGGGTTTCACGGGCGATGAAGTCAAAGTAGTTGGTCACTTTGAACGGCAGGCCGTGATAGTGATTCTTACGCAGCTTCTCGTCCTGGGTTGCAACGCCGGTTGCGCAGTTGTTCAGGTGGCAAATACGCAGGTATTTACAGCCGAGCGCAACCATCGGGCCGGTACCGAAGCCGAAGCTTTCCGCACCCAGAATCGCCGCTTTGATGATGTCGAGGCCGGTTTTCAGACCTCCGTCTACCTGCAAACGGATCTTGTGACGCAGACCGTTAGCCACCAGCGCCTGCTGGGTTTCCACCAGGCCAAGCTCCCACGGGCAGCCCGCGTATTTCACGGAGGAGAGCGGGCTTGCGCCGGTACCGCCGTCGTAGCCGGCAATGGTGATCAGATCCGCATAGGCTTTCGCCACGCCGGTGGCGATGGTGCCGACGCCCGGCTCGGAAACCAGCTTCACGGAGATCATCGCTTTCGGGTTGACCTGCTTCAGGTCGAAAATGAGCTGCGCCAGATCCTCGATAGAGTAGATATCGTGGTGCGGCGGCGGGGAAATCAGCGTCACGCCCGGCACCGAGTAGCGCAGTTTGGCGATGTACGGGGTGACTTTATCACCCGGCAGCTGACCGCCTTCGCCCGGTTTTGCACCCTGAGCGACCTTAATCTGGATCACATCGGCGTTAACCAGGTAGGCAGGGGTTACGCCAAAGCGGCCGGACGCCACCTGCTTGATGCGCGACACTTTGTTGGTGCCGTAACGGGCCGGATCTTCACCGCCCTCGCCGGAGTTGGAGTTGCCGCCGATGCTGTTCATGGCTTCCGCCAGCGCTTCGTGCGCTTCCGGGCTCAGCGCGCCGATGGACATCGCCGCGGTATCGAAGCGTTTGAACAGTTCGGATGCAGGCTCAACTTCGTCAACGCTGACCGCTTCATCGCCCGGATTGAGGGCAATAAGGTCGCGCAGCGTCGCTGCCGGACGGTTGTTCACCAGCTCGGCATACTGCTGATAATCGCTGTATTCGCCGCTCTGTACCGCCTGTTGCAGCGTGCGCACCACGTCCGGGTTGTAGGCGTGATATTCGCCGCCGTGAACGTATTTCAGCAGGCCGCCCTGTTCCAGCGGCTTACGTGCCAGCCAGGCGCGCTTCGACAGGTTCACCAGATCCTGCTGGAAGTCAGCAAAACCGGCCCCGCCGATGCGGCTGACAACGCCCTGGAAGCAGAGGTTGGCGACGTCGTCGTGCAGGCCGACCGCTTCAAACAGCTTCGAGCAGCGGTAAGAGGCAATAGTCGAGATGCCCATTTTGGACATGATCTTGTACAGGCCTTTGTTGATGCCGTTACGGTAGTTCAGCATCACCGTGCGGTAATCTTTGTCGATGGCGCGGGTGTCTACCAGGCGGGCCAGCGTTTCGTAGGCCAGGTAAGGGTAGATCGCCGTCGCACCAAAGCCTAACAGCACGGCAAAGTGGTGCGGATCGCGGGCGCTCGCGGTTTCCACAATGATGTTGGCATCGCAGCGCAGGCTCTTGTCGACCAGACGCGTCTGGATAGCCCCCACCGCCATTGGCGCAGGCACTGGCAGACGGTTTTTCGCAATGTTACGGTCAGACAGCACCAGCAGAACGGTGCCGTTACGCACCATCTGCTCGGCTTTGTCGCACAGCGCATTCACCGTCTCTTCGAGGCTCGTTTCGGTCACGTCGAAGGTGATATCGAGCGTGTCGGCGCGGTAGTGCTCCTCGGTCATGGTGGTGAGCTGTTTAAAATCAGAGTACAGCAGGATCGGCGATTTAAAGGTCAGACGGTGCGCCTGGCCTTCGGCTTCGCAGAAGACGTTCATCTCGCGACCGATGCTGGTGGCCAGCGACATCACGTGGGCTTCACGCAGCGGATCGATTGGCGGGTTGGTCACCTGCGCAAACTGCTGACGGAAATAGTCGTAAATAATGCGCGGCTGGCTGGAGAGCACGGCGAACGGGGTATCGTCACCCATCGAGCCGACCGCTTCCTGGCCGTTTTCGCCGAGCACGCGAATAACCGAGTCCAGCTCTTCCGCGCTGTAGTTAAACTGCTTCTGGAAGCTTGCGAGGGTATCGTCGTCCATCTCGCGGCTGCCCACTTCGTCGTCAGACAGATCTTCGAAGGGTACCAGGCGACGGACGTTTTTCGCCATCCACTCTTTATACGGATGGCGGCTTTTCAGATCGTTATCGGTTTCCGCAGAGTGCAGAATACGGCCGCCGCGGGTATCGATCACCATCAGCTCGCCCGGACCGACGCGGCCTTTCTCGACCACTTCGTCAGGCTGGTAATCCCAGATCCCCACTTCAGAGGCGCAGGTGATGAGTTTATCTTTGGTGATGACGTAGCGCGCCGGACGCAGACCGTTACGGTCCAGGTTACACGCAGCGAAGCGACCGTCGGACATCACGATACCTGCCGGACCGTCCCACGGCTCCATGTGCATGGAGTTAAAGTCGAAGAACGCGCGCAGCTCCGGATCCATATCCGGGTTGTTCTGCCAGGCCGGTGGCACGAGCAGACGCATGGCGCGCACGATATCCATCCCGCCTGCCAGCAGCAGTTCCAGCATGTTATCCATGGAGCTGGAGTCAGAGCCGGTTTCGTTCACGAACGGTGCGGCATCGTGCAGGTCAGGGATCAGCGGGGTCTGGAACTTATAGGTACGAGCACGCGCCCACTGGCGGTTACCGGTGATGGTGTTGATCTCGCCGTTGTGCGCCAGGTAGCGGAACGGCTGCGCCAGCGGCCAGCGCGGCACGGTGTTGGTGGAGAAGCGCTGGTGGAACAGGCAAATGGCCGATTCCAGACGCAGGTCCGCCAGGTCCAGGTAGAAGCGCGGCAGGTCAGCCGGCATACACAGACCTTTATAGATGTTCACCAGGTTAGAGAGGCTACAGACGTAGAACTCTTTATCGTCCTGGAGACGTTTTTCAATGCGGCGACGGGCAATAAACAGACGGCGTTCCATATCGCGCGGACGCCAGCCCGCAGGCGCGTTAACGAAAATCTGCTCAATACGAGGCAGCGAGGAGAGGGCGATTTCACCGAGTACCCCTTCGTTGGTTGGCACATCGCGCCAGCCGACAATCGACAGGGTTTCGCGCTGAAGTTCTTCTTCAACGATGCGGCGTGAGGCGGCAGCCTTTTCAGGATCCTGATTCAGGAACAGCATGCCGACAGCGTAGTTTTTGGCTAAACGCCAGCCGCGCTCTTCCGCCACGATGCGGAAGAAACGATCCGGTTTTTGCAGCAGCAGGCCGCAACCGTCGCCGGTTTTACCATCGGCCAGGATGGCGCCACGGTGCTGCATACGGGCCAGTGCGTGAATAGCGGTACGCACTACCTTGTGGCTAGGTTCGCCTTCTATGTGGGCGATCAGGCCGAAACCACAGTTATCCTTCTCAAGGGATTTATCGTACAACATATCAGTGAACCTCCCCAGGCTCGTCGGGCTTCCCACTGAACTTTACCGTGGCGCACAGGCGCAGAAAGAGCATGGCGACGGGGTTAGCGTTTCATACGCGGACCTCGCATTCGCCCTCTTTTTCATCCTTTCGCGCAGGTAAACAAGTTTGAGGACTTGCTTCAGAGGGAATCTCAATTACTGCATAAATATGATGAGCAGGCCGCTCATCCAGAAAGCTTCCAGCGGATTTCCAACTTATCGGGAATTGGTACACAGGTCAAATGGCAATCTTATTTATACAAAAATGTGCTAAAGCGTAATTATCATTTTGTTTTTATTGGTTATTTGACTAATTTTACAACCACTGAAAGCGCCAGGAAGGTGCAGGGGAGTGTGATCTGACTCACTATATGAAAGCGGTATTATTGATGCAGCGTGCTGAAATGCGGATTTATGGCAGAATAATAATCTGGTGCATTGTTCGAACCCGCATAAAATCACTGTTTTTAAGTCCTGGCGCTATAAATGAAAAAAACCATCAGAACATAAGGAAAAGTAATTACGTGGCGGGTGAATGAAATCTCGGTAATCTTGATTATTTATTCAAATGGATAAAGGCCGTCCAGGGCGATTGATCCAGGTCATCGCCGACAGAGGCTAAAAATGGCAGGCTTGTCCCCTTTCTTCGGGACGGTCTATCAGATTATGCAGTTACAGAAATTAGTCAATATGTTTGGTGGGGATCTTTTGCAGCGGTACGGTCAAAAGGTGCATAAGCTGACGCTGCACGGCGGCTTTAGCTGCCCGAATCGCGACGGCACCATCGGGCGCGGCGGCTGCACCTTCTGTAACGTTGCGTCGTTTGCTGACGAAGCCCAGCAGCATAAATCCATCGCAGAACAGCTCGCCCATCAGGCCAGCCTGGTGAACCGCGCGAAGCAGTATCTGGCCTATTTCCAGGCCTACACCAGTACGTGGGCGGAGGTTCAGGTATTACGCTCGATGTATCAGCAGGCGGTCGCTCAGGCGAACATTGTCGGGCTGTGCGTGGGTACGCGCCCGGACTGCGTACCGGAGGCGGTGCTGGATTTACTTAGCGAGTACAGAGAGAAGGGCTATGAGATCTGGCTGGAGCTGGGCCTGCAGACCGCGCACGATAAAACCCTGCACCGTATCAATCGTGGGCATGATTTCGCCTGCTACCAGCGCACCACGCGTCTCGCCCGCGAGCGTGGCCTGAAAGTCTGTTCGCATTTGATTGTCGGCTTGCCCGGAGAAGGGCAGCAGCATGGCCTGGAGACGCTGGAAAAAGTCGTGGAAACCGGCGTAGACGGCATTAAGCTGCACCCGCTGCATATCGTGAAGGGAAGCATAATGGCGAAAGCCTGGGAAGCCGGGCGGTTAAGCAGTATCGAGCTCGACGACTATACGGTGACGGCGGGAGAGATGATTCGCCACACGCCGCCGGAGATTGTCTACCACCGCATCTCCGCCAGCGCCCGCCGTCCAACGCTTCTGGCACCGCTCTGGTGCGAGAACCGGTGGACGGGGATGGTGGAAATCGACCGCTATCTTCAGGAAAACGGCGTACAGGGTTCGGCGCTGGGCCGCCCGTGGGTTCCCCGTCTACCGACGACGGCCGCCTAGCAGACTCCCCAGCATGCCGCGCACAATCTGATTAGTAACCTGCCTCGCGGCGCTTTTCGCCATGGTCTGTACCACGCCGTCGCGCTTGCCGCCGCGCGGTCCGGTTGTGCCAAACAAAATGTCTTTTAGCCCGCCGAGAATGCCGTCATCCACTGCGACTGACTGGCCCTTAGCGGGTGGAGCATCCTGCGATTCGGTGGTTGCCTGTACCCCTTTTTGCAGCATCTCGAACGCAGACTCCCGATCCACCTCGTCTTCATACTTGCCGTACACCGGGGAGTGATTAATCAGGCTGTTACGTTCATCGTCGGTAACCGGCCCCATGCGCGAGCAGGGCGCGATCACCATTGCGCGTTCCACTACGGACGGGCTGCCCTTGGCATCAAGGAACGAAATCAGCGCTTCACCGGTGCCCAGCGCCTGAATCGCGGCTTCGGTATCAAAGGCCGGATTGGCACGCATGGTTTGCGCGGCGGCTTTCACCGCTTTCTGATCCTTCGGCGTAAAGGCGCGCAGGGCGTGCTGCACGCGGTTACCAAGCTGGCCCAGCACATTGTCAGGAATATCCGACGGGTTTTGCGACACAAACCAGACGCCGACCCCTTTGGAGCGGATCAGGCGGATAACCTGTTCAATTTTATCCAGCAGCACCTGCGGCGCGTCGTTAAACAGCAGGTGTGCTTCGTCAAAGAAGAAGACCAGTTTGGGTTTTTCCAGATCGCCCGCTTCCGGTAACTGCTCGTACAGTTCGGAGAGCATCCACAGCAGGCTGGCGGCGTAAAGCTTTGGCATCTGGTAGAGCTTCTCTGAACTCAGAATGTTGATGATGCCTTTGCCGCTGCTGTCGGTGCGCATCCAGTCTTTAATATCCAGCATCGGCTCGCCGAAGAAGTGTTCGGCGCCCTGCTGCTCCAGCGTCAGTAGCCCACGCTGAATGGCACCGACAGAGGCGCTGCTGATATTGCCGTACTGGTTCTGGAAAGATTTGGCGCTATCGCCGATGTACTGGGTGATGGTGCGCAGATCTTTGAAATCAAGCAGCAGCAACCCCTGATCGTCGGCGATACGGAAGATAATATTCAGCACCCCGGACTGCACGTCGTTGAGGTTGAGCAGGCGGGCCAGCAGCAGCGGGCCGAGATCGGAAACGGTGGCGCGTACCGGGTGGCCTTTCTCACCGAAGATGTCCCAGACCACCACCGGGTTGCCGTGTGGCGTCCAGTCCGTGATACCGATATTTTTCAGACGCTCGAGCAGTTTTTCTGACGCTGTACCTTCCTGAGCCACACCGGTTAAATCGCCCTTCACGTCAGCCATAAAGACCGGCACGCCAATCTCTGAAAGTGACTCCGCCAGCTTCTGGAGAGTGACTGTTTTCCCTGTGCCAGTGGCGCCGGTAATCAGACCGTGGCGGTTCGCCATCGCGGGCAGTAGATACAGCTCTTTTTCCAGCGTCCGGGCAATTAACAATGGTGTACTCATGATGCGCTTCCTCTCTTAGTCCTGGGTGGAGTATAGGCAACCTGACGGCAAAATGGTTGAGTAAATTGCTGACTTTGCGGCGCATTGTCCAGCGCGGACTATGCTTTTGCATACGGTTCATAAAATAGTGGAAAACAATGTCCAGATTCTTCTTTAACGATCGCAAACAGCTGGTCAATGACGCCATTGAAGGCATACTGCTTTCTGCGCCACATGCGAATCTCGTCAAACTTGATATCGATCCAGCTATCAGGGTTGTCGCCCGCGGCGACTGGGATAAAAGCCGCGTGGCGGTGATCTCCGGCGGTGGCTCCGGGCACGAACCGGCGCACGCCGGATTTGTCGGTAAAGGCATGCTGACGGCGGCAGTGTGTGGCGATCTGTTCGCCTCCCCGAGCGTGGATGCGGTGCTGAACGCTATTGTGGCGGTGACGGGCGATCGCGGCTGCCTGCTGATCGTCAAAAACTATACCGGTGACCGGCTTAACTTTGGCCTGGCGGCAGAAAAGGCCAAACGCTACGGCCTGAAGGTCGAGATGGTGATTGTGGCGGACGATATCGCGCTGCCCGACAACAAGCAGCCGCGCGGCATTGCCGGCACGGCGCTGGTGCACAAGATTGCGGGCTATGCAGCGGAGCAAGGAAAATCGCTGAGCGAGGTGCGGGATATTGCGCAGCAGGCCTGCGATAACCTCTGGAGCCTGGGCGTTGCGATGCAAACCTGCAACCTGCCGGGCAGCGACGATGAAGAGGGGCGCATCAAACAGGGCCATGTCGAGCTGGGGCTGGGGATCCACGGGGAGCCGGGTGCCTCGGTGGTTGATACGCAAAACAGTAAAGTGATTATCGACACGCTGGTGACGCCGCTCAAAGCGCAGGCGGGCGAGGGGCGTTTCGCGGTGTTGATCAACAACCTCGGCGGCGTGTCCGCGCTGGAGATGGCTCTGCTCACCAAAGAGCTGGCACATTCAGCGCTGAAAGAGAATATTGCGTACCTGATTGGCCCTGCGCCGCTGGTGAGCGCGCTGGATATGAAGGGCTTTTCTCTGACGCTGCTAAAGCTCAACGATTACTTTGAAAAGGCGATTCACGCCGAGGTCGAGACGCTGGGCTGGCAGAAGCCTGTGGCGTTTGCCCCTCTGCGTACCGTTCCGCAAAGCGCTATTCACGATAGCGTGGAATATGACGCGTCCGACAATCCGCAGGTGAAGGAGTCTGTTTCACAGGTGACGAAGACGCTCATACAGCTTGAAAACCGCCTGAATGCGCTGGATGCCAAAGTGGGCGATGGCGATACCGGCTCTACGTTTGCGCAAGGTGCACGGGATATTGCGCAGCGCCTGGAAGAAAACACTCTCCCGCTGAATGACGTGCCTAAGCTGCTGTTGCTGGTGGGGGAACGACTGGCCACGGTGATGGGCGGATCGAGCGGTGTACTCATGTCGATCTTCTTCACGGCGGCGGGGCAAAAGCTTCACGATGGACAGCCGCTACCTGAAGCATTGCTGAGCGGACTGGCGCAGATGAAGCAGTATGGCGGGGCAGATCTCGGCGATCGTACGCTGATCGATGCGCTGCAACCAGCGCTGGAAGCCTTGAAGAAAAAAGATCTTCAGGCGGCAGCGCAGGCTGCGCAGCAGGGAGCGGAGGCAACGGCGAAAATGGCGAAAGCCGGAGCAGGGCGCTCATCGTATGTGAATAAAGAGAATCTGGATGGGGTAATGGACCCGGGGGCGGTCGCGGTGGCGGAAGTGTTTAATACATTGGCGCAGTAGCAAAAGTAGGCCGGGTCAGGCGAAGCCGCCACCCGGCAAACTCACATCAGAAATCCGCTTTCAACACCACGCGATAGCGGGCTTTGCCGTCGCGCACGTGCTGGATGGCTTCGTTAATTTTCGACATTGGATACAGCTCGGTGGTCGGTGTCACTTTGGTGCGGCCGGCTAACTTCATCAGCTTGCGCAGCTCGTATGGCGTACCGGTCGCGGAGCCTGACACGCTGCGATCCCCGCCGATCAGGGTAAAGGCCGGAACCGGCAGCGGCTTCATCACCGCACCCACGGTGTGGAAGTTACCGCCGTAGGCCAGCGCTTCAAAGTACGGCTGCCAGTTGAGATCGACGTTCACGGTGTTGATGATCAGGTCAAACTGCCCAGCCAGCGCGTTCAGCGCGTCCGGATCGCGGCTGTTCACGACTTTGTCCGCGCCCATTGCCAGCACTTCTTTCTCCTTCGCCGGGTTCGAGCTAAACGCTGTCACTTCACAGCCCATCGCGTGCAGCAGCTTGATGGCGATATGGCCCAGACCGCCGATACCGATCACGCCCACGCGGCTGGTGGCGGTGACGTGGTGCATCAGCAGCGGTTTAAAGACGGTGATCCCGCCGCACAGCAGTGGACCAGCAGATTCAATATCAATGCTGTCCGGCAGCGGGATGACCCATTGCCAGTCGGCGCGCAGCTTATCGGCGAAACCGCCCTTGTTCAGGATGGTGGGCACTGCACCTTCAAGGCAGTTGATCTGGTTGCCGCTGATACAGGCGTCGCAGTGGCCGCAGCTGCGTGCTGTCCAGCCAATGCCCACGCGCTGGCCAACCTTCAGCCCTTTGTCCTGCGCGGCGCTGCCGAGCGCGACGACGCGGCCAATCACTTCGTGCCCGGCAACCAGCGGATAGCTGGAGAAGCCCCATTCGTTGTCGATCATCGAGAGATCTGAGTGGCAGACCCCGCAGTAATCAACCTGTACTTCGACGTCTTCTGCTTTTAGTTCGCCCGCATCGTACTCGTACAGCTCAAGTTCTGCACCCGCCTGCGGTGCGGCGTAGCTTTTTATCTTCGACATCGTGTTTCCCCCGTTGTGGTGTGAACTGAGAGTGTAGAGCATTCAGTTTACAGCCGCTTAACAGAAGGGGGCAGGAACGAAACTTACAGACTTTTCAGCATTCTGACTTCGCAGTCGACGTGGCCCGTGCAGCCCAGCGGCGCATCGATATGCTCAAAGCCCAGATGTTCATACAGGCCGATGGCCTCTTTGAGGAAGGCGGTGGTTTCGAGGTAACAGCGTTTAAAACCTTGATTGCGCGCGTGCTCCAGGGCGACCAGCGCCAGCTTTTTCGCCAGACCCTGTCCACGAACCGACGGCAGGAAATACATTTTCTGCAGCTCACAGATATCCGGCTCGCTGCAGCTCAGCGGTGCAACGCCGCCGCCGCCCACAACCTGGCCGTCCTGCTCAATGACCCAGTAGGCGTGGCCCGGCTGGCTGTACAGCTTAAACAGTTCGTCAAGATTCGGGTCGGCAACGGTGTAACCTTTATCCGCCGTCAGCCCAAACTCTGCAGAAACGGTGCGGATAACGGCGGCGATAGCCGGATTGTCCTGCTCAGTGATCCGACGCATCGTCGTCGCGACGGGGGTAATCACGCTCATAGCATTACTCATTACAAAAATTGACACACAGTTGCTGTTAATAGCACTGCAGAAAAGGGAGTGCAAGCGAGGAGTTTTCAGGAAGGTTACCCCTTACGCCCTGAAGCGTAAGGGGTAAAAGCATTACAGGGCCGCGATAACGGCCTGCTGCTCGATCAGTTTGGTCTTCGCATCGGCGAAGGCAACCAGACGCTCACGCTCTTTGGCAATGACCGCTTCCGGCGCGCGGGCAACAAAGCCTTCGTTCGCCAGCTTGCTTTCGATTTTGCCAATTTCCACGTCGACTTTCGCCACTTCTTTCGCCAGACGCGCCAGCTCTGCGTCTTTGTCGACCAGGCCCGCCATCGGGATCAGCAGCTCCGCACCGTCGATGATTTTAGTCACGGAAACCGGACCTTTGTCATCGGCAGGCAGCACGGTGATGCTTTCCAGACGCGCCATGGTTTTCAGGAAGGTGTTGTTCTCGGTGACGCGACGAACGGCAGCGTCGCTGCAGCCGCGCAGCAGCAGCTCCAGTGGTTTACCCGGGGCGATGTTCATTTCGGCACGGATGTTACGTACCGCAACGATCGCCTGCTTCAGCCACTCGGTATCCGCAGACGCGGCTTCATCAACCTTAGCCGCATCGAATTCCGGGAACGGCTGCAGCATGATGGTATCGGCGTTGATGCCCGCAATGACCTTCACGCGCTGCCAGATGGTCTCGGTGATGAATGGAATAACCGGATGCGCCAGGCGCAGCAGTCCTTCCAGGACGGTAATCAGCGTGTTGCGCGTGCCGCGCAGCTCCGCTTCAGAACCGCCGTTCATGACCGGCTTCGCCAGCTCCAGATACCAGTCACAGAACTGGTTCCAGGTGAATTCATACAGAATGCCCGCCGCGATATCAAAGCGGTAGCTGTCCAGCGCCTCGCGGAAGGCTTTCACCGTCTGGTTAAATTCCGCCAGGATCCAGCGGTCCGCCAGAGACAGGGTCATCTCGCCGCCGTTGAAGCCGCAATCCTGATCTTCGGTGTTCATCAGCACGAAGCGGCTGGCGTTCCACAGCTTGTTACAGAAGTTACGGTAACCTTCCAGACGCTTCATGTCCCAGTTGATGTCGCGGCCGGTAGAGGCCAGCGCCGCCAGGGTGAAGCGCAGGGCGTCGGTACCGTGAGATTCGATCCCGTTCGGGAACTGCTTCTCGGTACGCTTGCGGATTTTCTCAGCCAGCTGCGGCTGCATCATGTTGCCGGTACGTTTTTCCAGCAGGTCTTCCAGGGAGATCCCGTCAACCATGTCCAGCGGGTCAATCACGTTGCCCTTGGACTTGGACATCTTCTGCCCTTCGTCGTCGCGGATAAGGCCGGTCATGTAGACGGTATGGAACGGAACCTGCGGCTTGCCGTCTTCGTCTTTGATGAAGTGCATGGTCATCATGATCATGCGGGCAATCCAGAAGAAGATGATGTCGAAGCCGGACACCATTACGCTGGTAGGGTGGAACTGACGCAGCGCGTCGGTGTTTTCCGGCCAGCCGAGGGTAGAGAAGGTCCACAGCGCGGAGGAGAACCAGGTATCCAGAACGTCTTCATCCTGGCGCAGGGCCACGTCAGCGCTCAGGTTATTTTCCTGACGCACTTCGTCTTCGCTACGGCCAACGTAGACGTTGCCTTCGTTGTCGTACCATGCCGGGATGCGGTGACCCCACCACAGCTGACGGGAGATACACCAGTCCTGAATGTCTCGCATCCAGGAGAAGTACATGTTTTCGTACTGCTTCGGCACGAACTGAATGCTGCCGTTCTCAACCGCTTCCACAGCCGGTTTTGCCAGCACGTCGGCACGGACGTACCACTGGTCGGTCAGCATTGGCTCAATAACCACGCCGCCACGGTCGCCGTACGGCACGGTCAGATCGTGAGGCTTAATCTCTTCCAGCAGGCCGAGGGCATCAACGGCGGCTACGATGGCTTTACGTGCGGCAAAGCGCTCCAGCTTCTGGAACTCCGCCGGGATCTCGCTGGAGTAAACGTCGGATTCGTTGCCTTTGGTGTCGTACACCTCTGCGCTTTCGCGGATATCGCCGTCGAAGGTCAGAATGTTGATCATTGGCAGGGCGTGACGACGACCCACTTCATAGTCGTTGAAGTCGTGCGCCGGGGTGATTTTCACGCAGCCGGTGCCTTTTTCCATGTCGGCGTGTTCGTCGCCCACAATCGGAATGCGGCGGTTCACCAGCGGCAGCACCACAAATTTGCCGATCAGATCTTTATAGCGCGGATCTTCCGGGTTAACGGCCACGCCGGTATCGCCCAGCAGGGTTTCCGGACGGGTGGTCGCCACCACCAGGTAATCTTTACCGTCTGCGGTTTTTGCGCCATCGGCCAGCGGATAGCGGATGTGCCACATGGAGCCTTTGGACTCGCGGTTTTCCACTTCCAGGTCAGAAATTGCGGTGCGCAGTTTCGGGTCCCAGTTTACCAGGCGTTTGCCGCGGTAAATCAGGTCTTCTTTGTACAGACGGACGAACACTTCTTTTACGGCGTTGGACAGGCCTTCGTCCATGGTGAAGCGCTCGCGCTCCCAGTCCACGGAGTTGCCGAGACGGCGCATCTGACGGGTAATGGTGCCGCCGGATTCTGCCTTCCACTGCCAGATTTTGTCGATGAACGCATCGCGACCGTAGTCGTGACGAGTTTTACCTTCTTCAGCGGCAATTTTACGCTCAACCACCATCTGGGTCGCGATACCCGCGTGGTCAGTCCCCGCCTGCCACAGGGTGTTTTTGCCCTGCATGCGCTGGTAGCGGATCATGGTGTCCATGATGGTCTGCTGGAAAGCATGCCCCATATGCAAACTGCCGGTGACGTTCGGCGGCGGGATCATGATGCAGAAGGACTCTTTGCTTTCGTCGCCGTTAGGCTTGAAATAGCCCTGCTGTTCCCAGTGCTCGTAAAGCGGCTGTTCGATATCGCGTGGGTTATATGTCTTTTCCATTATTTCCAGGTTGCCGTATTCAGGTTAAAACCGGCCAGGCGGTACGCTTTATAGCGTTCGCGCGCCAGTTGTTTCAAGGATTCTTCGTAAGGGACAAAGTCTACCACTTCTGTGAAAGCGGTGGCAAAATCTGCAAAGTCTGTCCGCAGGCTAATGAGAATATCGCGCGCGCTGCTGTTGCGCTTTTGCGGCCAGGCAATTTCGACCGGTGCCCCGCCGCGTGGACCTTCGCCCGACAGGTTATGCGGAACAAAACTTTCCGGCGGGCGCGCCCATAGCGCTTCATCCAGGCGAATCGCCTGCAACTCATCTTCACAGGCAATCAGTACGCGTTTACCTGCGCGCCAACGTTCTGCGGCAATTTCACACACCAGCTGTTCAACGGCGCTGAGGCCATCCTGATGGGTGTCGTTGTCCAGAAGGTAGAACGTTGCATTCTTCATATATGGGGCTTCTTGTCGTGGATTTAAATGCAAAGCCGGGTGGCGCTTCGCTTACCCGGCCTACGGTTGAGTGGCGTGTAGGCCGGGTAAGGCGAAGCCGCCACCCGGCACATTACATCACTCGTCGCCGTTAAAACCCGCACGATTAAGCAGGAACTGCGACAGCAGGGCCACCGGACGTCCGGTAGCGCCTTTGGCTTTACCGGAGCGCCATGCGGTCCCCGCGATATCCAGGTGCGCCCAGTTGTACTTGCGGGTAAAGCGCGCCAGGAAGCAGCCTGCGGTGATAGCCCCGCCAGGACGACCACCAATGTTAGCCATGTCCGCAAAGTTAGACTCCAGCTGTTCCTGATACTCGTCACCCAGCGGCAGACGCCATGCGCGGTCACCGGCCTGCTCGGACGCGCCGATAAGCTCGTGCGCCAGCGGGTTGTGGTTCGACATCAGGCCGGTGATGTGATGGCCCAGGGCAATCACGCAGGCACCGGTCAGGGTGGCCACGTCGATAACCGCTTCTGGCTCGAAGCGCTCAACGTAGGTCAACACGTCACAGAGTACCAGACGGCCTTCGGCGTCGGTATTCAGCACTTCAACGGTCTGGCCGGACATGGTGGTCAGGACGTCGCCCGGACGATACGCGCGACCGCCAGGCATGTTTTCGCAGCCTGCCAGCACGCCGATTACGTTGATGGGCAGCTGAAGCTCCGCAACCATGCGCATGACGCCGTAAACCGCCGCCGCGCCGCACATGTCGTACTTCATCTCGTCCATGCCTTCTGAAGGCTTGATGGAGATACCGCCGGAGTCAAAGGTCAGCCCTTTACCGACGAGCACGATCGGACGCGCGTCTTCAGACGGATTGCCTTTGTATTCGATGACCGACATCAGGGATTCGTTCTGCGAGCCGTTACCCACCGCCAGATAAGAGTGCATCCCCAGCTCTTTCATCTGCTGTTCGCCGATGACGCGGGTGATGACGTTTTTGCTGTAGGAGTCAGCCAGCTGGCGCGCCTGAGAGGCGAGGTAGGCGGCGTTACAGATGTTTGGCGGCATGTTGCCGAGATCTTTTGCCGCTTTAATACCGGCGGCAATCGCCAGACCATGCTGGATGGCGCGCTCGCCGCTGGTCAGTTCGCGACGGGTTGGCACGTTAAAGACCATTTTGCGCAGCGGGCGACGCGGCTCGCTTTTGTTGGTCTTAAGCTGATCGAAGCTGTAAAGGCTCTCTTTTGCCGTTTCGACGGCCTGACGCACTTTCCAGTAGGTGTTACGGCCTTTGACGTGCAGCTCGGTCAGGAAGCAGACGGCTTCCATTGAACCGGTGTCATTCAGCGTATTAATGGTTTTCTGAATAACCTGCTTATACTGACGTTCATCCAGCTCGCGCTCTTTGCCGCAGCCAATCAGCAGAATACGCTCTGACAGGACGTTCGGAACATGGTGCAGTAACAGCGTCTGCCCAGGTTTGCCTTCCAGTTCGCCACGGCGCAGCAGGGCGCTGATATAGCCGTCACTGATTTTATCGAGTTGCTCGGCGATCGGGGAGAGTCGGCGCGGTTCAAAGACGCCCACAACGATGCAGGCACTCCGCTGTTTCTCCGGGCTACCGCTTTTTACACTGAACTCCATGCACTACGCTCCTGAATCTTAAAGACAACGGCGGCTGCTACGGATAGAATTGAAACCTTTCGTAACTCATGTCCGCTGTTGTGGTGACTTCGTGTTAATCTTACGTTACTACGGTTTCGACACGTCAGAAAAAGTCCTGAAGCGTGAATCCGCCGGATGTTTTAATCTTAGCGACGATTTCGACGACTCAAGAGAATAAATGACGTTTAAGCCATGAAACAAGCGATTTTCCAGCAAAGAGACGGGTTTTTACGGGCGTATTTAAAGTGATAATCATAAGATATCTGGTGCGGGAGACGCTCAAAAGCCAACTGGCGATCCTCTTCATCCTGCTGCTGATTTTTTTCTGTCAGAAGCTGGTTAAGATCCTCGGTGCGGCCGTTGACGGCGAAATTCCAACGAATCTGGTGCTTTCCCTGCTTGGGCTGGGGATCCCGGAAATGGCGCAGCTTATTCTACCGCTGAGTCTATTCCTCGGCCTGTTGATGACCCTCGGTAAGCTGTACACCGAGAGTGAAATTACGGTGATGCATGCCTGCGGCCTGAGTAAAGCCGTACTGGTGAAAGCGGCGATGATACTGGCGCTGTTCACGGGCATTGTTGCGGCGGTGAATGTGATGTGGGCGGGCCCTATGTCTTCCCGTCATCAGGACGAAGTGCTGGCCGAGGCGAAAGCAAACCCCGGCTTGGCGGCGCTCGCGCAGGGGCAGTTCCAGCAGGCGACTGACGGAAACTCCGTGCTGTTTATTGAGAGCGTTGACGGCAGTAAATTTAACGATGTATTTCTGGCGCAGCTGCGTCCTAAAGGTAACGCGCGTCCGTCCGTGGTGGTTGCCGATTCTGGCCAGCTTTCTCAGCGCAAAGACGGTTCTCAGGTCGTCACGCTGAATAAAGGCACCCGTTTCGAAGGCACCGCGATGCTGCGTGACTTCCGTATTACGGATTTCCAGAACTATCAGGCCATTATTGGTCATCAGGCGGTGGCGCTCGATCCGACGGATACCGAGCAAATGGATATGCGCACGCTGTGGAATACCGATACCGACAGAGCGCGTGCTGAGTTCCACTGGCGTATTACGCTCGTATTCACCGTCTTTATGATGGCACTGATTGTCGTGCCGCTGAGCGTGGTGAACCCGCGCCAGGGCCGCGTGCTCTCTATGCTGCCAGCGATGCTGCTTTACCTGATCTACTTCCTGCTGCAAACCTCGATTCGCTCTAACGGCGCGAAGGGTAAGCTGGATCCGATGGTCTGGACGTGGTTCGTTAACAGCCTGTACATCTTACTGGCGCTGGGATTAAACCTGTGGGATACGGTGCCTGTGCGCCGCATACGTGCCCGATTCTCGCGTAAAGGAGCCATCTAATGCAGGCGTTTGGCGTTCTTGATCGCTATATTGGTAAAACCATTTTCACTACCATCATGATGACGTTGTTCATGCTGGTGTCGCTCTCCGGCATTATCAAATTTGTCGATCAGCTGAAAAAAGCCGGGCAGGGCAGCTATGACGCGATGGGGGCGGGGATGTACACCCTGCTCAGCGTGCCAAAAGATGTGCAGATCTTCTTCCCGATGGCGGCTCTGCTGGGCGCGCTGCTGGGGCTGGGGATGCTGGCTCAGCGCAGCGAGCTGGTTGTGATGCAGGCCTCAGGCTTTACCCGTATGCAGGTTGCGCTGTCGGTAATGAAAACCGCAATCCCGCTGGTGCTGTTGACCATGGCGATTGGCGAGTGGGTGGCACCGCAGGGCGAGCAGATGGCGCGTAACTATCGTGCTCAGGCAATGTACGGTGGTTCACTGCTCTCGACTCAGCAAGGTTTATGGGCGAAAGACGGGAAAAACTTCGTCTACATCGAACGGGTAAAGGGTAATGATGAACTGGGCGGGGTGAGCATCTACGCGTTCAACGACCAGCGCCGTCTGGAGTCTGTCCGACACGCCTCTTCCGCGAAGTTTGACGCTGAACATAAGCAGTGGCGTTTGTCGCAGGTTGATGAATCTGACCTGACCGATCCAAAACAGATTACCGGGTCACAGACGGTGACCGGCACCTGGAAGACCAACCTCACGCCGGATAAGCTCGGGGTTGTTGCGCTGGATCCTGACGCGCTCTCTATCAGCGGCTTGCACAACTATGTGAAGTACCTGAAGTCGAGCGGGCAGGATGCCGGACGCTATCAGCTCAATATGTGGAGCAAAATCTTCCAGCCGATGTCCGTGGCGGTGATGATGCTGATGGCGCTGTCGTTTATCTTCGGCCCGCTGCGTAGCGTGCCGATGGGCGTGCGCGTCGTGACCGGTATTAGCTTCGGCTTTGTCTTCTATGTACTCGATCAGATCTTCGGTCCGCTGACGCTGGTTTATGGCATCCCGCCGATTATCGGTGCGCTGCTGCCGAGCGCCAGCTTCTTCCTGATCAGCCTGTGGCTGCTGCTGAAACGCTCCTGATTGACCTCTCCTCGCTTCCGGTGAACCGGAGGCGAGGCTAATCTCCTGTTTCACCCCGCACTTTTTCTCACAACCTTCAACGTCCCGCCTCGAATTTGAGTATTATTGAGCGATAAAGTCGTGAAGGGATCCTCTATGAAGCAAATTCGAATGCTAGCCCAGTACTACGTCGACCTGATGATGAAGCTTGGGCTGGTGCGTTTCTCCATGCTGCTGGCGCTGGCGCTGGTCGTTCTGGCGATTGTCGTGCAGATGGCCGTTACGATGGTTCTGCATGGTCAGGTCGAGAGTATCGACGTTATCCGCTCTATCTTCTTCGGCCTGCTCATTACCCCCTGGGCGGTCTATTTTCTTTCCGTGGTGGTCGAACAGCTGGAGGAGTCCCGTCAGCGCTTATCAAAACTGGTCGATAAGCTGGAGGAGATGCGCGAGCGCGACCTGAAGCTCAACGTTCAGCTTAAAGACAACATTGCTCAGTTGAATCAGGAAATTTCAGATCGTGAGAAGGCGGAGGCAGAGCGTCAGGCCACGCTGGAACAGCTGAAAATCGAAATGAAAGAGCGCGAGGTGACGCAGATCCAGCTTGAGCAGCAATCCTCCTTCCTGCGTTCGTTCCTGGACGCTTCGCCGGATCTGGTATTCTACCGTAACGAAGATAAAGAGTTTTCCGGCTGTAACCGGGCGATGGAGCTCCTGACCGGGAAAAGCGAGAAGCAGCTGATTCACCTCAAGCCGCAGGACGTTTACTCCGAAGAGGCGGCCGCCAAGGTCATGGAGACGGACGAAAAAGTGTTCCGCCATAACGTCTCGCTGACCTACGAACAGTGGCTGGATTACCCGGACGGGCGCAAAGCCTGCTTTGAGATCCGTAAGGTGCCGTACTATGACCGCGTCGGGAAGCGTCACGGCCTGATGGGCTTCGGCCGTGATATTACCGAGCGTAAGCGCTATCAGGATGCGCTGGAGCGCGCCAGCCGCGACAAGACCACCTTCATCTCCACCATCAGCCATGAGCTTCGTACGCCGCTTAACGGCATTGTGGGGCTGAGCCGCATACTGCTGGATACCGACCTGACCGCGGAGCAGGAAAAATACCTCAAAACGATTCACGTCTCGGCGGTCACGCTGGGTAATATCTTCAACGATATTATTGACATGGATAAGATGGAGCGCCGAAAGGTTCAGCTTGATAACCAGCCGGTTGATTTCACCAGCTTCCTTGCCGATCTGGAAAACTTGTCTGGTCTGCAGGCGCAGCAGAAGGGGCTGAATTTTGTCATGGAGCCCACCCTGCCGCTGCCGCATAAAGTGATTACCGACGGCACGCGGCTGCGTCAGATCCTGTGGAACCTCATCAGCAACGCGGTGAAATTTACCCAGAAGGGGCAGGTGGCGGTGCGTATTCGCTATGACGACGGCGACATGCTGCACTTCGAGGTGGAGGACTCCGGGATTGGTATTCCGCAGGAGGAGCAGGACAAGATTTTCGCCATGTACTACCAGGTGAAGGACAGCAACGGTGGAAAACCGGCCACTGGTACCGGAATCGGCCTGGCGGTGTCTAAGCGGCTGGCGAAGAGCATGGGCGGTGACATCACCGTTGCCAGTCAGGCGGGCAAAGGGTCAACCTTCACGCTGACGGTGCATGCGCCGGCGGTGGCGGAAGAGGTAGAGGATACCTTTGAAAACGACGATATGCCGCTGCCTGCGCTGCACGTCCTGCTGGTGGAGGATATTGAGCTTAACGTGATTGTAGCGCGCTCGGTGCTGGAAAAACTGGGCAACAGCGTGGATGTCGCGATGACCGGTAAAGCCGCGCTGGAGATGTTTACACCGGGTGAATATGACCTCGTTCTGCTGGATATCCAGTTGCCGGATATGACCGGGCTGGATATCTCGCGTGAACTGACGCGTCAGTACGCGGCTGATGAACTGCCGCCGCTGGTGGCGCTGACGGCGAACGTGCTGAAAGATAAAAAAGAGTATCTCGACGCCGGTATGGACGATGTACTCAGCAAGCCTCTGGCGGTGCCTGCTCTGACCGCCATGATCAAGAAGTTCTGGGATACCCACGATGAAGAGGAGAGCACCATGACGTCTGTTGATAGCGCAAAAGCCCAAACGATACTCGATACCGCGATGCTGGAGCAGTATATCGATCTGGTCGGCCCGAAACTGATTACCGACGGCCTGGCGGTGTTTGAAAAAATGATGCCGGGTTATCTGAGCGTGCTGGAGTCAAACCTGACGGCGCGTGACCAGAAGGGCATCGTGGAAGAAGGGCATAAAATCAAAGGCGCAGCCGGCTCGGTCGGGTTACGCCATCTGCAGCAGCTGGGTCAACAGATTCAGTCGCCTGATTTACCAGCTTGGGAAGATAACGTTGGTGATTGGGTTGAAGAGATGAAACAAGAGTGGCAGAACGATGTTGCGGTGCTTAAAGCCTGGGTGGATGCCAGAAAAAAATGACCCCGGCTAGACCGGGGTGCGCGAATACTGCGCCAACACCAGGGAAATCGTGGCTGCGCCTGTTTTTTAAAGTAATTTTCTAATGGGCGCCGCCGTAAAAATTTAGGCCGCACGCAGATAAGATAGCAAATCTTAAATGGTTTGTTACATGAATCAGTGAAATGTGTGAAGCATAGCGTTTTAATCAAAATTATTAATGTGCTTCAGCGAGTTGCAAAGAAGGATCGTCAAGATGAAAAAAATTGGTGTTGTCCTGAGCGGATGCGGTGTTTTTGATGGTTCAGAAATACATGAAGCCGTAATCACGCTGCTGGCCCTGACAAAACAGGGAGCAGAGGTAATCTGTTTTGCACCCGACAAAAATCAGTCGGATGTGATTAACCATCTGACCGGCGAGCCGATGGCCGAAACGCGTAACGTGCTGATTGAAGCCGCGCGTATTGCCCGGGGAGAGATTCATCCGCTGGCGAAGGCAGATGCCGCTGAACTGGATGCGCTCATTGTGCCGGGCGGCTTCGGCGCCGCGAAAAATCTCAGCACCTTTGCAGCCGAAGGTGCCGCATGCACGGTGGACCCTGATCTCAAAGCGCTGACGCTGGCGATGCATGCCGCGGGCAAGCCGCTGGGCTTTATCTGTATTGCACCGGCCATGCTGCCAAATATTTTCGATTTTCCGTTACGGCTGACGATCGGAACCGATATTGATACCGCAGAGGTCGTCGAGGATATGGGGGGCGAACACGTTCCGTGCCCGGTCGATGACATTGTGGTGGATGAGGACAACAAAGTTGTCACCACGCCCGCGTATATGCTGGCGAAGAATATTGCGGAAGCCGCCGTGGGCATTGAAAAGCTGGTCGCCCGGGTGCTGGTGCTGACGGAATGAGACGTCAGTTTTCCGCAGGCGCATGGGTGAAACGCCTTCTTTTCCGCATCGTACTCGTCCTGGCGGTGTTCTGGGGAGGTGGGCTGGCCGTGTTCAGCATTTTGCCGGTACCGTTTTCAGCGGTCATGGTTGAGCGCCAGCTTAGCGCGTGGTTCTCCGGTGATTTCGGCTATGTTGCCCATTCTGACTGGGTGAGCATGGATGAAATTTCTCCGTTCATGGGGCTGGCGGTTATCGCGGCGGAAGATCAAAAATTCCCGGAGCACTGGGGGTTCGATGTGGCTGCGATTGAAAAGGCGCTGGCCCATAACGAACGTCACGAAAACCGCGTGCGCGGTGCGTCAACGCTGTCGCAGCAGACGGCTAAAAACCTGTTCCTGTGGGATGGGCGAAGCTGGGTGCGAAAAGGGCTGGAAGCGGGTCTGACCCTGGGAATGGAAACGGTCTGGAGCAAAAAGCGTATTCTGACCGTTTACCTTAATATCGCCGAGTTCGGCGACGGGGTATTTGGTGTCGAAGCTGCATCACAACGCTATTTTAATAAACCTGCCAGCAGGCTGAGCATGTCGGAGGCGGCGCTGCTCGCGGCTGTTCTGCCTAATCCTGTCCGCTTCAAGGCCAGCGCCCCGTCAGGGTACGTGCGAAGCCGTCAGGCGTGGATCATGCGCCAGATGCGCCAGCTGGGTGGGGAAGGGTTTATGGAGAGAAATGCGTTAATGTAGGGCGGGTAAGCGCAGCGCCACCCGCCAGAATAGCAGGCCTAATCTTCGTCGAACCCGGCGTTAAACAGCGCAACTACCGCTGCCAGAGCTTCCTCTTCCTGAGGACCGGTGGCTTCAACCTCAATCTGACGCCCTTTCGCGGAGTCCAGCATCAGCAGCGCAATAACGCTGTTGGCTTCCGCTTCGGTGCCTTCGTCATTACGCAGCAGCACTTCTGCATCGAAACCCTGCATCAGCTCAAACAGCTTCATCGCCGGGCGTGCATGCATGCCCAGCTTATTGGTGATCTCAACGGTTTGTTTTACGGTCATGTTTTACGTTTTTCCAGCGTGCGATGACGGGACTGAACGTTCTTACCGCGCGAGCGGAAATAGTCGGCCAGCTGTTCGGCGATGTAGACCGAACGATGTTTACCGCCGGTACAGCCAATCGCCACCGTCAGGTAGCTACGATTGTTTGTCTCCAGCATAGGTAACCATAGCTCAAGGTAGCTTCGCGTCTGGTAGATAAAATTGTGAACTTCTGTGTGTCGGTCGAGGAACGCCGCCACGGGCTTATCCAGACCGGTCATTGGACGCAGTTTGGGATCCCAGTGTGGGTTCGGCAGGAAGCGCACGTCGAAAACATAGTCCGCATCAATCGGAATACCGTGCTTAAAGCCGAAAGATTCGAACACCATCGTCAGCTCGCGCTCGCGTTTGCCCAGCAGCCGGGTTCGCAGCATTTCCGCCAGCTCGTGAACGGACATCTCTGAGGTGTCGACAATCAGATCGGCACGAGAGCGCAGCGGCTCAAGCAGATCGCTCTCTTCGTCGATGGCGCTCTCCAGCGAGAGATTCTTGCTGGAAAGCGGGTGCAGACGACGGGTGTCGCTGTAGCGGCGGATCAGGGTATTGCGGTCGGCATCAAGGAACAGCAGCTGAGGCGAGAACGCGTCAGGCAGGTTACTCATGGCCTGTTCGAAGATCTCTGGCGATTCCGGCATGTTACGAACGTCGATACTGACGGCGGCGGAGGTTTGTCTCTCCGCTAACGTGCGTGCCAGATCGGGCAATAACACGACCGGCAGGTTATCGACGCAGTAAAAACCCATGTCTTCCAGCGCGCGCAGGGCAACGGATTTCCCCGACCCTGAACGACCGCTGACAATCATCAGCACCATGTTCCGTTTCTCCTCAGGACAACAGATGTGAAGGCCATCACCTGGTTATGCGTCATCCTGATTGCCTTCTGCTTCAGTGATAATTTGATAAAGCTCTTCATCACTTTGGGCTGAGCGCAGTCGACGGCAGATGGTTTTATCCGCCAGACGTTTAGCAACCAGCGAAAGCGTATGCAGGTGGGTCTTGGTCTGGTCGGCAGGCACCAACAGCGCGAAGAGGAGATCGACGGGCTGGTTATCAATGGCGTCAAAAGCGATTGGGGTTTCCAGCTGCACAAACACACCGACGGCACGCAGGGTGTCCTCTTCCAGCTTGCCGTGCGGGATCGCGATGCCGTTGCCGATACCGGTACTGCCCATCTTTTCACGGGTCAGAATGGCTTCGAACACCACCTGCGGCGGCAAGCCCAGCTGTTTTGCAGCCAATTCACTGATGATCTCCAGCGCACGTTTTTTGCTCTGGCAGTGAACGGCACTGCGGGTACATTCCTGGTTAAGGACATTGCTCAGTTGAAGAGCGGAATCGTTGTTCATCATAATTTCACCTAAGCGCTAACTGTACAAATGGCCCGTTGTGTTTCACAACAGGCCGTCCTGCACCCGTTAACTGCCCGGACAATTAGTGTTGTTTCAGTTTATCTTTATGTTTATTGAGCTGTCGCGCAAGCTTGTCAATCAAGCCGTCGATAGCCGCGTACATGTCTTGCCCTTCCGCACTGGCATGGAGTTCACCCCCGTTAACATGCAGGGTTGCATCCGAGATATGAGTCACTTTCTCCACTTTTAACACAACGTAGACCTGATTGATCCTTTCGAAATACTGCTCGAGTTTCGCGAACTTAGCGTTCACGAAGTCACGTAAAGCCTCAGTAATCTCGACGTTATGTCCTGTGATATTGAGCTGCATAGTGTCTTCCTTATCGGTTGTGTCAGACCAGTTGTTTACGCTGGTTAGACGGCGGAATGGATAAAGACTCTCGATACTTCGCAACAGTACGACGTGCCACCATAATACCCTGATCGGACAGCATGGTGGTCAACTTACTGTCACTTAGTGGCTTCGCGGGATTCTCCGCGGCGATCAACTTCTTCACCAGGGCGCGAATCGCCGTTGAGGAGGCTTCGCCGCCACCCTCGGTGTTCACGTGGCTGGAGAAGAAATACTTAAGCTCAAAAATACCGCGCGGACTGTGCAGATACTTCTGCGTAGTAACGCGGGAAATAGTGGATTCATGCATCTCGACGGCCTGGGCGATATCCGCCAGCACCATCGGTTTCATATACTCTTCGCCCTGCTCAAAGAATGCCTGCTGCTGTTCGACGATGCAGCGGCTCACGCGAAGCAGGGTATCATTCCGGCTCTCCAGGCTCTTGATCAACCATCGCGCTTCCTGAAGATTGCTGCGAATATATTGATTGTCGGAGTCGTTGCGCGCGCTGGTACACATGGAGGCGTACTGCTGGTTGATTTGCAGGCGAGGGATGCTGTCAGAGTTCAGTTCAACGACCCAGCGGTCATTGTGTTTTCTGACCAGCACGTCCGGGATAACGTAC
The DNA here is from genome assembly GCF_001462935.1 of Enterobacter sp. 50588862. Lineage (NCBI taxonomy): Bacteria > Pseudomonadati > Pseudomonadota > Gammaproteobacteria > Enterobacterales > Enterobacteriaceae > Enterobacter > Enterobacter sp. 50588862. The sequence goes on from NZ_LNHM01000021.1 coordinate 86,389, forward strand.
TCGGGTTCGCTGGTCTGGATCGACTGACCGGGACGCGGATCGAGGGACTGGATCAGATTTACCGCCTCTTTCAGCACCTCTTCCTTCAGGCGCGTCACGCGCATCAGGGTGCGGAAATCGTGGTTAGCCAGAAGATCCAGATGATCGCTGATGATTAAGCGTGCCTCGTCGAGCCACGGCGTCTCTTTGCTGAACTGAGAAAGCTGGATCAGCAAACAGTCGCGCAGGTCTTTAGCGGCCACCCCGACCGGATCGAAGCGCTGAATGCGTTTCAGTACCGCTTCAATCTCCTCAATCTCAATCTCTTCATCGCCCATGCTTTCCAGAATGTCGTCCAGCGTGACGGTCAAATAACCGGTGTCATCAACGGCGTCGACAATCGAGGTGGCAATGGCGCGGTCGGTATCGGAGAAGGGGGTAAGCTCTACCTGCCACATCAGGTAATCCTGCAGCGACTGGGTGGTTTCGCCCTGGTAGACCGGTAGCTCGTCGTCCTGGTAGTCTGCACGCGTGCCGGAAGGGGTCCCGGCAGTATAGATTTCATCCCAGCTGGCATCCAGCGGAAGCTCGTCCGGCATCTCTTTTTGTTCGAGTGCATCCGCGGTGTCGAGCGCTTCTGTGTCCTGTGACTGCTGGGTATCTACCTCGTCATGAAGATCGGCTTGCTCCAGCAGGGGATTGCTGTCCAGCGCCTGCTGGAGCTCCTGCTGGAGTTCTAAGGTGGACAGTTGCAACAGACGAATTGCCTGCTGTAACTGCGGCGTCATCGCCAGCTGTTGGCTGAGCCTTAATTGCAAACCTTGCTTCATGTTCAGAGCATTTTTCTCCGGTTCGGCGTTACGTTACCTCTACCCTATCAGAGTCTGAAGTCTTCCCCAAGATAGACGCGCTTAACATGATCGTCTTCGAGGATCTGCTGCGGCGTACCGTGAGCGATCAGATTGCCCTGGCTCACGATATACGCGCGTTCACATACCGCCAGCGTTTCACGAACGTTGTGGTCTGTGATCAGCACGCCAAGTCCGCTGTCACGCAGATGCTCGATAATGCGTTTAATGTCGATAACGGAGATCGGGTCAACGCCCGCAAACGGTTCATCCAGAAGGATAAACTTCGGATTGGCGGCCAGCGCGCGCGCAATCTCAACACGACGGCGTTCCCCCCCGGACAAGGCCTGGCCCAGGCTGTCGCGCAGGTGTTCGATATGAAACTCTTCCATCAGCTCGTTGGCGCGATCCTGACGCTGTTCGTTGGTCAGGTCGTCGCGAATTTGCAGGACCGCCATCAGGTTATCAAAGACGCTCAGACGACGGAAAATAGAGGCTTCCTGCGGCAGATAGCCGATGCCACGGCGCGCGCGCGCGTGCAGCGGCAGCAGGCTGATATCTTCATCGTCAATAATAATGTTGCCGGCATCGCGCGGCACAATGCCAACCACCATGTAGAAGGTGGTGGTTTTACCCGCACCGTTCGGGCCAAGCAGGCCCACAATTTCGCCGGAGTTGACGGTCAGACTGACATCTTCTACGACACGGCGGCCCTTATAGGCCTTCGCGAGATTTTTTGCAGTTAATGTTGCCATAGCGAATTAGTTACTCTTCTTCTGTGCCGGGGCCTGGCCCTTGCCTTTGTCCTGCAGCTGCGACGGAACCAGCACGGTGGTTACGCGTTTGCCTTTCTCGCTGGAGGCCTGCATTTTTTGCTCTTTCACCAGATAGGTAATCTGGTCACCGGTAATATTGCTGTCCAGCTGTTCCAGATACGCGTTTCCGGTCAGGATGACCAGGTCCTTCGCCAGCTCATAGTGCATATGCGAGGCGTGGCCCTTCACCGGCTTGCCGTTGTCCTGCATCTGGTAGAAGGTGGCCGGGTTGCCGTAACCATCAATGATCTCTTTGCCCTGCTCGCCGCCCGGACGGGTAACGACCACTTTATCGGCGTTAATTTTGATGGTCCCCTGAGTCATGACGACGTTACCCGTGAAGGTGACGACGTTACCCTGCATATCGAGAGACTGAGTGTCGGACTCGATATGGATCGGCTGGTCGGTATCGCCCGTTACAGCAAGCGCGGGGAGACTGGCCGCCAGCATCGCGCTGGCGATAATTACTTTAAGGCTGAGTTTGTTTGTTTTGAATTTCATAGGAGGTTCTAACCTTTTCAATCAGCTCGGCGTTCTTGCTGCGTAAGTTCCCGCGCATTCTTAAACCGCTGGAATTAAATGTTGTGCCATACAGTGTGACCAGATCCTGCGACGTCACGTCCTGGGTTACCAGGTTGATCTGGGCATTATCCGTCGTAATTTTTCGCAGTTGCGAGTCAGCGGTCAGGGCGTTGACTTCAACGTGGCCATACAGATAAAGCATACGATCATTTGTCAGTTTGGCCCGATCTGACTTAATTGACCACGTCGGCACTTTGTCTTTATCGAAAGTGGTCATGACAGGTTGGGTAAACCACGAAACGCCGTCATCGGAAAAGTATTCAACGTGCTGGGCAATCAGGCGATAATTCAGCGCACCTTCCGGGCTATAGACCACGGTGTCGCTGTGATCGCTTTTATAGGTTGGATCGTTATTGTTGACGACTTCCGTTTGCGTATCGTCGCGATCGGCAAGGTTCACGCCAATCAATACCAGTGCGACAAGCGAAAGCAGAATGATAACCCAACGTCTGGTTTTACTCATATCGATTGCCCTTTGGCTTCATCAAGCTTGCCCTGCGCCAGCAGAAGCAGATCGCAGACTTCACGGACGGCACCCCGGCCACCGTTGATGTGGGTAACGTAGTCAGCGCGCGGGATCAACAGCGGATGAGCATCAGCAACCGCGATGCTGAGACCGACTTCAGCCATCACCGGCCAGTCAATCAGGTCGTCTCCAACGTAGGCCACGTTTTCCGGTGCGATAGCCAGTTTACCCAGTAAATCATTGAACGCTGCCATCTTATCGGATTGACCCTGGTAAAGATGGGTAATGCCTAAGGTTTCACAGCGGTCTTCTACCAGTTTAGCTTTTCGTCCGGTGATGATAGCAACCTCGATACCCGAGGTGAGCGCACAGCGGATACCGTAGCCGTCGCGAACGTTAAACGCTTTCAGCTCTTCACCATTATTGCCCATGTAAATCAGGCCATCGGAAAGTACGCCATCCACATCCAGAATGAGCAGACGAATATTTTCCGCCTTTGCCATCATCTGGGTACTGACCGGACCATAACAGGTTGCAAGGGATGCACCCGCATTACTCATTGTCTTATCCTTTATTACACTACGCCAGCGCGCAGCAGATCATGCATATGTACCACACCCAGCAACTGGTCGCCATCGGCAACCATAACGGAGGTGATATGGCGGGACTGCATCAGGTTCAGCACATCCACGGCCAGCGTTCCCGGACGCACGCGAATGCCGCCGGGCGTCATCACATCGGCAATGCCGAGCGTGCGGACATCTACACCCATGTCGAACACGCGACGCAGGTCGCCATCGGTGAAGATCCCCTGAATTTTCATCAGATCGTCGCACACGACCGTCATACCCAAATTCTTACGGGTGATTTCCAGCAGCGCATCACGCAGGGAGGCTTCTTTGCTGACGTGAGGGATCTCATCCCCGGTGTGCATAATATCGTTTACCCGCAGCAGCAGCTTGCGCCCCAGCGCGCCGCCCGGATGGGAGAGCGCGAAATCTTCCGGCGTAAAACCGCGGGCTTCAAGCAGCGCGACGGCAAGCGCATCGCCCATGACCAGCGCGGCGGTGGTGCTGGACGTTGGTGCCAGGCCGAGCGGGCAGGCCTCTTTCGGTACTTTAACGCACAGATGAATATCGGCCGCACGCGCCATGCTACTTTCCGGACGGCTGGTCATGCAAATCAGCGGCACCTGCAGACGCTTCAGTACGGGGATCAATGCCAGAATTTCATTGGACTCACCGGAGTTGGACAGCGCGATAACGACATCCTGCGGCGTGACCATCCCCAGGTCGCCGTGCGCGGCTTCCCCCGGGTGTACAAAGAAGGACGAGGTTCCGGTGCTGGCAAACGTTGCCGCCATTTTGCGCCCAATGTGGCCGGACTTGCCCATCCCCATCACCACGACTTTCCCGGCACAGTAGAATATCTTCTCACATGCCAGACTAAAATCCTGATTAATGTACTGATCTAACTGCGCCAGACCTTCACGTTCAATCTCCAGAACCTCTTTGCCTGCTTTCTGAAAGTCAAAACCCGGCTGCAATTCTATTTGCGACATAATGCGTTTCCGTTTACCCAGAGAGAAGAGGCGAGAGCCAGTACAGCATCGCCATCCATACGATAAATCCACCCGTCAGCAGCGCGCCTGCGCCTTTGCCGATCTGGCGTTGCCGCCGCCAGCAGAGCAGGGCAAATATCACGCTGACCAGCAACATCACCCCGTAATCGCGTGAAAACACCAGAGGATTAAACGGCCCCGGCGTAATCAGAGCCGGCAGGCCCATGACAATCGCGATATTAAATATGTTGGAGCCGATGATATTACCAATGGCGATGTCATCTTCCCCTTTACGTGCCCCCGCAATGGCGGTGGCCAGCTCCGGCAGGCTGGTGCCGATAGCAATAACCGTCAGGCCAATCGTCAGTTCGCTCATGGCGAAATAGTTCGCCAGTACCGTCGCGTTATCCACGACCATGCGCGTTGCCATCGGCATGATGATCAGCGCAACGCCAAGCCAGAGGAGGGCGACCGGCAGCGTGCCTTCCCGCGGGAGTTCGGCAACCTGTTCACGCGTCAGGCTATCCTGACCCTGTTTTTCCGCCTGGCGGGCAATTTTAACACTATACAGTAACCAGATGACGGCCAACGCCAGCAGGAAAATGCCGTCGCTATAGCTCAGTACGCCATCATAAAATACGCACCCTGCCAGCAGGCTTACGACTAACATTAGCGGCAATTCACGGCGCAGAACATCAGAATGCACGCGAAATGGATGGAGCAGTGCCGCAAGGCCCAAAATCAGTAATATATTAACGATGTTAGAGCCAATCGCGGTGCCAATTGCCAGGTCTAACTGACCATGCAGCGACGCCGAGACGGAGACGATGATTTCAGGAAGTGACGTGCCAACGCTGACCACGGTCATCCCGATGACTACAGGCGGTACACCCGTCAGGCGACACAGGATAGATGCAGCAAAGACTAAACGGTCAGCACTGTAGACCACTAACAGTAAACCAATGATTAACAGTGCTGTTGCTAAAAGCATCAAAAGTCCTTTCTTCAGGTATACTTGTCGGTCCATCGCGCGGGAATGGCTGGACTGCATACGGTCTGAGGCGTAACGAATTCCTAATTTTGACTTTATGCGCCGGAAAAGTAAAACAAATGCCAGCTTTCGCTAACCTCAACGGCTAATATTCTGTAAAAATGCGGGGTTAAGGGCTGATTCAGGCTGCACGTCTTAACGTGAGCAGGGTAAGAAAGGAACTATAAATGAGCCAAACGATGGCGAATATCGTCGATGTCCGCGGTGTGAGTTTTTCTCGCGGCAATCGACTGATATTCGATGATATTTCGTTGACCGTACCGCGTGGCAAAATCACCGCCATCATGGGGCCGTCCGGGATCGGTAAAACGACCCTCCTGCGCCTAATTGGTGGTCAGATCCCACCGGATAGCGGTGAAATCCTCTTCGATGGCGAAAACGTCCCGGAGATGTCGCGCTCGCGCCTGTATACTGTCCGCAAACGTATGAGTATGCTCTTTCAGTCGGGGGCGTTGTTCACCGACATGAACGTCTTTGATAACGTGGCCTATCCGCTGCGCGAGCATACCAGCCTGCCGCCTGAGCTGCTGAAAAGCACGGTGATGATGAAGCTTGAAGCTGTGGGGTTGCGAGGAGCCGCGAAGCTAATGCCTTCGGAGCTGTCCGGCGGGATGGCGCGCCGCGCCGCGCTGGCGCGAGCTATTGCATTAGAGCCCGATTTAATCATGTTCGACGAACCGTTCGTCGGGCAGGATCCCATCACGATGGGCGTGCTGGTAAAGCTCATCTCTGAACTGAACAGCGCGCTCGGCGTCACCTGTATCGTGGTGTCTCACGATGTACCGGAAGTGTTGAGCATTGCCGATTACGCCTATATCGTGGCGGACAAAAAGATCGTTGCACACGGCAGCGCCCAGGCGCTGCAGGAAAATTGCGATCCACGCGTACGGCAGTTCCTCGACGGTATTGCTGACGGACCCGTACCGTTCCGCTACCCGGCGGGCGATTATCGTGACGATTTACTGGGAATAGGGAGTTAAGCCACTCATGCTGTTAAATGCGTTGGCCGCTCTCGGACACCGTGGCATAAAAACCATCAGGACGTTCGGGCGTGCCGGATTGATGTTATTCAACGCGCTGGTCGGCAAGCCGGAGTTTAGCAAGCACGCCCCTCTGCTGGTGCGTCAGCTTTATAATGTCGGCGTGCTGTCGATGCTCATCATTATTGTTTCCGGTCTGTTTATCGGCATGGTGCTGGGGCTGCAGGGCTACCTTGTTCTGACAACCTACAGTGCGGAAACCAGCCTCGGAATGCTGGTGGCGCTTTCGCTGCTGCGCGAATTGGGTCCGGTTGTGGCGGCACTGCTGTTTGCCGGACGCGCTGGGTCGGCATTAACGGCTGAGATTGGCCTGATGCGTGCGACCGAGCAGCTATCCAGCATGGAGATGATGGCGGTCGATCCGCTGCGTCGCGTGATCTCGCCGCGTTTCTGGGCGGGGGTGATCTCGCTCCCGCTACTGACTATTCTGTTTGTCGCCGTGGGGATCTGGGGCGGTTCGCTGGTTGGGGTCAACTGGAAAGGCATCGATGCCGGCTTCTTCTGGTCTGCGATGCAGGACGCCATCGACCTGCGAATGGATCTGGTTAACTGCCTGATTAAAAGCGTGGTGTTTGCCATTACGGTCACCTGGATTGCATTGTTCAATGGTTACGATGCCATCCCGACGTCGGCGGGCATTAGCCGTGCAACTACACGTACTGTCGTACATTCGTCGCTGGCCGTACTGGGCCTGGATTTTGTGCTCACCGCACTGATGTTTGGGAATTGAGTTCATGCAAACGAGAAAAAATGAAATTTGGGTCGGCGTTTTCCTGCTGCTGGCGCTGCTGGCGGCGCTGTTTATCTGCCTGAGAGCGGCGGATATCACCTCAGTACGCACCGAGCCGACGTATCGCATCTATGCCACGTTCGATAACATCGGCGGGCTGAAGGCGCGTTCACCGGTCCGCATTGGCGGTGTGGTGATCGGCCGCGTATCTGACATTACGCTCGATGAGAAAACGTATCTGCCGCGCGTTGCGATGGATATCGAAGAACGTTACAACCACATTCCGGACACCAGCTCCCTTTCTATCCGTACTTCCGGCCTGCTGGGTGAACAATATCTGGCACTTAACGTCGGCTTTGAAGATCCCGAGCTGGGAACGACTATCCTTAAAGACGGTAGCGTTATCCAGGATACGAAGTCCGCGATGGTGCTGGAGGACATGATTGGTCAGTTCCTTTACAACAGTAAAGGGGATGATAAAAAGTCTGACGATGCCCCTGCGCAGAGTGAAGACCATACCAACGTTGCGCCGACCCCTGGTGCTGCGAATTAATTCAGGAGAAGTCATTCATGTTTAAACGACTGTTAATGGTTGCCATGCTGGTCATTGCCCCTCTCACTGCGGCACATGCTGCGGATCAGAGCAACCCGTACAAACTGATGGACGAAGCTGCGAAGAAAACCTTCGACCGTCTCAAAAACGAACAGCCAAAAATTCGCGCGAATCCTGACTATCTGCGTGACGTGGTTGACCAGGAACTGCTGCCGTATGTGCAGATCAAATATGCGGGAGCGCTGGTGCTGGGCCGCTATTACAAAGACGCCACCCCGGCGCAGCGTGAGGCCTATTTTGCCGCATTCCGTGAATACCTGAAGCAGGCGTATGGTCAGGCGCTGGCGATGTACCACGGTCAGACCTATCAGATCGCCCCGGAGCAGCCGCTGGGTGATGCGACCATCGTGCCTATTCGCGTAACGATCATCGATCCTAACGGCCGTCCGCCGGTGCGCCTGGATTTCCAGTGGCGTAAAAATAGCCAGACCGGCCACTGGCAGGCGTATGACATGATCGCCGAAGGGGTGAGCATGATCACCACTAAACAAAACGAGTGGAGCGACCTGCTGCGCACCAAGGGCATTGATGGCCTGACCGCACAGCTACAGTCCATTGCTCGTCAGAAAATTACCCTGGACGAGAAGAAGTAATGGCGCAGCAACTCCGCTGGTCGCGTGAAGGTGAGACGTTAAGGCTGTCCGGTGAGCTGGACCAGGATCTGCTGAACCCACTGTGGGATAAACGCCATGAGGCGATGCAGGGCGTGACGCTTATCGACTTAACCGACGTCACGCGGGTGGATACGGCAGGCGTTGCGCTGCTCGCCCATTTGGTTGCCGTGGGCAAAAAGCAGGGAACAAGCGTCATGCTTCATGGCGCGAGTGACAATGTCGTTACCCTTGCGCAACTCTACAATCTGCCTCAGGACGTACTGCCTCGTTAATATTTTCAGTGCGTTACTTCCGAAAGCCCTGACAGTTTCATCGTCGGGGCTTTTTGCTTGTTTAAGACGACGCCACTTTGCTCTAAGATGTTGGGCTTGTTTTCACTATCAGATGATTAAGAGCCCATGGAAAATCATGAAATCCAGACAGTGCTGATGAATGCACTCTCCCTTCAGGAAGCCCACGTCACTGGCGATGGCAGTCACTTCCAGGTTATTGCTGTGGGTGAGATGTTCGACGGTATGAGCCGTGTGAAGAAGCAGCAGGCTGTGTACGCGCCGCTGATGGAATATATTGCGGATAACCGCATCCACGCCCTGTCGATTAAAGCGTTCACCCCGCAAGAGTGGGCACGCGATCGCAAACTAAACGGTTTTTGAGCTGAGGGCGACAGGCCCGCAGCACGGTTGAATTTATAAGAGAGCACACAATGGATAAATTTCGTGTACAGGGGCCAACGCGTCTCCAGGGCGAAGTCACAATTTCTGGCGCGAAGAACGCCGCGCTGCCAATCCTCTTCGCTGCGCTGCTCGCGGAAGAGCCGGTAGAAATTCAGAACGTACCGAAGCTGAAAGATATCGACACGACCATGAAGTTGCTCACCCAGTTGGGCACTAAAGTTGAGCGCAACGGTTCCGTCTGGATCGACGCCAGCAACGTGAACAACTTCTCTGCGCCTTACGATCTGGTTAAAACCATGCGTGCATCTATCTGGGCGCTTGGCCCGCTGGTGGCACGTTTCGGTCAGGGTCAGGTTTCGCTGCCGGGCGGTTGCGCCATCGGCGCGCGTCCGGTTGACCTGCATATTTTTGGCCTGGAGAAACTGGGCGCAGAGATCAAGCTGGAAGAGGGTTACGTTAAGGCCTCCGTCAACGGTCGTCTGAAAGGCGCGCACATTGTCATGGACAAAGTGAGCGTAGGCGCTACCGTCACCATCATGTCTGCGGCAACGCTGGCAGAAGGTACCACCATCATCGAAAACGCCGCGCGCGAACCGGAGATCGTGGATACCGCCAATTTCCTCGTGGCGCTGGGCGCGAAGATTTCCGGCCAGGGTACTGACCGCATCACCATTGAAGGCGTTGAGCGTCTGGGCGGTGGTGTGTATCGCGTTCTGCCGGACCGTATCGAAACCGGCACCTTCCTGGTGGCTGCGGCGATCTCTGGCGGTAAGATTGTCTGCCGTAATGCACAGCCAGACACTCTGGATGCCGTTCTGGCGAAGCTGCGTGAAGCGGGTGCCGATGTTGAAACCGGTGAAGACTGGATCAGCCTCGACATGCACGGCAAGCGTCCTAAAGCGGTGACCGTGCGTACGGCTCCGCATCCGGCATTCCCGACCGATATGCAGGCACAGTTCACTCTGCTGAACCTGGTGGCCGAAGGAACCGGTGTGATTACCGAGACGATTTTCGAGAACCGTTTTATGCACGTACCGGAACTGATCCGTATGGGTGCACATGCTGAGATCGAAAGTAACACCGTGATTTGCCATGGCGTTGAGAAACTGTCCGGTGCTCAGGTAATGGCAACGGATCTGCGTGCGTCTGCAAGCCTGGTGCTGGCGGGCTGTATCGCGGAAGGCACAACGGTGGTGGATCGTATTTATCACATCGATCGTGGCTATGAACGTATTGAAGACAAACTGCGCGCGCTGGGTGCCAATATCGAGCGTGTGAAGGGCGAGTAATCGTTCCGGCAGCCCCCTGCCAGAAATGACCGGGGGGTTGCTATTCCTGTCAAAAAAACCGTTATCCCTGCGGTTCTGTTTTTGCTTTTCTCTGGCGCATCATGCGCGTTCTGTCGATAAATTCATGAGTAACAGGATCGTGATAACGTGAAGGCCAGATCACCCACGGGTGCGTTTCCAGCGCCGTCGCGATAATCAATTCTCCCTTTGGCCAGGGGCGGGTCAGGGCGTTGGCCAGGGTGGAAGAACTCAGACCATGGCGGCGGGACTCTGCTGCAAGTGACGTACCTCTTTTGCGCAGTGCCGCAATGATATCTGCCGTATGCCAGTCGATAAATTTCGTATCCATAACGCTGTCCTTAAGTTCGGATTCACCTACGCCGTTTCTTCTGAAACGACTGGCTTACTATACTCATTTCGACTTCTTGTTCTAAAAAGTTCGCGTTACTTGAAGGGATATTCAGAATAAGACATGGCTTTATTCATGCGGGCTTTAACCCGATTCATTTACATGAATGCGGAATTTACTGGTGCGTTTTTGAACCTCCCCGCGATGGATACGGGGAGGTGGGTGCAAGATTAACGGTCGCGTTGAACAGCGATATGGGCAAGACCAATCAGAGCATCGCGCCATGGGCTGTCTGGAATAACCTGGAGAGCTTCGATGGCTTTGTCAGCCTCTTCTTCAGCACGCTGACGCGTCCATTCCAGCGAGCCGCAGATGGCCATCGTTTCCAGTACAGGTTCCAGAAGATGGCGGCCATTTCCCTGTTCGATCGCCTCACGGATCATTTTCGCCTGGTCGGCCGTTCCGTTACGCATCGCGTGAAGCAGTGGCAGGGTCGGTTTGCCTTCGTTCAGGTCATCGCCAACGTTTTTGCCAAGCGTTTCGCCGTCTGCGCTGTAGTCCAGCAAATCATCAATCAGCTGGAATGCCGTACCCAGATAGCGTCCATAATCCTGCAGTCCTTTCTCCTGCGCCTCGGAACAGCCAGCCAGGATGCCGGAACACTGGGCGGCCGCTTCAAACAGGCGCGCTGTTTTGCTGTAGATAACGCGCATGTAGTTTTCTTCAGTGATGTCCGGGTCGTTGACGTTCATCAGCTGCAGCACTTCGCCTTCAGCGATGACGTTAACGGCTTCGGACATCACCTCGAGCACTTTCAGAGAGCCCAGGCTGGTCATCATCTGGAAGGCGCGGGTATAGATAAAGTCCCCGACCAGAACGCTGGCGGCGTTCCCGAAGGCAGCGTTTGCCGTGGCTTTGCCACGACGCATATCGGATTCATCCACAACATCGTCATGCAGAAGCGTCGCGGTGTGAATAAATTCGATCAGCGCGGCGATCGTCACGTGGGCATTTCCCTGATAGCCAACGGCTCTGGCAGCCAGAATGGCAATCATCGGGCGAATGCGTTTACCGCCGCCGCTGACAATGTAATAGCCCAACTGATTGATCAGCTGAACGTCAGAGTTGAGTTGCTCCAGGATTGCTGCATTTACACCCGCCATATCTTGCGCGGTTAACTCGTTGATTTTTTCTAAATTCATCGCAAAAGCCGGGCTTTTTATCCTGTTGATCCCATCTTAAATGGGGTAACGAAGGGTTTCGGTTTATCAATAGTAGTGCTGATTGTACTGAAAAAACGGCTCAGATAAACGTTACCGTACGTGTTGTGTTTTTTTTCTTCATGTATTGACGGTAGCACTTGTCAAAGGCTCGCGTTTTGCGTAATATTCGCGCCCTATTGTGAATATTTATAGCGCACTCTGATTCATACGAGGACGTGCGCGGAAGCGGAGTTTATATGTACGCGGTTTTCCAAAGTGGTGGTAAACAACACCGAGTAAGCGAAGGTCAGACCGTTCGCCTGGAAAAGCTGGACATCGCAACTGGCGAATCTGTTGAGTTCGCAGAAGTTCTGATGATCGCAAACGGTGAAGAAGTCAAAATCGGCGTTCCTTTCGTTGATGGCGGCGTTATCAAAGCTGAAGTTGTTGCACACGGTCGTGGCGAGAAAGTTAAAATCGTTAAGTTTCGTCGTCGTAAACACTACCGTAAGCAGCAGGGCCACCGTCAGTGGTTCACTGATGTGAAAATTACTGGCATCAGCGCCTAAGACCTGAGGAGAGATTTAAATGGCACATAAAAAGGCTGGCGGCTCCACACGTAACGGTCGCGATTCAGAAGCTAAACGCCTGGGCGTTAAGCGTTTCGGTGGCGAATCCGTTCTGGCGGGTAGCATCATCGTTCGTCAACGTGGTACTAAATTCCACGCTGGCAACAACGTAGGTTGCGGTCGTGACCACACTCTGTTTGCTAAAGCAGACGGTAAAGTGAAATTTGAAGTTAAAGGCCCGAACAACCGTAAATACATCAGCATCGTTGCTGAGTAAGGTTTTCTCGGTCCGGTAACGGATTAAAGCCCCGCAACGTGTTGCGGGGCTTTTTACATTGGAAACCCGGAAAATTTTCTGTAGGGAAAACGGGCATGAAGCAGCAGGCCGGCATTGGTATTCTTTTGGCGCTCACGACCGCAATGTGCTGGGGTGCGCTGCCAATTGCAATGAAGCAGGTACTGGAAGTGATGGAGCCGCCTACGGTGGTCTTTTATCGCTTCCTGATGGCAAGCATTGGTCTCGGGACCATCCTTGCAGTTAAAGGCAAGCTTCCACCGCTACGGCTCTTCCGCAAACCTCGATGGCTGGTGTTACTGGCCATTGCGACGGGCGGTCTGTTCGGTAACTTTATCCTGTTCAGCTCTTCCCTGCAGTATTTGAGCCCTACGGCGTCTCAGGTGATTGGTCAGCTTTCGCCTGTGGGCATGATGGTCGCGAGCGTGTTCATCCTCAAAGAGAAGATGCGCGGGACGCAGATTATCGGGGCAAGCATGCTGCTATGCGGCCTGGTGATGTTCTTCAACACCAGCCTGATCGAGATTTTTACCCGGCTTACGGACTACACCTGGGGCGTGATCTTCGGCGTGGGTGCAGCAACGGTCTGGGTGAGCTATGGCGTCGCGCAAAAGGTGTTATTGCGTCGCCTGGCCTCACAGCAGATCCTTTTTTTGCTGTACACTTTGTGTACAGTGGCATTATTGCCGTTAGCGAAGCCGGGCGTCATTACCCAGCTGAGCGACTGGCAACTGGCGTGCCTCATTTTTTGTGGGCTTAACACGCTGGTCGGTTATGGCGCGCTGGCGGAAGCGATGGCGCGCTGGCAGGCAGCACAGGTGAGCGCATTGATCACGCTTACCCCGCTGTTTACGCTGTTATTTTCAGATTTGTTATCAATGGCCTGGCCCGATGTCTTCGTCAGACCGATGCTCAACCTGTTGGGTTATCTCGGTGCGTTTGTCGTGGTTGCGGGCGCGATGTATTCCGCCATTGGTCATCGTCTTTGGGGACGTTGGCGCAAAAATGAAGCGGTCGTAGTAGTCCCCCGCTCAGGCGAATGAGTTACGGAGAGTAAAATGAAGTTTGTTGATGAAGCGACGATTCTGGTCGTGGCAGGTGATGGCGGTAACGGTTGTGTAAGCTTCCGCCGTGAAAAATATATTCCTCGTGGCGGCCCTGACGGCGGTGACGGTGGCGATGGTGGTGACGTGTGGCTGGAGGCGGATGAAAACCTCAACACGCTGATCGACTACCGCTTTGAAAAATCCTTCCGCGCAGAACGCGGACAGAACGGCCAGAGCCGTGACTGTACCGGTAAACGCGGTAAAGACGTGACCATTAAGGTTCCGGTTGGTACGCGCGTTATCGATCAGGGCACCGGTGAAACCATGGGCGATATGACCAAACACGGTCAGCGCCTGATGGTGGCGAAAGGCGGCTGGCACGGTCTGGGTAACAGCCGTTTCAAATCTTCCGTTAACCGTACCCCGCGTCAGAAAACGATGGGTACCCCGGGTGATAAGCGCGACCTGCAACTTGAACTGATGCTGCTGGCTGACGTGGGCATGCTGGGTATGCCAAACGCAGGTAAATCGACCTTTATTCGCGCCGTCTCTGCGGCCAAGCCAAAAGTAGCGGACTATCCGTTTACCACGCTGGTACCAAGCCTCGGCGTTGTCCGTATGGATAACGAGAAGAGCTTTGTGGTCGCCGATATTCCGGGCCTGATTGAAGGCGCCGCGGAAGGGGCTGGCCTGGGTATTCGCTTCCTGAAGCACCTTGAGCGTTGCCGCGTACTGTTGCACCTCATCGACATCGATCCGATCGACGGTTCCGATCCGGTTGAAAACGCCCGTATTATTATCGGTGAGCTGGAAAAATACAGCGAAAAACTGGCGAGTAAGCCACGCTGGCTGGTCTTCAACAAGATCGACCTGATGGATAAAGCGGAAGCCGAAGCGAAAGCCAAAGCGATTGCCGAAGCAATGGGCTGGGAAGATAAATACTACCTTATCTCCGCGGCAAGCCAGGTTGGCGTGAAAGATCTCTGCTGGGATGTGATGACCTTCATCATCGAGAACCCTGTCGTTCAGGCTGAAGAAGCGAAACAGCCAGAAAAAGTCGAATTCATGTGGGATGACTACCACCGCCAGCAGCTCGAAGAGCTGGAAGCGGAAGAGGAAGACGACTGGGACGATGACTGGGATGAAGACGACGAAGAAGGTGTCGAGTTCATCTACAAGCACTAATATCTGTCCAAAGCCCCCATCAGGGGGCTTTTTTCATTCCAGCGTTGAGGGCAGCCAGCAGCTTGCTATCAGGCCGCCTTCAGCACCATTCTCCAGCATCAGCTTACCGTGATGAAGCTGCAGGATGCGCTGTACGATACTCAGGCCCAGGCCGCTGCCGCCGTAACGCTGATCGAGGCGACGGAACGGCTCCGTGATCGACTGTCGATGCGCTTCGTCAATACCAGGCCCCTGATCGATAACGCTGAGCTGCGTACCGCCTTCGACCTCGGTAAGCGTCACGGTAATCGTGGTGCCTGTCGGGCTGTAGCGCCCGGCATTCTCCAGCAGGTTGCGCAGCATCAGCCGCAGCAGTACCGCGTCTCCCTGAACCGTGAGCGCGCTTTTAGCAGGCCAAATCACCGTATGCTCTTTGGCTTCATGCTCAAGACCAAGAGGCGTGATAATGGTGTCCGTCCAGTTGATGGTTTCATAGTGGCCGCTCGCCATTGCCTGTCCTGCACGGGCCAGCATCAGCAGTTGCTCAACGGTGTGCATTAGCTGGTCAATACGGCTGATGAGCGTCGTGGCCTGCGTAGAGCCTGACTGGGCCATGAGCTCCAGATGGAGCCTGATTCCGGCAAGAGGCGTTCGCAGTTCATGGGCGGCGTCAGCCGTGAAGAGACGCTCCTGCTGAATGGTACTGTCCAGCCTGGCGAGTAGCTGATTGAGCGAGGTGGTAACGGCGCCGATTTCTTCCATGTCGGAATACATAGGAAGTGGGGTTAGGTTATCCGCCGAACGGTTAGCCAGGCTCACGCGCAGTTTGTTCAGCGGTCGGGTTATCCAGGTGACCGCCCAGAACGAGAAAAATAACGTAAACCCAACCATCACCAGAGAAGGAACCAGCAGCGAGGCAATCGCTTCGCGGATCTCTTTCTCGACGTGGTTGTTACGCGATTTTGCCGACAGCGTTTCGTTCACCAGAAAGCCAATCTGCTCTCGGCTTTCGTGCCACAACCAAATGACGCTTATCAGCTGGAAAAATAACAGAATGACCGCCAGCAACACCATTAATCGCCGACGCATGCTGTTCATTTCTGGCTCTCCAGGCGGTAGCCAACGCCGCGGACGGTTTTAATCCGGTCTTTGCCGAGCTTACGACGCAGGTTGTGGATGTGGACTTCCAGGGTATTTGACCCCGGATCGTCCTGCCAGGAATAGATATCCTGCTGAAGGGTTTCTCTGTGTACCGTTTGTCCGCTTCGCATGATCAGACGCGTCAGCAAGGCGAACTCTTTTGGTGTGACTTCAACGGGCTGGGACTGGCGCAATACCTGCTGGGTTTGCAGATTCAGGGTAATGTCCCCGTCGGTTAGTAAGTTATCACTATGGCCCTGATAACGGCGTATTAACGCTCGCACCCGAGCCTGAAGTTCTGCAAGCGCAAAGGGCTTCACCAGGTAATCATCGGCGCCAGCATCAAGGCCGGTAATACGATCTTCAATGGCGTCGCGTGCCGTCAGGATTAACACCGGATTGGCGATGCCCCGGCGACGCCACTGGGTAAGCAGCGTCGCGCCGTCTTTGTCCGGCAAGCCCAGGTCAAGGATCACCAGGCTGTATTCGCCGCTCTGGATCAGGGCATCTGCTTCTGCCGCGGTGCCGGCACAGTCCAGGGCATAGCCTTCATTGGCGAGTCCCAGAGCCAGTCCTTCCTGTAATAACAGATCGTCTTCAACTATAAGTAGTTTCATCGCTAGTTATTCTGGTAGATGTCTTTATAAAGCCTGCTTTCGAAGCGAACCAGTGGAATACGGCGGTTGCGCTGGTCGGTCGGTTCGACGGCATAGCCGGAAAGATACTGCACGAATGCCATGCGCTGTCCGCTGGCGGTCGTGATGAACCCTGCCAGGTTATACACCCCCTGCAGTGAACCTGTTTTCGCGGAGACTTTGCCATCCACACCCGCCGCGTGAAGCCCGGCGCGGTACTGCAGCGAACCGTCGTGTCCGGCAAGCGGCAGCATTGAGATAAAGTTTAGCTCAGTGTCATGTTGTGCAATGTACTGAAGCACCTGCATCATGGTGGCCGGGGCAATCAGGTTATGACGCGATAATCCTGAACCATCAACGGCGATAGTGTTACCCAGATCGATTCCCGCCTGCTGGCGCAGGATCTGACGAACAGCGTCTGAGCCCGCGCGCCAGGTTCCCGGCACGCCGAAACGCGCGTGGCCAATCATGCGGAACACGGTGTCGGCAATCATGTTGTCAGACTTTTTCAGCATAATTCGCAGCAAATCGTGCAGCGGTGGCGACTGTTTGCTGGCAATGACCGTTCCGGGCTGGTTGACCTGCGTCTGGCGTAGCAGCGTGCCGGAGTAGGTTATTCCCGCCTGCTTCAGCTCATCCTTGAGAATCGCACCCGCATAGCTTGCGCCATCCTGAATCGCGAAGGCCAGCGGCAGGGGATCGGCGCGCTGCGTCAGGCAGCCGGTGAGGGTGTAGCGGTTAAGATCGCCAGGCACCACGTCCAGTTCGCAGTACTGGGCATCAGGGGAGCCTTTAGCCAGCGTTCGCACCTGGCTAAACATGGTCACCGGATAGTAAGATGCCACGCGAATGAACGCTAAATCATCCGGCTTGGGCGCGCTGTAAAGGGAAATCGAGAAGCAGTTGCGGTCAACAATCGCGGCGGCTGGCGGGGCGCTAAAGCACTGCGTCATGTCGTTCCACGGCCAGCCTGGTGCTTTATCGTGGCTGGCAAAAATGGAGGTATCGATCAGCACGTTGCCATCGATTTTTGTCACGCCGGATTTTTTCAACACCGCTACCATGTTGCGGATATCCTGGCGCTTAAAGGTGGGATCGCCACCGAAACGGGCGATAAGATCGCCTTTCAGTTCGCCACCGTCGACGTTACCTTTGGTTTCAAGCGTGGTGGTAAAACGGAAGTCAGGCCCGAGTTGGAGCAGGGCGGCGAGGGCAGTGATCACCTTCTGGGTACTGGCAGGCAGCGCCATCTGTTGACTGTGATAGTCAATCTCGGGAGCCTGTGCGCCAACCTTCTGCACCATCAGGGCGAGGTTCGCGCCTGCGGGGAGCTGATTAATGTACTCATCAACATTCGCGGCCTGGGCGGTGAACGTTATACTGGTAGTCAATCCGATGATAAAACTGGAAAATCGCATAATCTCGCGCTAACAACCCGAAAACAAACCGTCATACTACGGTGCATGGCACTGCAAAGTAAACGATGACCCATAGTGAACTTCGCGGTAAAATGCGTATCAAATTGAAAAATTGCTGCTGACCTGGGGCGTCGCTCCCGGGTCGGTTTTCTTTTTGCTTCTTGCCCGCTTCGGGGGGCAGGAGCAGGGAACACTGCTCCCAACAGGAATGTTTAAGAGGTATAACAAATGCAAGCTATTCCGATGACCTTACGTGGTGCCGAAAAATTGCGCGAAGAGCTGGATTTCCTGAAATCCGTGCGTCGCCCTGAAATCATCGCCGCTATCGCGGAAGCCCGTGAGCATGGCGACCTGAAAGAGAATGCTGAATACCATGCGGCGCGCGAGCAGCAGGGTTTCTGTGAAGGGCGCATTAAAGATATCGAAGCGAAACTGTCTAATGCGCAGGTTATCGATATCACCAAAATGCCTAACAACGGTCGCGTGATCTTTGGTTCTACCGTCAGCGTTCTGAACCTCGACAACGATGAAGAGCAAACCTATCGCATCGTGGGCGATGATGAAGCAGACTTCAAACAGAACCTGATTTCGGTGAACTCACCCATAGCTCGCGGCCTGATTGGCAAAGAGCAGGACGATGTTGTCACCATCCGCACCCCTGGCGGTGAAGTGGAATACGAAATTATCAAGGTTGAATACCTGTAATTCGCTTCTCTACTAAGATGTTGATACATTGTAAAGAAAAGAAAAAGGCCGCATAGCGGCCTTTTATCAACTCAAGGAGCATGGCATTTTGCTGAGCCTGCTGAAAGAAATCCCTCGTTTCACACAGAAAATGTGATTGATTCAGGATATCCTTAGCGTGGCAGCGAGATTTTACGCTCTTTAGATGGGCGATAGAGCACCAGCGTTTTACCGATGACCTGTACATTACAGGCGCCGGTTTCGCGCACGATGGCTTCCACGATCAGGTTTTTAGTGTCTCTGTCTTCAGAGGCGATTTTCACCTTGATCAGCTCGTGGTGTTCCAGCGCTTGTTCAATCTCGGCAAGCACCCCTTCGGTCAAACCATTGTTGCCAAGCATGACTACAGGCTTGAGCGGATGTGCCAGACCTTTAAGGTGCTGTTTTTGTTTAGTACTCAGATTCATCGTATATTTTTGCTTACGTTGGGATTGAAAACGGTTCATTCTACCGCCATCTCCCTTATATCGCCAAATAGCTGCGTAGAAATTTACGTCACAGGCAAGCAACGATGAACCAGGACGGAAATGTTAAATGACAGGTAAAAAGCGTTCTGCCAGTTCCAGCCGCTGGCTTCAGGAACACTTTAGCGATAAATATGTTCAACAGGCACAGAAAAAGGGGTTACGTTCCCGTGCCTGGTTTAAACTTGATGAAATACAGCAAAGTGACAAACTTTTTAAGCCGGGGATGACGGTTGTCGACCTCGGTGCGGCACCTGGCGGATGGTCCCAGTATGCGGTAACGCAGATCGGCGGAACGGGCCGAATCATTGCGTGCGATCTTTTACCAATGGATCCCATCGTTGGTGTCGACTTCCTTCAGGGCGACTTTCGTGATGAATTAGTGCTGAAAGCGTTACTTGATCGTGTTGGTGACAGTAAGGTCCAGGTTGTCATGTCGGATATGGCACCAAATATGTGCGGAACACCGGCGGTGGATATCCCCCGCGCCATGTATCTGGTGGAGCTAGCGTTAGAAATGTGTCGTGATGTACTAGCGCCTGGTGGTAGTTTTGTTGTGAAGGTGTTTCAGGGCGAAGGTTTCGAGGAGTATCTTAAGGAAATTCGCTCCCTGTTTGCGAAGGTCAAAGTTCGTAAGCCGGACTCTTCCCGGGCCCGTTCCCGTGAAGTGTATATTGTAGCGACCGGGCGAAAATGATAACCGGGAGATTTCAGACGAAAGTTTGAATGAAACTGGATATAGAGTATCCTGACGCTGTTTTTAACACAGTTGTAATATGAGGTTAATCCCTTGAGTGACATGGCGAAAAACCTAATACTCTGGCTGGTCATTGCCGTTGTGCTGATGTCAGTATTCCAGAGCTTTGGGCCCAGCGAGTCGAATGGCCGCAAGGTGGATTATTCTACCTTCCTGCAAGAGGTCAATCAGGACCAGGTTCGCGAAGCGCGTATCAACGGACGTGAGATCAACGTTACCAAGAAAGATAGTAACCGTTACACGACTTACATCCCGGTGAACGATCCTAAGCTGCTTGATAACCTTCTGACCAAAAACGTCAAAGTGGTAGGCGAGCCGCCAGAAGAACCAAGCCTGCTGGCTTCTATCTTCATTTCCTGGTTCCCGATGCTACTTCTTATCGGCGTCTGGATCTTCTTTATGCGCCAGATGCAGGGCGGCGGTGGCAAAGGTGCCATGTCGTTCGGTAAGAGCAAGGCGCGTATGCTGACGGAAGACCAGATCAAGACCACGTTTGCTGACGTCGCCGGTTGTGACGAAGCAAAAGAAGAAGTGGGTGAACTGGTTGAATACCTGCGCGAGCCGAGCCGTTTCCAGAAACTGGGCGGTAAGATCCCGAAAGGCGTCTTGATGGTAGGCCCTCCGGGTACCGGTAAAACCCTGCTGGCGAAAGCCATCGCGGGTGAAGCGAAGGTGCCGTTCTTTACTATTTCAGGTTCTGACTTCGTTGAAATGTTCGTGGGTGTCGGTGCATCTCGTGTGCGTGACATGTTCGAGCAGGCCAAGAAGGCAGCACCGTGCATCATCTTTATCGATGAAATCGACGCCGTAGGCCGCCAGCGTGGCGCGGGCCTGGGCGGTGGTCACGATGAGCGTGAGCAGACCCTGAACCAGATGCTGGTTGAGATGGACGGCTTCGAAGGTAACGAAGGCATTATCGTTATCGCGGCGACTAACCGTCCGGACGTACTTGACCCTGCGCTGCTGCGTCCAGGCCGTTTCGACCGTCAGGTTGTTGTCGGTCTGCCGGATGTTCGAGGTCGTGAACAGATTCTGAAAGTGCACATGCGTCGCGTACCGCTGGCGCCAGATATCGACGCGGCAATCATTGCGCGCGGTACCCCGGGCTTCTCCGGTGCGGACCTGGCTAACCTGGTCAACGAAGCTGCACTGTTTGCCGCTCGCGGTAACAAGCGCGTGGTCTCCATGGTGGAGTTCGAGAAAGCGAAAGACAAAATCATGATGGGTGCGGAACGTCGCTCCATGGTGATGACGGAAGCGCAGAAAGAGTCCACGGCTTATCACGAAGCGGGTCACGCGATTATCGGTCGCCTGGTGCCGGAACACGATCCGGTACACAAGGTAACGATTATTCCGCGCGGCCGTGCGCTGGGTGTGACCTTCTTCCTGCCTGAGGGCGACGCGATCAGCGCCAGCCGTCAGAAGCTGGAAAGCCAGATTTCGACCCTGTACGGCGGTCGTCTGGCAGAAGAGATCATCTACGGTCCGGAACATGTTTCTACCGGTGCGTCGAACGACATTAAAGTGGCGACAAACCTGGCGCGTAACATGGTGACTCAATGGGGCTTCTCCGACAAACTCGGTCCGCTGCTGTATGCAGAGGAAGAGGGTGAAGTATTCCTGGGCCGCTCCGTGGCGAAAGCAAAACATATGTCCGATGAGACGGCACGTATCATCGACCAGGAAGTGAAAGCGCTGATTGAACGTAACTACGGTCGCGCGCGTCAGATCCTGAACGACAATATGGACATTCTGCATTCGATGAAAGATGCGCTCATGAAATATGAGACCATCGATGCACCGCAGATTGACGACCTGATGGCTCGCCGCGAAGTGCGTCCGCCAGCAGGCTGGGAAGACCCAGGCGCTTCCAACAATTCTGACAACAATGGTACCCCGCGCGCGCCTCGTCCGGTCGATGAACCGCGTACGCCAAACCCGGGCAACACCATGTCAGAGCAGTTGGGCGACAAGTAAGTCACTGCTGTTGAAGCGTTTGTCTGTACCCCAAACCCTGGAGCTTGCTCCGGGGTTTTTCTTTTCCGTTAAACCATACTAAAACCAGGGATTTAACCATGAAACTCTTCGCCCAGGACACGCATCTCGATCTTTCACATCCGCACGTGATGGGGATCCTGAATGTTACCCCTGACTCCTTCTCTGACGGCGGCACGCATAACACGCTTATCGACGCGGTTAAGCACGCAAATCTAATGATCAACGCGGGTGCCACCATCATTGATGTGGGCGGTGAATCGACGCGTCCCGGCGCGGCAGATGTTTCGGTGGAAGAAGAGCTGGCGCGCGTGGTGCCGGTGGTTGAGGCAATCGCGCAACGTTTCGAGGTGTGGATCTCCGTCGACACGTCCAAACCAGAAGTGATCCGTGAAGTGGCGAGAGTGGGCGCTCACATTATCAATGATATCCGCTCGCTGACCGAACCGGGTGCGATCGAGGCCGCTGCAGAAACCGGCCTGCCGGTATGCCTGATGCACATGCAGGGGCAACCGAAAACCATGCAGGAAGCGCCGAAGTATGATGATGTCTTTGCCGACGTGAATCGCTTCTTTATTGAGCATATTGAACGCTGTGAGCGTGCAGGTATCGCAAAAGAGAAATTGCTGCTCGACCCGGGGTTCGGTTTCGGTAAAAATCTCTCACACAATTATGCGTTGCTTGCTCGCTTATCGGAATTTCATCACTTTGGTCTGCCGCTGCTGGTGGGTATGTCGAGAAAGTCGATGATTGGTCAATTGCTGAATGTAGGACCGAGCGAGCGCCTGAGTGGCAGCCTGGCCTGCGCGGTAATTGCGGCGATGCAAGGCGCGCACATTATCCGTGTCCATGACGTCAAAGAAACAGTAGAAGCCATGCGTGTGGTGGAAGCCACACTGGCAGCGAAGGAAAACAAACGCTATGAGTAATCGTAAGTATTTTGGTACCGATGGTATCCGTGGGCGCGTAGGCGATGCTCCAATTACCCCTGATTTTGTTCTGAAGCTCGGCTGGGCTGCCGGCAAGGTGCTGGCGCGTCATGGCTCACGTAAGATCATTATTGGTAAAGATACCCGTATTTCGGGCTATATGCTGGAATCTGCGTTGGAAGCGGGTCTGGCGGCTGCAGGGCTTTCAGCCTCTTTTACTGGCCCAATGCCAACGCCTGCTGTTGCCTACCTTACGCGCACCTTCCGCGCGGAAGCGGGAATTGTGATCTCGGCGTCTCATAACCCGTTCTACGACAACGGCATCAAGTTCTTCTCCATTGACGGCACTAAGCTGCCGGACGAAGTGGAAGAGGCCATTGAAGCCGAAATGGAAAAAGAGATCACCTGTGTTGATTCCGCCGAGCTGGGTAAAGCGAACCGTATCGTCGATGCGGCGGGTCGTTATATCGAATTCTGCAAAGGCACCTTCCCGAACGAGCTGAGCCTGGCGCATCTTAAAATTGTGGTGGACTGTGCGAACGGTGCGACCTATCACATCGCGCCGAATGTCTTCCGCGAGCTGGGTGCGAAAGTGATCGCCATCGGCTGCGAGCCGGATGGTCTGAATATTAACGAAGAAGTCGGGGCGACGGACGTGCGCGCCCTGCAGGCGCGCGTGCTGGCGGAAAAAGCCGATCTGGGTATTGCCCTGGACGGCGACGGTGACCGCGTGATCATGGTTGACCACGAAGGTAATAAAGTCGACGGCGATCAGATCCTCTACATCATTGCCCGTGAAGGCCTGCGCCAGGGGCAGCTGCGCGGCGGCGCGGTTGGGACGTTGATGAGCAACATGGGTCTGGAGCTGGCGCTGAAACAGCTCGGTATTCCGTTTGTTCGCGCGAAAGTGGGCGACCGCTACGTGCTGGAAAAGCTGCAGGAGAAGGGCTGGCGCATTGGTGCTGAGAACTCCGGCCACGTGATCCTGCTCGACAAAACCACTACCGGTGACGGCATTGTTGCCGCGCTTCAGGTGGTTGCCGCGATGGCGCGCAACCATATGAGCCTGCACGATCTGTGCAGCGGGATGAAAATGTTCCCGCAGATCCTGGTGAACGTGCGTTTCACTGCGGGTAAAGGCGATCCGCTGGAAAATGACAACGTGAAAGCGGTGATGGCTGAGGTTGAAGCGGCCCTGGGCAGCCGTGGACGCGTGCTGCTGCGTAAGTCCGGTACCGAACCACTGATCCGCGTGATGGTGGAAGGCGAAGACGAAGCGCAGGTCACCGAATTTGCGCACCGTATTGCTGATGCCGTAAAAGCTGCATAATCTTGCATGCTAAATGTTTAAAAAGGCGGCGTTTGCCGCCTTTGTTTTAAGCAATTAATGGCTTTTTGCTGTTTTTTTCCGCAGTTGATACAATGCGTCGAAAATGCCCTTGCGAAGGTGATTCGCTTTGGTTAGTATTCACACCCGCTTCAGTGGGAAACAAAAATCCTGCTAATTGGTCGAAGCATTGGTATGCGGCAAATCCGCAAGGAACAGGTTGATTATGTACGAAGCTCTTTTAGTTATTTTCCTTATTGTAGCCATCGCTCTCGTAGCGCTGATTATGCTGCAGCAAGGTAAAGGCGCTGATATGGGAGCCTCCTTCGGAGCAGGCGCTTCCGGTACGCTGTTCGGTTCAAGTGGTTCTGCGAACTTCATGACCCGCACGACGGCGATTCTGGCTACGCTGTTCTTCATCATCAGTCTGGTGCTGGGCAATATCAACAGCAACAAGACCAGCAAAGGAAGCGAGTGGGAAAACCTGAGCGCGCCAGCAAAAACTGAGCAGACTCAGCCAGCTGCACCGGCTAAGCCAACCAGCGATATCCCGCAGTAAGTATTCCGTACCGAGGTGGTGGAATTGGTAGACACGCTACCTTGAGGTGGTAGTGCCCTAACGGGCTTGTGGGTTCGAGTCCCATCCTCGGTACCAATATTCCAGAAGAAAGACGTCGCAAGACGTCTTTTTTTTCGTCTGTAGCTTTTGCCTTTCGTAGGCCCGTTAAGCGCAGCGCCACCGGGCAAAATGGCGGGTGGCGCTGCGCTTACCCGCCCTACAAAAACCAAACAAAAAGGCGCCCATTGGGCGCCTTTTGCATGTTACATCAGCGATTACTTCTTATCGTTATTCTCCAGGTTTTCAACCTGCGGCAGGCCGTTACCGGAATTCGCAGAGAGCAGACCATTCTCAACGTAGTTGAACAGTTTCTCACGGGTATCGGTGATGTCCAGGTTACGCATGGTCAACTGACCAATACGGTCGTCCGGAGAAAACACAGACTCACCTTTTTCCATGGTCAGACGCTCGGCTTTATAGGTCAGGTTGTCCGACACGGTGTTAAGAATGGAGTAGTCGTTACCACGACGCAGTTCCAGGGTCACTTCACCGGTGATCGCGCTCGCTACCCAACGCTGCAGCGCGTCACGCAGCATCAGCGCCTGCGGATCGAACCAGCGACCCTGATACAGCAGTTTGCCCAGTTGACGACCATGAGAATGATACTGCTCGATGGTATCTTCGTTGTGAATACCGGTCAGCAGACGCTCGTAAGCGATGTGCAGCAGCGCCATCCCCGGAGCTTCATAGATACCGCGGCTTTTCGCTTCGATGATACGGTTTTCAATCTGATCGCTCATGCCCAGACCGTGACGGCCGCCGATGCGGTTTGCTTCCAGCATCAGTTCAACGTCGCCAGAGAAGGTCTTACCGTTCAGGGCAACCGGATGACCACGTTCGAAACGCACGGTCACTTCTTCTGCCGGGATCTTCACGCTCTCGTCCCAGAACTTCACGCCCATGATCGGGTTAACGATCTTCACGCTGGAGTTCAGGAATTCCAGGTCCTTCGCTTCGTGCGTCGCGCCCAGCATGTTGGAGTCGGTGGAGTAGGCTTTCTCGACGGACATCTTATAGTCAAAACCGCAGGCGATCATAAACTCGGACATTTCATGACGACCGCCCAGCTCGTCGATGAAGTCGGTGTCCAGCCACGGCTTGTAGATCTGCAGTTCCGCGTTGGTCAGCAGGCCATAACGATAGAAACGTTCGATATCGTTGCCTTTATAGGTGCTGCCGTCACCCCAGATGTTTACGCCATCTTCTTTCATGGCGGCAACCAGCATGGTGCCGGTGACGGCACGACCCAGCGGGGTGGTGTTGAAATAGGTCAGGCCGCCCGTGGTGTTATGGAACGCACCGCACTGAATAGCGGCGATACCTTCAGCAACCAGTTGCTTACGGCAGTCAATCAGTCGCGCGTTTTCTGCGCCATACTCTTTAGCGCGACGAGGAATAGCATCGTAATCGTCCTCATCCGGCTGACCCAGGTTCGCAGTATATGCATACGGAACCGCTCCCTTCTGGCGCATCCACAGCAGTGCAGCGCTGGTATCCAGGCCGCCTGAGAAAGCGATGCCAATACGTTGTCCTACCGGAAGATGCTTGAGAATCGTCGTCATAGAATAAAACCCTGCTTGATTGACTGATTAGAGACCGCTTTCGCTCTCTTGTGCATTTTTATGCAAAATAAGTGAGTATTCATTTAATCATCTTTTGTCGAAGACCGGAAGAGACTCATGCGTTTTTTGTAAAAAATTTGGTCTGTTCTCTCTGGCGGAAGCTGGGTTGACAGGTGGGGTCAACTATCAATATACTAAACGCCGATTTTACGTCCCGTCTTCGGTACCAAATCCCAGCATTATTTGCAAATTCTGTCCAAAACGCGTAGAATTTGCCACGTTTCAGGCGCGGGGTGGAGCAGCCTGGTAGCTCGTCGGGCTCATAACCCGAAGGTCGTCGGTTCAAATCCGGCCCCCGCAACCACTTTCCCATAAAGTTCTTTTTCAAATATACTGTGAAGACTTAGAGCCTTCGTAGCTGGATTTGAAAAAATTCTTTCGGAGAGTGCTCCAGGCCACAGTTGTGGCTATAGGGTTCAGTTATCTAAAGCCCCGATTTATCGGGGTTTTTTGTTATCTGACTACAGAATAACTGGGCTTTACGCCCTTTTTTTATGTCTTGGGGGTGGGCTTGTCCACATTAGAGCAAAAATTAACAGAGATGATTACTGCACCGGTCGAAGCACTGGGCTACGAACTGGTCGGCATCGAATTCGTTCGCGGCCGTACATCGACGCTGCGCATCTATATTGATAGTGAAGATGGCATCAATGTTGATGATTGTGCTGATGTCAGCCACCAGGTGAGTGCGGTTCTTGATGTTGAAGACCCGATTACCGTTGCGTACAACCTGGAAGTTTCCTCACCTGGCCTGGATCGCCCGATGTTCACGGCCGAGCACTATGTGCGCTTTACCGGTGAAGAAGTGGCTCTCGTTCTGCGTATGGCCGTACAGAACCGCCGTAAATGGCAGGGAATTATCAAAGCCGTTGATGGTGAAATGATCACGGTAACAGTCGAAGGCAAAGATGAAGTGTTCGCGCTGAGTAATATCCAGAAGGCGAACCTGGTTCCCCACTTTTAACAGTCTGGATTGAGGTGAAAAGCCCGCGATGAACAAAGAAATTTTGGCTGTTGTTGAAGCCGTCTCCAACGAGAAATCACTGCCGCGTGAGAAAATTTTCGAAGCGCTGGAAAGTGCACTGGCTACAGCAACCAAGAAAAAATACGAACAAGAGATCGATGTTCGCGTAGAAATCGATCGTAAAAGCGGTGACTTCGATACATTCCGTCGTTGGGTAATCGTTGAAGAAGTGACCCAGCCGACCAAAGAGATCACCCTGGAAGCGGCACGTTTTGAAGACGAAAGTCTGAACGTGGGTGACTACGTTGAAGATCAGATTGAATCTGTGACCTTCGACCGTATCACCACCCAGACCGCTAAGCAGGTTATCGTGCAGAAAGTGCGCGAAGCCGAGCGCGCGCTGGTTGTCGATCAGTTCCGCGATCAGGAAGGCGAAATCATCACTGGCGTGGTGAAGAAAGTGAACCGTGACAACATCTCTCTGGAAATTAAATCCGAAGGGATGCCGGGCAACGCTGAAGCCGTGATCCTGCGTGAAGACATGCTGCCGCGTGAAAACTTCCGCCCGGGCGACCGTATTCGTGGTGTTCTGTACGCCGTGCGCCCTGAAGCGCGTGGTGCACAGCTGTTCGTGACCCGTTCTAAACCAGAAATGCTGGTTGAACTGTTCCGCATCGAAGTGCCGGAAATCGGCGAAGAAGTTATTGAGATCAAAGCAGCAGCTCGCGATCCAGGCTCTCGTGCGAAAATTGCGGTGAAAACCAACGACAAGCGTATCGACCCGGTCGGTGCTTGCGTCGGTATGCGCGGTGCGCGCGTTCAGGCGGTTTCTACCGAACTGGGCGGCGAGCGTATTGATATCGTTCTGTGGGACGACAACCCGGCGCAGTTCGTGATCAACGCAATGGCTCCGGCTGATGTCGCGTCTATCGTTGTTGACGAAGACAAACACACCATGGATATCGCTGTTGAAGCGGGCAACCTGGCGCAGGCGATTGGCCGTAACGGTCAGAACGTACGCCTGGCGTCACAGCTGAGCGGCTGGGAACTCAACGTCATGACCGTTGATGACCTGCAGGCTAAGCATCAGGCTGAAGCCCATGCGGCGATCGATACCTTCACCAAATACCTCGACATTGACGAAGACTTCGCCACTGTTCTGGTAGAAGAAGGTTTCTCTACGCTGGAAGAACTGGCCTATGTGCCAATGAAAGAGCTGCTGGAAATTGACGGTCTGGATGAGCCAACCGTTGAAGCCCTGCGTGAACGCGCTAAAAACGCACTGACCACCCTGGCACTGGCTCAGGAAGAAAGCCTTGGCGATAAGAAGCCTGCTGATGACCTGCTGAATCTGGAAGGTCTTGATCGTGCGATTGCGTTCAAGCTGGCTGCCCGTGGTGTTTGTACGCTGGAAGATCTCGCTGAGCAAGGCGTTGATGACCTGGCCGATATCGAAGGTTTAACCGACGAGAAAGCCGGCGAACTCATCATGGCCGCACGTAATATTTGCTGGTTCGGCGACGAAGCGTAATAAACTGTAGCAGGAAGGAACAGCATGACTGATGTAACTGTAAAATCGCTGGCTGCTGAGATTCAGACCTCCGTGGACCGCCTGGTACAGCAATTTGCTGATGCAGGGATCCCGAAGTCCGCTGATGACTCGGTGACCGCGCAAGAAAAACAAACCTTGTTAACGCACCTGAACCGCGAACACGGTTCTACGCCTGACAAGTTAACGCTGCAGCGCAAAACGCGCAGCACGTTAAACATTCCTGGTACCGGTGGCAAAAGCAAATCGGTACAAATTGAAGTCCGCAAGACGCGCACCTTTGTAAAACGTGATCCGCAAGAGGCAGAACGCCTTGCCGCGGAAGAGCAGGCACAGCGTGAAGCGGAAGAACAAGCTCAGCGTGAGGCGGAAGCAGCCGCCAAACGTGAAGCAGAATTAAAAGCTGAACGTGAGGCCGCAGAAAAAGCGAAACGCGACGCCAGTGATAAAGTGAAGCGTGACGCTGCGGAAAAAGACAAAGTGAGCAATCAACAGACAGACGAAATGACCAAAACCGCCCAGGCTGAAAAAGCCCGCCGTGAAAATGAAGCTGCCGAGCTGAAGCGTAAAGCGGAAGAAGAAGCCCGCCGTAAGCTGGAAGAAGAAGCTCGCCGCGTCGCTGAAGAAGCGCGCCGTATGGCAGAAGAAAACGAGAAGAATGGCGTGAATACCGCTGAACCGACTGAAGACACCAGCGACTATCACGTGACCACTTCTCAGCATGCGCGTCAGGCTGAAGATGATAACGACCGTGAAGTAGAAGGCGGCCGTGGCCGTGGTCGTAATGCAAAAGCCGCGCGTCCGGCTAAGAAAGGTAACAAACACGCTGAATCTAAAGCTGACCGCGAAGAAGCTCGTGCAGCGGTTCGCGGTGGTAAAGGCGGTAAGCGTAAAGGTTCCTCTCTGCAGCAGGGCTTCCAGAAGCCAGCTCAGGCGGTTAACCGTGACGTCGTGATTGGCGAAACCATCACCGTTGGCGATCTGGCGAACAAGATGGCGGTTAAAGGCTCTCAGGTCATCAAAGCGATGATGAAGCTGGGCGCAATGGCGACCATCAACCAGGTTATCGACCAGGAAACCGCACAGCTGGTTGCCGAAGAGATGGGCCACAAAGTTATCCTGCGTCGTGAAAACGAGCTGGAAGAAGCAGTAATGAGCGACCGTGACACTGGCGCTGCGGCTGAACCGCGTGCACCGGTTGTGACCATCATGGGTCACGTTGACCACGGTAAAACCTCTCTGCTCGACTACATTCGTTCTACGAAAGTTGCCTCCGGCGAAGCGGGTGGTATTACCCAGCACATCGGTGCTTACCACGTAGAAACTGAAAACGGCATGATCACCTTCCTGGATACCCCAGGCCACGCAGCGTTCACCTCAATGCGTGCTCGTGGTGCTCAGGCTACGGATATCGTTGTACTGGTTGTTGCAGCAGACGATGGCGTTATGCCACAGACCATTGAAGCTATCCAGCACGCGAAAGCGGCGCAGGTGCCTCTGGTTGTTGCGGTCAACAAAATCGATAAGCCAGAAGCCGATCTGGACCGCGTGAAGAACGAACTGTCTCAATACGGCGTTATGCCGGAAGAGTGGGGCGGCGAAGCGCAGTTCATCCCTGTATCTGCAAAAGCGGGTACTGGTATCGACGACCTGCTGAACGCTATCCTGCTTCAGGCCGAAGTTCTGGAGCTGAAAGCCGTTCGTAAAGGTATGGCGAGCGGTGCGGTAATCGAATCCTTCCTGGATAAAGGTCGTGGTCCGGTTGCAACGGTTCTGGTTCGCGAAGGTACGCTGAACAAGGGCGACATCGTTCTGTGTGGCTTCGAATACGGTCGCGTTCGTGCGATGCGTAACGAACTGGGTCAGGAAGTGCTGGAAGCAGGTCCGTCCATTCCAGTGGAAATCCTGGGTCTGTCCGGTGTTCCGGCTGCCGGTGATGAAGTGACCGTTGTACGTGACGAGAAGAAAGCGCGTGAAGTGGCACTGTATCGTCAGGGCAAATTCCGTGAAGTTAAGCTGGCGCGTCAGCAGAAATCTAAACTTGAGAACATGTTTGCGAACATGGCTGAAGGCGAAGTTCACGAAGTGAACGTCGTTCTGAAAGCGGACGTTCAGGGTTCTGTGGAAGCGATCTCCGACTCCTTGCTGAAACTGTCTACCGACGAAGTGAAAGTGAAGATCATCGGTTCTGGCGTAGGTGGTATCACCGAAACCGACGCAACCCTGGCTGCGGCATCCAACGCTATCCTGGTTGGCTTCAACGTGCGTGCTGATGCATCTGCTCGCCGCGTGATCGAAGCGGAAAGCCTGGATCTGCGCTACTACTCCGTCATCTATAACCTGATCGACGAAGTGAAAGCCGCGATGAGCGGTATGCTGTCTCCTGAGCTGAAACAGCAGATCATCGGTCTGGCTGAAGTGCGTGACGTGTTCAAATCACCGAAATTCGGTGCGATCGCGGGCTGTATGGTTACCGAAGGTACCATCAAGCGTCACAACCCAATCCGCGTACTGCGTGACAACGTGGTTATCTACGAAGGCGAGCTGGAATCCCTGCGCCGCTTCAAAGATGACGTTAACGAAGTCCGTAACGGCATGGAATGTGGTATCGGCGTTAAGAACTACAACGACGTTCGCGTTGGCGATATGATCGAAGTGTTCGAAATCATCGAGATCCAACGCAGCATCGACTAATCCTTAGGGATAAGTCCATATGTAGGCCGGGATCGCCTCGTGCCACCCGGCAATAATTTTAAAAGGGGCTTTTAGCCCCTTTTTTGTCTGGAGAATTTATTATGGCGAAAGAATTTGGTCGCCCACAGCGCGTGGCGCAGGAGATGCAGAAAGAGATTGCGCTTATCCTGCAACGCGAAATCAAAGACCCGCGTATCGGTATGATGACCACCGTCTCTGGCGTGGAAATGTCTCGTGATCTGGCCTATGCCAAAGTGTTCGTGACCTTCCTGAACGATCAGGACGAAGCGGCGGTTAAAAACGGCATTAAAGCACTGCAGGAAGCCTCTGGTTTCATCCGCTCTCTGCTCGGCAAAGCGATGCGCCTGCGTATTGTTCCCGAGCTGACCTTCTTCTACGACAACTCGCTGGTCGAAGGTATGCGCATGTCCAACCTGGTGACCAGCGTGGTGAAACATGACGACGAACGTCGTGTTAACCCGACGGACGACAGCAAGGAGGACTGATGAGTCGTCCTCGTCGTCGCGGTCGCGACGTGCATGGCGTGCTGCTGCTGGATAAACCGCAGGGTGCATCCAGCAACGACGTGCTGCAAAAAGTGAAGCGTATTTATAACGCTAACCGTGCGGGCCACACCGGCGCGCTGGATCCGCTGGCGACCGGCATGCTGCCGATTTGCCTGGGTGAAGCAACAAAGTTTTCCCAGTACCTGCTCGATTCCGATAAACGCTACCGCGTTATCGCTAAGCTGGGCCAGCGTACGGATACCTCCGACGCGGATGGTCAGGTGGTGGAAGAGCGCCCGGTGACCTTCAGCGCCGAACAGCTTGATGCGGTGCTGGAGAGCTTCCGCGGGGACACGATGCAGGTGCCGTCGATGTATTCGGCGCTGAAATATCAGGGCAAAAAGCTTTACGAATATGCGCGCCAGGGAATTGACGTCCCGCGCGAAGCGCGTCCGATAACCGTGTATGAGCTGCTGTTCATTCGCCACGAAGGTGACGAGCTGGAGCTGGAAGTCCACTGTTCGAAGGGGACCTATATTCGCACCATCATCGACGACCTGGGTGAAAAGCTGGGCTGCGGTGCGCATGTGATTTATCTGCGTCGTCTGGCGGTCAGTAAATATCCGGTGGAACGCATGGTGACGCTTGAGCAGCTGCGCGCGCTGGCTGAGCAGGCACAAGCGCAGGGAGTGGAACCAGCAGATTTGCTGGATCCACTGCTGATGCCAATGGACAGTCCGGCAGCGGACTTCCCGATCGTTAATCTTCCTTTAACATCGTCCGTTTACTTTAAGAACGGAAACCCGGTTCGTACGACGGATGCGCCGCTGGATGGACTGGTACGCGTGACGGAAGGTGACGAAGGGAAATTCATCGGTATGGGCGAAATGGACGGTGAAGGGCGCGTTGCGCCGCGTCGTCTGGTCGTCGAATATCCGGTCGACGCGTGACGGTGATTACGCCTCACCTTGCGATAAGCAGGGGAGACGAGTAGAATATCGCCGCTTAACGCCCGGTAAATTGTTTAACAATCTGCGGGGCGTACATGGGGTCGCTGAATTAGAGATCGGCACCCTTACATTTTTTATACTTTGGAGTTTGAAAATGTCTCTAAGCGTTGAAGCTAAAGCTAAAATCGTTTCTGAGTTTGGTCGTGGTACTAACGACAGCGGTTCTACCGAAGTTCAGGTTGCACTGCTGACTGCACAGATTAACCACCTGCAGGGTCACTTTGCAGAGCACAAAAAAGATCACCACAGCCGTCGTGGTCTGCTGCGCATGGTTTCTCAGCGTCGTAAACTGCTCGACTACCTGAAGCGTAAAGATGTTGCACGCTACACCGCGCTGATCGAGCGTCTGGGTCTGCGTCGCTAAGTCTTGCGAGTTTCAGAAAAGGGGGCCTGATGGCCCCTTTTTTCAACCAGACGGCAGCAATTCAATGGAAACTATTGTATTGTTGCTATAAATGATCTTCATTGCAGAGGTTCGCGCGGCTAATGAGAGGCTTCACCCATGGGGGTGTCGGTTGTCATTAGTCGCGAGGATGCGAAGAAGGTCGGGTTAAATCGACAGCACGCCGGCGGTGTGCTGTCATACATTTAAGAAAGGATAGAATTTTGCTGAATCCGATCGTTCGTAAATTCCAGTATGGTCAACATACCGTCACGCTGGAAACCGGCATGATGGCACGCCAGGCGACTGCTGCCGTTATGGTAAGCATGGATGACACCGCGGTATTCGTGACCGTTGTGGGCCAGAAAAAAGCTAAACCAGGTCAGGACTTCTTCCCGCTGACCGTTAACTACCAGGAGCGTACTTACGCTGCCGGTAAAATCCCGGGTGGCTTCTTCCGTCGTGAAGGCCGTCCAAGCGAAGGCGAAACCCTTATCGCGCGTCTGATTGACCGCCCGGTTCGTCCGCTGTTCCCGGAAGGCTTCGTTAACGAAGTGCAGGTTATTGCGACCGTTGTTTCCGTTAACCCACAGGTTAACCCGGACATCGTTGCGATGATCGGTGCCTCCGCTGCCCTGTCACTGTCTGGTATTCCATTCAATGGCCCAATCGGTGCCGCGCGCGTCGGTTACATCAACGACCAGTACGTGCTGAACCCAACTCAGGAAGAGCTGAAAGAAAGTAAGCTGGACCTGGTTGTTGCCGGTACTGAAGCGGCTGTGCTGATGGTTGAATCCGAAGCTGAACTGCTGAGCGAAGACCAGATGCTGGGCGCTGTGGTGTTCGGTCACGAGCAGCAGCAGATTGTTATCCAGAACATCAACGACCTGGTGAAAGAAGCCGGTAAGCCACGTTGGGACTGGCAGCCAGAAGCAGCAAACGACGCGCTGAACGCACGCGTTGCGGCACTGGCAGAATCTCGTCTGAGCGACGCTTACCGCATCACCGACAAACAGGAGCGTTACGCTCAGGTTGACGCGATCAAATCTGAAGTAACCGCGACCCTGGTTGCCGAAGACGAAACGCTGGACGCTAACGAAATTGGCGAAATTCTGCACGCTATCGAGAAAAACGTTGTTCGTAGCCGCGTACTGGCAGGCGAGCCGCGTATCGATGGCCGTGAAAAAGACATGATTCGTGGTCTGGACGTACGCACTGGCGTACTGCCGCGTACTCACGGTTCTGCGCTGTTCACCCGTGGTGAAACGCAGGCGCTGGTTACCGCAACCCTGGGTACCGCACGTGACGCGCAGATCATCGATGAACTGATGGGCGAGCGTACTGACAACTTCCTGTTCCACTACAACTTCCCTCCGTACTCTGTGGGCGAAACCGGTATGGTTGGCTCACCGAAGCGTCGTGAAATTGGTCACGGTCGTCTGGCGAAGCGCGGCGTGCTGGCAGTGATGCCGGAAGCTGACAAATTCCCGTACACCGTTCGTGTGGTTTCTGAAATCACCGAATCCAACGGTTCTTCTTCCATGGCTTCCGTATGTGGTGCCTCTCTGGCGCTGATGGATGCGGGCGTGCCGATCAAAGCCGCCGTTGCGGGTATCGCAATGGGTCTGGTGAAAGAAGGCGACAACTTCGTTGTTCTGTCTGACATTCTGGGTGACGAAGACCACCTGGGCGATATGGACTTCAAAGTAGCGGGTTCCCGCGACGGTATCTCTGCCCTGCAGATGGATATCAAAATTGAAGGTATCACCAAAGAGATCATGCAGGTTGCTCTGAACCAGGCTAAAGGTGCGCGTCTGCACATCCTGGGCGTGATGGAACAGGCTATCAACGCGCCACGCGGTGATATCTCTGAATTCGCTCCGCGTATTCACACCATCAAGATCAATCCAGACAAGATCAAAGATGTTATCGGTAAGGGCGGTTCTGTTATCCGCGCGCTGACCGAAGAGACCGGCACCACCATCGAAATCGAAGATGACGGTACTGTGAAGATCGCAGCAACCGACGGCGAGAAAGCGAAATTCGCTATCCGTCGCATCGAAGAAATCACTGCTGAAATCGAAGTGGGCCGTATCTATGCAGGTAAAGTGACCCGTATCGTTGACTTTGGCGCATTCGTTGCCATCGGCGGCGGTAAAGAAGGTCTGGTTCACATCTCTCAGATCGCTGACAAGCGCGTTGAGAAAGTGACCGATTACCTGCAGATGGGTCAGGAAGTGCCGGTTAAGGTTCTGGAAGTTGACCGTCAGGGCCGTATCCGTCTGAGCATTAAAGAAGCAACCGAGCAGTCTCAACCTGCTGCGGCACCGGAAGCTCCGGCTGCTGAACAGCAAGGCGAGTAAGTTGCCATTTGCCCTCCGCTTTGCGGAGGGCCTGTTATCAGGCAGGACGCCTTGTTAAGCCGCCGGGGGACAGGACGTTCATCCAATAGTTGTCTTCGGGAGTGGGAAATGAAGCCTTTTTTGCGCTGGTGTTTCGTTGCGACAGCTTTAACGCTGGCAGGATGCAGCAACTCTGCCTGGCGTAAGAGCGAAGTCCTCGCAGTGCCATTGCAACCGACTTTGCAGCAGGAAGTGATTCTGGCACGCATGGAACAAATACTTGCCAGTCGGGCTTTAACCGATGACGAACGCGCACAGCTTTTATATGAGCGCGGAGTGTTGTATGATAGTCTCGGTCTGAGGGCATTAGCGCGAAATGATTTTTCACAAGCGCTGGCTATCCGACCTGATATGCCTGAAGTATTCAATTACTTAGGCATTTATTTAACGCAGGCAGGCAATTTTGATGCTGCCTATGAAGCGTTTGATTCTGTACTTGAGCTTGATCCAACTTACAACTACGCGCACTTGAATCGCGGTATCGCATTGTATTACGGCGGTCGTGATAAGTTAGCGCAAGATGATCTGCTGGCGTTTTATCAAGACGATCCTAATGATCCTTTCCGTAGCCTGTGGCTTTACATTGTTGAGCGGAAGCTCGATGAGAAGCAGGCAAAAGAAGCACTACAACAGCGCTTCGAGAAATCGGATAAGGAACAGTGGGGATGGAACATTGTCGAGTTCTACCTGGGCAACATTAGCGAAGCAACGCTGATGGAACGCCTCAAGGCGGACGCAACGGATAACACCTCGCTCGCTGAGCATCTCAGTGAAACCAACTTCTATTTAGGTAAGTACTACCTAAGTCTGGGGGATATGGACAGCGCTACGGCACTGTTCAAATTAGCGGTTGCTAACAACGTACATAACTTCGTTGAGCACCGTTATGCATTGTTGGAATTATCGCTCTTGGGCCAGGAGCAAGACGACCTGGCAGAATCGGACCAGCAATAGCTGACGACATAAACATCAGCCCGTAATCTTTTGATTGCCATCACCTTCACTGGTGAGGGCGTTGTTGTTCGTCAATACACCTACTTTGAGCCGGTTCACACTTTTCAATGAAAATTGCTAATCATTTTCACGATGAGCTAAGTAGACTGGCCGCTATTGACATTGAGGCACTCGTACTACATGGCTGAATTCGAAACCACTTTTGCAGATCTGGGCCTGAAGGCTCCTATCCTTGAAGCCCTTAACGATCTGGGTTACGAAAAACCATCTCCGATCCAGGCAGAATGTATCCCGCATCTGCTTTCTGGTCGTGACGTGCTGGGCATGGCCCAGACTGGTAGCGGTAAAACTGCAGCGTTCTCGCTGCCGCTGCTGAACAACATCGATCCGGACCTGCGTGCACCGCAGATCCTCGTCCTGGCTCCAACTCGTGAACTGGCTGTTCAGGTTGCTGAAGCAATGACGGAATTCTCTAAACATATGCGCGGCGTAAACGTGGTAGCCCTGTACGGCGGCCAGCGTTATGACGTGCAGTTACGCGCCCTGCGCCAGGGCCCACAGATTGTCGTCGGTACGCCGGGCCGTCTGCTGGATCACCTGAAGCGCGGTACTTTGGACCTCTCTAAACTGAGCGGCCTGGTACTGGATGAAGCAGATGAAATGCTGCGTATGGGCTTCATTGAAGACGTAGAAACCATCATGGCGCAGATCCCGGAAGGTCACCAGACCGCTCTGTTCTCTGCAACCATGCCAGAAGCGATCCGTCGCATTACCCGCCGCTTCATGAAAGAGCCGCAGGAAGTGCGTATTCAGTCCAGCGTGACCACTCGCCCGGACATCAGCCAGAGCTACTGGTCCGTGTACGGCATGCGCAAAAACGAAGCGCTGGTCCGTTTCCTGGAAGCGGAAGATTTTGATGCGGCGATTATCTTCGTGCGTACCAAAAATGCGACCCTGGAAGTGGCTGAAGCGCTGGAGCGTAACGGCTACAACAGCGCAGCGCTGAACGGCGACATGAACCAGGCCCTGCGTGAGCAGACGCTGGAGCGTCTGAAAGACGGTCGTCTGGATATCCTGATTGCAACCGACGTGGCAGCACGTGGTCTGGACGTTGAGCGTATCAGCCTGGTTGTGAACTACGACATCCCGATGGATTCCGAGTCTTACGTTCACCGTATCGGTCGTACCGGTCGTGCGGGTCGTGCGGGCCGTGCGCTGCTGTTCGTTGAGAACCGCGAGCGTCGTCTGCTGCGCAACATTGAACGCACCATGAAGCTGACCATTCCAGAAGCCGACCTGCCAAACGCAGATCTGCTGGGCAAACGCCGTCTGGAAAAATTTGCCGCGAAAGTACAGCAGCAGCTGGAAAGCAGCGATCTGGATCAGTACCGCGCGCTGCTGTCGCAGATCCAGCCTGTCGCTGAAGGCGAAGAGCTGGACATGGAAACTCTGGCTGCAGCACTGCTGAAAATGGCTCAGGGCGAACGTAGCCTGATCGTGCCACCTGATGCGCCAATGCGTCCTAAGCGTGAATTCCGTGACCGTGACGATCGTTTCGAACGTCGTGGCGACCGTAATGACCGTGGCCCACGTGGTGACCGTCCAGAGCGTGGTGGTGAAGACCGTCCACGTCGTGAACGTCGTGACGCAGGCGATATGGAACTGTACCGCATTGAAGTGGGCCGTGATGATGGTGTTGAAGTTCGTCACATCGTTGGCGCGATTGCTAACGAAGGCGACATCAGCAGCCGTTACATTGGTAACATC
The DNA here is from genome assembly GCF_001462935.1 of Enterobacter sp. 50588862. Classification (NCBI taxonomy): domain Bacteria; kingdom Pseudomonadati; phylum Pseudomonadota; class Gammaproteobacteria; order Enterobacterales; family Enterobacteriaceae; genus Enterobacter; species Enterobacter sp. 50588862. The sequence continues at coordinate 125,154 of NZ_LNHM01000021.1, forward strand.
AAGCTGTTTGCATCCCACTCTACCATCGAACTGCCAAAAGGCATGCCGGGCGAAGTACTGCAGCACTTTACTCGCACCCGCATCCTGAACAAGCCGATGAACATGCAGCTGCTGGGCGATGCACAGCCACGTCCTGACCGCGGTGGCGAACGTCGTGGCGGTGGTCGCGGTTTCGGCGGCGAGCGTCGTGAAGGCGGTCGCAGTGAAGGTCGCGGTAGTGAAGGTCGTCGTTTCTCCGGCGAGCGCCGCGAAAGCCGTGGCCCACGTCGTGAAGAAGGCACCAGCCGTCGTCGTTTCGGTGACGCGTAAGCCTTTCACTTCTGACGTAAAGTAAAATATACAGCCCCGATACACGCTATCGGGGCTTTTTTTATTCCCTTTGTACTCTCGTACTGGTACAGTGCATCGCACTAAAATGCAGAACCGCATAATTAACTGGAGAAAAGGCTGTATGGCGACACTAACCACCACCCAAACGTCACCTTCGCTGCTTGGCGGCGTGGTGATCATCGGCGGAACCATTATAGGTGCCGGGATGTTTTCCCTGCCCGTGGTCATGTCCGGTGCGTGGTTCTTCTGGTCGCTGGCCGCGCTGGTGTTCACCTGGTTCTGCATGCTGCATTCCGGCCTGATGATCCTTGAAGCGAACCTGAACTACCGCATTGGCTCCAGCTTCGACACCATCACCAAAGATCTGCTGGGCAAAGGCTGGAACCTGGTGAACGGCCTTTCCATCGCATTTGTGCTCTACATCCTGACCTACGCGTACATCTCAGCAAGCGGCTCGATTCTGCATCACACCTTTTCGGAGATGTCGCTGAACGTTCCGGCGCGTCTGACGGGACTCTGCTTTGCGCTGGGCGTGGCGTTTATCGTCTGGATGAGCACCAAAGCGGTGAGCCGCATGACGGCGATTGTGCTGGGCGCTAAGGTCATCACCTTCTTCCTGACCTTCGGCAGCCTGCTGGGGCACGTGACGCCCGCCACGCTGTTTAACGTTGCCGAAGTGAATACCTCCTATACGCCGTACCTGCTGATGACCCTGCCGTTCTGCCTGGCGTCGTTTGGCTACCACGGTAACGTGCCGAGCCTGATGAAGTACTACGGCAAAGATCCGCGCACCATCGTGAAGTGCCTGGTCTACGGCACGCTGCTGGCGCTTGGGCTGTATGTGATTTGGCTGCTGGGGACGATGGGCAACATCCCGCGCCCGGAGTTTATCGGCATTGCGCAAAAGGGCGGTAACATTGATGTGCTGGTGCAGGCGCTGAGCGGCGTGCTGAACAGCCGCAGCCTGGATCTGCTGCTGGTGATCTTCTCTAACTTCGCGGTGGCGAGCTCTTTCCTCGGTGTGACGCTGGGCCTGTTTGACTACCTGGCGGATCTGTTTGGCTTTGACGATTCTGCGATGGGACGTTTCAAGACGGCGCTTCTGACCTTCCTGCCGCCGATTGTCGGCGGTCTGCTGTGGCCGAACGGGTTCCTCTATGCCATCGGCTATGCAGGGCTGGCGGCCACCATCTGGGCGGCGATTGTGCCAGCGCTGCTTGCACGTAAATCACGTAAACGCTTCGGCAGCCCGAAATTCCGTGTCTGGGGCGATAAACCGATGATTGCGCTGATCCTGGTATTTGGGGTGGGTAACGCGCTGGTCCACGTGCTGTCGAGCTTTAACCTGTTGCCTGTGTACCAGTAAACACATTGCCCGGTGGCGCTACGCTTACCGGGCCTACAGGGATCGCGTAGGCCGGATAAGGCGAAGCCGCCATCCGGCAAAAAACTACCCCACCAATTCTTCTTTCACCTGCATCGCCAGGTCAAACGAATGCAAACGCGCCTGGTGATCGAAAATCTGGCCGTTGACCATAATTTCATCCGCCTGCGTTTCACGCAGCACTGCTTCCAGCCCGTGACGCACTTTTGCCTTATCACCCACCAGCGACATGCTCAACGCCTGCTGCACGCCATACTGCTCGGAGGCCGACCACAGCTGATGCATATTTTCCACCGGAGGCGGCAACTGGCCCGTCTCGCCGCGGCGCAGCTTCACAAACGCCTGCTGCATAGAGGTAAACAGGAATTCCGCGTCGCGATTGCTGTCAGCGGCAATGATGTTGATACACACCATTGCGTACGGCTTCTCCAGACGCTCGGACGGTTTGAAGTTCGTACGGTAGAGGTGCAGCGCCTGATGCAGCATATCCGGCGCGAAGTGGGAGGCGAACGCGAACGGCAGCCCCAGCTGCGCGGCGAGCTGCGCGCTATACAGGCTCGAGCCTAACAGCCACACCGGGATCTTCTCGCCATAGCCCGGCACCGGGCGCACGTGCGGGTTCGGATCGCGCGCGTCGAACCAGTCCACCAGTTCCGCCACGTCGCGCGGGAAGTTATCGATATCGCCGCTCATATGGCGGCGCAGGGCGCGCATGGTCGGCTGGTCGCTGCCCGGCGCGCGGCCAAGCCCCAGGTCAATACGGCCCGGATAGAGGGTGTTCAGTGTCCCGAACTGCTCGGCAATCACCAGCGGGGCGTGGTTCGGCAGCATCACGCCACCGGAGCCAAGGTGCAAAGTGGTGGTATTCGCTGCCAGGTAGCCAATCAGCACCGATGTAGCGGCGCTGGCAATGCCGACCATGTTGTGATGTTCTGCCAGCCAGTAGCGGCGATAGCCACGCTTTTCGGCCAGCTGAGCCAGATCGAGAGAGTGCGTGAAGGCTTCTCTTGCCGAGGAGCCTTGTGGGATCGGCGCCAGATCCAGCACCGAAAACGGAAGGGTTTTGTCAGTCATAACAGCTCACTTTGTCGACGGTCAATCTTTAATACTGCATTAAAAAATGATAACCGTTGTTAACAAAGTGAGCCTTTTTTAGGCCTGAAGTTCCAGCCCGGCCAGACGTTTCCAGTAACCGTTGCAGTCGCTGTTTGCCGTCAGCGGCAGCGGCGACGCGCCGTTTTCGTTGGCGCGGAAGGCGTCCAGCATCGCGAAAACGCTGGTATCCAGCGGCGACAGGCGCACCATGTCCACCAGTCCGTCCATCGACGCCAGTTCGTTGCCGAGGTTATAGACGTAACCGCTCATGGTCTGAATGCCGTTCAGGACGAATACCTGCTGGTTCTCCTGCGACAGCATGCTGCGCCCGTTCGGGTACTTGATGCAGCAGGTTTCACATTCATCTTTCGGGCGGTCTTCCGATCGCGCGGTGAAGCAGCGGGCAGAGTAGGCCAGCGGCAGATGACCGTAGCTCAGCACTTCCACTTCGAACTGATGGCGAATGCCCAGTTCGTCGCACTGATTCAGCAGGTTTGCCAGCCAGTCACGGGAGAGCTCTACCGGCATGCACCAGCGGGTCATTCCCTGTTTGAGCAGCAGGCGCAGGGTGACGGCGTTATAGCAGTTCAGCGCATGGCCTGCGACAAACGGCAGCCTGCGTTCGGCGCACATGTTCACTACCCCCAGGTCGCTCGCCTCCAGCAGAAACTCACCGTTTTCGACGTAGCGCTTCAGCTCGCCCAGTTCGGACGAAGCCTGCACCAGCGCGAGCGTTGACAGCACCACCTGCTTGCCGCTCCCGGCCAGGCTTTTCGCCATCTCCAGCCAGTCGCCCACTTTGGTGGCGCGGCGTTTGCTGCACACTGCCTCACCGAGGTAAATCACATCGGCGCTGCTGGTGGCGGCCTGTTGATAAAAATCTTCCAGCGTCTCTTTTGGCCAGTAGTAGAGCACCGGCCCTAATGAATATTTCATGGTTATCTCACTGCCATTTACGGTGATACGCGCCCAGCGTGGTTTGCGTGCCTTCGGACATCGATCCGAGCGTCTCCATCCACGCCGCCTGTGGGGTGTAGTTCTGCGGGTCCGCCATGCAGCGGTCGATGGCCTGACGCCACACTTTCGCCACCTGGCTCACATAGGCCGGACTGCGCTGGCGACCTTCAATTTTCACCGAGGCAATATTGGCGGCCAGTAGTTCCGGCAGCAGCTCCAGCGTGTTAAGGCTGGTGGGCTCTTCCAGCGCGTGGTAGCGCTCGCCGTCGACCAGGTAGCGGCCTTTGCACAGTGTCGGATAACCCGCGTTTTCACCGTCCTGATAGCGGTCGATCAGAACTTCATTCAGACGCGACTCCAGCCCCTGTGGGGTCTGCTGCCAGCGGACGAAGCGGGCAGGGGAGCAGGCCCCGACGGTATTCGGCGATTCACCGGTTAAGTAAGAAGAAAGATAGCAACGGCCTTCGGCCATGATGCACAGACTACCAAAGGCAAAAACCTCCAGCGGCACTGGCGTGACGCGCGCGAGTTGCTTAACCTGATGAATAGAGAGCACGCGCGGCAGCACCACGCGGGCGACGTCAAAGTGTTGATGGTAAAAACGCACCGCCTCTTCGTTGGTGGCAGATGCCTGAACAGAGACGTGGCGCTCAATATGCGGATAGCGTTCTGCTGCATACTCAAGCATGGCGAGGTCGGCCAGGATTAACGCATCGGCGCCCAGCTGTGCTGCCATATCCACCGCGCGCTGCCAGCGGGCGTAACCGTCAGGATGGGCAAACGTGTTGATGGCAATATGCAGCTTGCGGCGGTGCTGATGAACGAAGTTAACGGCTTCCTGAAGCTTTTTCTCCGTAAAGTTAAGGCCAGCAAAATGGCGGGCGTTGGTGTCATCCTTCAGCCCGATATAGACCGCATCGGCCCCATTCTCGATGGCCGCCTTAAGCGCCGGAAGGTTTCCGGCAGGGCAGAGCAGCTCCATAAATTATCCTGATGTAGTCGATAGCAAAATTGTTAACGAGCTGGGATTTTAATTAACCCATACGCGACAATTTTTGATTTAAGGCAGCTAATGGCGTATTGATGGCACCAATAATGGGGTACGTCCGACGATGGTTTGTTGATTTACGCCGCTATGTTCTGGAACGGATGTGGCAAAATAGCGGGACTATAGCTATCAGGGAGTAAAGCTCGTGCTGGATAAACTGCGTTCACGTCTCGTACAATTCGGTCCATCAATGCTGAGCGTGCCGGTCAGGCTGGCGCCGTTCGCGCTTAAACGTCAGGTGCTGGAGCAGGTCCTGAGCTGGCAGTTCCGCCAGGCGCTGCAGGATGGCGAGCTGGAATTCCTGGAAGGCCGCTGGTTGAGCATTGAGGTGCGTGACATCGGGCTGCGCTGGTTTACCTCCGTTGAGAATGACCAGCTGATCGTCCGTGAAATCGCCGAGGCGGACGTGAGCTTTAGCGCCAACGCCAGCGATCTGCTGATGATCGCCGCGCGCAAGCAGGATCCGGATACGCTCTTCTTCCAGCGCCGTCTGGTGATTGAGGGCGACACGGAGCTTGGCCTGTACGTTAAGAATTTAATGGATGCCATTGAGCTGGAGCAGATGCCGAAAGCGCTGCGCGTGATGTTGATGCAAATGGCAGATTTTGTTGAGGCGGGGCTGAAATCCCCGCCGGACAGTAAACACACTTCAGTAGGTGAGCCATGCTGATTCGAGTCGAAATAGGGATTGATGCACCGGGTATCGATGCGTTATTACGCCGCTCTTTTGAGAGCGATGCGGAAGCCCAACTGGTCCACGATCTCCGTGAAGACGGCCTGATCACGCTGGGGCTGGTTGCCACCGATGACGAAGGTCAGGTTGTCGGCTATGTTGCCTTCAGCCCGGTGATCGTTCAGGGTGAAGATCTTCAGTGGGTGGGCATGGCACCGCTGGCGGTAGATGAAAACTACCGCGGGCAGGGCCTGGCGCGCCAGCTGGTCTATGAAGGGCTGGACTCGCTGAATGAGTTTGGTTATGCCGCCGTGGTCACGCTGGGCGATCCGGCGTTCTATGGCCGTTTAGGCTTCGAGCAGGCCGCGCATTACGATCTTCGCTGCCGCTGGCCGGGTACCGAATCCGCCTTCCAGGTGCATCGCCTGGCGGATGATGCCCTGAACGGCGTAAATGGTCTGGTGGACTACCACGACCATTTTAATCGCTTTTAATCAGGCTCTCGCGTAGCGCCTCAAAGGAGCCGTCTCCGGTCACGAGGCGCTCCTTCTGGCGCTTCGTTAGTTGCTTAATACGGTACTCCAGCCTGAGTGCCAGCGATCTGTCCCCCACGGCGGCAGAAAAAACCAGTTGCAGTTCGCCTTTCCCCCGCAGCGCTTTTGCCCCTTTCCCCGTTTGATGTTGTAAAAAACGCCGCGCCACATCGGTGGTGATCCCGGTGTAGAGTGCGTTATCAGCGGTTCGGACAAGATAGAGAAACCAGCACACGGTAAACAGATTCAGTATGTTAAGGTGAACGCACCATAGCATGAGAGAGAACGAAAATGGAAACACTGGCCGCCATTAACCGCTGGCTGGCAAAGCAGCACGTCGTGACCTGGTGCGTATATAGCGAGGGCGAAATGTGGTGCGCCAACGCCTTTTACTACTACGATCCTGAACGCGTCGCTTTTTACGTCATGAGTGAGGACAAAACGCGGCATGCCCAGATGACCGGCCAGCAGGCAAAAGTGGCGGGCACGGTCAACGGCCAGCCCAAAACCGTCGCGCTGATCCGCGGCGTGCAGTTCAAAGGTGAGATTCGTCGTCTGGAAGGTGAAGAAAGCGACGCACAGCGTAAACGCTACACGCGCCGCTTCCCGGTTGCTGCTGCGCTAAAAGCCCCGGTGTGGGAAATCCGCGTTGATGAGCTGAAATTTACCGACAACACCCTGGGCTTTGGCAAAAAGCTTCACTGGCTACGCGCCGAGCAGGCGTAGCGCTTCGCGGTTAAACGCCGGGAGATCGTCCGGGGTCCGGCTGGTGATCAGCTGGTCGTTATCGTTGACCACCTCCTGATCGTAAAACTCGGCCCCTGCGTTTTTCAGATCGATAACGATCGGTTTCACCGCCGTAAGCTTACGCCCGCGGACCACTTCAGCGCTGATCAGCAGCTGCGGGCCGTGGCAGATGGCAAAGACCGGCTTGCCGGTGCCGACGAAGTCACGGGTAAAGGTGACGAAACGCTCGTCCCCGCGCAGGGAATCCGGTGAATGGCCGCCCGGTAACAGCAGGGCGTCGAAATCTGACGGGCTGACGTTATCGATGGACTCATCGATGGTCACGCTGGCTTCGCCCTTGTGGCCCTTCACGGTTTTACCCGCTTCTTTCTCAATGGTGATGACCTCGTGGCCTGCCTTGCGGAATGCCTCAGCTGGCGACGTAAATTCTGAATCTTCAAACTCGTCGGTAATCAAGACTGCGATTTTTTTACCCATGCTTCCTCCGTTGTTTTCGCTTCAGACTGTTTTTTTCCCGTTTGTGGTAAATACTTACCGGTAACAGACTTTTAAGTGTGGTAGAGCAGGTCCAGATCGCAAACGGACAATTCTGTAAAGGGGATAAGATGAGTCAGGTACTGATTACCGGCGCAACCGGGCTGGTGGGGGGACATCTGCTGCGGTTGCTGATCCAGGACCGGCATATCAACTATATTGCCGCCCCGACGCGCCGCCCGCTGTTGGATATCACTGGCGTCTATAACCCGCACGATCCCCAGCTCACCGACGCGCTGGCGCAGGTGCAGGATCCTATAGATATCGCCTTTTGCTGCCTGGGCACGACGCGGCGTGAGGCGGGCAGTAAAGAAGCGTTCATCCATGCGGACTACACGCTGGTGGTGGATACCGCCCTGACGGCGAAAAAGCTGGGGGCAAAACATTTCCTGGTGGTGAGCTCGCACGGCGCCAGCACCGGCTCACCGTTTTTTTACAATCAGGTGAAGGGCAAAATGGAAGAGGCGCTGATTGCGCAGAAGTGGGAGCGCCTGACTATCGTGCGGCCTTCCATGCTGATGGGCCACCGCGACGAACGGCGTTTTAACGAATCCTTCTTCGCCCCGCTGTTTCGCATCCTGCCGGGTAACTGGAAGTCCATCGAGGCACGGGACGTCGCGCAGGCGATGCTGAAAGAGGCGCTGGCACCGTCGCAGGAGGGCGTCAATATCATCCCTTCGGCAAAACTGCGTGAAATCGCGCAGGGCGAGGCGTAAACTTCTCCGGCTTATTAAATAACACTCTCCGGGGAATGGTATGACTGGTCAGTCTTCATCTCAGGCGGCAACACCTGTCCAATGGTGGAAGCCCGCACTCTTCTTTCTCGTGGTCATCATTGGCCTCTGGTATGTGAAATGGCAGCCGTACTACGGCAAAGCTTTCACCGCCGCCGAAACGCACAGCATCGGTAAATCTATACTCGCTCAGGCTGATGCCAGCCCGCTGAAGGCGGCATGGGATTACGCCATGGTCTACTTCCTGGCGGTGTGGAAAGCTGCCCTCTTAGGGGTAATCCTGGGATCGCTGATTCAGGTACTTATTCCACGAAACTGGCTGGTGAAAACACTCGGGCAGCCGCGCTTTCAGGGCACGCTGCTGGGGACGATTTTCTCTCTGCCGGGCATGATGTGCTCCTGCTGTGCCGCACCGGTAGCGGCGGGTATGCGCCGCCAGCGCGTATCCATGGGCGGTGCGCTGGCATTCTGGATGGGGAACCCGCTGCTCAACCCGGCGACGCTGGTGTTTATGGGCTTTGTGCTCGGCTGGCATTTTGCCGCTATCCGTCTGGTTGCCGGGCTGCTGACGGTGCTGGTGGTGGCGACGCTGGTACAAAAACTGGTGAAGGATACTGCCGTCGAACCCGCAGCCGTTGAACTGGACGTCAGCGAACCGCAGGGCGGTTTCTTCACTCGCTGGGGTAAGGCGTTGTGGCAGCTTTTCTGGAGCACCATTCCGGTCTATATCCTGGCGGTATTGGTTCTGGGCGCGGCGCGCGTCTGGCTATTCCCGCATGCGGATGGCGCGATCGATAACACGCTGATGTGGGTGATTGCGATGGCCGTTGCAGGCTGCCTGTTTGTGATCCCCACGGCGGCAGAAATTCCGATTGTCCAGACCATGATGCTGGCCGGTATGGGTATCGCACCGGCGCTGGCGCTGCTTATCACCTTGCCGGCAATCAGCCTGCCGTCGCTCATCATGCTGCGTAAGTCTTTCCCGGCGAAAGCGCTGTGGCTGACGGCGGGGCTGGTGGCGTTGAGCGGAGTGATGGTGGGGAGTATTGCGTTGATGTAAAAAAAGCCCGGTGGCGCTCGCGCCTACCGGGCCTTTAGTCAGACGTGGATTACTTAATGTAGGTAAACGCGGTGGTGACGTGCTTCACGCCGCTCACCCGGCTGGCGATATCGGCCGCCGCTTTCCCTTCACGATCGGTCACCAGACCCAGCAGGAACACTTCACCGTTTTCGGTCGTTACCTTCACGTTTGAGGATTTCACCTGGTCTGAACCCAGCAGCTGGGAGCGGACTTTGGTGGTGATCCAGGTGTCAGACGACGCGGTGCCCAGGCTGATTGGCTGACCCTGGCGGATTTCATTGAAGACTTCCGTGGTGCCCTCAACGCCCATTGCGATCTGCTTCGCGCGGCTGGAGAGTTCGGTATTCGGTGCCTGACCCGTCAGCAGGACTTTGCCCTGATAAGCCGTCACGTTGATACGCGCTTCTTTCTTGATTTGTTCGTCTTTCGACAGCGCACTGTTGACCCGCAGCTCCAGCGTACCGTCATCCACCTGCGTTCCCACTGAGCGCGGATCGGTCGCCGCTTTGGTGCCTACTGCGGCAGTACCCACAACGGCCGCAGCGATACATCCCTGAAGCAGTAATGCAGACATAAGGACTGCGAGGGTCGATAAAGCCTTCATAAAAACTCCTTAATCATCCTGGTGAGGGAAAAGCGTGTTATCGATCAAATCGCATAAGCAGTTCACCGTGAGCATATGCATCTCCTGGATACGTGCGCTACGGTGAGACGGAATGCGGATTTCCACATCCTGCGGCCCGAGCAGACCCGCCAGCTCACCGCCGTCATAGCCGGTTAAGGCGACGATGGTCATGTCGCGGGTAACGGCGGCTTCAACGGCTTTGACGATGTCCCGGCTGTTGCCGCGCGTGGAGATCGCCAGCAGCACATCGCCGGCATGCCCCAGGGCGCGCACCTGCTTTGCGTAAATTTCGTCATGCAGACGATCGTTAGCAATCGCTGTTAAGACCACATTATCGGTATTAAGTGCAATGGCAGGTAAACTCGGGCGTTCGGTTTCAAAACGGTTAATCATGCTGGCAGCAAAATGCTGTGCGTTGGCGGCTGAGGTTCCGTTGCCACAACAGAGGATTTTGTTGCCGTTAAGCAGGGATTGCACCAGCGTCATTGCAGCGCGAGAGATCGCGTCCGGAAGGGCTTCCGCCGCGGCAATCTGAGTCTGGATGCTTTCTGTGAAGCACACTTTAATTCTTTCGAGCACGTTATCCCTTTTAAATCTTAATTATGCGTCTTCGCCAAAAGCGTTTTTAAGCCATTCGATCTCATTTCCGGTGAAGGCTATCACATCGAAACGGCAATCCACAGTATCAAAGCTCCCATTATGGCGGGCAAGCCACAAGTGGGCAGTCTGTAATAATTTATGTTGTTTGGCGAGCGTCACGCTGGCGGCAGCACCGCCAAAACGGGAAGACTGTCGAAAGCGGACTTCTACAAACACAATCACCTGACCGTCTTTCATGATCAGATCAATTTCGCCGCCGCGCCCGCGGACGTTGGCGGCGATAAAGCGCAGTCCTTTGCCTTCGAGCCAGCGACGCGCTTTTAACTCCCACGCATCGCCGGTCTCTTTACGGCTTAACTGGCCGGGACGATTTGCCCCTGCTGGTATTTGAGCCATGATAACTTCCTGTTAATCACACAGTCCTGAGTGGCGGTCAGATCGCCGGTGTTGCCGTTAAGCTCAAAGCCCGGTACCTGACGCATCTGGGTAAAGTGGTTTGCCAGCGCCCACGCATCAACACCCATCGCATACAGACGCGCCAGAGAGTAGTCGTTACGTACGGAGCTTAGCGCCTGCTGCATCAGCGCCGGGTTGCTGCCCGCCAGCATCGGGATTTCGCTGTACTGCAGGCCGTCCATTTCCAGACGGAAATCCGGGCCTGCGGTGCCCTGTGCGCTGCGGGAGCTGGCGTAGAGCGTTGCGCCGCTCTGGCTGCCGTTACGCATCGCGATCATCGGCTTGATAAAGGCGATCTCCTGCGGCGTGGCAACGATATAGGCCGCATCCACTTTACCACCACCGCTTATCTGCGCGTCGGTTGGCGGGGCAGGGATGGTCAGGCCGCCAATGGTCACGCTCTGCTGCTGCGGCAGGCTGGCGGAAACCGGACTGCCGTTAAGCGCGATACCCGCTCCACCGTTAACGCCCGCACGCAGTTCAAGGACGGAACCGAATTTCTGCTGCAGCACGATGCCGCCGCCCAGCTTCTGCCACTCGTCGGCAAAAGCATTAGCCACGCGATCGCCCAGCGTACTGCGCGGGATCAGCAGCAGCGGGGCCTGTTTACCCTGCTCGTGGATATGACGTGCCGCATCGCGGGCTTCATCTTCCGGAGAGAGTGCGAAGTAGCAAATATTGGCCCGGTTCTGAACCTGTTCCGGCTGGTTGAGCGCCAGTACGTTCAGCGTGGTATTGCTCTTCATCAGCTCTTCCACGTTGTTTTTCAGCAGCGGGCCGACAACGATGCTTGCCCCGTCCTGCTGAACCTGCGCCAGCACCTGGTCAAGCGGCTTCGAACTGGTGTCGTAGATTTTCAGCTCAGCGCCAGGGTTCGCGCTGGCGGTCGCCACGGCCTGCGGCTGATCGGCAGGTTGTGATGCTGGTTGTGCCGGCTGCTGTTGAGGCTGTTCTGCCGTTGCCTCTGGTGCAGGCGTCGCTTGTGCCTCAGCCGGAGCCTGTGCTGCTGGTGCTGCCGTCGCTGGAGGGGTAGTCGGTGCGGTAACCGGATTTTGCATTGTACCCTGCGCCGGGGTTTGTGCGGTGGTCAGGTCACTGGTCTCGGCGGCTGAGGGGCTGACAACGTCGTTCACGTTGGCCGCCTGCGCTGCCTGCACCGGAACCGCACTGCCCGTTACCGGCGTGGTGCCGTTTTTCGCCGCTTCAAAGCCCTGTTGAATCGTACGGCCAAACACTGCCGCCTGGCCATTCAGCGGCAGAAGCAGCGCAATTTTGCTTGTCGACGCAGGCTTAAAGTTCTGCACATTCACCAGTTGGGTTGGCAGCATTTTTGCGCCCGGGTTCTGCGGGTAACGGGTCTGCCAGTCGGTAATACCGGCTTTCAGCATTTTTGGATCGCTGCGGTTGTTAAACCACATCTGCTGCAGATCAAGCCAGCCCTGAAGCACGTTTTCGTCCGCGTTAATGACCAGCGCCTTTGCCTGATCCTGGGTCATCGAGGCAAGCGCCTGCCAGGTGGCATCAATATTTTTCTGCTTGTCGGCACCGGCGAGCAGCGGCTCCTGGGCAATCAAGGCACGCAGGAGCGTCAGGGAAGGGCGCCCCTGCTCAGCGGTAATGCCCGCCTGCCAGAAGCGCGCCTGCTGGTTTTTATCCAGCGCGCTCAGGTCGATGCCCCCCAGGATCTTTTTCGCGCCATCAAAATCTTTCTGCGCGACCTTCAGCTCAGCAGAGAGCAGGCTCTGCTCAAGTTGCTGAGTATCGTTAAGCTCTTTCGGCAGTTGGCCGAACAGCTCGGCAGCCTGCTGGGTTTTGCCCTCTTTCAGCAGTGCACGAATGGCGAGTAATTGCCAGTTGATCCTGGTATCATTTGTACTCTGCGACATTTGTTGCAGATAAAAGCCAGAATCAGCCTGAGCGGAGCCCTGAAGATGGGCGGTGCTCTGGTCAGGTGCCTGGGTGCCACAGCCTGCAAAAATCAGGGCTGCGAGCAGCAGCGGCACGCTGCGCGTGGCTTTTTTTCGAAGAAACGTTAACGGTACCATACTGTATCCAGTGATTTTTTTTACGCAATGCTCAATATTAAATCGGCAATACGGACGAAACAATGAAACAACACGAAACGGCAGATAATTCTCAAGGCCAGCTTTATATTGTACCTACTCCTATCGGGAATTTGTCTGATATTACCCAACGTGCGCTGACCGTATTGCAAGCTGTTGATTTAATTGCCGCTGAAGACACCCGACACACCGGTTTACTGCTGCAACATTTCGCGATTAACGCCCGATTGTTTGCCCTGCACGATCACAATGAGCAACAAAAAGCCGAAACGCTGGTGGAGAAGCTCAAAGAGGGGCAGAACATCGCGCTGGTCTCTGACGCCGGGACGCCGCTGATTAACGATCCTGGCTACCATCTGGTGCGCACCTGTCGCGAAGCCGGGATTCGCGTTGTGCCACTGCCGGGGCCGTGCGCCGCGATTGCTGCATTGAGCGCCGCAGGTTTGCCGTCTGACCGTTTCTGCTATGAAGGCTTCCTCCCTGCCAAATCCAAAGGCCGTCGCGATGTATTAAAGGAACTGGAAGCCGAGCCGCGTACCCTGATCTTCTACGAATCCACTCACCGCCTGCTGGAAAGCCTGGAAGATATGGTCACCGTCTGGGGCGAATCCCGCTACGTGGTGCTGGCGCGTGAGCTGACCAAAACCTGGGAAACCATTCACGGCGCGCCAGTCGGTGAACTGCTGGCGTGGGTGAAGGAAGACGAAAACCGCCGCAAAGGCGAAATGGTGCTGATTGTCGAAGGGCATAAGGCGGAAGAGGATGCCCTGCCTGCTGATGCGCTGCGCACGCTGGCCTTGCTGCAGGCCGAACTGCCGCTGAAGAAAGCGGCGGCATTAGCAGCAGAGATTCACGGCGTGAAGAAAAATGCGCTGTATAAGTATGCGCTGGAGCAGCAGGGGGAGTAAGCCAGATGAGCCGCTATCAGCCTCCTTTCACCATCACACCCTTTATCCTCAATCAGGTGGTTGAGATTGGTGAGCTATTAGGACATTGGGCGGCACATTCAGGTCGAACTTCTCCGCTACTCCGTAAAGAGAACCGTATTCGAACCATTCAGGCCTCGCTAGCCATTGAACACAACTCGCTGACGACAGGGCAGGTGACGGCAATCATGGATGGCAAACGCGTACTTGCTCCTGAAAAAGATATTCAGGAAGTACGCAACGCTATCCTGGCATATGAGAAATTGCCCGAATGGAAGCCCTGGAAGCTCAACGACTTACTCAGTGCACACCGATTATTGATGAAGGGTCTGGTCGATCATCCCGGAACGCTCAGAAATGGGGACGTAGGGGTGTACCGTGGAAACCAGTTAGTCCACATGGCTCCGCCAGCCTCACAGATGAACCGTCTTATCGACGATCTTCTTGCCTGGCTTAAGCAAACCGATCTTCACCCGCTGATTGTCAGCTCGGTATTTCATTACGAGTTTGAGTTTATTCATCCCTTTTCGGATGGAAATGGCCGCATGGGGCGGCTGTGGCAAACGTTGATCTTAAGCCAGTGGCGCGCCGAACTTGCATGGCTGCCCGTTGAGACGCTCATTCACTTCCAGCAAGCGCGCTATTACCAGATTTTAGGGCAATGCGATCGGGCCAGTGATTGCACGGCATTCGTGGAATTTATGCTGCAAAATATGACCGAAGCTTTGCGGGAAGGCATAGGTATGTCGTCCATCATGTCGGAAAAAATGTCGGAAAAAATGTCGGAAGAACTGTCGGAAAAGGAAAAGTCCATCCTTGAGCTTCTTACCGTTCAGCCGCAAATGACTGCGGTAATGTTGGCCTCTGCACTGGGCGTGGCTTCCCGCACTGCGGAACGTTATCTCCATTCTTTGCAAACAAAAGGTAAATTAAAACGCCTGGGGGCAAGGAAAGGGGGAAGCTGGCAGGTCATGACTTAACCTGCCAGATGAAAAGGTTTTATTTACCAGGCATCGCCTCAAACACCAGCGTTTCCAGCGGCTGCAGCGTAATCACCACCGCGTTTTTGTACTCCTCCGGTACGGTTGAATTACTGCCGTACACCGCTCTCAGACGAAATTGCGCCGCGTTTCCTGTCGGGATTTCGAAATCTTTCGCCAAATCCAGGAAGTAGCTTTGCGGCTTATCCGACGGGTTACGCAAGCCGAGAATCGCTTTGTCCCTGCTCCAGGATGCCCAGCCGTAAATCTGCAGTGCTGTTGGATCACCACCAATCCAGTGCGTATCCACCAGCACGCTGGCGTTATCCCGCGACCACTTCGCCGCCTGCGCCAGGGTATCCCACTTCGCCTTGTTCAGCATTGACGGGGTGATATACAGCTCCTGCAGCTGCGTGCCGGTCGCGAAGTAGCTCCAGACCTGATCGGCAAAATCGCTGTCCGTTTGTACTTTTTCCAGCCCGTAATAGGCATTTTCTGCGCTGACGATCCCGTGGTACATCAGCGAGTTCAGCGGGAACAGCGGGCCTTTGCGCACAATGGAGCGGTACGTTTCCGCATCGCGGTAGGTCATCCACTGCTGAACCGGCGTGCCGGGGCCGTACAGGTTGATGTCATCGCCCTGGCGCCAGATAGAATCGGCGTAGAACAGCCAGGACGGGCTGGCGTTGGTACCTGTCGTCAGGTTGATAAACAGATTCGGGTTGGCGCTGCGCATGTTGTGCAGCAGGGCGATAGAGGCGTCAAAATCGGAGGCATACGGGCTGCCCTTGATATGCGAATTTGCGTTACCCATCCCGTCCAGCTTGAATGAGGTAATGTGTTCGTTTTTGATAAGCTTAACGATCTGCTCATTGAAGTTCTTAAAGTAGTTCGGTCCTGACAGCGCCAGCTTCCCGTCGACGGTTTCGAACCCATACTCTTTTGCATGCGAGACGCGAACGTCGCGCGGCTTGTTGTAGCCTCCCCACGGCGAGAGCCACAGTCCGACCGAGCTGTGCAGGCTGTCGGCTTTTTCCCGTACCTTGCCAAAACCGTTGCTGAATGCCGGGCCAAACAGCCAGCGCCCGGTTAGGTCATCCCAGCCGTCGTCCAGCAGGAAGGCGTCCAGCGCCACGCCGCGTCCGGTAATAAACTCCTTATTCCACTCGTCCATCCGCCCCAGTACATCCTGTTCGGTGTACGGATTGAAAAAGCCGATATCCATCCAGCTGTTGTAGTGCAGATAAGGCTTGTACGGTCGCGGACGTACGGCATCAATAAACTGGTTCACGCTGCGTCGTAGCTGGCTGATTTCCGGGAAGGTGCCGAACCAGGTGGTAAAGCTGACCGGCGACTCTGGCTGGATCGGCGTTTTCAGCTCGACGTTGAGGTTGGTGGTCGCTTCATAGGCGTAAGTGTTAACGATGGGTTTGTCCGGCATAATAAAGAATGAGTCCGCAACGATCGGCGAGCTGTTGATCGCCCCGTCAACATAGGGTGCCTGAGACTGCTTTTTGGTCGGGAAGAAGGTAATTTTCGCCACGTCTCGCGGCTGGCCCACGGCGGCAACGGTGTAGTCGATACTGGCGTATTTCCCCTTCACCAGGTTCAGCTTCACCGTTACGTTAAAGTCCGGATGGGTAAAGTCGATGACAATGGCGTTGTCCTGCTTTTCGACGTGCTTGATGGTGAAATCCGCGGTGTGGATTTTTGTCTCATCCGGCAGCGTCAGAAAGAACAGCTCCTGCGGCGTGAGCGGATGGTTAGCCTTGCTGTCCTTAACCACGACCGTTGCGTTTGCGTCATCAAACGAGAGGGCAATATTGTCGTTATTGAGCGCGTAGTTCGCGGCCAGAGCGCCATGAGAAACAGAGAGAGCCAGCAGCGAGAGAGTGAGCACTTTTTTCATCAGTTAAGATCCTAATCAGTAATGCTTCAGCATTCGGTTGATGGATTGCTCCAGCCAGTAGCGCTGGGTGCCGAAGTTAATCCGCAGGTAGTTTTCGCCGTTTTGCACGTAGTGGCTGCCGTCTTCAATCACGACACCGGCCTGTTGGGCGAAATGTTGGGTCAACTCTGTGGCGCTGCGCTCGTCGGCGCTTACGTCTATCCAGGCCAGATACGACGATTCGGGGTTCATCATCTTCCACGCCGGAAAATGGGTCTGAATAGCGTCCGCAAGGTAGCGGGCGTTGCCATGCAGATACTCGTTCAGCGCGTCGAGCCACGGCAGGCCGTGCTGGTAGGCCAGGATAATTCCCCAAACGCCGAACATATTGGGTGAGGTAATCGAGTTCTTCTCAAGCTGCTGGCGGAAGCGCTGGCGCAGCGAATCGTCCGGGATCATCGAATAAGACGTTTTTAGCCCGCCCAGATTGAAGGCTTTATTTGGCGACGTCAGCACGATCAGGTTGTCCAGCGCGGCACAGCCAGAGGTCAGACAGCTGACGAATGTGCCGTCCAGAATGTGCTCGGCGTGAACCTCATCGACTACCAGAATCGTGCCGTAGCGTTTACAGAGCTCGGACACCTGGCGTATCTCATCCGCGCGCCAGATCCTGCCCGAAGGGTTATGCGGCGAGCAGAAGAACCACAGTTTTGGACGGTGGGTTTTGAGCTGATCTTCTATCAGATTAAAATCCAGCTGATAGCGGTTTTCCTTCACGCACAGCGGGTTAGCAAGCACCCGCACGCCCTGGCGCTGTGCCGCCATCGCAAACGGGTCGTAGACCGGTGTGTTCATCATCACGCTATCGCCAGGCGTACAAAACGCCTGGACCGTGTAATGCAGCGTGGAGACGGTGCCGTAGGTCAGGGTGATCCACGACTTCTCCACCTCAACCTGATGACGCGTGCGCTGGAAGGCCATCACCGCGTCGTAAAATTCGTCGAAGCACCAGGTATAGCCAAAGGTGCCGTGCTCCACGATGCGCTGGAAGCCTTCAATCACGGCCGGTGGCGAGGTGAAATCCATATCTGCGATCCACAGCGGGATAAACCCCTCCGGGACATCACCAAAGCGCGAGCGGACAAACGCATGGTCCCATTTGCGGCACTTATCGCTTTTACGCTCGATGATTTTGTCGAAATCAAACACAACAACCCCCTGTTAGATTAAGGCTTCAATGCCGGTTTTGACGCTCTGCACCTGCGGGCCGATGATCACCTGAACGCTGTGGGCATCCAGCACTACCACTGACAGGGCGCCAGCCGCTTTCAGCGCCAGCTGATCGATAAGGCCCATCTCTTTCACCACCAGACGCAAGCGGGTGATGCAGTTATCGAGCGACTCGATGTTCTCTTTGCCACCGAGTGCGCGCAGGATAATCCCATGATCGTATTTCGATTTTCCGCGCGCGCGGGTGTTGGCTTCGACGGCCTGCTGCGCACCCTGCGCGTCCACTTCACGTCCCGGCGTCTTGATATCGTGTTTGAGGATGTACCAGCGAAAGACGAAGAAGTAGATAGCAAACCAGGCAATGCCCACCGGGAACAGCAGGTACCATTTGGTCGACATCCCCTGCATGACGCCGAAGATCAGCAGATCCAAAATCCCGCCGTCGGTGTTGCCGATGGTTACCCCCAGCAGGGCCATCACCATCAGCGCCAGGCCCGACATCACGATATGGAAGACGTAAAGCGCGGGGGCGATAAACAGGAACAGGAACTCAATCGGCTCTGAAATACCGGTGACGACGGAAACCAGCACGCCGGAAAGCAGTAGCCCCTTAATCACCGGGCGGTTTTCCGGGCGCGCGGTGCGGTAGATGGCGTACGCCACGGCAGGTAAGCCAAAGATAAAGGTCGGCATAAAGCCTTGTGACAGAAACGCGGTCACGTGCGGGCTAAACGGCAGTCCGGCTTTCAGCTCGGCGTAGAAGATATTCAGCGCGCCGGCCACTTCGTGACCGTTGACCATTTCAATGCCGCCTGCTGGCGTGAAGCGCACCATGGCCAGCAGGATATGGTGCAGACCAAAGGGTTTAAGCAGCAGCACCCCTACACCGTACAGGAACGGTCCGAAAACGCTGGTGCTCTGAATGATATGGCCAATTCCGGCAATCCCCAGCGCCACGTATTCCCACAGCAGCGGGATAAACAGTCCGACCAGCGACAGCGTGAGCGCGGTAATGATGGGCACGAAACGAATGCCGCTAAAGAAGGCAAAGGCGTCATGCAGCACCGTGTCCTGAAAACGCTCGTGCAGGAAATAGGTAATCACCCCAACTACAATGCCGCCCAGCACACCCATCTCCAGGGTCTGGATCCCCAGCACGATAGATTGACCTACCTGTCTCATGGTGGCGGCGTCGGCAAGCTGGTGGGTGGCAGTCAGGTAGTAGTTGATGCTCATGTTCATCAGCATATAGCCAACAAACCCGGCAAAGGCGCCCACGGCCTTGTTCCGTTTAGCGAGGCCCATCGGGATCGCCATGGCAAACATCAGCGGCAGATAGGTAAAGGCGAAGCCGCCCACCATGGCGATAAAGCCAAAGGTCAGCTGCGTTAACTCACCGCCCAGAAAGGGAAAACTTTTAATAGTGGAAGGGCTGGTGACGGAGCTACCGATACCCAGCAGCAACCCCATGAAGGCCAGCAGAGAGACCGGGAACATAAACGTCTTTCCCAGGCTTTGGAAAAATTCCCACGCTTTCGATTTAAACGACTTTTCCTGTGTCATGTAGGGACTCCTCGGATTTTTAGGATAATGGAAGGCGCTGTCCGGCTTAAGGACGCGCCTTCATATTTGCGAGGCTTATAGTTATTTTTTAGGTATTGACGTAATGCGCGATGGGATCAGGCTTCGGCCGGAAGCAGGAGCCGGTTTGCCGAGCCGCAAACGGCGATCTTGCTTCTGACCACCTCTTTCATGGCGTCCATGCCGACCCGCATGTAGAAGCGCGGATCGTTACCCTGCGGGTTTTCAGCAAACCAGGCTTTAACCGCGTCAGAGAAGGCAATTTTCAGTTCAGTGGCCACGTTGACTTTGCACACGCCCAGCTCGATGGTGCGACGCACATCCTCATCCGGCACATCGCTCGCGCCGTGCAGCACCAGCGGCACGGTGACCACTTCGCGGATTTCCGCCAGCCGCTGGAAGTCGATTTTCGGGCGTTTGGTATACAGGCCGTGCGCGGTGCCGATGGCGACAGCAAGGCTATCGACGCCGGTTAGTTCGACGAAGCGTTTCGCCTCCTGCGGATCGGTGAGGAACGCGCTTTCGGCGTCCACGCTCATGTCATCTTCCACACCGCCCAGGCGGCCCAGCTCGGCTTCGACGCTGCAGTCGTTGAGGTGGCAGAAATCGACCACCGACTTCACCAGCTTCACGTTTTGTTCAAACGGATAATGGCTGCCGTCGATCATCGCGCTCCGCACGCCCGCGTTGACCTTGCGGCGAATATCGTCCAGTGATTCGTGGTGGTCGAGATGCAACGCCAGCGGCATGTCATAAGTGAGGGAATACGCGCTGCACAGGGCGTAGATCTCTTCCAGCGCAATGTGTTTAAAGGTGCCCGGCGTGCCCGCGAGGATCACCGGCGATCGCATTTCGCTGCACACTTCAAGGATCGCCTGGATCGTCTCCGCGTTGTGGATGTTGAACGCCGGAACGGCGTAGCCTTTTGCCTGCGCGTCCTGCAGAAGATATTTGGTCGAGATAATACTCATAATCAGATCCTCTTAAGCCTGCCACGGGTGAATAACAACGCCCTGCACCACGCGGTTAACCGTCCCGCTGGCGGATGGCGTATCGGGCGTATTGCCTACGCTGATCGACTGGGTGAGTGCAAAGACTTGGGCATACATCAGGAAGCAGAACGCCTGTTCCATATCGATAAACGGACGTGAAGGCGGCAGCAGAATGTGCGGACCCGCTTCAATGACCGGATCGTTTTCAGCGGCGATGGCGACGACGCGCAGGGCCTGGCGATCGCGGCGCAGCTCAGCAAGCAGATCCAGATCGTACTGACGCGTATATGGATGGCTGGAAATAAACACCACCACCAGCGTTTCGTTATCGACCAGAGACTTAGGCCCGTGACGGAACCCCGTCGGGGAGTCGTAAAATGCCGCCAGCTTGCCCGCCGTCAGCTCCAGCACCTTCAGCGCCGATTCGCGCGCCGCGCCCTGCAGGCCGCCGCTTCCCAGATAGACAACGCGTTTCCATGCTTCATTGCCAAAGACGCCGTGGCTGAAATCGCCGAGTGTAGTGAGGATCGCCTGACAGCGATCGGCGATGTCGCGGAAGGTGTGGCTATTGATCGTTTCCGGGGCGAACACGGCCAGACAGCTTGCCATCATGGTGGTGATGCTGCTGGTCATCGCAAACCCGCGATCGTGCGTTTCGGCAGGCATCAGCAGGGCAAAGGCGTTATCGCTGTCGACGGCGTTCTGGTACAGGCTCCCCGCCTCGTTGCAGGTAATCGACAGGTGGTAGCACTCCGGCACGAACTGGTTTGCCAGCTCAACGGCCGCGACGCTTTCCGGGCTGTTGCCGGAGCGGGCAAACGATATCAGCAGCAGCGGATGTGCCGGACTGAAGTAATCCATCGGATTAGTAACCAGATCGGTCGTTGGAACGGCGGCAAAGTTTTTCCCGGTGTGGCTCGCAAGCCATGGCGCAATGATATCGCCGATAAACGCGGACGTGCCCGCGCCGGTCAGGACGATCCGCAGATCGTGCTTGCGCAGCAGCGGCGTCAGGAAACTGTCGATCGAAGCGCGCAGGCTATCGATGTTGTTGAGCGAGCGGATCCAGCTGGCAGGCTGCTGGCGGATCTCTTCCTCGGTCCAGGTGCCGGTTGTCGCGGCGGTAGTGGTTTGTGGCATAACTCAGTCCTTAGTCGTGTGAATTCCACATCAGACGCTGGCAATCGTGTCGCTATCTTTCGTTTCGTTTCACTTGTTCACTTAAGCAGTTAAATAAAATCTATAGAAAAGAAATCGAAACTTCAATGGAAGAAAAGAAATAAAACGAAAAGTGTGATCGTGAAAGGAAAGGGAAAATTTAAGGAAAGGAAAAGAAAGGCCTTACGGTTTGCTGCCGTAAAGCCAACACGAGACACAATGAAAGGGCTAAAGGGGGAGAGCCTGGCCCTGAATCCAGATCTGCCGGAGATGTAAACCCCCGTCCAGCGCAATGATATTGGCACGTTTACCCGGGGCTAAGGATCCAAGCTGACCATCAACGCCCAGCAGGCGGGCAGGGTGCAGCGAGGCCATATGGATAGCGTCTTCGGCGGTTACGCCCGCATACTCCACCATATTCCTGACCGCGGCATCCAGCGACAGCGTGCTACCCGCCAGCCCGCCGGAGCGGGTTCGAACCACGCCGTTTTGCATCGAGACCTCTTCACCACAGAGCGTGTACCGTCCGTCCGGCATACCTGCCGCCTGCATGGCATCGGTAATCAGCACCACGCGATCCTGCGCGCAGCAGCAGCATAAGCGCATCGCCCCCGGATGGACGTGGTGGCCGTCGGCAATCAGCTCCAGCCACGCCCGTTGGTCCGTAAGCCCTGCGCCGACCATGCCGGGCTCTCTGTGGTGCAGCCCCGTCATGCCGTTGTAACAGTGCACCAGCCCGTCGGCACCCGCGTCAAACGCGGCGAGAGTTTGCTGGTACGTGGCAGCGCTGTGGCCCAGCATCACGCGTATACCGCGCCGTTTAAGATGGCGAATCGCCTGCAGCGCGCCGGGCTTTTCTGGCGCGAGCGCCACTACCCGTAGCGTGTTATCAGAAACCGCGATCAGTGCATCCAGCTCGGCGATATCCAGCTCCCGGAACAGCTCCGGCGGATGCGCTCCTTTGTTCTGCGGCGTAAAGTACGGTCCTTCCAGATAACTGCCCAGGATCTGCGCGCCGGGGCCTCCGGAGTGACTGTGCCGGGCAATACGCATCAGCGCGGCGTGGATAATCTCCAGCGGCGCGGTGACGGTGGTGGGCAGAAATGCGCCCACGCCTTCACGCGCTTTATGCATCGCCAGGGTATCCAGCGCGTCGGGCGCATCATCCATGACGTCCACACCCGCGCCGCCGTGGACGTGCGTATCGATATAGGCCGGGCAAAGCAGCTCCGCATCGCGCGCCGTAACGCCCGCCGGGATGGGTTCAATCGCCGCAACCGCGCCGCTTTCAATGCGTAGCTGGTGGTCATCCAGCCATCCCTGTTCGGTGAGTAGACGATGCGCGCGCAGCAGCTGGCTCATATCCCTTCCTCAGCCGGAGCTTCCTCGCGACAGCGCCCCAGCTCGTCCGCCAGGCTCGTCAGGCCGCGGTGTCCGCACTCCAGCGCCTGCAGACGAAACGCTTCGCTGCTTAATCCGTCGCGCTCCAGCACCATCTCCAGCAATAGCTGCAGGTTAGTGCCGGTGATGACTTCGCTGCCCGGTCTTTGCATCGCGAGCGTTGACGCCACGCGAAACGGCGTGCCGCCGAGCAGGTCGGTAAGAAACACAACATCGTGCTCTGCATCGAGTTCGCTCACCGCCTGCTCAAGCTGAGCGGTCAGCCGCGCGGTGGTAGAGGTTTCCGGAAAATCGATGGCGATAAGCTGCGGCTGCTCGCCGAGGATCTGCTTCATCGCCTGCTCAAGCCCGCTGGCAAAACCGCCGTGACCCGTCAAAATAATGCCTAACATCGCAACCTCTTTGCTTTTACAGGAAGTGACAGAATTTACCGACAACGCCCAGCACCACGGTGATACCGATCAGCCGCAGCGGGCTCCAGCCGCGGCGTACCAGCCAGAACATGGTCAGGGTGTAGACCAGCGGCAGGAACGCGGGCATCAGCTTGTCGATCACGTCGGTTTGCAGTTTGACGACGGCATCACCCGCCTTAATTTCAAGGGTGGTATTGAGGCGTACATAGGTTGCCACCAGCGCGCCGATCACCGTCATCCCGACAATAGAGGCCGCATGGCCCACCTTTTTGGTGTTGGCTTTGATCAGCGGAATGGCGGCAACGCCCATTCGGTATGCGTAGTGCGCCAGGCCAAAGCGCAAGCCGAGATGTACCACGTTGAACAGCACGATAAAAACTACCGCGCCAAGAATGGAGCCTTGCAGCGCCAGGCTGGCACCAATACCGCCGCAGATGGGTAACAGGGTCAGCCAGAACATGGCGTCACCAATGCCTCCGAGCGGGGCTCCGACCGCAATTTTGGTGCTCTGAATGCTGTTTACATCCTGCTTGGAACGCTCCATTGCCAGAATAATGCCGATAACGAAGGTCACCAGAAACGGGTGGGTGTTAAAGAAGCCCATATGACCTTTCATCGCCCGCGCCAGGTCCCGCTTATTGGTGTGGATCTTTTTCAGCGCGGGCAGCAGCCCGTACAGCCAGCCGGAGGCCTGCATACGTTCATAGTTAAACGAGGCCTGCAGCAGCATGGAGCGCCAGGCCACGCGGTTAATGTCTTTTTTGGTCAGCTCCGCGCCAATGGTCTGGTCTTCATAGACGTTTTCATTCACGCCGCTCAGCAGCGTCTCTTCACTGACAGACGCGCCCGGCAGGGTGGTTTGATTAGATGCCATCTTCAAATTCCTCTTTCTGGGCCGCGGGCGCCGTCGGTTCAGGCGATTTACGCAGCAGGTCGATCAGCGCCATCGCCAGCGCCGCTGCGGCAATCGCCAGTACCGGAAGCTTCAGCCAGGCTGCGGCGACAAAACCGATAATGAAATAAGGGATGTAAACGTTTTTCATCATGATTTTCAGCAGCACGGCGAAGCCGATCGCTGGCATGATGCCGCCCGCGACGCCGAGACCGTCAATCAGACGCTCCGGCAGGATAGCAATGGCGGTTTTCGCGTGTTCAGCGCCAAAGTAGATGGGCAGAAACGCGCACAGAAAATAAAAAATGCCGAGCGCCAGCAGCGCCAGATAGTTGACTCGCTCTATGCCGTCGGTGTCCGCGTTGGCCGCCATGCGATCGCAGCGGGACATTACGCCGGACATCACGGAGAAGAGGAAGGTGATACCCATCTGCACCGCCACGGCAAACGGCACCGCGACCCCAACGGCGACATCCGGCTTCACGCCCGTGGTGATGGCAAACGTGGTGCCGACGATGGTGCCGATAATCACGTTTGGCGGCTGCGCGCCCGCCAGCGGCGCCAGACCCATCCAGACCAGCTCTAAGGTACCGCCGGTCAGGATCCCGGTATGCAGATCGCCCAGTATCAGGCCGACCAGAGGACCAAGCACCACCGGGCGGTGCATGTGTGTTAAGCCGTTAAACATATCCAGGCCCGCGATAAAGGCAAGAAGCCCCAGCGCGAAAGCCTGCAACAGACTGATTTCCATTGTGAATCCCTCAAAGCAGTTTAAAGAGATCCAAAGCGGTCTCTGTTGGGACGCCCTGAACAAAGCATTCCACCCCGGCCGCTTTCAGGCCGTTGAACGCAGCGATATCGTTCGCGTCGACAGAGACCGTTTTGGCAATTTGCTGTTTGCCACTGGCGTAGTGCATGTTTCCGACATTGATACGGGTGATGGGCACGCCGCCTTCAACCAGCTCCAGAAAATCGGCGGGTGATTTGCAGACCAGCAGAATTTTCTGACGGTCAGCGGCGCGGTGAATATTGTCGATCACTTTTTGCAGCGACCAGAAACGCACGGCGATCCCTTCCGCGAGCACCATTTCCATCAGGTTTTGTTGAACCGGATCGTCTGCAACCTCGTCATTTGCCACCAGCACCAGGTTTGCCCCCGCAAACCCCACCCACTGCACGCCCACCTGTCCGTGGATCAGGCGTTCATCAATGCGGCATAAGACAATGTTTGGCATAGCGTTTTCCTCTTTTTAATTATGCGTGTGGAGTCGTTACGCCTTCGCAGGCGGCATGGTACTGCTGGAGTATGTCCTGAATGTGGTCAATGATGAGTTCCCGCGGCGTTGACTTGAGAGCGCCCTCGCGAACTTTGCTGTACTGCAACGGCAAATACTGGCTGATAAGCGGCAGCGGAATGGGTTCGTCTGCCAGATTGCGCACCAGTCGTTCAAAAGCATCGTCAATCTGGCTGTCCGGCCAGTAATAGCGCACGCGGTCGGAGTAGCTGTAGCCGCGGGCCAGGCGTCGGGCGTTGCCGTCACCGTGATAGTGGCTTTGCCAGTATTCCGGGCGATCGAGCATCACGTTTTCCAGAACGTGACGTAGGCCCGAGCTGGCTTTCGCCGGCAGCAGTTCTTCTTCAATGGCGGCCAGTGAGAACAGCGCTTCACGCAGGGCAAAGGTCAGGGCAGGGCCGACTTTTAAAATAGCGAAGTGATCGTTCACCAGCTGGCGCAGTGCCTGTTGCGTCTGGTAATCGGTAGAGTGTGCTTCAAATACCAGCGTGTTATAGGCTTCAACCATCTTGCTCAGCGCGACGGCTTTATGTGGCTGATAGTCACAAACGTGCGCATGATCGAACTCAACGCCGGGCTGAACCACCAGGCCAATAATGCGCGGCCAGATGTCGCTTAACCCTTCCTTCTCGAATGCGTGGCGGTGTGCCTCAAGCGTGGCGCGCGCCGCCTCTGGCGTCGTGACCTCAAGCTCGGTCAGCGTTTCATGCGCGCCGCCGGGAACCGGAACTTCCGTGCCGATAACGTAGACCAGATCGGCTACACCAAATTGCTCAAGACAGGTTGTTTCGGCAATTTTTGCCAGACGTGCGGCGCGCCCGGCAACGATCGCATCGGTTAAAGGAACCGGATCGTCTTCACAGGACATGCTGCAATCGAGGTGAATTTTTTTAAATCCGGCTGCCACGTAGTGCCTGATCAGATCGTCGGCGTTCGCCATCGCCTGCAAAGCCGGCAGGTTTTGCCAGCGGTTGGGCCCTAAATGATCGCCGCCGAGGATCAGCTGCGACGTCGGGAAACCAAGCGAGTCCGCCAACTGGCAGACAAACCCGTGAAAGTCGGCGGGCGTCATGCCGGTATAGCCGCCAAACTGATCCACCTGGTTTGAGGTGGCTTCAATCAGCAGTGGCGTTTGGCGTGAATGGGCGTAACGAATGGCAGCTTCAAGTACCAGTGGATGTGCGGAACAGACGGCGTAAATCCCGTTTGCATTCCCCCGTTTATGTTGTTCCACCATTTCTGTCAGATGTTTCACTTTCCTCTCCATTTCGGATGGTAATGATTTTTATCTTTCGTTTTGTTTCATTTAATCCTGCATTATGGCGGTGTAAAAATAAAACGAAAGATAATGGTTTTCCGATCTGTTTCACAAAAGAAACATAATGAAAGGTTTCAGCTGTTCACAGGCTTGCGTATGTCCTCCAGACAGCGCTTGCATTCGCTAAAAAGAAAGGCGTTAATAGACAAAACGAAATGAAATGAAAGTTTATTGATTAAGGATCTCGTATGAGCAGCAGCGATTCATCCGCAGAGAAGCGCATCACCGGCACCAGTGAAAGGCGGGAGCAGATCATTCAGCGGTTGCGGGCGCAGGGAAGCGTGCAGGTTAACGATCTTTCACATCTGTACGGCGTATCGACGGTGACGATCCGTAACGATCTGGCCTTCCTGGAAAAGCAGGGCATCGCCGTTCGTGCCTACGGCGGGGCGCTGATCTGCGAAGGGAATGCGCCTGGCATCGAGCCTTCCGTTGAGGATAAAAGCTCGCTGAATACGGCGGTGAAGCGCAGCATCGCGCAGGCCGCAGCCGCGCTGGTCAAACCCGGGCACCGAATTATTCTGGATTCCGGCACCACAACGTTTGAAATCGCCCGCATGCTGCGCCAGCACACGGACGTGATTGCGATGACCAACGGGATGAACGTGGCGAATGCGTTGCTGGAAGCGGAAGGGGTGGAATTGCTGATGACCGGCGGGCATCTGCGCCGTCAGTCGCAATCTTTCTACGGTGACCAGGCAGAACAGTCGCTACAGAATTACCATTTCGACCTGCTGTTCCTGGGCGTTGACGCCATCGATCTCGATCGCGGCGTGAGCACGCACAACGAGGACGAAGCCCGTCTGAACCGCAAAATGTGCGAGGTGGCAGAGCGCATTATTGTGGTCACAGACTCCAGCAAATTTAACCGCTCAAGCCTGCATAAAATCATTGATACACAACGGATTGATATGATTATCGTCGATGAAGGCATTCCGGCGGAGAGTCTGGAAGGATTACGGAAAAGCGGGATTGAAGTGGTGCTGGTTTAAGATTTTTTTCCCTCTCCCCTATGGGGAGAGGGAAGGCTGAGGGGCCATCACGTCACCGGCGCCGGGTTAAACACCGCCAGCTGGTTATGCAATCCCCACTGGTCCGAGAAAGTTTTCTTCCTCCCGCTCGCTACGTCCAGAATAAAATGGAACAGATTCCAGCCCACGTCCTCAATACTCTCTTCCCCGGTGGCGATGGTGCCCGCGTTGATATCCATTAAGTCATACCAGCGGTTTGCCAGCTCGGTGCGGGTCGCCATCTTGATCACCGGGACCGCCATCAGCCCGTACGGCGTGCCGCGCCCGGTGGTAAAGACCTGCACCGTAATGCCGGACGCCACCTGCTGGGTGCCGCACACAAAATCGCTGGCAGGTGTTGCCGCATAAATAAGGCCGCGCCTGGTTGGCCGCTGGCCCGGAGAGAGCACTTCCACAATCGCGCTCTGGCCGGATTTGGCAATCGAACCGAGGGCTTTTTCCACCACGTTGGCCAGGCCGCCTGTTTTGTTGCCCGGCGACGGGTTAGCGCTGCGGTCTGTTTGGCCCATATCGAGATAGTTATCGTACCAGGCCATCTCTTCCAGCAGGCGTTTGCCCACCTCTTCGTTGACGGCGCGCGGCGTCAGCAGATGGATGGCGTCACGCACTTCGGTTACCTCGGAGAACATCACCGTGGCGCCGCAGCGAACCAGCAGATCGGACGCATAGCCCACTGCCGGGTTGGCCGTCACGCCGGAAAACGCATCGCTGCCGCCGCATTGTGTTCCCACCACCAGTTCCGACGCCGGACACGTTTCGCGCTGGCGGCGGTTGAGTTTGTCCAGATGATGCTCTGCTACCTGCAAAATATCGTCGACCATTGAACGAAAACCAACGTGGCGCTCGTCCTGCAGGCGCACGATGCTGGCCCCGTCAGCCGGGATGGCTTTGACATCTTCGGTGCCCTGCAGCAGGCGCTCTGGCTGCAATTTTTCACAGCCGAGGCCAATAACCATCACCTCGCCGCCAAAGTTCGGATTCAGGGCGATATTGTGGATAGTACGGATCGGCACGACCGCCGCGGGCGCATTGATCGCTACGCCGCAGCCGTACAGGTGGTTAAGACCCACTACGCCGTCGACGTTCGGGTACTTTGGCAGCAGATCGCGTTCTATGATTTTCACCACGTAATCCACCACGCCCGCCACGCAGTGCACGCTGGTGGTAATGCCGAGCAGGTTTTTGGTGCCGACGCTACCGTCCGCATTGCGGTAGCCTTCAAAGGTATAGCCCTCCAGCGGCGGCAAAGCTTCAGGAACGCGGGTCGCCAGCGGAAGCGTATTCAGCGGCGGTGCTTCTGGCAGCGCCACCAGCGACTCCTCAATCCAGCTACCCTGCGGGATAGCGCTTACCGCATAGCCGATGACTTCGCCGTAGCGTACGATTTCACCGTGGGCAGGAATATCGACCAACGCGACCTTGTGCCCCTGCGGAATATGCTCAATCAGCTCCAGCCCGTCCGGGAAGCGGGTGCCTGCTTTTAAGCCATTGTCGTTGACAATAATCGCCACGTTATCCGTATCGTGAACCTTAATATAAAACGCCGTCGGGGGTGCCTCTCTAATTACAATATCGGTCATTATTCACTCTTCTCCGGCAAAGTTTCAGCTATGAAAAATAACTCGTTGGATAATCGTTTTCTTAACGTAGAAATAAAGCATGTCAGGAGAAGAAAAGTGAAAATGTGATCGCGATCGTTTCAGGCGGACTAATCCTTGATTCTGTGCATTAGCGCCCACTGCTTTGTGCATATGCTCAAAATAGCATTGAGATGTAACGCAATACTTGAGCATCAAAACAATGTGCTGACGTATAGAGCCGATTATACTGAATGACGATTTTATAACGCCACCATTCAGTCAGATAAATAAATATAAAGAATCTGTTCTGGAATAAATATTACTGGCGAAAACTGCGGAATTAAAAAAGGGTTAAGTGATGAATAACGATATTTTCCCGAATAAGTTTAAAGCTGCCCTCGCGGCGCACCAGATTCAGATTGGCTGTTGGTCCGCGCTGGCAAACCCTATCAGCACCGAAGTGTTAGGCCTGGCCGGATTCGACTGGCTGGTGCTGGACGGCGAACACGCGCCGAACGATATCAGCACCTTTATTCCGCAGCTGATGGCGCTGAAAGGTAGCCCCAGCACTCCGGTGGTGCGCGTGCCAACTAACGAGCCGGTGATTATCAAGCGTCTGCTGGATATCGGTTTCTACAATTTCCTGATCCCGTTTGTGGAAACGGAAGAACAGGCGGCGCTGGCCGTGGCCTCAACGCGCTATCCGCCGGAAGGGATTCGCGGCGTCTCGGTATCACACCGCGCCAACATGTTTGGCACCGTGCCGGACTATTTCGCCCAGTCTAATAGCAACATCACTATTCTGGTTCAGATTGAAAGCCAGCAGGGCGTTGATAACGTCGATGCGATTGCAGCCACAGACGGCGTGGACGGTATCTTCGTCGGTCCAAGCGATCTGGCTGCGGCGTTTGGGCATCTGGGTAACGCCAGCCACCCGGACGTACAGCGCGCAATACAGCACATCTTTGCCCGCGCCAAAGCGCACGGCAAACCGTGCGGCATTCTGGCGCCGGTTGAAGCCGATGCCCGCCGCTACCTGGAGTGGGGAGCCACGTTCGTTGCCGTCGGCAGCGACCTCGGCGTGTTCCGCTCAGCGACGCAGAAATTAGCGGACGCTTTTAAAAAATAACCATCATTGAGGAAACAGATTATGACGCTGAAAGTGGGTTTTATTGGTCTTGGGATCATGGGTAAACCAATGAGTAAGAACCTGATTAAAGCGGGTTACTCACTGGTGGTATCCGATCACAATCCACAGTCTGTGGCTGAGGTGATGGCGGCGGGCGCGGAAACAGCTACTACCCCTAAAGCCATTGCTGAGCAGTGCGATGTCATCATCACCATGCTGCCAAATTCCCCTCACGTCAAAGAGGTCGCGCTTGGGGAGAACGGCATCATCGAGGGTGCGAAGCCGGGCCTGGTGCTGATTGATATGAGCTCTATCGCCCCGCTCGCGAGCCGTGAAATCAGCGAGGCGTTAAAAGCGAAGGGCGTAGAGATGCTGGATGCGCCCGTCAGCGGCGGCGAGCCGAAAGCCATCGACGGTACCCTGTCGGTGATGGTGGGCGGCGATAAGGCCGTGTTCGACAAATACTATGACCTGATGAAGGCGATGGCGGGCTCCGTAGTGCATACCGGAGACATTGGCGCGGGCAACGTTACCAAGCTCGCGAACCAGGTGATTGTGGCGCTGAACATTGCCGCCATGTCTGAAGCGCTGACGCTGGCAACGAAGGCGGGCGTCAATCCGGACTTGGTTTATCAGGCAATCCGTGGCGGTCTGGCGGGCAGTACGGTGCTGGATGCCAAAGCGCCGATGGTGATGGATCGTAATTTCAAACCCGGTTTCCGCATTGATCTGCACATCAAAGATCTGGCGAACGCGCTGGATACGTCTCACGGCGTGGGTGCACAGCTACCGCTGACCGCTGCGGTTATGGAGATGATGCAGGCGCTGCGTGCGGATGGCCTGGGTACGGCCGATCACAGCGCGATTGCGTGCTACTACGAAAAACTGGCGAAGGTGGAAGTGGCGCGTTAATAGCATCTTGCCCGCACCTGAGGGTGACAGCGGCGCGCAAACCCTCTATACTGCGCGCCGAAGCTGACCAGACAGTCGCCGCTTCGTCGTCGTCCCTTTCGGGGGAGACGGGCGGAGGGGAGGAAAGTCCGGGCTCCATAGGGCAGGGTGCCAGGTAACGCCTGGGGGGGAAACCCACGACCAGTGCAACAGAGAGCAAACCGCCGATGGCCCGCGCAAGCGGGATCAGGTAAGGGTGAAAGGGTGCGGTAAGAGCGCACCGCGCGGCTGGTAACAGTCCGTGGCACGGTAAACTCCACCCGGAGCAAGGCCAAATAGGGGTTCACATGGTACGGCCCGTACTGAACCCGGGTAGGCTGCTTGAGCCAGTGAGCGATTGCTGGCCTAGATGAATGACTGTCCACGACAGAACCCGGCTTATCGGTCAGCTTCAACTTCTTACAGAACCCCGCTTCGGCGGGGTTTTTGCTTTTAGAGTTTTGTAGCCCAGGTATGCGCATCGCCACCCGGCAACTCGCACAAACGACATCAATTCTCATATTTGCGACATTAAGCACATTTGACTGCATGACCCTTTCGGGCATCGCTATGCCTACCGCAAACGATCGTTATCACAAAATTTCACCCTAAAAAATGGTGAATTTACAGTATTGTTAATTTGTTGCGAATGTTAACTGAACGATCGCAAATATTTTCTTATTTGATATAAACATATTGAAATTAAAAACATTCAGGCTATGAATGTGTGACGTATTCCACTGTTTATAAAAAGCTGTCCAAAAATCCTCTGCAAAATTTGATAATTTGAAAGAATGTTTAAAAGGAATAACGGTTATTTATTGGCCTTTAATTGTCTGAAAGTTCGTCTTTATTGATTTATTTAACGCAGAGAAATTTATCAAGGTTATCGCCATAAAATAAATTTATTACTGCTGATTTTATTGATCGATATCAGCGTAATGGTGTGCTTTTAATTTTTTATGATATTGATTGTAAAGTGTTTTTTAGGTTCTTGTTGTGCCCGTAAAATGCGCGGGGAAGCAAATTGTGAGTAACAGCACATACCCCCTGAAACATTATTGGGTAGAATCCGCTGCGTCATAGGGAAATAAGCGCAGAATATTATGAATACTATTATTCTACCGAAAACTCAGCACCTCGTGGTATTTCAGGAAGTCATTAAAAGTGGCTCCATAGGTTCTGCCGCAAGACAACTAGGCCTGACGCAACCCGCCGTCAGCAAAATCATCAGCGACATCGAATCCTACTTCGGGGTGGAAGTGATGGTGCGTAAAAACACCGGCGTAAAACTCACTGCCGCTGGTCAGGTGCTGCTGTCATACGCTGAGTCGATCACCCGCGAAATGAAAAACATGGTGAGCGAGATTAACAGCCTCAGTTTTAGTACCGTTATGGACGTCTCCTTTGGTTATCCGTCGCTGATAGGCTTCACCTTCCTGTCTGAGATGATCAAAAAATTCAGGGAAGTGTTCCCGAAAGCGCGCGTCTCCATGTATGAAGCGCAGCTCTCTTCATTCCTGCCCGCCATTCGCGACGGTCGGCTGGATTTTGCCATCGGCACGCTGAGCGACGGAATGTTGCTTCAGGATCTTCACGTTGAGCCACTGTTTGAATCTGAGTTTGTGCTGGTGGCGAGTAAATCACGAACGTGCACCGGCCCGACCAGACTGGCATCACTTACGCATGAGCAGTGGGTGATGCCGCAAACCGATATGGGCTACTACAACGAACTCCTGACCACCCTGCAAGACAACCACATCAGCATTGAAAACATCGTCCAGACCGATTCCGTCGTCACCATTTATAACCTTGTCCTGAATGCCGATTATCTGACGGTGATCCCCCGCGACATGATTGCGCCGTTCGGCTCGGACCAGTTTATCGTCCTGCCGGTGGAAGATGAATTACCCGTGGCGCGCTATGCCGCCGTGTGGTCGAAAAATTACAGTATTAAAAAATCGGCGTCAGTATTAGTTGAACTGGCAAAACAATATTCGTCGATGGATATCGATAAACGACGATAGAAATAATTAAGTTTTAAAACACCCGGAGCGACGCTTTTTAACGCTCTGATACCCTGACTTTGCCTGAAAACAATGAATTATTATAACGAGGATATTATGCACATTACTTACGATCTCCCGGTGACCATTGAAGATATTCAGGACGCCAGAAAACGCCTGGCGGGAAAAATTTATAAAACCGGCATGCCGCGCTCAAATTATCTCAGCGAACGCTGTAAGGGTGAGATATTTCTTAAGTTTGAAAATATGCAGCGTACCGGTTCGTTTAAAATACGCGGGGCGTTTAATAAGTTAAGTTCGTTGACGGATGCAGAAAAACGCAAAGGGGTAGTGGCCTGCTCCGCAGGAAACCACGCTCAGGGGGTGTCGCTCTCCTGCGCCATGCTCGGTATCGACGGCAAAGTGGTGATGCCGATGGGCGCGCCAAAATCCAAGGTCGCCGCTACCCGCGACTACTCCGCCGAAGTGGTGCTACACGGCGAGAACTTCAACGACACCATCGCTAAGGTGAGCGAAATCGTCGAGATGGAGGGGCGCATTTTTATCCCGCCTTATGACGATGCGAAAGTCATTGCCGGCCAGGGCACCATCGGCCTGGAAATCCTCGAAGATTTATACGACGTGGATAACGTGATTGTTCCTATCGGCGGCGGCGGGTTAATTGCCGGTATTGCGACAGCAATTAAATCCATCAACCCGACAATCAATATTATCGGCGTACAGTCTGAAAACGTTCACGGCATGGCGGCTTCCTGGCAGGCCGGAGAAATAACCAACCATCGCGTTACCGGCACATTAGCCGACGGCTGCGACGTGTCTCGTCCGGGTAAATTAACCTTCGAAATTGTTCGTGAACTGGTCGATGACATTGTGCTGGTGAGTGAAGACGATATTCGCAACAGCATGATTGCCCTTATTCAGCGAAATAAAGTGGTGACGGAAGGTGCGGGCGCGCTGGCCTGCGCGGCGTTATTAAGCGGCAAGCTTGACCACTATATTCAGGGCCGTAAATCCGTCTGCATTATTTCCGGCGGCAATATCGATCTCTCCCGTGTTTCCCAAATTACCGGCTTCGTTGACGCATAAAGGTGACCTATGAGCAACACAGAAAGCATTATCGTTGGCCAGACAAAAACGTCCTCCTGGCGTAAGTCTGACACCACATGGACGCTCGGCCTGTTTGGTACCGCCATTGGCGCAGGTGTGCTGTTCTTTCCCATTCGCGCAGGCTTTGGCGGACTGATCCCCATCCTGCTGATGCTGGTACTCGCCTTCCCGATTGCGTTTTACTGCCACCGCGCGCTGGCGCGCCTCTGTTTGTCCGGCAGCAACGTCTCCAGCAACATCACCGAGACGGTGGAAGAGCACTTCGGGAAAACCGGTGGGGTGGTGATCACCTTCCTCTACTTCTTCGCCATTTGCCCGCTGCTGTGGATTTACGGCGTCACCATTACTAACACCTTTATGACCTTCTGGGAAAACCAACTCCAGATGCCTGCGCTGAACCGCGGCGTGGTAGCGCTGCTCCTGCTGCTGCTGATGGCCTTTGTGATCTGGTTCGGGAAAGACCTGATGGTGAAGGTGATGAGCTACCTGGTGTTCCCGTTCATTGCCAGCCTGGTGCTGATTTCCCTGTCGCTGATCCCGTACTGGAACTCGGCGGTGATCGACCAGGTCAACCTGAGCGATATCGCTTTTACCGGTCATGACGGCATTCTGGTCACGGTGTGGCTGGGGATCTCCATCATGGTCTTCTCCTTTAACTTCTCGCCCATCGTCTCCTCGTTTGTAGTCTCCAAGCGCGAAGAGTACGAGCCGAAGTTCGGGAAAGAATTCACCGAGCAGAAATGTTCCAAAATCATCGGTCGCGCCAGCCTGCTGATGGTGGCGGTGGTGATGTTCTTCGCCTTTAGCTGCCTGTTTACGCTCTCTCCGCAGAACATGGCGGATGCCAAAGCGCAGAACATTCCGGTGCTCTCTTACCTGGCGAACCACTTTGCCTCGATGTCGGGCAGTAAATCCACGTTCGCCACGGTGCTGGAATACGGCGCCTCCATCATCGCGCTGGTCGCTATCTTTAAATCCTTCTTCGGCCACTACCTGGGCACGCTGGAGGGGCTGAATGGCCTGATCCTCAAGTTCGGCTACAAAGGCGATAAGAAGAGCGTCTCCGTCGGCAAACTGAACACCATCAGCATGATTTTCATCATGGGCTCCACCTGGATTGTGGCCTACGCCAACCCGAACATCCTCGACCTTATTGAAGCCATGGGGGCGCCAATTATCGCCTCTCTGCTGTGTCTGCTGCCGATGTACGCTATCCGCAAGGCGCCAGCGCTGGCGAAATACAAAGGCCGGACCGAGAACATCTTCGTGACCGTGGTCGGCCTGCTGACCATTCTGAACATCGTCTACAAACTGTTTTAAGCCAAAGCTCAGGAAGAGCGGAGTAACACATGACTGAATTTCCGGTAGTACTGGTTATTAACTGCGGATCGTCCTCCGTTAAGTTTTCGGTGCTGGACGCAGCAGGCTGCGATGCCCTGCTGACGGGCATTGCGGACGGCATCAACACTGAAAAAGCCTTTATTTCCGTGAACGGGGGTGAGCCAGTCAGACTGGCTCACCAGGACTACGAAGGGGCGCTGGCCGCCATCGCCCTCGAGCTGGAGAAACGCGACCTGATGAGCAGCGTGGCCCTGATTGGCCACCGCATCGCTCACGGCGGCGATCTCTTCAGCGAGTCGACCCTGATCACGGAAGAGGTCATTGAGCAGATCCGCCTGGTTTCCCCGCTGGCGCCGCTGCATAACTACGCCAACCTGAGCGGCGTGGAAGCCGCAGAGCGCCTGTTCCCCGGCGTGCAGCAGGTGGCGGTATTTGACACCAGTTTCCATCAGACCATGGCGCCGCAGGCGTATCTGTACGGTCTGCCGTACCGCTATTTTGAAGAGCTGGGCGTGCGCCGCTACGGCTTCCACGGCACCTCTCACCGCTACGTGTCCGGGCAGGCGCACGCGCTCCTCGGGCTGTCCCCCGATGACAGCGGCCTGGTGATTGCCCATCTCGGCAACGGGGCGTCCATCTGCGCGGTGCGCAACGGTAAAAGCGTCGATACCTCGATGGGGATGACGCCGCTGGAAGGGCTGGTGATGGGCACGCGCTGCGGCGACGTGGACTTCGGCGCAATGGCGTGGATTGCCCAGCAGACCGGCCAGTCGTTCGAGGATCTGGAGCGCGTGGTCAACAAAGAGTCCGGGTTGCTTGGCATCTCCGGTATCTCCTCCGATTTACGCGCGCTGGAGAAAGCCTGGCATGACGGCAATGACCGGGCGCAGCTGGCGATAAAGACCTTTGTCCACCGCATAGCGCGGCATATCGCCGGTCACGCCGCGTCTCTGCACCGTCTGGATGGCGTGATCTTCACTGGCGGCATCGGTGAAAACTCCACGCTGATCCGCGCGCTGGTGGCGGAACATCTGAAGGTGTTTGGCATCGCGCTCGACGAGGCGAAAAACGCTCTGCCGGGCAGCGCGGGTGAGCGCGTCATCTCCACCGAGTCGTCCCGCGTGACCTGCGCGGTTATCCCTACCAACGAAGAAAAAATGATCGCGCTGGACGCCCTCCGTCTTGGGAAGGTCACCCCGGCTGCGGCTTACGCCTGATAAAGCGAGAATCTGATGAAAGTAACAATCGATACGGGCGTCGCACCCTACAGCGACGCATGGGCCGGGTTTCGCGGTGAAGAATGGAAAAACGCCGTTAACGTCCGCGATTTTATTCAGCATAACTACACCCCTTATGAAGGCGATGAAGCTTTCCTCGCGCAGGCGACGCCAGCAACGACGGCGCTGTGGCAGAAGGTGATGGTCGGCATTCGCCAGGAGAATGCCACCCACGCCCCGGTGGATTTCGACACCAACATTGCCACCACCATTACCGCCCACGGACCGGGCTATATCGACCAGGATCTTGAGACGATCGTCGGCCTGCAAACCGACAAGCCGCTCAAGCGTGCCCTGCATCCGTACGGCGGGATCAACATGATCCGCAGCTCTTTCGAAGCCTACGGGCGGGAAATGGATCCGCAGTTCGAATACCTGTTTACCGACCTGCGTAAAACCCACAACCAGGGCGTGTTTGACGTTTACTCCCCGGAGATGATGCGCTGCCGTAAATCTGGCGTGCTGACCGGTCTGCCGGACGGCTACGGGCGCGGGCGCATTATCGGCGACTACCGCCGCGTGGCGCTGTACGGCATCAGCTATCTGGTGCGCGAGCGTGAACTGCAGTTTGCCGATCTGCAGGGGAGGCTGGAGCGCGGCGAAGATCTGGAGGCGACGATCCGCCTGCGCGAGGAACTGGCGGAGCATAAGCGTGCGTTGCTGCAGATCCAGCAGATGGCGGCGAACTATGGCTTTGATATTTCACGTCCGGCGATGAACGCGCAGGAAGCGGTGCAGTGGGTCTACTTTGCCTACCTTGCCGCAGTGAAATCCCAGAACGGCGGGGCGATGTCGCTGGGGCGCACGGCCTCGTTCCTTGATATCTACATTGAGCGCGACATGCAGGCAGGAAGGCTGAACGAGGTGCAGGCCCAGGAGCTGATCGACCACTTCATCATGAAGATCCGCATGGTGCGCTTCCTGCGCACGCCGGAGTTCGACACGCTCTTCTCCGGCGATCCGATCTGGGCCACGGAAGTGATCGGCGGCATGGGGCTGGATGGCCGTACGCTGGTGACAAAAAACAGCTTCCGCTACCTGCATACCCTGCACACCATGGGGCCCGCGCCGGAGCCGAACCTGACTATCCTCTGGTCTGAACAGCTGCCGATCGCGTTTAAGAAATACGCCGCGCAGGTGTCGATCGTCACCTCGTCGCTGCAGTATGAGAACGACGATCTTATGCGCGCCGACTTCAACAGCGACGACTACGCCATTGCCTGCTGCGTCAGCCCGATGGTGATCGGCAAGCAGATGCAGTTCTTTGGCGCACGCGCCAACCTTGCTAAAACGCTGCTGTACGCGATCAACGGCGGGGTGGACGAGAAGCTGAAGATCCAGGTCGGCCCGAAAACCGAGCCGCTGCTGGATGAGGTGCTGGATTACGACACCGTGATGGCGAGCCTCGATCACTTTATGGACTGGCTGGCGGTGCAGTACATCAGCGCGCTGAATCTCATTCACTACATGCATGATAAGTACAGTTACGAAGCCTCGCTGATGGCGCTGCAC
The DNA here is from genome assembly GCF_001462935.1 of Enterobacter sp. 50588862. Classification (NCBI taxonomy): domain Bacteria; kingdom Pseudomonadati; phylum Pseudomonadota; class Gammaproteobacteria; order Enterobacterales; family Enterobacteriaceae; genus Enterobacter; species Enterobacter sp. 50588862. The sequence continues at coordinate 164,022 of NZ_LNHM01000021.1, forward strand.
GATCGTGACGTCTATCGCACCATGGCCTGCGGCATTGCCGGGCTGTCGGTGGCGGCGGATTCCCTGTCGGCGATTAAGTACGCCACGGTGAAACCAGTGCGCGACCACAACGGCCTGGCGGTGGACTTCGTCATCGAAGGGGACTATCCGCAGTACGGTAATAATGACGATCGCGTGGACAGCATCGCCTGCGACCTGGTGGAGCGATTTATGAAGAAGATCCAGGCGCTGCCGACGTATCGCAACGCGGTGCCGACTCAGTCGATCCTGACTATCACCTCCAACGTGGTCTACGGCCAGAAAACGGGCACCACGCCGGACGGACGCCGCGGCGGTACGCCGTTTGCGCCTGGCGCCAACCCGATGCACGGTCGCGACAGGAAAGGGGCGGTGGCTTCGCTAACGTCGGTCGCCAAGCTGCCGTTTACCTACGCCAAAGACGGGATTTCCTATACCTTCTCCATTGTGCCGCAGGCGCTGGGCAAGGATGAACTGGTGCGCAAAACCAACCTGGTGGGGCTGCTGGATGGGTACTTCCATCACGAAGCGTCTATTGAGGGCGGGCAGCACCTGAACGTCAACGTCATGAACCGGGAGATGCTGCTGGATGCCATTGCCCATCCGGAGAACTACCCGAACCTGACCATCCGCGTTTCGGGGTATGCGGTACGGTTTAACGCTCTGACGCGCGAGCAGCAGCAGGACGTGATTTCGAGGACGTTTACGCAGGCAATCTGACGACATTCAGGTCTCATGCCCCCTCAGCGCAGGGGGCATTTTTTTGCCCGCTAAACATACAAAATTGTTTATGTAATTACTCACACATATTCATCCAGTCTTGAAAAACGGGAGCGCCACGGATTTAACAGGCACCTCAGCGTCATCTAAGAAGACTTAAACAGGGGAACCCATACCCATGAGCAGTGAGCGTTTACCTGCAAGCGTCGGTATGGTTCGAGCGACAAGCTGCCTCTGGCTGAATATAAAAAATCAAATAAATCCACAAAACATTTAAAATCGCTTCGGTACAAGGAGCAATAGAATTATTTATGATGTTGTCGTTGTTGCCGATGTAATTCAGAAACGACCACCACTCTTTTCTAAGATAAAGGAGAACTTATGACGGCGATCTCAAATGGACAACAACTTAGGCAGGCCATACACGCTGAAGCCAGCCCGGGCAGGAACAATTCAGCATCAAAAATCAAGCAGGTAGAGGCGCAGATCGAGGCCTTAACAAAAGAAATCCAGAATTATGTTGAAGGTATTGCCAGTGGTGAGATAGATGAGACTACTGAAGAAAAAGAACGCAGAATGGCAGAGCTTAGTCAGCAGCTAGCACATCTTTATGAACAGCTTGGCCAGCTCCAGAGACAACAAGTTGAAGAAGCACAGCAGAAAAAAGCAGAATCTACACCAAAACAAAACGGAGAAGAACAGATAGATCACATCAAGAAGATAACCAGCTATATTGATGTATATATCTAAATTGGTTCTTTTGGCCGGTTTTCGTCATACTTAAGGTTTGATATCATTTTTATACATGCTGGCACTATTGAGTCGCCAGCTTTATCCGGGAGGTAATGCATCGATGACTCATCGTTACAGGATTGCTCTGATATGGGGACTGGTTTGTTTTTCATTACTTTATCGTGCATTTCCCTCAGAGATCTTTTTGTCATTAAAAGTATTGCAGCAATGGCAAATCCCTGTCTGGGAGCAAATAGTACACTATTCCATGGGAATTCTTCCCGCGTTGACTCCACTATTATATTTTTTATTCCTGACTCATCGGGGCAAATTCACTAAAGGTCATGCTTTCATGATGCCCCTCATCGCGTGGATTGCTTTTCGTTTTGCTCTGATTTGCGTTCTTTGGCTTATTACGTTCAAAATAAGCAAGCCCCCCCTCTATTCTGAAGGATTCATGGATATTGTGAGCACTCAGATCGTCAGAATGTTCTGGAATGCGAATGTCCTGGATTCTGCTCTGGTCATTCTTGTTTGTAGTTACGCTTTTTGGCGTGAGCATAATTTGTGGCTGCGAATTAACAATACAGCCAGATAAATCTCATTAATTGATAGTAATTTTGTATGGCCATTGCATGGCGTCAAGTCCGAATCAACAGCCCCCACGTCACTTCCGGTACAAGTAAGTGCAAGTGAGGGACTGTTTTCTTCTCGTCATGTCGGAAGAAATGGGCGATTTAAAAGACAGAATTTATTTAACGGGCTTTGACAGTGGAAGCCCTTTTTTCCCGGCATAGAATACCACCAGCGTGGCTCCTTCCGGACCTGTGTAGCCCCTGTGTGCACTATCAACCATCTCTGGTAGCACCTCTCCCGCCTGCAGAGTACGGGTTTTACCCGTTGCCTGTTTTTCAACGGTTAAAGCGCCTTTTTCTACATAGGCGGCGTTCGGCATGGGATGTTCATGCCAGTCAAGACTTGTATTCGGCGAAATAGTGATTTTCAGCACAGAAAGCTGCGGTGTACCTGCTGGATAAGGCGCGTATTCCACTCCATCCCAGGACTTCTCGGTCTCCAGTAACGTTTCGATGCTGATCCCATCAGAATTATGACTGCTGTGAGCATAAGATGCCACTGGTGAAATAATAAAAGATAATACACAAAGAACAGATGCGTGAACGTAAGATCTTTTCATAGGAATTTCCTTTACAATTATCATGTTTAAGCTTGTGCGTAAATATCAAAATTTATTCATCTAACATCAACAATATGTTTGAAATGCAGACGGAAGCATTGTAGTTATGCAAAAATAAACAGCAAGAGTATTTACATATTTTAATAAACTTAATACTGGTATTTTAATGGTTATATTATTTTGAATTGTGAAGAAATAAAAAATGGTGCCGCATTGATGATGTTTAATATTTTTTAATGATATTTAATTTATAAAGTATCATATGGTTGTCATATTTTTTATCCTCAGGGCACTAATGCCGAGGATATAAAATCGGCGCAGCTCACGTAGCTCAATCTGACTGGACTGACACCGCCGACACGCCATGGCGATTCACTTTAATCCATCGAATTGTTCATCGGTAGTATCCGGGAAATTCAAAAATAACTCTGATGTGGAGATGTTACGTACACCTTTATAAATTCTGATAAAGCGCCATTCCCAGGATAACTTACTTCTTTGAGCTGAATCACATTTGGGTTTTATTTTTAATATTTCCAAAATAAGGAGAAAATTTTTCTCTAAATGCAGAAAAACCATATTAATTATGTGACTTTTTTCTCCCTCTCTCCGGATATGATCTTCCCACACCAACAACACACACCTGCACTCTCTGACTCGCAATCGCTGGCGATCGGAACCTAATAAAAACAACTGTTTACCCTACAAAATAAGCGAGTGCCCAATGAATATGGCAACAAACAGCAGTGTGATTGTGAGTGATTCCCCTGCGGCAAGGCGGGCGGGAATGAGCGAAAGCGAATGGCGAGAGGCGATCAAATTCGACAGCACCGACACGGGCTGGGTCATCATGAGTATCGGGATGGCTATCGGCGCGGGTATCGTTTTTCTTCCGGTGCAGGTTGGATTAATGGGGCTGTGGGTCTTTTTGCTCTCCTCGATTATTGGCTATCCGGCCATGTACCTCTTCCAGCGATTATTTATTAATACGCTGGCGGAATCCCCGGAATGTAAAGACTACCCGAGCGTGATTAGCGGTTATTTAGGTAAAAACTGGGGCATCTTATTAGGTGCACTTTATTTCGTGATGCTGGTCATCTGGATGTTTGTCTATTCCACGGCTATCACCAACGACAGCGCATCCTATTTGCACACCTTCGGTGTCACCGAGGGGTTGCTGTCGGAAAATCCCTTCTACGGCTTATTCCTGATCTGTATTCTGGTCGCCATCTCTTCGCGCGGTGAAAAGCTGCTGTTTAAAGTCTCCAGTCTGATGGTGCTGACCAAATTATTTGTGGTGGCGGCGCTGGGGCTTTCGATGATCGGCCTCTGGCATTTAGCCAACGTGGGCATGCTGCCGCCGATGGGGTTGCTGATAAAAAATGCCATTATTACGCTGCCCTTTACCTTAACCTCCATTCTGTTTATCCAGACATTAAGCCCGATGGTGATTTCCTATCGTTCACGGGAAAAATCCGTTGAGGTGGCGCGTCATAAGGCGCTGCGGGCGATGAATATCGCCTTTGGCATACTGTTTGTCACGGTCTTCTTCTACGCCGTCTCTTTCACCATGGCGATGGGACACGACGAAGCGGTGAAAGCCTACGAGCAGAACATTTCCGCCCTGGCGATTGCGGCGCAGTTTATCAGCGGTGACGGCGCGGGCTGGGTCAAAATCGTCAGCGTGATCCTCAATATTTTTGCCGTGATGACCGCCTTCTTCGGCGTCTATCTCGGCTTCCGCGAAGCCACGCAGGGGATCGTGATGAATATCCTGCGCCGTAAAATGCCGGCTGAACGTATTAATGAAAGCATCGTCCAGCGCGGGATCATGCTGTTCGCTATCCTGCTGGCCTGGAGCGCGATCGTGTTAAACGCGCCGGTACTGAGCTTCACCTCTATCTGTAGCCCCATCTTCGGCATGGTGGGCTGCCTGATCCCTGCGTGGCTGGTCTACAAGGTACCGGCGCTGCATAAATATAAGGGCGTATCGCTGGTGATTATCGTCATCACCGGACTGCTGCTTTGTGTTTCTCCTTTCCTCGCGTTCTCCTGAGGGCAAATAAGGTCGTAACGATGTCTGAGCAAACTCAAACTTTATGGAACCAATTTATTCGCGCGGTGCAGGAAGAAGTGAAACCTGCACTTGGGTGTACCGAACCTATTTCTCTGGCGCTGGCCTGTGCGATTGCCGCAGAGCAACTGCCTGGCGACGTCACGAAGATTGAGGCGTGGGTATCGCCGAATCTGATGAAGAACGGGCTTGGCGTAACGGTGCCGGGCACCGGCATGGTCGGGTTGCCCATTGCGGCGGCGCTGGGTGCCATTGGTGGCAATGCGCAGGCGGGGCTGGAGGTGCTGAAAGATGTCACCGCCGATGCGCTGGCGCGGGCCAAAGCAATGCTTAACGCCGGTCTGGTGCAGGTGAAATTGCAGGAGCCGTGCGATGAGATCCTCTATTCACGTGCCTGCGTCTACGCCGGTGAGGCCTCGGCCATGGTGACCATTGCGGGCGGACATACCCGCGTGGTGGAGGTGGTTTGTCACGGCGAAACGCGCTTCAGTCTTGACGAGCGGCAGGCCGAGGTAAGTAACGATCCGCTGGCGGTACTGTCGAACACCACGCTCTCGCAGATCCTGGAGTTTGTGGAGCAGGTACCGTCCGAGGCGATCCGCTTTATCCTGGAAGCAGGGCAACTGAACGACGCGCTCTCTCGTGAAGGGCTTAGCGGGAAGTGGGGGCTACACATTGGCGCGACCCTCATTAAGCAGCGCGCACGCGGATGGATGGCGCAGGATCTGGGTTCAGACATCGTTATCCGCACCAGTGCGGCCTCGGATGCCCGCATGGGCGGTGCGACGCTGCCGGCGATGAGCAACTCGGGCTCCGGGAATCAGGGAATTACAGCCACCATGCCGGTTGTCGTGGCCGCTGAACATGTTCAGGCCGATGACGAACGGCTGGCGCGGGCGCTGATGCTCTCGCATCTGTCGGCTATCTACATTCATTACCAGCTTCCACGTTTGTCCGCGCTGTGTGCGGCGACAACGGCCGGTATGGGGGCCGCAGCAGGGATGGCGTGGCTGATGGGCGGAAGCTATCAGACGATTGCAATGGCCATCGGCAGTATGATCGGTGACATCAGCGGGATGATCTGCGACGGGGCGTCTAACAGCTGCGCCATGAAAGTCTCGACCAGCGTCACCAGCGCCTGGAAAGCCGTGATGATGGCGCTGGATGAGTCGGGCGTGACGGGTAACGAAGGAATTGTGGCCCACGACGTGGAACAGTCTATCTCTAACCTGTGCGCGCTGGCGTGCCGCTCAATGCAGGCAACGGACCGGCAGATTATTGAGATTATGGCGAGTAAGGTGTAGCGATTGGCATTCGTCCCTCTTCCCAAAGGGGAGAGGGACCGATCGAGCAACTCTTACACCGGCAAATCAATCAGCAGCGCGCGCAGCGGCGTATCTGCCACCAGGGTGATATTCGCTTCGTCACGAATAAACGCCCCGTCGCCGCAGGTGAGCGCTTCTTTCTCTTCCGCGTGCGTTACCGCATGCACCGTACCGTGAATGGACTGCAAATAGGCGCGCGGGCCGTGCAGCTGGAAGCTTGCCTGTTCACCTTTTTTCAGTTCGATATGGTGCAGCCATACCTGCTGTCGCAGCTGCAAGCTGTCCTTGCTGCCGTCAGGCGAGGCAATCAGCTGCTGTTTATCGCCCTTCAGATCTATTTTCTGCACCAGCGGGTTTTCTCGCTCAGGGCAGGCGTCGAGCCACAGCTGCATGCGCGTCAGCGTTTTGTCTTTGCTGAGGTTATGCTCGCTGTAGCTGATGCCCGGCTGCGTGGAAATTAACAACGCTTCGCCAGCCTTTGCCTGGATATGATTGCCCTCGCTATCGCGGTATTCTGCCTCGCCTTCCAGGATCAGGTTCAGGATATCGACTTTCGGATACGTACGCGGCTGGAAGGAGGCGCCCGGGGCGAGCACTTCCTGGTTCAACACGCGCAGTGAAGCGTAACCGAGGAGTTTAGGGTCAAAGTAGTGTCCAAAGGAAAAGGTGTAGCGGGCCTGCAGCCAACCGAAATCGGCTTGTCCGCACTGTTTCGCTGTTCTTGTCGTAATCATAAACTTGACCTCTCTTTACACTAAAACAATGGTAAAGGTATGGACGCTGCATTGTTAGCCAGATATTCTGCCTGGTATGTTCAAATTTCCTGAATGAGAACGAGATGGCTAAAGAGAGAGCATTGACGCTTGAGGCGCTTCGCGTCATGGACGCGATTGACCGGCGCGGCAGCTTTGCCGCGGCGGCAGATGAACTGGGGCGCGTTCCGTCTGCGCTAAGCTACACCATGCAAAAACTGGAGGAAGAGCTGGACGTCGTGCTCTTCGATCGCTCCGGTCATCGAACAAAATTCACCAACGTGGGGCGGATGCTGCTGGAGCGAGGTCGTGTGCTGCTGGAAGCGGCGGACAAGCTCACCACGGATGCCGAAGCGCTGGCGCGAGGTTGGGAAACCCACCTGACGTTAGTCACCGAAGCGCTGGTGCCGACCGAAGCGCTGTTCCCGCTGGTGGACCGCCTGGCGGCGAAGGCCAATACGCAGCTGTCGATCATCACCGAGGTGCTGGCCGGGGCGTGGGAGCGTCTGGAGACGGGCAGGGCGGATATCGTCATTGCGCCTGACATGCATTTCCGCTCATCGTCAGAAATCAACTCGCGCAAGCTCTACAGCGTCATGAACGTTTACGTCGCCGCGCCGGATCACCCGATTCACCAGGAGCCGGAGCCGCTCTCTGAAGTGACGCGCGTGAAGTACCGCGGCGTGGCGGTGGCGGATACCGCGCGCGAGCGTCCGGTGCTGACGGTTCAGCTGCTGGATAAACAGCCGCGTCTGACGGTCACGTCACTGGAAAACAAGCGGCAGGCGCTGCTGGCCGGTTTGGGCGTGGCGACGATGCCCTACCCGTTTGTCGAAAAAGATATTGCGGAAGGGCGACTGAGGGTGGTGAGCCCGGAGTACACCAGCGAAGTGGACATTATTATGGCGTGGCGCCGCGACAGCATGGGCGAAGCCAAATCGTGGTGCCTGCGCGAAATTCCAAAGCTCTTTGCGCATCACAACAAATAAGCGAGCAGGCCCGGTAAGCGTAAGCGCCACCGGGCAGTAATTTACGCGCCGATCTTAGGATCCGGACCAAAGCGGTTTTCGCCCGGCGTCCCGCTCTGACAGTTGAAAATTAAAATCACGATCCAGCCGACAAGCGGGATCAACAGCAACAGCAGCCACCACGCCGAACGATCGGTGTCGTGGAGACGACGAAACAGCACGGCCCATGAAGGCAGCAAAACCAGCAAGCCATAAATCGTAGTGAGTACGCCTTCACCGCCGGCGCGCTCCCAGCCGAGGATTTTATCTACGATGCCCAGCACCATAATCAGGACGAAGTTCACCAGAACGAACATCCAGTACTCTTTGCGGCGGGCGCGGCCACCAAATCCAACGTAGTTGCGCAGTACTTTTAAATACCAGTCCATTTTCCTTGCCTCTTAATCAGTCAATCACTTGTTTTCTAAGCGATCGAGGTAAGGATAGATGTATGCTGTGAATTAAAAAAGGGAATCAATTGATTCCCTAAATAATTATCCGAAACGCACGTCGCGCCCGTGCGGTTCATCCAGATCCTGCCACGGGCCAATGGAGATGATGCCCGTCGGGTTGATGGTCTTGTGGCTGCGGAAATAGTGGATGCGAATATGGTCGAAGTCGACCGTCTCCGCGATGCCCGGCATCTGGTAGATGTCTCGCAGGAAACCATACAGGTTCAGGTAGTCGCTGATGCGGTGTTTATCGCACTTAAAGTGGGTGACATAGACCGGGTCAAAGCGAACCAGCGTGGTCCACAGGCGAATGTCCGCTTCCGTCAGGCGATTGCCCGTCAGGTAGCGATGCTGGCCCAGGATCTGCTCCAGGCGCTCCAGCGATTCAAACACCTTTCCGACCGCTTCGTCATAGGCTTCCTGGCTGGTGGCGAAACCGGCCTTATAGACACCGTTGTTGACGTTGTCGTAAATCCAGCTGTTCAGCTCGTCAATCTTATCCCGCAGTTCAACCGGGTAGTAATCCCCGGCGCGGGCGCCGTGCGCATCAAACGCGGTATTGAACATGCGGATGATTTCCGCGGACTCATTGCTGACGATCGTCTGGTTTTTCTTGTCCCACAGCACCGGTACGGTCACGCGTCCGGTGTAGTGCGGATCGGCGCGCAGGTAGAGCTGGTAGAGGAAATCGTGGTGATACAGGTCATCACCGGTCGCGGCGGGGAAATCACTGTCGAACGTCCAGCCGTTTTCCAGCATCAATGGGTTGACGACTGAAACCGGAATGAAGGATTCGAGGCCTTTTAGCTTGCGCACGATCAGCGTGCGGTGCGCCCACGGGCAGGCGAGGGAAACATAAAGATGATAACGATCTTTCTCAGCCGCGAAGCCCCCTTCGCCACTCGGGCCGGGTGCGCCGTCGGCGGTCAGCCAGTTACGGAAGGCCGAAACAGAGCGCTTAAAGCGTCCACCGGTGGATTTGGTGTCATACCAGACATCCTGCCAGACGCCGTCTACGAGTTGTCCCATTTTTTACTCCTCCGTCAGATAGCAAAAGCGAGGAGATGTCTCCTCGCTTTGTGTTTATTCAGTATAGCGTGCTTACCATTTCTTATTCAGAACGCGGTCGATGCTGTATGCGCCTGGGCCGGTGATCGCCAGCAGCAGGAAGCCACCCGCGATGGTCAGGTTTTTCATGAACATCAGAGAGTTCACGCCTTCCGCAAAGTTGCTGTGGAAGATGAACGCCGTCAGCAGGGTGAAGCCTGCGGTAAACAGCGCTGTGGTGCGGGTCAGGAAGCCGAACAGAACCGCCAGGCCGCCGCCAAACTCAAGCAGAATGGTCAGCGGCAGCAGGAACCCCGGAACGCCCATGGCTTCCATATACTGCTGGGTACCCGCATATCCCGTGATTTTGCCCCAGCCTGCCACGATAAACAGAATAGGCATCAGAATACGCGCGACCAGTACACCAACATCTTCTAATTTTTTCATTTTACTCTCCAGGAAACCACATAAGCGGCTGAACATTATTTGTCTGCAATTCCGGGTAGATACCGCGGTTCTGCTGTCGATGGAGAGGAGTGTAAACGGGGCGGGTAGCAATTGTTAGCAAGGAAAACTGTCAATCTTCTTCAAAGATATTGAGTAAGGGCAGGTGCGCGCTGGTGCCCTCAGCCCACGGGGAGAAGGGCAAAAACAAAAAACGGTAACCTGAGTTACCGTTTTGCGTTTATCACCGCAGCTGTTGTTGCCGCAACGTTGCCTTGACCAGACGCCAGGCGCTCCAGGCACCAAAACCGCGTCGGGCCCAGCGGATGAGCATATTCGGATGACGAACCGTCCAGATAGCCATCACGCTGCTGCCGACCAGCGCCCACGAACGCAGGCTCAGGAAGGTATTCCAGCCTCGGTCAAACCGTCGCGTCGCGTCGATCCAGTCACGGCGGCTGGCAGACAGATCCAGCCGCTGCTGCTGGATCTGACTTAACAGGTACGCTTTTCGCTTCTGACGTTCCGCTTTATCGCTCACGGCTTGTCATCCTCCAGCAGGGCGCGATCGTTAGCCAGTTCCTGGCGCGTGTGGCGCAGGAAAGTGGACCTGCGCGCTTTACGCATCGTCCATATGCCGCCAATCAGCGCCGCGACCAGCAGAACGACGGTCGTGGCAATCATCGCGTTAAGTCGATACTGCGGGTCAATGGCCCAGATGATTAACACCATCAGGCTCATCAGACCAAACGCGGCGAAGAGCATGGTCAGCCCGAGCATCAGCAGCATCTGGAAGAGGTTCGCTTTCTCCTCTTCCAGTTCGACCACTGCCAGCCGGACGCGCGTTTCGGCAATCCCAACCAGCGTCGTTAAAATACGCTGGCCGATGCCGAGGACGTTATTAGCAGGCCCTTGTGCGTGACGAGGATCTTCCATATCAACGACGCGTCAGCAGGACACCCAGTACCACACCCACTGCGGCACCAATACCAACTCCCGTCCATGGATTGTCGCGCACATATTCATCTGCACGCGCAGCCGCTTCACGGGTCTGTTTCGCCAGTGCATCACCGGTTTCACCCAGGCGGTAGCGGCTCTCTTTCAGCGCCTGCTCCGCTTTACTGCGCAGCTTGCTTACTTCTTCTTTCGACTTATCGGCAGAGGAGTTCAGCACCTCTTCAAGGGTATCGGCCAGGGATTTCAGTTCAGCGCGCAGATGTTCAGACGTCGTATCTTTTGACATGATTCTCTCCTGTTGAGATTTCCGTTAACTCAATAATCGCGAGCTTCCAGCGCTTTCAGGTCGTCCTGCGCCTCTTTCAACTTCTTCTCGCGCTTAGCAATTTTTTCCGCATCCCCTTTCTCTTTCGCTTCCTGCAGGTCTTGACGGCGCTCGGCTATCTCGTCCTTCTGTTCAGCGATTTTCTTTTGGTGATCGGCACGCAGCTTGCTGTCTGAACAGTTCGCTTTCACTTCGCTCAGCGCTTTTTTGAGACCATCAACACGGTGCTGATTGTTATGCTTTTCGGCATAACCGATCTCACGCTGAATATCCTGTTCTTTCTCCTGACAGAGAGAGTTTGCGAAGGTCGTTGTGCTTAAAGAAAAAAGGGCCAGAGCCAGGGTCATGCGGAATTTCATTATCGAAACCTTCCATTGTGCTGCGGGGTTAGCCGCTATCCAAAATGATGCGGAGTACATTTGAGGGGTGCTCCGCGTACTTAAGCATAGTAAGTAAACGGGGGATTCACCAAAGTGAGTGAAAAGATTCGGAATCCAGGAAGTTATCCAAACCGATGCGACGTATCGCGAATCAATGATAACCACGCGGCTGGCGGGTTGTCATCTTCCTGCTGGGCAATGATATAGCCGTGCGGCAGCGTACGGTCAAGAACCGCTTTCGCGGCAGCGCTCTGCGCACGGGAATCAAACTTAATCAGTAAAACATCGTCCTGCGGGGTGATGCTTTTAAAGCGGATGCCGTTTGCATCCAGATGATGCCAGACAGAAAAACCGTCAGGCACACCGCCCCCCTGGTTTACCGGGCGAATGGCCAGCGTAGCGTCCTGATGTGAAAGCGTGTTCCAGGCCAGCAGTACGGCGCTGAGCATCACCAGTGCAATAAAGGCACAGGCAAAGCGGCGCATGGCGAGCGGTGAGATAACCATCGTTAACCTCGCGCTCCGTATTTTTTCTTCCACAGGACAACCAGCGAGCCGATCAGGCCGAAGACCAGCAGAACAACAGGCAGCAGCATCAGGCAGGACATCAGCTGATCTTCATATTTCATGAAGACCGGCGTCTTACCCAGCGCATAGCCCAGCGTCGTCAGGATCAGAACCCATAACAGGCCGCTCATCCAGTTGAAGAACTGGAAGCGTGCGCTGCTCAACCCGGACAGCCCGGCAATGGTGGGCAGCAGGGTGCGCACAAAGGCGATAAAGCGGCCAATCAGCAGCGCGGAAAGCCCATGCTTATGGAACAGGTGGTGTGCCCGCTGGTGATAGTGCGCAGGCAGATGGGAAAGCCAGTTCTGTACTATTCGGGTATTGCCCAGCCATCTTCCCTGGATATAGCTCACCCAGCAGCCAAGGCTGGCCGCGACGGTCAGTAATAAAATGGTTTGCGGGAACGCCATTGCGCCTTTGGCACACAGCACGCCGACAAGCACCAGCAAACTGTCACCCGGCAAGAAGGCTGCAGGCAGCAAACCATTCTCAAGGAACAGAATCATAAACAAGACAAAATAGAGCATGCCAATCATGGAAGGGTTGGCCAGCGTTTCAAAATCCTGCGCCCAAAGGGCATGCAGCAGTTGGGTCAAAAGTTCCATTCAGTGTTCCTGGAAATCGGTTAACGTCTCGCCTGTTATCCGGGACAAACAGCACGGCGACATTGTTGTGATTTCATTATGGTCGCTCGCGGACACATTGCGGTGTGGCCAACACTGTTCCCTGTTAATTGGCTGGTTAGCAAGCACTAACTTTCAAAATAACGAAGTGAATCCAATTGTAACAAAGCCCAACGTTCTGCGTCACAGAATTTGCAGGGTGAGGTGATTTTGGCGTAAGCCCTGAAAGTGAGCGAGGGATTTTACAAAGGCTGACACTATATATGTTTTGCTTACCCATTCAGGCGGGGAGGCGCAGCGAAGCGCCTGCCGGTAGAAAGGTCGCCTATTTTGCGCCGCTCGGGGCCGTATCGAGATGAACGACAGGATTATCGGCAAAAAGATAACGGTCAGCGTTAAATTCGAAGTCGTCACTGGTTTCATTGAAGAGCATCTGCTTGGTGTTTTCCAGGTGCTGCCACATGGCGAGCTTCGCGGCGTGGGGATCTTTACGAATCAGCGCCTTAAGAATTTGATCGTGGTCGTCACACCAGTTGTCCACGGTACGCGAATCAATATGATCGTGCAGTTTTTTCCAGTACGGGTTGTGAACGCGCTGAGTCCACATTTTCTCAACGATTGCCGCCAGCGCTGTATTTTGGGTTGCCAGGGCGACCTGAACGTGAAACTGCAGGTCCCACTCGGAATCACGGAAACATTTTTCCTTGCGAGCGTTCTCCTGGATCTCCATCAGCTTCATGATGTCCTGCTTGGTCACCTGCGTGGCGGCAAATTCGGCAATATTGCTTTCGATCAGCTGGCGAGCCTGGAGCAGCTCAAACGGACCGTAGCTGGCGAATTCTAGACTTTCATCCGCCACCGGAGAGTGTTTAGGCTGATTAGAAATAACGTGAATGCCGGAACCTTTGCGTACCTCAACGTAGCCTTCCACTTCCAGCATGATAATCGCTTCGCGCACCACGGTTCGGCTTACGCTTTTTTCATCCGCGATAAAGCGCTCGGCGGGAAGTTTATCACCGACAAGATAGACCCCTTGCTCGATGCGATCTTTCAGCTCGGCAGCAAGTTGTTGATATAAACGACGTGGTTCGGTGATTTCCATATGCGCTCCAGGCAGGGTACGGCAGATGATTTGTTATACCACTTTCACGGAATACTCTCCAGATTTTGCCATTAAAAAAGCCGCCCGGGGGCGGCTTCGGTGAAACGCATTTTCGCTAACTCTGCGTAGCCGGTCGCCCGAGGGACTCTTTCGCCAGCTCCTCTGCGGATTTGCTTTTCAGCACCGTCCAGATAACCACCGCGCCCATCAGGTCGAAGATTGCCAGCACCGCGAACAGCGGGCTGAAGCCGATGGTATCCGCCAGCGCGCCGACGACCAGCGCGAACATCGTACTCGCGGTCCAGGCGGCCATCCCGGTCAGGCCGTTGGCGGTGGCCACTTCGTTACGGCCGAAGACGTCAGACGAGAGCGTAATCAGCGCGCCGGACAGGGACTGGTGCGCAAACCCACCGATGCACAGCAGGGCGATAGCCACATACGGACTGGTGAACAGGCCGATCATGCCCGGGCCAATCATCAGCAGGGCGCCCATGGTCACCACCATCTTACGGGAAACAATCAGGTTCACCCCAAACCAGCGCTGGAACAGCGGCGGCAGGTAGCCGCCTACAATACAGCCCAGGTCAGCGAACAGCATCGGCATCCAGGCGAACATCGCGATCTCTTTCAGGTTAAAGCCGTAGACTTTAAACATAAACAGTGGGATCCACGCGTTAAAGGTACCCCAGGCCGGTTCAGCCAGGAAGCGCGGCAGGGCGATACCCCAGAACTGACGGGTGCCCAGGATCTGCCAGACGGACATCTTCTTGCCATTGTTGGTCTGATGCTGCGCTTCCTGACCACCAATAATGTATTCGCGTTCTTCCTCGGAGAGTTTTTTCTGATCGCGCGGGTGTTTATAGAAAACCAGCCACGCCATTGCCCAGGCGAAGCTCAGCACGCCAGAGATAATGAATGCCATCTGCCAGCTGTGCATCACGATGGCCCACACCACCAGCGGCGGCGCAATCATTGCGCCGATGGACGAGCCCACGTTGAAGTAGCCCACCGCGATGGAACGCTCTTTTGCCGGGAACCACTCAGAGCTGGCTTTCAGCCCCGCCGGGATCATTGCGGCTTCTGCCGCACCGACCGCGCCACGGGCCAGCGCCAGGCCGCCCCAGCTGCCTGCCAGTGCGGTTGCACCGCAGAATACCGCCCAGGCGATGGCGAAGAAGGCATAGCCGATTTTGGTACCCAGAATATCGAGAACATACCCAGCAACAGGCTGCATGACGGTGTAAGCGGCAGAATAGGCCGCGATGATGTAAGAGTATTGCTGCGTGGAGATATGCAGCTCTTCCATCAACGTCGGCGCCGCGGCTGCCACGGTGTTACGTGTCAGGTAGCCCAGCACGGTGCCCAGCGTCACCAGTGCGATCATATACCAACGTAACCCTTTAATTTTACGCATCTAAAACCTCATCGTTATGTTATTTCCGCGCCAGAGCACGGCAACCTCTCAACCGTTGCCGGGAGCAGTTGTGTAACGGGAGGGGCGTAGCCGGGAGAATGTCCCGGAACGGCCCGAACCTTGCCATAAGTAAGCGTGCATAAGTCGGTATCCGTACCGTTAAATCCGATGTGTCTCACACCGGTAACGCATTCCGTCGGCTTAGTGTTTGCGACGGCGAAACGATAACTTGTCATACAACTTTAAAAGGTGAGTGACATCACAAATGTATGATTCTTTGTAGGGACATTAATCGCTGCGCGCAAAGCCAGAAACGGCGCGGCCTGTAGAAGGGTTTACTCCATTGAGGGTAATTTATTTGTTAGCGTTTATTGATCTCACTCACGAAAAAAGCTTCGGTGGGTGGAAATTGGTGTGATAACTTTGCAGCATATGAACATACGCTTTCTGACGCTCCCGTAATGAGGAAGACGATAATGACGCCGTTTATGACCGACGATTTTCTGTTAGATACCGAATTTGCCCGCCGCCTGTACCACGACTACGCTAAAGACCAGCCGATTTTCGACTACCACTGCCACTTACCGCCGCAGCAGGTTGCCGAAAATTACCGCTTCAAAAACCTGTATGATATCTGGCTGAAGGGTGACCACTATAAATGGCGCGCAATGCGCACCAACGGCGTGGCCGAGCGCCTGTGTACCGGCGACGCGACCGATCGCGAGAAGTTCGACGCCTGGGCGGCGACCGTTCCGCACACTATCGGCAACCCGCTTTACCACTGGACGCACCTCGAACTACGCCGTCCGTTTGGCATCACCGGCAAGCTGCTTTCTCCCGCTACGGCGGATGAAATCTGGGACCAGTGCAACGAACTGCTGGCGCAGGATAACTTCTCCGCGCGCGGCATCATGAAGCAGATGAACGTGAAGATGGTGGGCACCACCGACGATCCGATTGACTCCCTGGAGCATCATGCCGTTGTCGCCAAAGACGCCTCTTTTGACATTAAAGTGCTGCCAAGCTGGCGCCCGGACAAAGCCTTCAATATTGAGCAGGCCACGTTCAACGACTATATGGCGAAGTTGGCGGAAGTGTCCGATACCGACATCCGTCGTTTCGCCGATCTGCAAACCGCGCTGACCAAACGCCTGGACCACTTCGCGGCGCACGGCTGTAAAGTCTCTGACCATGCGCTGGACGTGGTGCTGTTCGCGGAATCCAACGAAGCTGAACTGGACAGCATCCTGGCGCGTCGCCTCTCCGGTGAATCGCTTAGCGAGCACGAAGTGGCGCAGTTCAAAACGGCGGTACTGGTATTCCTCGGTGCGGAATACGCGCGTCGCGGCTGGGTACAGCAGTACCACATCGGCGCGCTGCGCAATAACAACCAGCGCCAGTTCAAACTGCTGGGCGCGGACGTGGGCTTTGACTCCATCAACGACCGCCCGCTGGCGGAAGAGCTGTCAAAACTGCTGAGCAAACAGAACGAGCAAAACCTGCTGCCGAAAACCATTCTCTACTGCCTGAACCCGCGCGATAACGAAGTGCTGGGCACCATGGTGGGCAACTTCCAGGGCGAAGGTATGCCGGGCAAGATGCAGTTCGGATCCGGCTGGTGGTTCAACGATCAGAAAGACGGCATGGAGCGTCAGATGACGCAGCTGGCGCAGCTCGGTCTGTTAAGCCGCTTCGTGGGTATGCTGACCGACAGCCGCAGCTTCCTGTCCTATACCCGTCATGAATATTTCCGCCGCATTCTGTGCCAGATGATTGGCCGCTGGGTGCATGCGGGCGAAGCGCCAGCGGATCTCCAGCTGCTGGGCGACATGGTGAAAAACATCTGCTTTAACAATGCACGTGACTACTTCGCCATTGAACTGAACTAAGGCCGTCTGAGGTTGATATGCAATACATCAAAATCCATTCGCTGGATAACGTGGCCGTCGCGCTGGCAGATTTAACCGAAGGCACGGAAGTAGCCTTCGATAACCAGTCGGTCACGTTGCGCCAGGCCATTGGACGTGGACATAAGTTTGCCCTGATCCCTATTGCAAAAGGGGAGAACGTGGTGAAGTACGGTTTGCCCATCGGCCATGCGCTGGCGGATATTGCGCCGGGTGAATATATTCATTCCCACAATACCCGCACCAATCTCAGCGATCTGGACGAGTACAGCTATCAGCCTGAACTACCGAAGGCAGGCGTGCAGGCGGGGGATCGTGAGGTGCAAATCTACCGTCGCGCAAACGGTGATGTAGGGATCCGCAACGAGCTGTGGATCCTGCCGACCGTCGGCTGCGTGAACGGCATTGCGCGTCAGATCCAGACCCGCTTTCTGAAGGAGACCCACGATGCCGAGGGCATCGACGGGGTACATCTGTTCAGCCACACCTACGGCTGCTCCCAGCTGGGTGACGACCACATTAACACCCGCACCATGCTGCAAAACATGGTGCGCCACCCGAATGCGGGCGCGGTGCTGGTGATCGGCCTCGGCTGCGAGAACAACCAGGTCGACGCCTTCCGCGACACGCTGGGAGAATTCGATCCTGCGCGCGTGCACTTCATGGTGTGCCAGCATCAGGACGACGAAGTGGAAGCGGGCGTTGAGCAGCTGCATCAATTGTATGAGGTGATGCGCCACGACAGGCGCGAGCCGGGGAGGCTGAGCGAACTGAAGTTTGGCCTGGAGTGCGGCGGGTCTGACGGTCTTTCCGGCATTACCGCTAACCCAATGCTGGGCCGCTTCTCGGATTACGTGATTGCCAACGGCGGCACCACGGTGCTGACCGAAGTGCCGGAAATGTTTGGCGCGGAGCGCATTCTGATGAGCCACTGCCGCGACGAAGAGACGTTTGAGAAGACCGTCACCATGGTGAACGACTTCAAACAGTACTTCATTGCCCACAATCAGCCGATTTACGAGAACCCGTCGCCGGGGAACAAGGCGGGCGGAATCACCACGCTGGAGGAGAAATCCCTCGGCTGCACCCAGAAAGCGGGGGCCAGCCAGGTGGTGGACGTTCTGCGCTACGGTGAACGCCTGAAAACCCACGGCCTGAACCTGCTGAGCGCACCGGGCAACGATGCGGTCGCCACCAGCGCGCTGGCGGGGGCGGGTTGTCACATGGTGTTGTTCAGCACCGGTCGCGGTACGCCGTACGGCGGTTTTGTGCCGACGGTGAAAATCGCCACCAACAGCGAGCTGGCGACGAAGAAAAAGCACTGGATCGACTTCGACGCAGGCCAGCTGATCCACGGCAAAGCGATGCCGCAGCTGCTGACGGAGTTCGTGGACACTATCGTGGAGTTTGCTAACGGCAGGCAGACCTGTAACGAGAAGAACGACTTCCGCGAGCTGGCGATCTTTAAGAGTGGTGTGACGCTTTAAGTGTTTTGTCGGGTGGCGCTAGCGCTTACCCGACCTACTGAACCCTGCAGGCCCGGTAAGGCGTAGCCGCCACCGGGCTTTTTCTTTTTAACCTCGCAGGGCGTTCTTCGCTAAACGCGCGTCTTCCGCCTGGCACACGGCGGCGGTAAACATCACGTCGGTGGAGGAGTTGATCGCGGTTTCGCAGGAGTCCTGCAATACGCCGATGATAAAGCCCACCGCAACCACCTGCATGGCGATCTCGTTCGGGATGCCGAACATATTACACGCCAGCGGGATCAGCAGCAGCGAACCGCCCGCCACGCCGGATGCGCCGCAGGCACACAGCGAGGCCACCACGCTCAGCAGCAGCGCGGTGGGCAGATCCACCGGAATACCCAGCGTATTCACCGCGGCCAGCGTCAGCACCGTGATGGTGATGGCCGCTCCCGCCATGTTGACGGTCGCGCCCAGCGGAATGGATACGGAGTAAGTATCTCGGTCCAGATTCAGCTTCTCACACAGGGACATGTTGACCGGAATGTTTGCCGCCGAGCTGCGGGTGAAGAAAGCGGTCACGCCGCTTTCGCGCAGGCACATCAGCACCAGCGGGTAAGGATTACGTCGGGTCTGCAGGAACACCAGCAGCGGATTAATCACCAGTGCCACGACGGCCATACAGCCAATCAGCACCAGCAGCAGCTGCGCATAGCCCCACAGCGCGCCGAAACCAGTGGTTGCCAGCGTGGATGCTACCAGACCGAAAATACCAATCGGCGCAAAGCGGATGACCACCGTCACGATAAACGTGACGGCGTGAGAAAGATCGTTAACCAGGTTTTTGGTCGTGTCGTTGCTGTGGCGCAGAGCGAAGCCGAGGCCGACGGCCCATACCAGGATCCCGATGTAGTTCGCGTTAATCAGGGCATGGATCGGATTGGCGACAATACTCATCAGCAGGCCGTGCATCACCTCAACAATACCCGCGGGCGGCGTGATGTCGGTGGCGCCGGTGGTCAACTGCAGCGTGGACGGGAAGATAAAGCTAACGACAACCGCCGTCAGCGCGGCTGAGAACGTACCCAGCAGATACATCCACAGAATCGGGCGAATATTGGTTTTCTGCCCCTGCTGGTGGTTGGCGATTGAGGCCATCACCAGCGTTAAAACCAGAACCGGCGCGACCGCTTTCAGCGCGCCGACGAACAGCGTGCCGAGCAGGCCAGTGGCTTCGGCGGCAGGTTTTGAGATCAGTGCCAGCGCGACGCCGAGCACCAGTCCAATCAGTATTTGCTTAACAAGGCTGCCGCGCGACAGGCGCGCAAGCAGGCCCGATGAGGATATCGTCATGAGTGTTCCTTAAGTGAAATTGCGTTCCATCCCGGCTGTGCTCTTAGTCACATTTATGTCCGGATGTAAGTAAATGTTTGCCTGGTCGAGTATAGGGAAAGTGTCTGCGGAGGGAAGCGTAAAATGCTGGATTTTACGTATCACATCATATTTTTTAACTATTGAGTCACAAAAGTGTGTTAACCCTCTCCCCTTTGAGGAGAGGGTTAGGGTGAGGGGATTACTCCGCCTGCTGCTTTTTATCGTGCTGGCGGTTAACCCAGGTATTGATAACCAGCGTCACCAGCAGAATGCCGAACACCACGCCAAGCGAAATGGCGATCGGGATGTGGTAGAAATCCACGATCAGCATCTTGATACCGATAAACACCAGGATCACCGACAGACCGTACTTCAGCATCGAGAAGCGCTCTGCCGCGCCTGCCAGCAGGAAGTACATCGCACGCAGGCCGAGGATCGCAAACAGGTTAGAGGTCAGCACGATGAACGGATCAGTCGTCACCGCGAAGATTGCCGGGATGCTGTCTACCGCGAAAATCACGTCGCTCAGCTCGACCAGAATCAGCACCAGCAGCAGCGGGGTAGCAAACAGCAGGCCGTTCTTACGCACGAAGAAGTGCTCGCTCTCGATCTTGTCCGTCATGCGCAGATGGCCGCGGATCCACTTCACCAGCGGCTTATCACCGATACCGGTATCGTCTTCTTTCGCCAGCGCCATCTTGACCCCGGTGAACAGCAGGAACGCGCCGAACACGTACAGCAGCCATTCGAACTGGGTAATTAGCCAGCTGCCGGCGAAGATCATGATGGTACGCAGGACAATGGCACCCAGCACGCCGTAGACCAGCACGCGGCGCTGCAAGGCTGCAGGCACAGCAAAGTAGCTGAACAGCATCAGCCAGACGAAGACGTTATCAACCGCCAGGGCTTTTTCAATCAGATAACCGGTGAGGAAGGCGAGCGCCTGAGGATCGGCCACCGCACGGCCTTCAGTCGAGGCCAGGTACCACCAGAAGGCGGCGCAAAAGAGGAGCGAGAGGGTAACCCAGACCAGCGACCAGACGGCGGCCTGCTTAACGCTCATGCCGTGCTCGCCGCGACGACCCTGCAAAAAGAGGTCGATCGCCAGCATGATGAGCACGACAACCGCGAATCCGCCCCACAGCATTGGAGTGCCGACAGAATGCATACTATTTTCCTTACACATAAAAAACAAAAACGGCCATGGTCAGAAGACGATAGCCGTTAGCTTTTTATGCATAGACCTCGCCTTCCGGCAAGGTCTCACTTACAACCACGAAGGTTGCCCGGCGACCGGATGCATATTTTACGCATCGTAATGACGATCCACCGGCGAAGAAGTTACTCCCCTTTGCAGGTAACAAAATATGTCAGACCATCGGTTTCGTCAATGGCCTGCGCCGTTTCATTACACAGCTTTACGCGATCGCTTCCGCGCCGACGCCGTCTGCCGGGAACACCACGCCGGTCTGGCGGCGGATCTCGGTTTGCAGCTTCGCCGTGGTGCGGCTTACCGCAAGGCCTGGGTGATTCACTTCGTTGTCTTCCACCAGACGGGCGAAGACCTCTGCCTCATAGAGCATAGTGTTAATATGCTGAGGCTGCGTCAGTTCCTGCGCTTTGCCGCCGCGCGGCACGAAGCTCACCTTCTGGCATTCGGAGATCTTCTCGATGACCAGCGACCCGGCTTCGCCCTGAATTTCGCTCGGCAACACGGAATCGCTCACCTTGGAGTGCTGCAGCGTGACGCTGAAATCACCGTAATCCAGCACCACCAAACCGTGTGCATCCACGCCGCTATCCAGCAGGCTGGCGGTGGCCGTAACGCCGTGCGGCTCGCCCCACAGCGCTACGGCAGAGGCCAGGCAGTAAAAACCGATATCCATAATCGAGCCGTTTGAGAAGGCCGGGTTAAAGGTATTCGGATTCTCGCCGTCCAGATAGCGCTGATAGCGCGACGAATACTGGCAGTAGTTGATAAAGGCTTTGCGCACTTTGCCAATTTTCGGCAGGGACTGCTGCAGCAGAAGGAAATTCGGCAGGCTGGCGGTTTTGAACGCTTCGAACAGCACCACCTGGTTTTCGCGGGCAAGCGCAATGGCCGCTTCCACTTCCTCAATATTCGAGGCCAGCGGCTTCTCGCAAATCACGTGCTTTTTGTGGCTGAGAAACAGCGCCGTTTGCGGGAAGTGCAGGGAGTTCGGGCTGGCGATATAAACCGCGTCAATGGCGTCGCTTTGCGCCATTTCATCCAGGGAGGTGAAGAGATGCTCGACGAGGTAGTCGTTAGCAAAGCTCTGCGCCTGCTCAAGGCTGCGGGAATAGACTGCGGTGAGTTTAAGTTTGCCGGTTTCGTGGGCGGCGTCGACGAACTGGCGCGTGATCCAGTTCGTTCCAATGACTGCGAAACGTATCATAAACGTTTACGTACTCCGTAGCGGGGAACCTTTAGCCACTGTAGCACGGGATTATTGCAAAACCAGTGCGCTATTCCGCATTACCATTTAACGATAAATGCGTAAGCCACAGGCGGGTATCAAACTCCAGCTGGTGATACTGCGGCTCCATGTGGCAGCACAGGGAATAGAACGCTTTGTCGTGCTCTATCTCTTTCAGGTGCGCCAGCTCATGCACCACGATCATCCGCAGAAAGGCTTCCGGCGCGTTACGAAACACCGTCGCCACGCGGATCTCCGCCTTAGCCTTCAGCTTGCCGCCCTGCACGCGGGAGATGGCGGTGTGCAGACCGAGCGCGTTTTTCAGCACGTGGATCTTGTTGTCGTACATCACCTTGTTGATCGGCGGCGCGCTCTTCAGATACCGGCTTTTCAGATCCTGCGTATACTGCCAGAGGGCCTTATCAGTCGCGAAATCGTGCGTGCCGGGATAGCGTTTTTCCAGCACCGCGCCGAGCTTCTGCTCGGCAATCAGGCTGCGAACCTGAGTCAGTAAATGCTCCGGATAGCCCTGGAGATAAGTAAGTTGGTTCATCAAAAGCCCAAATTAATGCGAAAACGGGTATACTCACGCACCCTTTTCAGGGATACGCCAAATTTTACCATTCAGGAGGGCCGATGAGCCACTTAGACAACGGTTTCCGTTCACTCAACCTTAAACGTTTCCCGGAAACGGACGACGTAAACCCGCTTCAGGCGTGGGAAGCGGCAGATGAATATCTGCTGCAGCAGTTGGATGAGACTGAAATCCGCGGCCCGGTTCTGATCCTGAATGACGCGTTTGGTGCCCTGGGCTGCGCCCTGGCAGAGCACACGCCGTACAGCATTGGCGATTCCTATTTAAGCGAGCTGGCGACGCGTGAAAACCTGCGCCATAACGACATCGACGAGTCCAGCGTGAAGTTCCTCGACAGCACCGCGGACTACCCGCAGGCGCCGGGCGTGGTGCTGATCAAAGTGCCAAAAACCATGGCGCTGCTGGAGCAGCAGCTTCGCGCGCTGCGCAAGGTCGTCACGCCGGATACGCGCATTATCGCGGGTGCCAAAGCGCGCGATATTCACACCTCGACGCTGGAGCTGTTCGAGAAAGTGCTCGGCCCAACCACCACGACGCTGGCCTGGAAAAAAGCGCGCCTGATCAACTGCACTTTCAGCGCGCCGGAGCTGGCCGACGCGCCTGAGACGCTGAGCTGGAAACTGGAAGGCACCGACTGGACCATCCATAACCATGCGAACGTCTTCTCCCGCACCGGGCTGGATATTGGCGCACGTTTCTTTATCGAACATCTGCCGGAAAATCTGGAAGGTGAAATTGTCGACCTGGGCTGCGGCAACGGCGTGATTGGCCTGACGCTGCTGGCGAAGAATCCGGACGCCAGCGTGGTGTTCAGCGACGAGTCGCCAATGGCGGTGGCCTCCAGCCGTCTGAACGTGGAAACCAACATGCCGGACGCGCTGGACCGCTGCGAGTTTATGATCAACAACGCGCTCTCCGGCGTAGAGCCGTTCCGCTTCAACGCAGTGTTCTGCAACCCGCCGTTCCACCAGAAGCACGCCCTGACGGATAACGTCGCGTGGGAGATGTTCCACCACGCGCGCCGCTGCCTGAAAATCAACGGCGAGCTGTATATCGTGGCGAACCGCCACCTGGACTACTTCCACAAGCTGAAGAAGATTTTCGGCAACTGCGTCACCATTGCGACCAATAACAAGTTTGTGGTGCTGAAAGCGGTGAAGCTGGGTCGCCGTCGCTAAATAACCAGTGCAAGCTGGGTGCCCTGCGCAATCGCCCGCCGCGCATCCAGCTCCATCGCCACGTCGCACCCGCCGATCAAATGCACCGTTTTACCCGCTTCGCGCAGCGGATCGGCCAGATCGCGCTTTGGCTCCTGTCCGGCGCACAAAATCACATGATCCACGCGCAGCAGCTGCGGTTCACCACCGATCAGCACATGCAGCCCGTCGTCGTCGATCTTCTGGTAGCTCACCCCCGGGATCATCTTCACCCCGCGCGAGAGCAGGGTGGCGCGGTGGATCCAGCCCGTGGTTTTGCCCAGCCCTTCACCCGGCTTGCTGGCCTTACGCTGGAGCATCACGATCTGGCGCGGGCTTTTCGGCAGCTGCGGCCCTTCCGGCCGTAATCCGCCGGACTGGCTCAGGCTGGTATCAATGCCCCATTCTACGCAAAACTCGGCGATGTTCTGGCTGGTGGCCTCGCCCGGCTGGCTTAAATACATCGCGGTATCAAAGCCGATCCCGCCGCAGCCGATAATCGCGACCTTCTCGCCAACGGGCGCTTTGTCACGCAATACGTCCAGATAGCTCAACACCTTCGGATGATCGATACCCTCGATTGCAGGCGTGCGCGGTGCGATCCCGCTCGCGAGGATCACCTCGTCGAAACCGATCAGATCCGCCGCGCTGACAAGCTGGTTAAGCCGCAGATCAACACCCGTCAGATCGATCATCCGGCGGTAGTAGCGCAGCGTTTCATAGAACTCCTCTTTGCCGGGGATCTGTTTGGCGATATTAAACTGCCCGCCAATTTCACCGGCGGCATCAAACAGCGTCACGCTGTGCCCGCGCGAGGCGGCATTCACCGCAAACGCCAGCCCAGCGGGGCCAGCGCCCACCACGGCCAGGCGTTTTTTATTGACTGTCGCAACCACCGGCATTTTGGTTTCATGGCAGGCGCGGGGGTTCACCAGGCATGAGGTGACTTTGCCGGCGAATATTTGATCCAGACAGGCCTGGTTACAGCCGATGCAGGTGTTGATCTCATCCGCACGGCCGCTTTGCGCTTTGGAGAGCAGTTCGGAGTCCGCGAGGAACGGACGCGCCATCGATACCATATCGGCGTCGCCGCGTGAGATCACATCGTCCGCCACCTGCGGGTCGTTAATGCGGTTAGTGGTGACCAGCGGAACGGAGACTTTGCCCTTCAGCTTGCGCGTTACCCAGCTGAACGCCGCGCGCGGCACCGGCGTGGCGATGGTCGGGATGCGCGCTTCGTGCCAGCCAATCCCGGTGTTGATGATGGTGGCACCTGCGGCTTCAATCGCCTGCGCCAGCTGCACGGTTTCGTCGAACGTGCCGCCGCCCTCCACCAGGTCGAGCATCGACAGGCGGAAGATAATTATAAAGTCCGCGCCCGCACGTTCGCGCACCGCGCGCACCACCTCCACGGCAAAGCGCATCCGGCGGGCATAGTCACCGCCCCATTCGTCGTCGCGCTGGTTGGTGCGTGCGGCGAGGAATTCGTTAATCAGATAGCCTTCAGAGCCCATCACCTCCACGCCGTCGTAGCCCGCCTCACGCGCCAGCGCGGCGCAGCGGGCAAAATCGTCGATCAGCGCCAGGATCTCGTCGTGGCTGAGGGCGTGAGGGGTAAAGCGGTTAATCGGCGCCTGAATAGCCGATGGCGCAACCAGCTTTGGCTGATAGCTGTAGCGCCCGGTGTGCAGAATTTGCAGGGCGATTTTGCCGCCTTCGTTATGCACCGCGTCCGTGACAATGCGGTGATGCGGCAGCTGTGTCGCATCATTCAGAACTGCGCCGCCCTCCATCGTCACGCCTGAAGGGGCAGGGGCTACGCCGCCGGTGACAATCAGCGCCACCCCGTGGCGGGCGCGTTCGGCATAGAAGGCCGCCAGGCGCTCGGCTCCGTCCGGACGCTCTTCCAGCCCGGTGTGCATCGAGCCCATCAGCACGCGGTTTTTGAGGGTGGTAAACCCCAGATCGAGGGGGGCGAATAGCGACGGGTAGCGGCTCATAGTCTCTTCCAGTGTAAAATTATTGTTATGTGGTCGGATGAGTTACTAATTTAGCCAGCGGCAGCAGAAAGGTAAAAGCGGGATCGAATGATTGTGATAGATCTCAAAGAACTTCCCCGGTGGCGCTACGCTTACCGGGGCTACAAAACCCCAGGACGGATAAGCGAAGCGCCATCCGGCGTTATTTACGGCGTCGCTGCCCGCGCTAACCCCGGCGCCTGCCACATCGACGTGGTCAGCCCGCTGTCCACCAGCCCGAGCTGATCCGCGTACACCGCCTGCCATTTCTGCATCATGCCGTCATACAGCTCGCGGTGCGCCGGGTTCGGCGTAAACTCCCGGCTCCACTTCACCAGCCGCTCGCCCGTCGAGGCCATATCCGCAAACAGCCCCGCGCCAGCACCTGCCGCAATCGCGCAGCCGAGCGCCGTCGCCTCTTTCACTTCCGGCACGCGCACCGGTAGGCCGGTGACGTCGCTTAAAATCTGGCTCCACAGGGCGCCCTTTGCGCCGCCGCCCGCAAACACCAGGCTATCAAACGTCACGCCGGAGAAGCGCGAAATCTGCGTCAGGTTACAGGCCGAGACGATTGCCGCGTTCTCCTCCAGGGCGCGGAACAGCGTCGCTTTGTTGCACTTTTCCGGGTCGATGGAGAGGTTAATAAACGACGGTGCGGCGTGGTACCACTGCTTAAAATGCATCGCGTCGGAGAATATCGGCATTACCCCGTGGGAGCCCGCCGGTACGCGGCTTGCCATCTCTTCCAGCAGGGAATAGGTGTCCATTCCCATTCGTTCGGCAATCAGCTTTTCCTCCGCGCAGAAGGCGTCGCGGAACCAGCGCATGGTCAGCCCGGTAAAGAAGCTGATCGACTCCGCCTGCGCCATGCCGGGGATGACGTGCGGATTCACGCGGATGTTCATGTCGGGGTCGGTGCGTACCTGTGGCAGATTGACCACCTGCTGCCAGAAGGTGCCGCCCAGCACCGCCGTTTGTCCGGCGCGAACCACGCCCAGCCCCAGACAGCCCAGCTGCACGTCGCCGCCGCCCATCACTACCGGCGTGCCTTCGCGCAGGCCGCTCTGCTGCGCGGCTTCATGGGTAATGGCACCCAGCACGGTGCCGGTCTCTTTTACCGGAGAGAGAATATCTGCGCGCAGCCCGGCCATGTCGAGCAGCGCCGGACGCCAGTCGCGGGAGAAGAGATCCAGCATGCCCGTCGTGCCCGCGTTCGACGGGTCGACCGCCAGCTCGCCGGAAAGCTTCGCCGCCAGCCAGTCGCTGATCATGGTGATTGTCGCGGCCTTGCGGTAGATGTCCGGGCGATGGTGCGCCAGCCACAGCAGGCGGGGCATGGCGCTCAGCGCCAGCGTTTGCCCTGAGACGTCATACACTTCGGATTCAAAACGGTTGTCATGGATCTCTTTGAGTTCAGCCACCTCGCGGCTGGCGCGGGCGTCGACGTTGGCACAGGCCCAGATGGCCTCGCCGCTGCGGTCGTACAGCACGATCCCTTCGCGCATCGAACAGCAGGCGACGGACTGAATATCCGCCGCGCTCAGGCGCGCGCGCTCCAGCGCCTGCTGAATGCACCGGCAGGCCAGCCGCCAGTTGGTGTCGAGATCGAACTCCATCGACCCCGGCACGTTCTCCACGCTCAGGTGCTTCCATTCGGCCTGGCCGACGGCAATCTGGTTGCCCTGTAAATCGAAAATCACGGCGCGAACGCTGCCTGTCCCTGCATCTAACGCTAAAAGGTAACTCATGAGCTTGCCTCGCTATTAGCGCAGGGCGACTCTTATTCGGCCAGAGCCAGCACCGCGCGGGCTGTCGTCTCTTCCGTCACCAGGCCATTAATACGGCGACCCTTCAGTGCGGCATAAATCGCATCGGCTTTCTCTTCCCCTCCGGCCACGCCGACGATGGTGGGCAGTTGCGCCAGCTCATCAAGCGAGACGCCGAGTAATTCTTTGTGGATCTCCAGCTCCTCGACGCACTCCCCATCGGCATTGAGGAAATAGCCGAGAATGTCGCCGACCGCGCCTTTGCGGGCATACATCAGCTGTTCACCTTCGCTGATGTAGCCGGAGCGCAGGATCGTGGCGTTACGGCGCTGGTTTACTGAACCAATACCGACCACCGCCACGTCAGCGGCGGTGGCGGCGAGGATCACGTCCCGCACGCTGGTTTCGCGTTTTAAGATCCCGGCCACTTCGGCGGAAGACACGCGAAGCGGGGCGGGGATCATGCTGACGCTGCAGGCCGCGTCCAGCTGTCCGATACCGGTCATATATGGCCCGACGCCGCCGGAGAGCGTCACCAGGCGGATCTGCTGTGAGCTGATAAAGCCGCTCAGGTGCTGCAGGCTGCTCATGGTGGTTTCACCAAACCCCACCGCCAGCAGCTGGCCGGGCTCCAGCACGCCCATCAGCGACTGCGCCGCGCCAATGCCGAGCCGCACGTTCATCGGCGGGGTATTCAGAGCGGGCATTACGCGCACCAGCTTCAGGCCAAAGCGCTGCTGTAGCTCGGTCTCCAGCGCCAGACAGCCCTCGTAGCGGGAGTTGATCTGCACGCGGATAACCCCGGACTGGCGGCCCTTCTCCAGCAGGCGGGAAATCTTCAAACGCGGTAGCCCGAGCCGTTCACCGATGTCGTTCTGGGTCAATCCGTCGTGGTAATAGCACCAGGCCACGCGCGCCACCAGCTCCTCTTCCGCCAGTGCCAGCCCGGCAAACCGTCCTTCTTCCGCAGTGCGTTTATCGCTCATAGTTGAACTCTTATAAAAATTTAGATCATATGTTCGTAATGGCGCGGCGTGAAAATGTGAGCCACGCGGCAAAACGGATCTTTTAGATCGTTTCTGGTTAATCTGAATCTCAATCGATAAAACTGTGATCCCTGCACGGTTGTAAATATAGTTCACCGTCTACGCTTTTGAACATTATTAAATCTAAAAATCATTTGTTCAATAGCGGAGCGATGATGACACCACTTCTCAAAGCGCGAAATATCAGCAAGCAGTTCTCAGGCGTGCCGGTCTTAAAAGGCATTGATTTCACGCTGCTTGCGGGGCAGGTGCACGCGCTGATGGGCGGTAACGGCGCGGGAAAATCGACGCTAATGAAGATTATCGCTGGGGTGGAAACGCCGGATAGCGGTGAACTTTCGGTTGCGGGCGAGTCTTTTGCACGGCTTACCCCGGCGCAGGCGCACCGGTTAGGCATTTATCTGGTGCCGCAGGAGCCTCTGCTTTTCCCCAACCTGACCGTGAGGGAAAACATCCTGTTCCGCCTGCCGCGCGAGCGCGATCGGGAAAAGCGGCTGGCGGAGAAACTCCAGCAGCTGCAATGTCAGCTTAATCTCGACGCAATGGCCAGCACCCTGGAAGTGGCGGACCAGCAGATGGTTGAGATCCTGCGCGGGCTGATGCGCAACGCCAGAATTCTGATCCTCGACGAGCCCACGGCCTCGCTGACGCCCGGCGAAACCGAACGGCTGTTTCGCCAGATCCGCGCCTTACAGGCGCTCGGCGTCGGGATTGTCTTTATCTCGCATAAGCTGCCGGAAATCCGCACGCTGTCGAGCCACGTTTCGGTGATGCGCGACGGCGCGGTGGTGCTCAGCGGCGAAACCGCCCAGTTTGACGACAGCGCCCTGATCGCCGCCATGACGCCGATAAGCCGTGAGAAATCCCTCAGCGATACGCAAAAGCTGTGGCTGGCGCTGCCGGGCAACCGCCGCACCCAGGCGCAGGATTTCCCGGTGCTGCGGGTGGAGGATCTTACCGGGGAGGGGTTTATCGATCTCAGCCTTGAGATCTACCCCGGGGAGATTGTCGGCCTGGCCGGGCTGGTGGGCTCCGGGCGCACCGAGTTTGCCGAAACGCTCTATGGCCTGCGGCCTGTGCGCGGGGGGCGCGTCTGGCTGGAGAACCAGGAGATCACCGACGATCCGGTAAATTCACGCCTGCAAAAAGGCCTGGTTTATCTGCCGGAAGACAGGCAGGTGTCCGGCCTGTTTCTCGACGCGCCTGTCCGCTGGAACACGGTGGCGCTGAACGAGCCGTCGCTCTGGCAGCAGCGAAAGCGGGAGTCTGCGGTGGTGGAGCGCTATCACCGGGCGCTGGGGATCAAGCTCAACCATGCAGATCAAACCGTGCGCACGCTCTCCGGCGGCAACCAGCAGAAGGTGCTGCTGGCACGCTGTCTGGAGGCCAATCCTTTATTGTTGATCGTCGATGAACCGACGCGCGGCGTGGACGTGTCGGCGCGCGCCGATATCTACCAGCTCATCAAAAGCGTGGCGGCGCAGAATGTTGCGGTGCTGATGATCTCAAGCGATCTCGATGAATTCCCCGGCCTCGCGGACCGCGTGCTGGTGATGCATCAGGGCGTACTCAGCGGCGAGCTGCCGCGCCACGCCGTCAGCCTCGATCGGATGATGGCGCTGGCGTTTGGAGGACAATCATGAAGATCTTACTCAAAAACCGCGAGCTGAGCGCGTTTCTTGCCATTCTGGCGCTGTTCGCCGTGCTGGTGGCGCTGAATCCGTCCTACTTCAGCCTGCAAACGCTGGGGATGATCTTCGCCAGCGCGCAGATCCTGATCCTGCTGGCGATCGGCGCGGCGCTGGTGATGCTGACCCGCAATATTGACGTCTCTGTGGGCTCAACCGTCGGGCTGTCCGCCATTGCCGTCGGCGTGGCGCTTAATAGCGGCTACAGCCTGCCCGTTTCCATTCTCTTCGCGCTGTCCATCGGCGCGCTGGCCGGGGCGTTCAACGGCGTGCTGGTGGTGGGGCTGCGCATCCCTGCGATTGTCGCCACCCTCGGCACGCTGGGGCTTTACCGCGGGGCGATGCTGCTCTGGACCGGCGGAAAGTGGATTGAGGGGCTGCCGCCGGGACTGAAATCTCTCTCTGAGCCTGCCGCCGTCGGCATTTCGCCGCTCGGCATGGTGGTGTTGATCATCGCGGCCACCGGCGCGTGGACGCTGTCGCGCACCGCGTTCGGGCGTGATTTCTACGCGGTGGGGGATAACCTCGCCGCCGCGCGACAGCTGGGCGTGGCGGTGAACCGCACCCGCATGATTGCCTTTACCCTGAACGGCGTGCTGGCGGCCTGCGCCGGGATCGTCTTTGCCGCGCAGATTGGCTTTGTGCCCAACCAGACCGGCAGCGGGCTGGAGATGAAGGCTATCGCCGCCTGCGTCCTCGGGGGGATCTCGCTTTTGGGTGGCACCGGCACGCTGATCGGTGCTCTGCTTGGGGCTTTCTTCCTCACCCAAATCGATACCGTGCTGGTGCTGTTCAGACTCCCGGCATGGTGGAACGACTTTATCGCCGGGCTGGTGCTGCTGGGCGTGCTGGTACTTGACGGACGCCTGCGTCAGGCGCTTTCAAGGCATCAGCGGGCGCTGAAGTACGGTCGCTTCCAGCCGGGTAACAAAGGGGGAAAGCACGTCACCCCGTTTCCCAAACGCAAAAAAGAGGTGGCGTAAATGAGGCTTAACTGGGAAAGCGCGCTGCTGATATTGCTGGTGCTGGAGATCCTGCTCTTTGGCGCCATCAATCCGCGCATGCTTGATATCAACATGCTGCTGTTCAGCACCAGCGATTTCATCTGCATCGGCATCGTGGCGCTGCCGCTGACGCTGGTGATTATCAGCGGCGGGATCGACATTTCGCTGGGCTCCACCATCGGCCTGTGCGCCATCGCGCTGGGGGTGATGATGCAGGCGGGGTGGCCCATGACGATCGCCGTTCCGCTGACGCTGCTGCTTGGCCTGCTGTGTGGGCTGGTGAATGCGGCGCTGATCCACTACACCGGCATTAGCCCTTTAGTCATTACCCTCGGCACGCTCTACCTCTACGGCGGCGGGGCGCTGCTGCTCTCCGGCATGGCGGGGGCGACGGGCTATGAGGGCATCGGCGGCTTCCCGGACAGCTTTACCGCCTTTGCTAACCTCACGGTGCTGGGGCTGCCGATCCCGCTGGTGCTGTTCGCGGTGATTACCGCCTTCTTCTGGCTGATTACCCATCGCGGGCGCTTTGGCCGCCATCTGTTTTTGATTGGGCAAAACCCGCGTGCGGCGCGCTATGCGGCGCTGTCGGTGAATGGCATGCCCTACGCGCTGTACGGTCTGGTCGGCGTGGCGTCGGCGGTGGCCGCGCTGGCGATGGTCTCCTATTTCGGCTCTGCGCGTTCGGATCTGGGGCGCGATTTGCTGATGCCCGCGCTCACCGCCGCCGTACTCGGCGGGGCAAATATTTACGGCGGTTCAGGGTCGGTGCTGGGTACGGCGCTGGCGGCGCTGCTGGTGGGGTATCTCCAGCAGGGATTACAGATGGTCGGCATCCCCAACCAGGTGTCGAGCGCGCTGTCGGGGGCGCTGCTGGTTGTGGTGGTGATGGGACGTTCGCTAAGTCTGCACCGCGAATGGGTGCGATCTCTCTTCAGAAAACTATCCGGAGCGTAAGATGAAAACAAAACTGCTCGTCCTGGCAATGGCCCTCAGCTTCGCTTCGGCGCAGGCGGCGGACCGCATTGCCTTTATCCCCAAGCTGGTGGGCGTGGGTTTCTTCACCAGCGGCGGCAACGGCGCGAAAGAGGCGGGGAAAGATCTTGGCGTGGACGTGACCTACGATGGCCCGACAGAGCCGAGCGTTTCCGGCCAGGTGCAGCTCATCAACAACTTCGTCAACCAGGGCTATAACGCCATTATCGTCTCCGCCGTGTCGCCGGACGGCCTCTGCCCGGCGCTGAAGCGCGCGATGCAGCGCGGCGTGAAGGTGCTGACCTGGGATTCCGACACGAAACCGGAGTGCCGCAGCATTTATATCAACCAGGGGACGCCGGAACAGCTGGGCGGCCTGCTGGTAGAGATGGCGGGCAAGCAGGTCACCAAACCGAACGCGAAAGTGGCGTTCTTCTACTCCAGCCCCACCGTCACCGACCAGAACCAGTGGGTGAAAGAGGCGAAGGCCAAAATCGAGAAAGATCACCCCCAGTGGCAGATCGTGACCACCCAGTTTGGCTATAACGACGCCACCAAATCCCTGCAAACCGCCGAGGGGATCTTAAAAGCGTATCCGGATCTGGATGCGATTATCGCCCCGGACGCCAACGCGCTGCCGGCGGCGGCGCAGGCGGCGGAAAACCTGAAGCGGGAAGGGGTGGCGATTGTCGGCTTCAGCACGCCGAAAGTCATGCGTCCGTACGTTGAGCGCGGCACGGTGAAGGCCTTCGGCCTGTGGGACGTGGTGCAACAGGGCAAAATTGCGGTCAATGTCGCCGATCGCCTGCTGAAAAAAGGCGATCTTAACGTCGGCGACAGCGTGGACGTGAAAGATATCGGGACGCTGAAGGTGGAGCCGAACAGCGTGCAGGGCTATCAGTATGAGGCGAAGGGCAACGGCATCGTGCTGCTGCCGGAGCGGGTGGTGTTCACCAAAGAAAACATCAGCAAATACGATTTCTGACGGGGGAGCAAATGGCTGATTTAGACGACATCAAAGACGGCAAGGATTTTGGCATCGGCACGCCGCAGCAGAATGTGCCGTTCACGCTGAAGGGCTGCGGCTCGCTGGACTGGGGCATGCAGTCCCGCCTGGCGCGCATCTTTAACCCGCAGAGCAACCGCACGGTAATGCTGGCCTTTGACCACGGCTACTTTCAGGGGCCGACCACCGGCCTTGAGCGTATCGATCTCTCCATTGCGCCGCTGTTCGGTGAAACAGACGTGCTGATGTGTACCCGCGGCATTCTGCGAAGCCAGGTGCCCGCCGCGACAAACAAACCGGTGGTGCTGCGCGCCTCCGGCGGTAACTCCATTCTGGGCGAGCTGTCGAACGAGTGCGTGGCGGTGGCGATGGAAGATGCCCTGCGCCTGAACGTCTGCGCGGTGGCGGCGCAGGTGTACATCGGAAGCGAGTTTGAGCATCAATCTATCAACAACATCATCAAGCTTGTCGATGCAGGGGCGCGCTACGGCATGCCAACGCTGGCGGTAACGGGCGTCGGCAAGGAGATGGCGCGTGACGCGCGCTACTTCTCGCTCGCCAGCCGCATCGCCGCCGAGATGGGGGCGCAGTTCGTCAAAACCTACTACGTGGACGAGGGCTTTGAAAAAGTGACCGCCAGCTGCCCGGTGCCGATCGTCATCGCCGGGGGCAAAAAGCTGCCGGAGCTCGAGGCGCTGGAGATGTGCTGGCGGGCGATTGATCAGGGGGCGTCCGGCGTGGACATGGGACGCAATATCTTCCAGTCCAGCGCGCCGCTCGCCATGCTGAAAGCGGTGAAAAAAGTGGTTCACGAGAACGTGAGCGCCCGGGAGGCGTTCCAGTTCTGGCAGGACGAGAAACAGGGAGAAGCAAAATGAACGTGACGCTGGTTGAAATTAACATCAAGCCCGAGCGGGTGGACGAGTTTCTTGAGGTGTTTCGCGCCAACCACGAGGGGGCCATCAAGGAGCCGGGAAACCTGCGCTTTGACGTATTGCAGGACCCGCGGGTGAAAACCCGCTTCTTTATCTACGAGGCCTATAAAGACGAAGAGGCGGTGCTGGCGCATAAGCAAACGCCGCACTATCAGGCGTGCGTGGATAAGCTCGAGGAGCTGATGTCGGAGCCGCGCAAAAAACGCAGCTTTGTGGGATTGTTGCCCGAGTAGCGGCTTTGCCCGGTGGCGCTGTTCAGGCCAGCTCCAGCAGCTTCACCTGCACCGTTGCCCCCGGCATCAACTGCTGCAAATTGTTGACCAGCTCTTGCCCTGCCTCTTCCAGTGCCGCAAGCGGCATCGACGGCAGGCTTTCAAGGATAAACCACATCGATTGCGCCTGGCTGTCCAGGCGGGTCCGTATCCCCTGTCGCCAGTTCCAGCGGCGGCAGGTGACGCCGAGATCGTCACGCCAGATAACCTCGCCCGGTTCCGGATGTTCCACCATCGGCTCTCCCTCTTTAAATGTATCAAACGGCTCGCTGCCGTCGGCCAGCGTCAGACGCGGCGCGCCCGAGTACGCCGCGAGATTTTCCCCACCCACCGGAATGGCGTAGCGAATGCTCACCGCGTTATAGATATCCACGACCGGATCCAGCGACGGCAGCGAACCGTCTTTCAGTACCCGCTTGCGCAGGGCCGCGGCCGAGCAGGGCGTACGTTTCGGTTTCGCGCCGAAGGCTTTGAATACGTTATCCCAGTCCGATAGGTGTGCATTAGCCCACGGCACATCATCATTCAACATCTGCTGGCAGGCCTGCGCCAGCGCGGCGGGCGCAACCTCCGGGTAGGTAATCGGCGCAGCTTCAACCAGAATGCTCAGCGCCCGAAAGCCAGGGGCAATCCCGGCAAGACGCGAATCTATTGACGGCGTAACGAGAGACATAAATAATCCTGTATTGACTGTTTTATACCATGGTAGTGACCAATGACAGATAAAGTCAATATAATGACTGATTTGGGTTCCGATGTTGCCCAGGTAAGCCTGGCCGTGGCGAACCGCATCCGCAACTGGCGGAAAGAGAAAAAGCTGTCGCTCGACGAGCTATCCCGTCGCGCCAGCGTCAGCAAAGGCATGCTGGTGGAGATCGAGAAAGGGGCCGCCAACCCCAGCATCGCCATTTTGTGCAAGCTGGCCGCCGCGCTTGGCATCTCCGTGGCGGATATCGTTAACGTCTCCAGCGAGCCGCTGGTGCACATTATCGAAGAAGCGGCGATCCCGGTTCTGTGGCAGGGCGCACAGGGCGGTTACGCCAGGCTCCTGGCGGGCACCGCGGGCCCGGACATGATTGAGCTGTGGCAGTGGGAGATGCATCCGGGGGAGTCTTTCACCTCGACAGGGCATCCGGCGGGAACCTTTGAGCTGCTGCACGTGAACGAAGGCGTATTGACGCTGACGGTGGATGAGACGGTTACACAGGTGAATGCTGGCGCGTCGGCGGTGGCGAAAACCGAAGCGGCGCACGGCTATGCGAACGAAGGGGAGAGCGTGCTGCGCTTCACTATGACTGTGGCGGAGTTTCACCGTTAAAAAACAGCCCGGTGGCGCTACGCTACCGGGCGAACGTCTTTCAGGAATGATGATTCTGCAACGTAGCGAGCAGACTGTCTGCACTGTATTGTCTGAGGAGTTTTTCATCTCTGGCAGGCAGCTCGCTTTGAAGAAACGCGTCCAGACCCTCGGTATTGGCACCGTTATAAATAAAAATA
Organism: Enterobacter sp. 50588862; assembly: GCF_001462935.1. Lineage (NCBI taxonomy): Bacteria > Pseudomonadati > Pseudomonadota > Gammaproteobacteria > Enterobacterales > Enterobacteriaceae > Enterobacter > Enterobacter sp. 50588862. The sequence goes on from NZ_LNHM01000021.1 coordinate 200,335, forward strand.
CGGGCAGGATCGTACAGTGCCATCGTTTTAATCGACGCATTGGTGGTGATCAGCTTCTTATTCAGAACCAGCGCTTCCAGTGCGCGGAGTGTTAAACCATTTTGCTCAGGTTTGTTTATTTCCAGCATAATTGAGCAGTGTTTGGCTTTTTTAATATTGTCCAGATAGCTGAGTTTTTTATTCTGACAATTACCGGGGTAGTTATCCTGATTATTGTACTTATCCAGCAGATAAAAATCTGTCTCATAACCGCTATTTTCAAGTACCGGTGTCAGGGTACGAAGAACATCTGCCCGAATGGGTTCATAGCCACCGACAAAAAAACAGCTTTTATTTTCAGCTGCGCTCTCTTTTTGAAATTGCTGGATTTCTTGCCAGCTAAATGGCAAAAACTGCTCTATAGCACGCAAGTTATAGCGTTCGCAATCAGCAGGATCGAAGCTATAAATAGCATCAAATATGGGCCGAACGGTCTCGATGTAATCCGCATCCTGCGCCAGTTGCCCAAGAAGACGACGTTTGCGCGTCAGGGCATCAACGGAGTCGCGCAGAATCAACACTTTTTTACATGGCATGCTGGCGACATAATCCAGGAACGGAAAGACGCTGTAGCCATTACAAATCGCGATATCATCCCGCTTGATTGCCGATAATTTAACGGCACAGTGCGTGCGCTTATGCCATTTTTTTAACGCCTCGCCTGGCAGTAGGGCATTGATCGATTTGTAGCGTCGCATAATGCGATTAATTTGCTTTACGGGATGATCCTTAGCAAGCGAGTTAAGCATCATGATTTCGAAAGGATTGACCCATTCCAGGAAAAAATAGCGCATGGTCCCTCAGGAGAAGATAGCCGATATTGCAGGAATGATATCGTATTCTGCCAGACGGGTCATTAAACACCCCCTCCTGCGGAGGGGGGCGATATTACGCCTCTTCCACACTCACCCTGAGCGCTGCTTCCAGCTCCTGCTCACACTGCTCAATCGTTAGTGTCAGTAGTGGCTCAATGCGGATGGTTTTCGAGTTGTTGAGCGTCCCGGACTCCAGCACCCGCTGGCGGAACATCACGCCCGCGAAGCTGTAGCCGATTTCGTTGTCGACAATCTCGATTGCACCGGGCTCATCAATGCAGCGTCTGAACCATCATGGGCAACACCCGCCCGGCGTCATTGAGGGTTTGCCAGCGTATCTCGCAGCGCGGTGCGCGACGGCACCATTCGGTTTTTCGTTGGCTGAAGGGAGCAACAACACCAGCGTTAACAACGGGCGTGCCGTTGATGACGGTCTGGAAAAGCGTCACGTAATACGGGGTAGGATTCGTCGCGATTAATCCCTCATCGGAGTAAGACCAGCGTATTTCCCGATAGGCGCGATCGGGGTTTCCTTTTAATCCCTCCGGGCGATAGAGCAGCTTAAACGCCGAACGTACCGCTATCTGCACATCCCGACTGCCCTCATGGGCTGACGGAATACTGGCGATGTTAAGCGTAAAGAGCGATTCGCGATCGGCTGGCAGGTCAGCCTCTGCCTGCAGCAGGCGGATAATATGTTCATGTCCGGGTTTTATGGCAAACAGCGGTGGTATAACCACCAGCGAACGGCCCGCAGACCCGGGCGCTTCTGCGCCGGGCCATTTTCCACCGGGAGAGATTCGGACAGTAACAAGGTAAGGTATGTCCGACTTGTTGCGCACCGGGACGGTGGTTGATTTATCTCTTTGCTGAATGATAAACCGGGTTCCACCAACAACTACGCCCGCATGTCCCTGCGCGTTGACCAGCAACACAATCATCAGTGAAATCGCGAATATTTTCGCCGACATGACAAATTTATGCATAAGTCAAAACAAAGGTTGCTGCCGCGTTTGCGGTACCTGGGGTGACGGTATCCGTGACGGCGAGATAGCGGGCAAAGAAAACGAGCTCGGCGGTCGTTTGATTTCCGGTAAGCACAAAGGGTAGGCTCTCTCCGCTCAGCGGCAGCGAGGATTTATCGGTGTTGAAAAGGCCGATTGCGACACCAGTGGCGCTATCTTGCGCCTCGGTAAGCGCCAAAAGCGCGTTGTTCAGTCCGTCAGGTGTTCCTTCGAAACGGGTAGTAATGGTGTTAAGCCCCGCCCCGCACTGCTCGACGTTAATCGTGAACCGCTCATACGGTGTCTCATTTTTAGCCTTCTCAAGCTGGGTGGCATTAACCTGCGTCATGGTAACGACCAGATGTTCTGAGTCGGGGGAAATGACGCAGGTTTTGTTTTTTATCGTTCCCGTAATATAAATCGTTCCGTCATGCGACCTTGCTTCGGCCAGCGGGAACAGTGTCAGAGATACGCTAAGTAAAGCTAATCTGATGAAGGGTTTCACGCGGTGCCTCACTGATACAGCAGATCGAAATACATCACCGCCGTGGCTTCGCCTGATGTGACGGTGGGCAAGGTGGATTTGTAGCGTAAAAAGAAGGTCAACAGATTGTCCCCCGGCGCGAGCGGATAGTGGGCAGATTCGGTGTTGTTAATATCGATGGGCGTGAGAGTGCTATCCAGAAGCTCTACGCCCAGACCGGTCGCCATGGTTGAGAGGTGGCCTTTACCGGTATCTGAAAGCGCCAGCAGAGAGGGATTGTCCCGATCCGCCTGTCCGGTAAACCACACCTGAGTATCGGTAATCGCAGCGGTACAGCCTTTGAGACTGATATCGAATTTTTTCGGGGGAGTGGTGGAGCCCGGTACGGGAAAATTGCCTACGGAAAACTCGCCCATGTCGACAGTCTGCTCCACGCTTTGCGTATCGACATTGCAGGATTCACCCACAATGGTACCGAAAACGTGAAGGTTATAACTGCCGTCAGCCATGACGAACGGGGTGAATAACAGGGCTGTCAGATACAGCCCTTTTTTCCAGGTAATATTCATCATTTATCCTCAGGCGAAATCAATGCGTAACAGTGCCAGAGCGGTGAAAACACCCAGCTCGGGAGAAAGACCCGTGGTGCTGATTGGATACGCTTGCAGCGTCACGTTGGCTTTTCCAGAGATATCCGTCTCGAAGGGCGCGTTACTTGAAAAGACGTTCGGCGTAAGGGGCGTGCCGTCCTCACGGGTAACGACGACCCCCACGTCCGGATTGTCCGTAGCCAGCGCCTGTGGATAACGACTGTCCGCCGTGCCCGTTAAGCGCAGCGTTAACTGCGCGGGAGATTCAACGTCCCCATTGCATTCGACCGGAACGTTAAAGGTTTTTGGACGGACATTATCGGGCATCTGCCCCGCCTGTCTGAAATCACCGTGGTAGAGTTTACCCAGATCCACCGTGACGGTTTGCCCGGCGTTGATGACGCAGTTTTGCGGAACGCTAATCACCCCGCTGTAGATGATTTTATAAACAACCGTATTAACCGGCTCATGATCCGTTGTGGTGATATAGACGTTAAACATGAGCCTTGAGGGGATCACGACGGTGCCGATAAAGGGTTTTACAATTTGCAGCCTGAACACAAGATGATTGTCGTTGACGGGGAATACCCCTCCCGTATCGACTTCGTCATGGCCGCCCATATGCACATATTCAACTGGCGGATAGAAATCGCCGATGGTGGCATCGTGAATTTTCATGGCCCCAATGATGTAATCCGGATCAAGCTGCAGATACTTCCATTCGCCTTCGGTTTTGATGACGGGATACGGGCTCAGGTAAGTACGATAGGTTCGTTTGTCCCAGTCCCCCGCCGGACATCTTGCACCGATATTAACATCCTGACTTTTCTCTAATTCTGTACCGCTACCGGGGCGATTCTGATCGGTCGTGAGTGTAGTGGTCAGGTCGTAGTTAACGATGGAAATGCTGCCATTGGCGTTAACGCAGGTTTTGGCGAGGCCATTACCGCTAAACGCCAGCCCCGCTACGCTGATTAACATTATCCATAGCTTCATTTATAAACACTCCATTTTCAGCCGTACCAGCGGCGCTTTGCTTTCCGGTAGTTGATATCTCGCCGTACACTGCCGGTTTGCACCTTCTCCCCATTGAATATTCAGCGTTCCTGTTGGGTTCAGGCCGGACAGATAGGTCTCACCCTCTTCACCGACAATCGTGTTGCTGCCACCGTCGTCGCGGGTCACCATGGCGCCGAAAGGAACGGGTTTTCCACGATAGAGCAGGGTCATTAAGGCGCGCGTACCGGGGCGCGCTTTGAACGTCGCGCGCACAACAGCACCTCGTGTCGGCACAACGTGCGTCACCGCATCGTCAATATCCACATCGTCGGCCAGCGAGTTGGTATCCAGTGCCATGCGATTGAGGCGATAGGACGAGGCGTAGGGAACAACGGCATAACCACGCCAGTCCGTGTGGATGCCGGGTTCATTTTCAATCTTGACCTCTTTTGCTCCTGGCGCAGCAATGAGTACGTTGGTATCGCCCAGAGGCTGGCTCAGGGTGATGCCGTTGCGGTGCGCGATAACGCCGCCTTTTAACCCGTAGTTGACCTGCTGATAGTCCCCGTTTTGGCTATAGTTATACCCGACGCTGGCATTACCGTATGCGCTGTCGTATTCCATGCTGCTCGCCCCCTGAGCGTGCGAGCCATGGCGGGTATAGCCTTGCTGCACGCTGTAGCTGAGGTTGTTGTCCTCCAGCAGCGTGCCGTTTATGCCTGCGTTCTGGGACGTGTCACCCTGTTTGTTCGTGCTCAGGCTATAGGTTGCATAGGCATAATTATGTTTTTGTCCCACTTCATTCTGCGGGGCTAACCACTGGCTTAATGGCAGCGATACATTCAGCGCGTAGATTTCATCACTTCCCGTCATGCCGGGGGCCTTATTGTAGTTATAGGAGAGGCTCCAGGAGACGTCTGCCCAGGTTCCGCTGTATCCAATCTGCAATAGCGTATTTTTCTCATCCGTGTGCCAGTAGCTTTGCTGGCTACCGGTAACATAAACAGAGCCCGAACCAGGCAATTGCTGAGAGAGATTGAACTGCACCTTGCCGCGTTTGGTGTAGTAAAGGTTGTAGTAATCCATCCAGAGGGTTTGCGCGTTATCCTCCTCCTGAGCGTCGCCTTTATAGCCCCGCATTTGTCTGTAGGCGGTTTCATCCAGGGTGTAAAACCCGGAGGTGGAGTAGCGATAGCCCAGCAGCTGAAAGTTTGTGCCAATGGCGTTTAAGGATTTCGCGTACAGAAAACGAATGGACTGTCCGGAGTGACTGCTATCATCGGCGAGGCGGCTTTTTGCGTGCGTCACGTCAACAGAGAGGGCACCCGCCTCGCCCATGTTCAGCCCTGCGCCCAATGCGGCGGCAGTGTAGTTCCGGGTCAATTGCGATCCGCCGTACGCGGTAAGACCGTGAGGAAGCCCCCAGATCAGAGAGCCCTGAATAAACTCAACGTCATCCTGCTGGCTACCGCTGCTACGGTATTCAGCCGCCGTCAGGGCGTATTTTAGTCGTCCTTCGCGCTGAAGAATGGGCACGGCGGAATAGGGCACGGAGTAGCTATTGATGCTGCCGTCTGCCTCTTTGACTTCGACCATCAAGTCACCGCTGGATGAGGTGGGGAAAAGGTCGTTGATCGCGAATGCGCCGGGCGGCACGTAGCTTTGATAAATGACGTAGCCGTTCTGCCTGATGGTTACCTGGGCATGACTTTTCGCGATTCCGCGAATGGTTGGCGCAAAGCCCTTCATGCTGTCCGGCAGCATATTGTCATCAGAGGCAATTTGCGCACCGCGGAAGGGCAGGCTGTCAAAGACATCTGAGGGGGTATAGCTGTCTCCCAGCGTTAGCCTTCCCTGAAGGGGGACGACCGTACGCTCCGCATAGGTGCTGATATGCTGCCAGCTATCGCTTTTGCCCTGAGCGCTACTGGAATGGTTCCAGGAGACATTGTCACGCAAACGCCACGGGCCGATATTTAAACCGCTGTTAAGGCCGAGAAAAGCGTTGTTGCTGGTCCCATTATCGGTTCCGCGATCGCGACTGCGCGATCCGGAAAAATTATAATTAAGCAGGAGCGCGTTAATCCCCTCATCCCACTGGTCGGGAGGAATATAGCCTCGCGCATTGTTTCTCATGGCAACCTGGGGGATGCTGATATCCAGTCTGAGCTTTTCAAAATCAAACGTGGTGCTGGCATCTGGAATGGCACCCGCCACATCAGTACAGTTATCTTTTTGAGCCGATGCCTGTAAAGAGAGAGCCTGAAGGTTGACCCCCATATTCTCAAGAGACTTCGCCGACAGGCAGGCGACAAGGCCAGTGTCATCCGTCGATTTTGCCGGGGCACTGTCTTCCACTTTCCGGGCATCGAAGGTGATATCGCGCGTAGCGATAAAGTGCTCATTCAGCCATATATCCACGCGGTAGACGCCGGGCGCCTGACCGTTAGTGGAAAAACGCGACAGATCGGCAACTGCTGAAGGATCGCCTGACAAGAAGGCAGGATTGAAAAAATACTCAGCGCGCGCTTCGGTAAGTGCGAGGAGTGCCGTAACGGCTACTGCCACGGGCGTCAGCGAGGTTAAATAGGCTGTGTCTGGAGCCGGTGAATCGTTACGCTTCATCTACTTTTCCTGCTATCCATGGCAAGGCACTTTTTGTCTGCATGCAGATCGTGTTTTCCAGTCTGCTATCAAGAACACGTTTGTGCGGGCGTATTAGCGCCAAAATCATTCACCGTCTGGAACCTGACGCGCCCGGCACCGCCGCCTGGAACAGGCAGGGTAAGGGTGTTGAAGGGGGCCACCATCGAATTTGGCAGTTGTGTATCACCGACGAAAAACTGCACAAGCGAAACGTAATAGGGGGACGGATTTTTAATGGACACCTGGCCGTTGGCTGTCTGGCAGGAGAGTGTTTTGGGCGCATCGGCGGAGAGAGACGCCAATTTTTTCGGACGGACAAACAGTTTTATTACGCTTTGCGTGGCAATCTGCAGCGTGTTCCCATTCAGCTTACTTTTATCAATAGAGGGAATTGCTTTACTGTTAAGATAAAATACGCTTTCACGATCGGTGGGCAGGTCCGGCCCCGCATACATAATACGTAACGTATTTTCTTTTTTAGGGTGTATAACAAACAGCGGTGGGGTAATAATAAAATCAGAAGATTTTACACCATCAGCATTGGCCACCCAAGTCTGAATCAGGAATGTATTATTACTTGACGAGTTAATAACAGGTAGTGATGCCTGTTTATCACCCTGAGGATAAATGACACGAGTGGCTCCCAGGGCGATGCCGCCGGCATTTGCATCAGGTGTCATACCTGCTGTAAGCGTAAACGTTGCGGCCATGAATAAGCCAGCACGTAATTGATTAATCATGAATCCTTTCATTTTCTCTTTATTCTCTCAATGAGACGACTTTATGCATTTTATTGATAGATGACGTTAAACCAGATCTGCGCATCGGCATTTCCTGCCTGCACGTGAGGGGCTGTCGACCGATATTTCGCGATGAATCTCAGCACGTTCTCACCCCCTCGGAGGGGAGCTTTCCAGAGGGGCGTGGTACCCGGAATGAGCAGATGACCTGTCGCATCAAAAATACCTATCCCAATACCCTTCGCGGCCCCTGCACCCTTACCGGCATGAAAGATCTGGGGATCTTTTAACGCCGTCTCTCCGTAAAACAGTACGCCGGCACGTTGGCTTACGCTGGCATCACACTCTTCAAGTTTGATTTGAAAAGGCGTCGGCATAGCCCAGTCCCCGGTCGAGATGAACTGGCTGCTACGTACCTGCCCCATGTGAACGACCAGATCCTGGCTGTCGGTGTTCACGGTACAGGCGGCATTAACGACCTGACCCATAAAGGTGACCTGCCCATCTTCACTCGCCAAAGCATGCCCTGAAGTACACGCTATCAGGCCCAGAGCGAGTAATACGTATTGAGTGGCATACTTCATCATTCGCTAAATTTCCATTGAACGCGTAACACCTCTCCGTCAGAGAGGTGTCACAGACGTTAGCGAATCAGGAGTAAACCATCTGGAATGTTGCCGTGGATGAGACGTTACCGGGTGTTGCGGCTCCCGTCGCGATGTAGTCCACGCTCAGAGGAATGATATTTTCGCCGTTGATGAGTTTTGTGGAGGAGGACGTCTCACCCAGCTTCAGCGTGTTGCCATCTGGGCCAAACAGTTGCAGAGCAACGTTGGTGGCGGCACCTGCGCCTGCGGTATTCGCCAGGGAGCCAACCTGAGCGGCATCCTGTTGGCCGTTAAAGATAACCGCAGCGTTTTGGCTGACGGTCGTGTCGCAATCTTCCAGCACGATGCTGAAATCTTCTTTTTGATTTGCCTGCATACCGGCAGCGGTCAGTTTGACAGTGCGAACCTGGCTCAAAATGACGGTCTGATCGACGGAATCAGCCGCAACGGAACACGCGGCGTTAACCACCTGACCGACGAAGTTCACCGTACCGCCGGAGACGGTTACGGTATCAGCCTGAGCGTTCATCGCCAGGCCGCCCAACAACGCTGTAGTCACAGCCATACCCAACAATTGCTTCTTCATAGAAATCCTTTTAAAACAAAATTAACGTTAATAATATCTGGAATACCAGAAGGGCCTTGCTATACATCCAAAAATATCAACAGTAAAAATATTATATTAGATATTTTGATATCGAAATTTATAATTTATAATTTAATATTTACATGGTAGAAATGTATCGAAGGTAATGCAATCGATTTGTTCGGTGTTTTTTATTAGAACTTCTTAATTTATGATTAAAATAATCTTAATCTATGGGAACCTATTTGCCGGAGTTATATTAATTTATGTGAATATATAATATGTGAAATCGGTGATATCAGTAGCGAGGCATACGAATACCGTTTGAATAACTATTATCAGTCCCTGATTTATTTACGGTTGTGGTAAATGTTGCCGTAATGATTATTTTATTACGTTAAGAAATAACAGGAGCCCCCACTAAATAGGGGGGCTCATTATTACGCCTCTGCCACGCTCACGCGCAGGGCTGCCAGCGCTTTGCGCGCCGCTTTCAGCACCTGCTCACACTGCTCAACGGTGAGCGTCAGCGGTGGCTCAATGCGGATGGTTTTCGAGTTGTTGAGCGTCCCGGCCACCAGCACCCGCTGGCGGAACATCTCGCTCGCGAAGCTGTAGCCGATTTCGTTATCAACAAATTCAATTGCCATCAGCATCCCTTTGCCGCGGGCCTCCTGCACCAGGTCCGGGTATTCCCGGCCCAGCTGGCGGAAGCCGTCCAGCAGCATGTCGCCTTTCTGCTCCGCCTGCGCAGGCAGGTTTTGCTCCAGCAGCACGTTGATGGTCGCCAGCGCCGCCGCGCAGGCCAGCGGGTTACCGCCAAAGGTGGTGGTATGCAGGAACGGGTTGTCGAACAGCACAGAGAAGACCTCTTCCGTCGCCACCGTCGCACCTATTGGCATCACGCCGCCGCCCAACGCTTTCGCCAGGCACAGGATGTCCGGCTGAACGTTCTCATGCTCGCAGGCAAACATCTTGCCCGTGCGCCCCATCCCGGTCTGGACCTCGTCGAAGATCAGCAGCGCGCCAAACTCATCGCACAGCTGTCGCACGGCGGGCAGATAGCCCTGCGGAGGCAGGATGACGCCGCCTTCGCCCTGAATCGGCTCCAGGATCACCGCCGCCACGTCGTCGCCGGTTTTGCGGCATTCACTCAGCACGGTGCGCATGGCGTTAATGTCACCGAACGGCACGTGGCGGAAGCCCGGCAGCAGCGGCATAAACGGTTTGCGGAAGGTGGATTTGGCGGTCGCCGACAGTGCGCCCAGGGATTTCCCGTGGAACGCGCCGCTGGTGGCGATAAAGGTAAATTTCCCGCGCGGCGACTGGTACGCTTTGGCGAGCTTAATCGCCGCTTCGACCGACTCGGTGCCGCTGTTGCTGAAGAAGCTGTATTTCAGCTTGCCGGGCGTTAAGGCCGCCAGCGTTTTCGCGAGCATGGCGCGAAGCGGGTCGAGCAGTTCCTGGCTATGGAGAGGTTGTTTCGCAAGTTGATTCTGTACGGCGGAAACCACTACTGGATTACGGTGCCCCACGTTAAAGATACCGAAACCACCCAGGCAATCTATAAACTCCTGTCCCTGGGTGTCGACAAGCGTGTTGAGACTTCCCGCTTGCCACTCTACGGCTCCGTAATCCCCGCCGGCGGTAACAGATTTGCGATACTCCAGAAAACCAGGATTCACATGCTCTTTAAAGTAATCAATGACCTCTCGGTTAAGTTGTTTCATCTCCTCATGATCGAGCGTTCGCTTCTCAATGAGATTCAGTGCGTGCGCGGTACAGGCAAGAGCCGAGGCGCTGGAAGGTAACCTGTTCAAAATATGCTCCCGGGGATCGCGTATCACATGATACTGAGTTAAGTATTGCAGGGATTACGCCACTTCAGATGACTTAACGAAAATCGGGATAAACGCCAGGTTAAAATTATGTTGCGCAATATTTAATCATGCCGGAGCAATCGAAACGGGATTTAGGGGTACAGGGCAACCCGCATTCTCAGGTGCATAAAAAGGCAATTGCACTAAAGGAGTGCATGGCTTGCGGCTTAAGTGGGCGTTAACAGGTCATGCTTTATAGGTAATTTCTTTGCGAAAGTATTTGGAATCAATGAATTATAAAATCTCACAAAAAGTGCGGTTTAAGTGAAATCTGCGATCTCCATCAAGTTTAACAACTAAAGATAAATTGTTTACCGCCGAAAAAACAATAAACCACAAAATTAACATTCGAATAACCTGCAAGGAATGCCCGTCATGTCTTCTCCTTCCTGTGTCACCCAGAATAATTATCCTCTGGACGATGACACCACCTTAATGTCGACCACCGACGTCCACAGCTATATGACCCATGCGAACGACACCTTTGTGCAGGTGAGCGGCTATCAGCTTGATGAGTTGATGGGCCAGCCGCACAATCTGGTGCGCCATCCCGACATGCCAAAAGCGGCGTTTGCCGATATGTGGTACACCCTGCAGCAGGGTGAGCCGTGGAGTGGCATTGTCAAAAACCGACGTAAGAATGGCGATCATTACTGGGTGCGCGCGAATGCGGTACCGATGGTGCGGAATGGGCAGGTGACGGGGTATATGTCGATCCGCACCAAAGCCACGGAGGAAGAGATCGCTGCCGTAGAGCCGCTCTACCGGGCGCTGAATAACGGGAGCTGTAAAAAACGCATCCAAAAAGGACTGGTGGTGCGTAAGGGCTGGTTGGGTAAACTTCCTTCCATGCCGCTACGCTGGCGCGTACGCAGCGTGATGGCGGTGCTCTTTGCCGCGCTTGCCGCTACCCTGGTGACCACCTCCGCAGGCTGGGTGCCGCTCGCCGCGGCCGCCGTGATAACGCTGCTGGGAACGCTGCTGTTTGAGCAGCAAATTGTCCGCCCGATCGAAAACGTCGCGCATCAGGCGCTGAAGGTGGCGACCGGCGAGCGCAACAGCGTGCAGCATCTGAACCGCAGCGACGAGCTGGGGCTGACCCTGCGCGCGGTAGGACAACTGGGGCTGATGTGCCGCTGGCTCATCAATGACGTCTCAAGCCAGGTGATGAGCGTCCGTGACGGCAGCGACAGGCTGGCGCAGGGGAACGAAGCGCTGAACGATCGTACGCGTCAGACCGTGGCGAACGTGCAGCAGACCGTCGCAACGATGAACCAGATGGCCGCTTCCGTTCAGAGCAACTCAGAAACCGCCGCCGAAGTGGACAAACTCTCCGTCGCCGCGAGCAGCGCGGCGACGAAAGGCGGCAACGCGATGCAGACCGTGGTGAAAACGATGGATGACATCGCCGATAGCACGCAGCGCATCGGCTCGATTACCTCCCTGATTAACGACATCGCTTTCCAGACCAATATCCTGGCGCTGAATGCGGCCGTTGAAGCGGCAAGAGCCGGCGAGCAGGGGAAAGGCTTTGCCGTGGTCGCGGGGGAAGTTCGCCACCTTGCCAGCCGCAGCGCGAATGCGGCTAACGATATCCGCAAGCTGATTGATGCCAGCGCCAGCAGGGTACAGTCCGGCTCCGAGCAGGTGCACGCCGCAGGCCGCACGATGGATGACATTGTCGAGCAGGTGAAAAACGTCACGCAGCTCATCGCGCAGATCAGCCACTCGACGTCCGAACAGGCGACCGGGTTGTCAGAGCTAACCCGCGCGGTGGCGGAACTGGACAGCATTACGCAAAAAAATGCCGACCTGGTCGAGGAGAGCGCGCACATCTCTGCCATGGTGAAACACCGCGCCGGGCGTCTTAAGGATGCGGTGACGGTGCTCCATTGAGCCAGTAATGTTCCGGAAAAGTCGTTTATACCGTAAGGAATAAACGGCTTTTTTATTTGTGATTGTGACTATTAATGTTATTTATTGTTAATGAGATATTAAGTAACTAAAGAAATTGCCTCAGTTATTTATTCCTGCCTAAGTCAGTTTTCCCCGATGCTATTTTGCAAAACCCTGTTCTGGTGGTCTGGTAACGATCGATGGGGCGGAATTAATAGTCTCTACCTATCCATTGTGATGGTTATGAAATAAAAAAACGATCAAAGTCATAAAGTTAGCGGATTCGTTACCGATAACAGCGATCGTCTGAGAAATAATCACATCGATGGAGTAAATATGTTCTTACATGACGTAAAGATCGGCACGAAATTATTTCTGGCGTTTGGATTCTTTATTGTCCTGATGGTGATCAGCGCCAGTATGTCCTTACTGAGCCTGAACCGGGCTAACAACGGGATGCAATCCATCATTACCCATGATTATCCCACCACGGTTAAAGCGAACCAGTTAATCGACAACTTCCAGGAATTTATTAGCACTCAGCAGCTCATGCTGCTGGATGAACAGGGAACGTACACGGCACAGTCGCAGCAGCATCTTAAAGAGATCAGCGAGCATATCACGGTGATTTTGGGCGAGCTGAATACGGTGTTGCAGGACCCGAAATCGCAGCAGGTCCTTGCCGAGATCCGCGACGTTCGTCAGCAGTATCTGGACTCGCGCTATCGCATTTTGCAGGCGGTGCAGAATAATGACCGTGCGGGTGCTATCCAGGAGATGATGACCCATACCCTCACCGTGCAGCAGGCCTATAAAGCTAAAGTGCAGGAGCTGATTGCGATTCAGAACCATGAGATGCAGAGCGCGGGGGCGCAGGTGGAAGGAGACTTCAGGTCCAGCCGACTGCTGCTGATCCTGATCACCCTCTTTAGCGTCGCCGCTGGCAGCCTGATTGGCTGGTTTATCGTGCGCGCTATTACCCGCCCACTCGGCGAGGCGGTGAATTTTGCCAATGCCATTTCAGAGGGCGACCTGACGGGCAGCATCACGCCGCACGGCAAAGACGAAACGGGCCTATTGCTGCACGCGCTGATGGAGATGAAAAACCGCCTGCTGGATATTGTGCAGCAGGTGCAAACAGGCTCGGAGAATATCTCCAGCGCAGCCGCGCAGATTGTCGCCGGTAACCAGGATCTTGCCGCGCGCACCGAGGAGCAGGCAAGTTCCGTTGAACAGACCGCCGCCTCGATGGAGCAGATCACCGCGACGGTGAAAAACACCGCCTCGCACACCGGGGAAGCGACTAATCTCTCGGCAGATGCCGCCACGGTGGTCAAAAACAACGGGGATATGATGAAGCAGGTGACCAGCAAAATGCGCCTGATTAACGAGACGTCGAACCGGATGTCCGACATTATCGACCTGATCGACGCCATTGCGTTCCAGACCAACATTCTGGCGCTGAACGCGGCGGTGGAAGCGGCGCGTGCGGGCGAGCACGGCCGCGGCTTCGCGGTGGTTGCCGGTGAGGTTCGCCAGCTTGCCCAGAAGAGCGCGTCGTCTGCCAGTGAAATTCGCGAGCTGATCGAGAGCTCCACCAGCCAGACCCAGGACGGGATGAATCTGGTGGAAAAAGCGAGCGCGTTGATCAATGGCATGGTCGGCAACGTGGAGGAGATGGACACGATCCTGCGCGAGATCCGCCAGGCCAGCCACGAGCAGACGGAAGGGATCTCGCAGATCAACAGCGCGATTGGCCTGATTGATGCCACCACCCAGCAGAACTCTGCGCTGGTGGAGGAGTCCGTCGCGGCGGCGGCATCCCTTAACGAGCAGGCGATGCACCTGAAAGAGCTGGTACGCGTATTCCGAGTGAGCGAGCACGCGCCGGCTTAATCCAGCTGGGAGATCTCCAGCGCTGCGCGGTCGATTATGCCGATAATCTGCTTGAGCTGCGCGTCGCTGAGCTCTCCCTGATTTACCTTCAGGTCTAACACCGCTTTAAAGTTATCCAGCGCCCGCTTCATCTGCGGGTTTTTGCGCAGCTCAAAGCCGACGCTGCGCGCCTTAATACGCACCTGGATCTGTTCCAGCTGTTCCCGGTTTTCGTCCAGCCAGCGTTGTCCTTCAGCGGTAATCGCAATCTTCTTACGACCGCTCTCTTCTTCCGTAATAGTGATAAAGGTTTGATCCTGCAGATAATCCAGCGTCGGGTAGATCACACCGGGGCTCGGCGTGTAGTTCCCCTGGGTCAGGTTCTCGATCTCTTTGATCAGCTCATAGCCGTGGCTGGCGCTGCGGGTCAGGATATCCAGAATCACCAGTCGCAGGTCGCCGTGGCCGAAAAAGCGCGGTCGGCGTCCACCGGCGTCGTGTTCATGTCGCATGTTATGTCTCTTAATTTGATATATCTAAACTATATCTAAGATATATTCAGATGCAATCTAAAAAATCTTGCTTTTTTACTGATTAGTAATCATTATCATTTGAAAATCAATTCCGATATATCGTATTTACCAGAGAAGAGGCTAAAAATGGCATCTACCCGTTACCCACAGCGCGTGCGTAATGACCTGCGCTTTCGCGAGCTGACGGTGCGCCGCGTTGAACGCGTTAGCGCAGGCTTTCAGCGCATTGTTTTAGGCGGCGAGGCGCTGGAGGGCTTTAGCTCCCGCGGCTTCGACGACCACACCAAAGTCTTTTTCCCTGCACCTGGCACCACGTTTGTCCCGCCGAAGGTCACTGATGAAGGCATCGACTGGGGCGACGGCGTACGTCCACAGGCGCGTGACTATACGCCGCTGTACGATGAGGCAAATCATGAGCTGGCGCTCGATTTCTTCATTCATGACGGCGGGATTGCCAGCGGCTGGGCAGTCGAGGCGAAGGTGGGCGACAGGTTGACGATCGGCGGCCCGCGCGGTTCGCTGGTAGTGCCGGAGGATTACGCCTGGCAGCTGTACGTGTGCGACGAGTCCGGCATGCCGGCGCTGCGTCGACGTTTAGAGAGCATTGCTAAACTGCCGGTTTGTCCGGAGATTCACGCGGTGGTGACTGTAGGTGACGAATCTTATAAGGACTATCTGGCGCACCTGAGTGATTTCAACATCACCTGGGTGGTGGGCCACAGCGAGCAGGCAGTGGCTGACCGTCTGGCGGCGCTGGCCGTGCCGGAGGAGGATTACTTTATCTGGCTGACCGGAGAAGGGAAGGTGGTAAAAAGCCTGAGCCGCCAGTTTGAAACCAACGCGATTGACCAGCATCTGGTGCGTGCCAGCGCATACTGGCACGCTAAATAATCAGGCTGCCGAATCCATTTGCGCTTCGTTAACCTGGTGTTCGAGCGAGGCGCATACCTCTTTTAGCGCTTTCTCCTGCTGAGCAAAGTACGCTTCCATATTGCTCAGCGACGATACCAGCAGCCAGGACTCCTCTTTTTCCAGCTCCGCCAGCTCGTTCACTAAGGTGTCGATTTGCTCGCGGACCTGCGCCATTTTTTTGCGGATACGCTCCAGATCGTTCAGCCTGTCGCTCGCCATCAATGGCTCGAACCCCTGCTGCAGGCGGGCCACCAGCGAGCGAATGGTTTTGACGTCGCCGCGCTGTTTGGCCTGGTTGAGCTGCACCATCATCGCGTTGGCTTCCTCTTTCAGATCGTCTGCGACTAAATCCGGATGGCAGAGCTTGCTCGCCTGCCGCCAGAGGCGCTTGAGTTCGTTCTGATCTTCTTCCGAGAGATGTTTGCCCTTGCGCAGCCGCACTTCGGCATCGTGATGCTGTTCGCGATACTTCTCGTACTCTTCGTTGGCCTCGTCGCGCGCCTGACGCGCGGGCTCTTCTTCGCGCGTTAAGCCGCTTTCCAGTTCGAGCGCTTCGGCCAGCAGGTTGGCAATCAGATTGCTTTGCTGCTCCAGATGCTTACGCGCCTGAGCGGCCTGGACGGAGTCAGCCGGGAGATCGCGCCAGCGCTGGGTAAGCGTCGCCAGCACCTCCACCGCCTGCGCCATATAGCGCTGACAGCGGCGGTAATCCTCCTCGCGACGACGTGCCTCCGCCTGCTGACGACGCAGGTTCAGCTCCGCCAGCGTTTTACGCAGGGCGAGGATCTGCTGCATCAGCGGTCCGAGGCGGGAGAAATAGAGATCGTTGAACTCATCAAGCTGCTGCACGCGCGCGTTGCGGCGGTCAATCAGATCGCGCAGACGCTCTTCCAGCGCCTTCAGCTCCAGCTTGCTGGCGGCTACCTGTGGGTCACGCCACTGGGTCACGGCGCGTTGGCCCTGCAGCCAGGCGGTTATGGCCGCCATCGCAGAGGTGTAGTTCTTCTCCTCAAGCGCAACGACGATTGCCTGTAGCTCATCGTCAAACGCTTCATTTTTCAGGCGTGTCAGCTGGCTCTGGATGATGTCGTCATCTTCCAGTTCAATGGCATTTTTAATGATTTCTAGCCGTTTGATCGGTGTGCTCATGATGCCTTTCGCTTTGGCGCTTAAGTATTTGAGTTAAGGGTAGTTGTTGTAAAAGCTACAGGAAATAATACACACGGATGATGATCGGCGCGATGGGGGATTTCTTTAGATTTGCAGTTTGTGAGGTACGAGATATGAGCAGGAGAGCGAATACGCAAAATGGCTTCGTTTTCACTGTTTCCCGCTCTGTCCCTTAAATAACCTCGCTGTAGATCCCCACCACGCGACCCACCGTTTTTATCTCGTTGATACCGCACTCAAATGGAACTTTACCGCCCGCTACGTGAAGTTTTTTGCCCGGTAACAGCGTTAAGTCGCGGATGCTGGCGGTGCCTTCAATCTCGACCAGCCAAAGGCCGTCGGTTAACGACGCCTCTTTTTCGATAAAGTGAAGCTTTCCCTCCGCCCGAACAGCGATGCCGCGAGCCAGCGGTTTGCTAAAGAAACTGGCATCGATGCTCAAAATGGTATTTTCTTCCAGCTTACCATCACTGAGTGTGAATGCCGAAACTGAAACCGGATCGCCCGATGCGGGGTTACCTTCAAACTGCGCACCTTGCCCGGTCATCAGCCAGCGCAAGCTGGCACCGGTGTCCAGCGCGCACTGAACCGCGAAGTCGTAAGAGATGGTACCGCGCGCGTAGCGGTTCTGAAGCGAGCTGGCGGCGATATTAAAGTGCCGGGCCAGCTGGATTTTCTGCGTGAAACCATATACCTGACAGATTCTATCGAGTAACTCTTCATTATTCACTTGAGAATCCAGTATCAAAATATATTCCTTTGGGTGTTTACTAATACTCAATTGGGTATTAATATCATTGCAAATTCGAGCAATCAGCGGCAGAAGTTGGCAAACAGAGGCTAATGATTGCAGACATTATCAAAATGGGAATTTTGCAGCATGGTTTGTGAAATCGCAATCATCAAACGGCGGAAAATGCCGTGCTATGAGCGTTTTCAGCACATTAGCGTGCGTGAATTTATGCGAGGGGAGATATGGCGATAGAAGCTGCCCATGCAAGGGTTCCACTTAGCGTGGGAGCACGTCTTAACGGGCTTAACCACGTCGCTGAACTGCGCGCCCGATACGGGAGCGATAGCGGAAAAGAGCTGGCACGGTTTATGGCCGAGCTGCGCGATAAGCGCGATCCCTGTTTTGAGGAGAACAGCAGGGCGCTGGCCGCCATCTTTTACCTGGCGAGATTACCTGTTGCCCGTCATGAGTGCGATATCAGCGAGCTGACGACCCAAGAGAAACGGGCGCTAATTAACGCCATGAATCATTTTCGTGCCGTTGTGAGTTTATTTCCTGAACGGCTGACCATGCCGATATAACCCAACCAAAAACCTAATGGCGTAAACCCGCCGGGCAGCCTATTGCCTGAAATTAAGGAGAACGCGTGATGCGAAACAGTGAAAACCGCCCCTATCCGATCGGAAGTGAAGAACTGAAACGCCTGCTGATGGAGGCTAAAACAGAGGAACGATGCGCGCGAGCCCTCGCGGTCTCCCTGCACCTGGAGGCGCTGGCGAGCCATATCTACAAAACCGGCATGAGCGGAGAGGACGTTGCCGAACTGCTGTGCCACGAGGCAGCCCGCTACGAGCGTGAATCACAGGAGCTGCACTGATGGCCGATTTTATCGATCTTGCGCAGGCGCGTGAGCAGGAAGACAGAGAGCGCCACATTAACAGCGCCCGCAGGCGACCCGCATCGCCTTCGCGTATTCTGTGCGAGGACTGCGATGCGCCGATACCTGAGGCGCGTCGAAAGGCGGTACCTGGAGTGGCCTTGTGCATCACATGCCAGGAGATCGCGGAGATGAAAAATAAACACGTCCGGGGAGGATGAGTTGGCGACGTCATTTGCTTATCCGTGGAACGCTCCACGGTCGGCCATTGCCAGCCCTTACCTCACGCACACCCAACAGCAGCGTCGCGATCGCCTCTTCGCGGCGCTGCAGCAGGCAAGAATTGCCCTCTCACAGCAGCCTGACTGCGTGCGCTTCGAGGTCTGGCGCACGATTGACGCCCTCGAGCAGCATCAGGGCAGCCTGAAGGCTAATGCTTTCTCGATCCGCTTCTGCAAAAGGATGTTGCCCCGCCTGCGTCTGGTCTCTGAACGCTATGCCTGCAAGGGCCTGCACAATACGGTCTCCAGGGCCGTGTTTAATGACCATTTCGACACCCAGATTCTGCAATACCTCGCTTCGAGGATGGTTGAGCTGGTTATGCGCTATAACCGTCTTCCGGATATGTCCCGCGCGGACATCGACCTGCTGGCCGCAGATATCGCCAGCTTTATTCGCGGCGAGCTGGCGAATATTAACGATGCTGAGATGGGCGAATACCGGACGCTTTACGTCTGGTACCAGCGCGCCGGACTGATCGCCCGGCAGTTCAACGTTTCGCCTCCCCACTGGGAACGGGTGTCAAAGACGTTTTTCAACAAAGATGACGTTGCCTCGGCGGTGATCCGCATGTTTTCCGAGGTGTGGTGGCGCGGGCGCCTGCGCCGTATCGCGGCGGCCTGGCGCGAGCATTTGCAGATTGCCCTCGGCAACGTCAGCAAAAAGAGAACGGCGTATGCGAGCAGGCGCTGCGTGACCGAGTGGCGCGAGCAGAAGCGCCGCACCCGCGAATTTCTCAAGGGCATGGAGCTTGAAGATGAAGAGGGCAACCGCATCAGCCTGATTAAAAAATACGATACCTCGGTGTCTAACCCGGCGATACGCCGCTGTGAACTGATGACCCGCATCCGCGGGTTTGAAAATATCTGTGAGGCGCTGGGCTACGTGGGCGAGTTCTATACCTTAACCGCGCCCGCGCAGTATCACGCGACCGTGAAATCGGGCTACCCCAACGCTAAGTGGAACGGGGCCAGCCCGGCGGATACGCAAGGCTACTTTACCCGTCTCTGGGCACGTATCCGGGCAAAACTCCACCGGGACGGGCGACGTATTTTTGGTATCCGCGTTGCGGAACCCCATCACGACGGTACGCCCCACTGGCACATGCTGATGTTTATGCTGCCGGAAGATGTTGACTGCGTTCGCCAGATTATCGGGGATTACGCGCGGCAGGAGGATGCTGTTGAGCTGCAGAGCGAAAGTGCCATAAGAGCGCGCTTTCACGCGGAAGCGATCGATCCTAAGAAAGGCAGTGCTACCGGTTACATAGCCAAATACATCTCAAAGAATATCGACGGCTATGCGCTCGATGGCGAGACCGATAACGAAAGCGGCGGGCTTCTGAAGGAGACGGCGTCCGCCGTTTCGGCCTGGGCGGGACGCTGGCACATTCGTCAGTTTCAGTTCATCGGCGGCGCGCCGGTAACGGTCTACCGCGAGCTGCGACGTATGGCGGATACTGAGGCCGCGCGCGGCTTGAGCGTTGAGTTTGCCGCCGTCCATGATGCCGCCGACGCCGGTGACTGGGCGGGTTACGTTACTGCGCAGGGAGGGCCGTTTGTCCGTCGCGATGATTTACAGGTGCGCACGCTGTATGGACCGCGCGCCGGGTTTAACCAGTACGGCGAGGAAACGGTCCGTATTCGTGGCGTGTACGACTCCGCCGTCGGCGCGGGCAGCCCGATTGTCACCCGGCTCACCCAGTGGAAAATTGTGCCGAAGAGAGCCTCGGAAATTAAGAATGCGCCTGAGCCCTCTCGGAGTTCTGTCAATAACTGTACGCAGGACGATCTGTCTCAGCCCCTAAGCCGGCGTGCGAGACGGGCATTAACCGAACGCATCAAATTCATCCGCCCCGGCGCTACGTCGCCCATCGTTTTCGCGAGCGACCCGCAGAACGGGGTACCAGAGAAGGTGATTGACGAGATACGGCTCGCCACCGGGATAGCCATCAGCCGGGGCGAGGCCCTGCATCTTATGGCCGGAGGCGTTAGCCGTTTTAACGACAAATGGTGCAGGGGCGCAGCTGACGGAACGCTATTTCCTGCAGCGTGTTCTTATCAGGAAAAGGCGCGGAAAATCCTTGAACGTATTGGGTATTTAACGGATTTGTTAACCAGGCGAGTACGCTAATCTTTATCGATATCATGTACATACCGTTAAAGGTTCTGATTTTTCGCTTCACTCTTTTTATGAATACATGATACTGTATGTTTATACAGTATCTCGTGGTGGAGGTTGTGTGGACAGAGAGTTGAACGAGCAGGTCATGATTGAACGAGTCGAGATGATTGCTCGGCTGACGACAGAAGGAACGTGTCAGGAAAGAGATCGTGAGATTGCCCTGAATTTGATTGCTGAGATTGCGCGGGGAAACTTAATCAAGAACAACGCCTTTACCGTTGTTTTCTCGGCATCGCCTGTTCCGGAACGAATCAAAAAAGAGAGTAACGTTCGGGTGAACATTACTCTCGATAAAGATCGGCTGGCTGGCCAGTCCGTCGCCGAAGCCTTTCAGTGCGAACTGACCCGCAGAATAGGGTCCCTGTTTCCGTCAACGAGGGTGACCGTGAGAGTAGGCTCGGTGACGGGGGTAGAGCTCCAGGGGCTTGAAAAAGAGGCCGATCGCGAGGCGCTGGACACTATTCTCCGGGAAGTCTGGGAAGACGAGAGCTGGCGCTAAACCCGGTTTTATTACCCGGACCGAACACCCTCATTAGATTTTTACGTTCCCATTGAACCGCGCTTCGCTTCCCTCGGATGGTTTGTTGTGTCCGCGAGCGTCCATCCGTCAGCGATAGCGAAAAGCCTGCTGGCCCGGGAAACTCTTCAGTACCTGGAAACCGGATGTTGGGAGCGACTGATGAAGATCTATGCAATGCAGGGGGACACGCTTGATGCCGTTTGCGCCCGCTTTTATGGGCGCACGGCTGGCGTCGTTGAAGCCGTTCTGAAGGCCAACTCTGGCCTCGCGGAGTTAGGGGTTATCTTGCCTCACGGAACGCCGGTAGAGATGCCGGAGGTGGATAGCGCCCCCACAAAAGAATCCGTAAACCTATGGGACTGAGCCTGGAGAAAATCACCACGTTTATCGCCTACTGGCTGGCCGTGGCGCTGGCCTGGTTCGGGGCGATGTCTCCTGACAAAGTCGCGCTGTACGTGGGAAGTCTTTGCGCCATTTTTACCGCGCTGACGAATTACTGGTTTAAGCGAAAAACCTGGCGCTATCTCAAATCTCTTGGCCTCGATAAGAAGAGCATTCGTGAACTCAATCATTAAGCGTTGCAGCGTCGCCGGCGTGCTGGCCCTGGCGGTGCTGATGCCTGATTTTCGGTTACTGAAAACGTCTCCGGAGGGGCTGGCGTTGATTGCCGATCTTGAAGGATGCCGCCTCACGCCCTACCGGTGTAGTGCCGGGGTGTGGACGTCAGGCATTGGCCACACGGCAAACGTTGTGCCCACGCGGGACATTACCGAACGCGAGGTCGCGGCAAACCTGGTCGCTGATATGCTCAACGTGGAGCGGCGGCTGGCGGCGTGCGCGCCGGTGGAGATGCCGCCTCGGGTCTACGACGCGCTGGTGAGCTTCACGTTTAATGTCGGCGCAGGCGCTGCCTGCCGTTCGACGCTGGTGTCCTTTATCAAGCGTAAACAGTGGTCACAGGCGTGCGAGCAGCTTACCCGCTGGGTGTACGTCAACGGCGTTAAAAATACCGGGCTCGAAAATCGCCGTGTCCGCGAGAAGGCATGGTGCACGAAGGGGTTGCCATGAGAGCCCTCATGCTGGCGCTGGCCGGACTGCTGGCCATCACGCTGTGGCTCCGTCACGACAACCTGACCCTGTCCCGTTCCTTAGCTACGGCTAACCGGGTCGCCAGCGAACAAAAAAATGCCCTCGCCACGCTTAACCATCAGCTGTCCCTGTCGCAACGGATTGCCCGATCAAACGAAAACGCCCAGGTCAGGCTCCGTGAGGCGCTTGTCACTGCGGGTGAGGAGAGCGCGAAACGGGAAGCGACTATCGGGAGATTACTTAATGAAAATGAAGCGTTACGCCGTTGGTATAACGCTCGGCTGCCTGATGCTATCCGCAGGTTGCACACCCGCACCGCCTGCGCCTCCGCAGCCCATTGTTTACCACGCCTGCCCGAAGGTGAGCCTCTGCCCGATGCCGGGCAGCGAACCCGCCACTAACGGCGATCTCAGCGCGGATATTCGCAGGCTTGAGTATGCCCTTATCGCCTGCGCGCTGCAGGTTGAAACCATTAAAAACTGTCAGGATAAATTCGATGCACAAACTCAAGAGCCTGCGCCAGGCATTAATTGACGCGATCCCCCAACTGAACGCTAGCCCGGAACGCCTGCAGATGTCGGTCGGAAGCGGGCATATTGACGCCCGCCTGGCCTCCTCGCTCTCCTTTGAAAAACACTATCAACTGAATGCAAAGGTCAGCGGTTTCAAAGGCGACAGCGAGGGATTGTTCGTTCCCGTGCTGGCCTGGCTTCGGGAAAACCAGCCGGACATTTTTACCCTTGATGAAGGCCGTAAAAACGGATGTTCCTTCACGATCGTCTTAAACGATGACGATACGATGGATATCAGCATCAGTTTGCAATTAACCGAGCGCATGCTTGTTGCCCAGGATCAGAGCGCTCTGTACGCGACGTATTCCCCCGAACCGCCGCTGCCGGAGCCCGTCACGCGTCCGACGTCGTTGTACATCAACGGTGAGCTGGTCAGCCAGTGGGAGGCGTAATTTCCCCCGCGCCGTGTTGTTTCATCCCGCATAAAACCCCGTCTCGTTGCTGCCGTTCCTCCTGAACGGCATTCTCTTCTCATGAATACATTAACTTCCATGAACGGTATCGCTCGCGCGATCCGCAATCTGATTCGTATCGGTGTTGTGACCGAGGTTGACCTCAACAGAGGGCTTTGTCGTGTCCAGACCGGCGGGATGAAAACTACCTGGCTGAACTGGCTAACCTGTCGTGCGGGACGTTCGCGCGTCTGGTGGGCGCCTTCCGAGGGCGAGCAGGTGCTGCTGCTGGCCATCGGAGGCGAGCTTGATACCGCCTTTGTGCTGCCCGGCATTTTCTCGGACGACCATCCGGCCCCGTCCGGGTCGTCTGACGCGCTCCATGTATCGTTCCCTGACGGCGCGGTGATCGAGTACGAACCCGAACGCGGGGCGCTGACGGTTACTGGCATTAAAACGGCCGACATTACCGCCTCGGAATCGCTGACCGCCACCGTGCCGGAGGTGCGGGTGACGTCAACTTCCCGCATCACGCTGGATACGCCTGAAGTGGTGTGTACCAACAAGTTAATTACCGCCTCTCTTGAAGTGCAGCAGGGCGGTGTGATGGCCGGAAATATTGAGCATTCCGGCGGTAAATTCACCTCCAACGGGGTGCAGGTGGACAACCACGCGCACGGCAGCGTGCAAAGCGGCGGAAGCTGGACTAAGGGGACACAATGACGGTGCGATACAGGGGAATGAACAGGCAGACCGGGCTGAGCATTTCAGAAGCTGAACACATCCGGCAAAGCGTGCGCGACATTCTGGTCACGCCGATTGGCTCGCGGGTCATGCGCAGGGATTACGGCTCGCTGCTGGCGGCGATGATCGACAGGCCGCAGAGCCCTGCGCTGCGTCTGCAAATCATGTCCGCATGCTATTCCGCCATCCAGAAATGGGAGCCGCGGATAAGCCTGACGGCAATCACTTTCGAGCGTTCGGAGAACGACGGGACGTTGTATGTCGATATCACCGGCACGCGCCCGACCTCCGGACAATCCTTTTCTATCACCATTTCACTGAGTTAAACGCTATGGCTATTGTTGATCTGAGCCAGCTCGCCGCGCCTGATGTCGTGGAAGAGGTGGATTATGAAACGCTGTTGGCAGAACGAAAGGCCACCTTTGTCTCGCTCTATCCCGAAGAGGAACGAGAGGCGATTGCGCGGACGCTGACGCTGGAGTCAGAGCCGATTGTGAAGCTCCTGCAGGAGAATGCCTACCGGGAAGTCATGTGGCGTCAGCGGGTTAACGAGGCCGCGCGTGCGGTCATGTTGGCCTATGCAGCGGGCAGCGATCTGGACCAGATTGGGGCAAACGCTAACCTTGCGCGTCTGGTGATCGCCCCTGCCGACGACACCACGTTCCCACCCACGCCGGCTGTGATGGAGTCCGATACCGATTTTCGTCTGCGCATCCAGCAGGCGCCGGAAGGGCTGAGCGTGGCCGGTTCGACGGGCGCGTACCAGTTCCATGGCCGCAGTGCCGATGGCCGGGTAGCGGACATCTCCGTCATCAGCCCGCAGCCGGCGAACGTCACGATTTCCGTTCTCTCCCGGGAGAATAACGGCATAGCGTCTGAAGAGCTGATCGCTATTGTTCGTAACGCCCTAAACGATGAAGACATCAGGCCGGTTGCCGACCGCGTTACCGTCCAGTCGGCCAAAATAGTTGATTACAGCATCGAAGCATCGCTTTTCCTTTTTCCCGGCCCCGAAAGCGAGCCGGTACTCAACGCGGCAAGAACCCGGTTACAGGCCTATATCACGGCTCAGCATCGTCTTGGACGCGATATTCGCAAGTCCGCCATTTATGCCGCTCTTCACGTAGAAGGGGTGCAGCGGGTGGAACTGACCGCACCCGCGGCTGACATCGTGCTTGATGAAACCCAGGCCTCATGGTGCAGCCACTACAGCGTAACCGTGGGAGGGAACGATGAGTAACACCCGCCTTTTACCGGTTGGCTCATCGCCCCTTGAGGTCGCGGCAGCGCGCGCCTGTGCGGACATCGAAAATACGCCCGTTCCGTTGCGCCACCTCTGGAATGTGGATACCTGCCCGGCGAATTTGCTGCCGTGGCTGGCATGGGCATTTTCGGTTGACCGCTGGGACGAGAGCTGGCCGGAAGCCACCAAGCGGGACGTGATCCGCGCGGCGTGGTTTATCCATGCCCACAAAGGGACGATTGGCGCCGTGCGTCGCGTGGTGGAGCCGCTTGGCTATCTGATTAACGTCACCGAGTGGTGGGAAACCAACGATCCGCCCGGCACTTTCCGCCTTGATATTGGCGTGCTGGACACCGGTATTAACGAGGAAATGTATTACGAAATGGAGAGGCTGGTTGCTGATGCAAAGCCTGCCAGCCGCCACCTTATTGGCCTGAATATCATCCAGGACATTCCGGGTTATCTCTATACCGGCGCCTTGGGCTATGACGGCGACATCATCACGGTTTATCCCGGATAAGTGAGAGCACAATGACAGTGAAATATAAAACGGTTATCACCAAAGCCGGTGCCGAAAAACTGGCTGCAGCGACCGTCCCGAACGGCAATAAAGTGAATTTTACGGCGATGGCGGTGGGTGACGGTGGTGGCACGTTGCCGGTGCCTGATGCCGGGCAGACGAAGCTGGTTAATGAAGTCTGGCGCCATGCGCTGAATAAAATCAGCCAGGATAACAAGCATCAAAATTATGTGATCGCGGAACTGCTCATTCCGCCTGAAACCGGTGGTTTCTGGATGCGAGAAATGGGCCTCTATGATGACACCGGGACACTAATTGCCGTTGGGAACATGGCTGAAAGCTATAAGCCGTTGTTGGCGGAAGGATCCGGACGTGCGCAGACCGTGCGTATGGTCATCATGGTAAGCGACATTGAGTCAGTCGAACTCTCGATAGATACGTCTACGGTAATGGCGACCCAGGAGTACGTTGATGAGAAGCTTGAAGAGCATGAGCAGTCTCGTCGCCATCCTGATGCCACGCTAACGGCTAAAGGGTTTACTCAGCTTAGTAGTGCGACTGATAGCTCCTCTGAAGCGCTGGCGGCAACGCCGAAAGCGGTTAAGGCTGCCTACGACCTTGCCCGTGGTAAGTATACGGCTCAGGATGCGACTACCGGACAAAAGGGGATTGTTCAGCTTAGCAGTGCGACCGATAGTGCTTCAGAGACGCTTGCGGCCACATCAAAGTCTGTGAAGACTGTCAGTGATGATCTCATAAAGCTGAAAAACAGTCTGGGTACTGCTGCTGGTAAAAATGCCCAGGATAGTCGTGACGACATCACGCCCGGGCGCGTGGTGGTTAACGGTGGTGCGCTTGCTATACGGTCTGCGGCTGCCGAAGCGAGCAGAGAGATTAAAGACGCAAGCGGTCTTCCTGCTAATTCCGTAAGTTTCTGTTATGCCAGTGCTGCCTATTCACCTGGCTATGAGGCGACAATTCTTGATGTGGGAGGACTGGGTGGTAACTATCGGGTGCAATATGCTGCGTCTTATAGTGATGGCGGTAAACAGCTAAAATTCCGTACCTTAAATGGAGATAACGGATACTGGGGGAGCTGGACGAAAGTTCTCACAAACTACGGGGGAAGCGTTGATTATCTCGATGGTGCAAAGTATTACGCCACTAAGCCGGAATACTGGCAGGGAGGTGGGGCATTTGCACATCAATATACTAATGGCTCAGCACCGTTTTTTGTTGGTGGATACACTACCGCTAAAGATAATTCGGTATACCTTCCGATCGTGAAAGGAACGTCTGTAACGAGTGGTCATGGATATGGCGCTTCTGTTAGTTTTGGCATATTACGATCGGGTAAAAATGATTTTGGTTCCGCAGTCGTTCATATCATTGGGGATTCTGGCAGTGGAGCCCTGTATTCTTTTGATGCAAACGGAACATTCAATGCACCCCAACGGCTTTATAGCGGCGACTCAATTCTTGCTGCTGGGCAAATTAACAGCGGAGGCAATATCGTTGCGGGTCAGGGGGTGTTTGAATCCGGCGGGCAGGTAAGGGTTTATTCTTCGAACAACCCGCCACCGAACCAGTCAGGGTCGACCACCACCGGAAACAACTCTGCCTATTACCGTCACGGCAACGGTCAGGTGTTCATGCAGTGTATTGGCGGGGTTGCTTCCAACTCCAATTCCAACCCGGATGTCACTGTTTATCTTCCGGCTGCTTTTCCTAACGGAATCCTCGCAATAGGTGGCTCTTTCAGCGGAACAGGGGGGAGTGACAGAGATTCTTACTGGACAGCTAACCCTTTAAGTGCAAGTGCTTTCACTCTTCACACGCGGAATATGAGCGGTTATTTCTCTTTTGTCGTAACAGGATATTAGTTTATGCATAGTCAGTTATTCAGCAATAAAACGCGCGGCTTCTATCCGATAAAAAGTCTGCGCTATTACAAGTCTGTTAACGCTCTGCCGGATGACCTTGTTCGGGTCAGTGATTCAGAGCATGAAAAATTTGTCGGTGCTGCTCCCGTTAACTGCGCCCCCGGTTACAACGTCGAGAGTAAACAGATGGAATGGATCACTGTAACCGCACCGGTCAGAACACCAGAAGAAACCCTCGCGACTAATCGCAGAGAGCTATTGAACAGGCAACGAGAGGCGGCGGTTCGCGCTTTTCCGCTGCAGTCTGCAGTTGATTTGGGGATTGCCACCGAGGAAGAAAGAATACAACTGGAAGAACTGAAAAAATACGTTGTTGAACTGACGGGGGTTGACCTCAGTACACCTGACTGGCCTAAAACTCCTGTGTGGATTTCTGTTTAATCGGTTGGTTATTTTAAAGAAATAGTCCGCATCATGCGGGCTATTTCTTATTCATAGGGACATTCCTCATATTCTTCTGTTTCATCACCGACAAAGAATTGCAGCTAGTAATAACCAAAAATCCACCTTGCAGTCCGACCATCTGTTAACCACAGTAAAATCGTCATAACCATCGTTATTGGCGCAACGATATCGATAATATTCAATCATTAATCATGGTTATCGACGAACAATGACTCATGATTGATCGCTCAAAATGAGCGGTCACCTTTCCCGCGCGGGTCAACCACTCACTGTGCGTTGTGCTGTCTTACCTCCAACGTCATTACGTTTCATAACTCCCCCGCCCAAGAGAAACTAGCCTCACCACTAAACGAAGGAGTTAACCGGATGGGCGACTATCACCACGGCGTGGAAGTTATCGAAATCAACGATGGCACCCGCACCATTTCCACCGTCTCGACGGCAATCATCGGCATGGTCTGTACGGCCAGCGATGCTGACGACAAGACATTTCCTTTAAACGAGCCCGTGCTCATTACCAACGTGCAAAGCGCGATTGCGAAAGCCGGCAAAGCGGGGACGCTGTCCGCTTCTCTGCAGGCGATCGCCGACCAGTGTAAACCGGTTGTTGTGGTTGTTCGCGTGGCTGAAGGCACTGCAGAGACCCCGGAAGAGGCCCGCAAACAGACCGTTTCCAACATCATCGGTACCACTGATGAAAACGGTAAATACACCGGTCTGAAGGCGCTTCTCACGGCGAAAACGGTGACCGGCGTTAAGCCACGCATTCTCGGCATACCGGGGCTGGACTCTCAGGAAGTGGCGACCGCTCTGGCCGCCACGTGCCAGAGCCTGCGCGCGTTTGGCTATGTCAGCGCATGGGGGTGCAAAACCATTTCTGAGGCGATCAACTACCGCAAAAACTTTAGCCAGCGCGAGCTGATGGTTATCCACCCTGATTTTCTGGCGTGGGATACCACTACGAATGCGACGACAATGGCCTGGGCGACCGCCCGTGCGCTTGGCCTGCGTGCCAAAATCGATCAGACAATGGGCTGGCATAAAACCCTGTCAAACGTTGGCGTTAACGGCGTCACTGGCGTAAGCGCTTCGGTCTCCTGGGATCTGCAGGAACAGGCCACCGACGCGAACCTGCTTAACCAGGCTGGCGTCACCACGCTGATTCGCAACGACGGCTTCAAATTCTGGGGTAACCGCACCTGCTCAGACGATCCGTTATTCGTCTTTGAAAACTACACCCGTACCGCGCAGGTGCTGGCCGATACCATGGCGGAAGCGCACGCGTGGGCGATGGATAAACCCATCACGCCAACGCTTATCCGCGACATCGTGTCCGGTATTAATGCCAAGTTCCGCGAGCTGAAAACCAACGGCTATATCGTCGACGGCTCCTGCTGGTATGACCCTGAGTCGAACGACGCATCAACCCTGAAAGCGGGGAAACTGTATATCGATTATGACTACACCCCTGTCCCGCCGCTGGAAAATCTGACCCTGCGCCAGCGCATCACCGATACCTATCTGGCAGACCTGTCAGATTCGGTTAATAGCTAAGGAGCTGAAGCATGGCGTTACCACGCAAACTGAAATATCTGAATATGTTCAACGATGGCCTGAGCTACATGGGCGTTGTTGAGTCCGTCACCTTGCCGAAGCTTACCCGCAAGCTGGAGAAGTATCGCGGCGGCGGTATGCCCGGCTCGGTCTCTGTCGATCTCGGCCTGGACGATGATGCCCTGGCGCTGGAGTGGACCGTTGGCGGTCTGCCGGACGCCGCGCTGTGGGCGCAGTATGCCTCTCCGGGCGCGGACAGCGTGCCGCTGCGCTTTACCGGCTCTTATCAGCGCGATGACACCGGCGAAATTTCCGCCGTCGAAATCGTCATGCGCGGTCGTCATAAAGAGTTTGATGGCGGTGAAAACAAGCAGGGCGAGAGCGGCACCACCAAAATGTCCACCGAGTGCGCCTACTACCAGCTGACCATTGATGGCAAAGAGATCATCGAAATCGACATCATCAACATGGTGCTGAAAGTCGATGGTGTCGATCGCCTGGCAGAACACCGTAAGGCCATCGGCCTGTAACCCTTTAACCGGCCGGGATCGCCGGCCGGTAAGTTAACTTTGTGAAGAGTAACGAAATGGAAAATACCAACGAGATCGCCATGAACGAAAATCCACATATCGTCACGCTTGATAGCCCCGTTCAGCGCGGTGAGCAAAAAATTGAAAAGGTGACCGTTTCAAAACCGAATGCAGGGACCCTGCGAGGGGTATCGCTGGCGTCGCTGGCGCAATCTGACGTAGATGCGCTGATCAAGGTGCTGCCGCGAATGACCTCGCCAGCCCTGACCGAGCATGAGGTTGCGCGCCTGGATGCCTGCGATCTGCTCTCTTTTGCTGGCAAGGTGATCGGTTTTTTGTCACCGGCTTCGGCTCGCTGAAATTTCCTGAAAATCTGTCGGTCGACGATCTGATGGCGGATATCGCGGTGATATTTCACTGGCCGCCGTCAGAGCTGTACACCCTGAGCGTGACCGAACTCCTCTTATGGCGCGAAAAAGCGCTGCAGCGAAGCGGAAACCACCATGAGTAATAATGTCAGACTTCAGGAATTGTTTAAGGCTGTCGACCGGGCAACCCGACCGCTTAACGCTCTCCATAACGCCAGCCTCACTCTCGCGAACGATATCCGCGATGCGCAGGTGGCGCTCGGGGCACTCGATGAGCAGGCGGGGCGTATCAACGGCTTCAGGAAAGCAAACGGCCAGCTCGCCATGACGGAGCAGTCCCTTGCTCAGGCGAAACAGCAGGCAGCGGCGCTGGCGGTACAGTTTAAAAACACGCAAAACCCCACCCAGGCACAGGCTGATGCGCTGTCCGCGGCCCGAAAATCGGCAGCCGATCTTAAGCTTGAGTACAACAGCTTACGCTACTCGGTACAGCGTCAACGTGCTGAGCTCGCAAAGGCGGGGATAAACACGCGCACGCTTTCGTCGGACGAGCGTCGTCTACGAACCAATATCAGCGAGAAAACGCAGCAGCTTAACCGGCAGCGGGATGCGCTGGCCCGCGTCAACCAGCAGCAGGAGCGGCTGAGTACCGTTCAGAACCGCTACGAGTCAGGCAAGCGCGCTATCTCGCGAGTGCAGCAACTGGCTAATGCGGGCGTGAGTATGGCAAAAGCGGGCTTTGACCAGACGTCCCGCTTTATGGCGCCAGGCATCAGTTTTGAAAAACAGATCTCTGCCATTCAGGCAAACCTTGGCCTGGAGAAGGGAGACCTCCGGCTTGAGGCCATTCGCCGGCAGGCACGGGAAGTTAGTGTTAGCACCGGAACGCCTGCGGATGCGGTCGTCCGGACACAGAGCGAACTGGCCCGTTCAGGCTATGACGCCGATGGAGTGCTTGTGGCCACTGTGCCAACGATCAACCTCAGTCAGGCGGGGAATATCGACGCTGCAAAAGCGGCCGATATTATCAGCAGCACGCAGGCCGCGTATAACCTGGCAGATGCAGATGCCGGACGCATCGCAGACGTGCTTACGCGCGGTTTTACCTCTTCGAATACCAGCCTCGCTGAGATGGCGGCGGCCCTGAACGCCGCTGCGCCAGCCGCGGACGCCGCTGGTATGGGGCTTGAAGAGACAACGGCGCGGCTTGGCGTTCTGGCGGAAAAGGGGATGTACGGTGCCGCCGCCGGGGACGCGCTCAGCGCGATGTTGCGCCATGTTCAGACTCCGGATGCCATAAAAGCCGCAGGGGCGCTGGTTTCCGCCGCGGGTGATGGATCGCTTGATGAAAAACGTAAGCAGCTGCAGGGGGCAAAGGGCAGTACCGCGCTCGCGGCTTCCGTTCAGACCGATAATCTTGACGGCGATATCAACCGATTCCAGGCCGCGTGGAGCGGGTTGAAGATTGACGTGTTCGATAAAGCAGATGGCGCTCTGCGCAACCTGATAACAACCGCAACCGGCTGGCTCAGCACGGCCACCCTTTGGGTGAATGCCAACCCTGAGCTGACGCAGACCCTGGCCAGCATTGTTGTCGGCGCGCAGGCGTTTGCTGGCGTACTGGGCGGCGTAGGAACGGTTATCGCCCCGGTTCTGACGGGCGTCAATATGGTTATTACCGCGGCCGGGATGTTGGGAACGGTATTCAGCGTGGTGGGCGGCGCCATCATGACGGTGCTGGGTGCCCTTAGCTGGCCGGTGATTGCCCTTGGCGCGGCGATTGCCGCCGGAGCCTTGCTGATTTTTAAATACTGGGAACCCATCAGCGCCTTCTTTGGCGGGGTGATGGAAGGGCTTTCGACGGCCTTCGCACCGCTGGGGGCGATGTTCTCACCGGTGATAACGGTATTTGATGCTATCTCGGAGAAGCTGGGCGGTATCTGGCAATGGTTCACCAATTTGGTTGCGCCGATCAAGGCGACGCAGGAAACGCTGGATGGCTGTAAAAATGCTGGCGTGATTTTTGGGCAGGCGTTGGGCGATGCGTTAACGGCACCGCTTGATCTCTTTAACAGCCTGAGCGGCAAGGCCAGCTGGCTGCTGGAGAAACTCGGTCTTATCAAAAACGAGTCGGGGAATCTCGACTCCGCTGCGGCAAAAGCAGAAGCGGCATCCTCTCCTGTGGGCAGCTCTTATATTCCGGGTACGGGGACCTATGGCGGTTACCAGGGGTATCAGCCAACCATCGCCACAGGGGGACGCTCTTACGTCGATCAGAGTAAAAGCGAGTACAACATCACGCTGCAGGGGGGCACGGCCTCCGGAATGGATCTGACGCGTCAAATCCGGGAGGCAATAGAGAATAGTGAACGTGAACAAGCGAGACGGCGGCAATCCAGCTTTATGTCTGGTTGAGGAGAGAGAAAATGTTAATGGTGCTGGGTCTGTTTGTCTTTGAACGACGAACCTTACCGTATCAGACAATGCAGTTTACAAAGGACTACCGTTGGGCGTCCAACGATCGCATCGGGAAGCCCAAAGCCTGGCAATATCTTGGCGAAGGTGAGACCTCCTTTAGCCTCACCGGAGTACTTTACCCGGAGCTCACGGGAGGGCGGCTTTCTCTCAAGGCGGTTGAGCTGATGGCGAATGAAGGGCGGGTATGGCCGTTGATAGATGGTACCGGCATCATTCACGGCATGTTTATCATTGAGAAAGTCACGCACACGCATTCGGATTTTTACAGTGATGGTACCGCGCGAAAAATTGAATTTTCCCTGTCGCTAAAACGCGTGGACGAATCGCTGATGAAGATGTTTGGCGATCTGAGAACGCAGGCTGAAGAGCTGGTGACTAGCGCACGTAATAGCATTGGAGGGCTGGTGGGATGATCGCCGAGATGAATATCCGGGCGGGCGGCAAAATCGCCCCTGACTTTATGCTTAAGCTTAACGACCGTGATATCACGCAAAATTTCAGCCACCGCCTTATCAGTTTATCCATGACCGACAAACGTGGGCTGGAAGCCGATCAGCTGGATATTCAACTGGATGATTCCGATGGGCTGTTAGACCTGCCAGCCCGGGGAGCAACGCTCTCCTTATGGCTGGGGTGGGAGGGAGCTCCGCTCCAGCCGAAAGGGAACTTCACGATCGACACAATTGAATTTCGGGGGGCGCCGGATACCCTGACCATTCGGGGATGCAGCGCGGATTTTCGTGGGAAGCTAAACGTGCGGCGCGAACAGTCGTGGCATGACACGACGATCGGCGCGATAGTCACTACTATCGCTCAGCGGAACCAGTTGACCACAAGCGTTGCGGCTGGGCTTTCATCCATTGCCATTTCTCATATTGACCAGTCTCAGGAGACTGACGCGGCGTTTCTCACCCGCCTGGCCGAACGCAATGGTGCATTTGTTTCCATCAAAGCCGGGAAGGTCATTTTCATGAAAGCGGGCCAGGCCGTGACGGCCAGCGGCACAGCGATTCCCTTAATGATGATTGAACGTGGGGATGGCGATCGGCACCTTTTTTCCGTCGCCGACCGTGAAAGTTATTCCGGCGTGACGGCCAAATGGCTGCAAACGCGCGATCCAAAACAGCAAAATCCTCAATTGAGTATTAATCGCCAGATTGGGGGGCAGCCCACAGAGGTGCTACAGCATCCGGATGCCGCCGCGTCGGGAGCTAAAGGCATGGAGCCGAAGCCGCAAGAGAGGCTGGTGGGATCGGCGGAGAACGTGTTTGAGCTTGCTACGGTGTATGCGTCTGAAGAGCAGGCGCTCAGGGCTGCGGAGGCGAAGTGGCGCGCGCTTCAGCGGGGAACCGTGAAATTTTCTATCCAGCTGGCGCTGGGGCGAGCCGATCTGTTTCCCGAAACGCCGGTGCTGGTTAACGGCTTTAAACGAGTCATTGACGAGCAGGCGTGGATCATCAGCGAAGTGGTTCATACGCTGAGCGGGAGTGGATTTACCACGCAGCTGAACCTTGAGCTGAACGTCACCGACGAAAAATTTTCTGTGGATAGAGAGTAATTCATTTGCCATTACGTTGTTTTTGAGTATCATTGATTCACATAAAGTGAATTAAACGGAGGGTATATGTTTCATTGTCCTAAGTGCAAGCATTCAGCGCATGCGCGTACCAGTCGCTATTTAAGTGAAAACACCAAAGAGCGCTATCATCAGTGCACCAATGTGGACTGCAGCTGTACGTTCGTGACGATGGAATCCGTGGAGCGTCTGATTGCAACTCCTGGCGCCTCTGAACGTGTCCGAACGGCTTCGATGAGTCACGGTTAACGGCGGTGCCACCGGCTCATAAAAAACCAATAAAAAAGCCACTCAATCGAGTGGCTTAATTCTTTGATTCTACATCTAAAATTTGGTGGCCCCTGCTGGACTTGAACCAGCGACCAAGCGATTATGAGTCGCCTGCTCTAACCACTGAGCTAAGGGGCCGTGGCGGTGAATTATAAAGTAACTCCCCGCAGCAATCCAGCCATTCACACCTGCCTGCTGTTTTTATAAACAACGCATTATCAATCCTTTATACTTCCATAACGACGTATCAGTGGGAGTAAAGATGATCAACGACATTCTGGCCCCTGGCCTGCGGGTGGTGTTTTGCGGAATCAACCCGGGAAAGTCCTCGGCGCACACCGGCTTTCACTTCGCCCATCCGGGCAATCGCTTCTGGAAGGTGATCTATCAGGCCGGGTTTACCGACAGGTTACTCAAGCCCGAAGAGGAGCAGCACCTGCTGGACACGCGCTGCGGGATCACCATGTTGGTCGAGCGGCCGACGGTACAGGCAAGCGAGGTCAACTTGCATGAGCTGCGCAGCGGCGGGCGGGAGCTGGTGAAGAAGATTGAAGACTACCAGCCAGCCGCGCTGGCGATCCTCGGTAAGCAGGCCTACGAGCAGGCGTTTAGCCAGCGCGGGGCTAAGTGGGGTAAGCAGAGCATCACCATTGGCGTTACGCAGGTGTGGGTGTTGCCGAATCCTAGCGGGCTCAACAGAGCGACGCTGGACAAGCTGGTGGAGGCCTACAGGGAGCTGGATGAGGCGCTGATGGTGCGGGGGCTTTAGCTTTTTTGCGGCCTGATGCCCTTACCCTGGCCCTCTCCCACGGGGAGAGGGAATAAACAAAAAAAAAGCTCCCGATTGGGAGCTTTTTGCTGTTTATCAGGATTAGTCGTCCAGGAAGCTACGCAGCACTTCAGAGCGGCTTGGATGACGCAGCTTACGCAGCGCCTTCGCTTCGATCTGACGGATACGTTCGCGTGTCACGTCGAACTGTTTACCCACTTCTTCCAGCGTGTGGTCGGTATTCATGTCGATACCGAAACGCATACGCAGCACTTTTGCTTCACGGGCGGTCAGGCCAGCCAGGACGTCGTGCGTTGCGGCACGCAGGCTCTCGGTTGTAGCCGAGTCCAGCGGCAGCTCGAGGGTGGTATCCTCGATAAAATCACCCAGATGCGAATCTTCATCGTCACCGATTGGTGTTTCCATGGAGATTGGCTCTTTGGCGATCTTCAGCACTTTACGGATCTTGTCTTCCGGCATCAGCATGCGTTCAGCCAGCTCTTCCGGCGTCGGCTCGCGGCCCATCTCCTGCAGCATCTGGCGGGAGATACGGTTGAGCTTGTTGATGGTCTCAATCATATGAACCGGAATACGGATGGTGCGTGCCTGGTCCGCGATAGAGCGGGTGATCGCCTGACGGATCCACCATGTCGCGTAAGTAGAGAACTTGTAACCACGACGGTATTCAAACTTATCTACCGCTTTCATCAGACCGATGTTGCCTTCCTGAATCAGATCCAGGAACTGCAGACCGCGGTTGGTGTATTTCTTGGCGATAGAGATAACCAGACGCAAGTTCGCCTCAACCATCTCTTTCTTCGCACGGCGCGCTTTCGCTTCACCGATGGACATACGACGGTTGATGTCTTTGACCTGCTCGATGGTCAGGCCGGTCTCTTCTTCAATTTGCTGCAGCTTCTGCAGACCGCGATAGACATCGTCCTTCACGTCGTGCAGTTTTTCAGACCAAGGCTTGTTCATCGCGATAGCCGCGTTGAACCAGGTTTCGCTGGTTTCGTTGCCGGTGAAGAGGGTGATGAAGTTCTTCTTCGGCATTTTGCACTGTTCAACGCACAGCTTCATGATGATGCGTTCCTGGGTGCGTACGCGATCCATCATCACGCGCATGCTGTTTACCAGGTAGTCGAACTGTTTTGGCACCAGGCGGAACTGTTTGAACACTTCAGACAGCTTCAGGATCTCTTCCTGAGCGGCGGCATGGCTGCGACCTTTCGCTTTGATGGTGTCACGCGTTACTTCGTACTGGGTACGCAGTTCGGCAAACTTCTCGCGCGCCAGTTCCGGGTCGATGCTGTTGTCATCGTCCGCGCTGTCGTCGTCTTCTTCCTCATCTTCATCTTCGTCGTCATCCATCTCTTCCTGAGACAGCTCAGAACCGACGTGAGTGGCGGTAGGCGCCATATCTTCTTCAGCGTTCGGGTCGACAAAACCGGTGATCAGGTCAGACAGGCGCGCTTCTTCCGCTTCAACGCGATCGTACTGCTCCAGCAGATAGGTAATCGCTTCCGGGTATTCGGCAACAGAGCACTGAACCTGGTTGATCCCGTCTTCGATGCGTTTTGCGATGTCAATTTCGCCTTCGCGGGTCAACAGTTCAACGGTACCCATTTCGCGCATGTACATGCGGACCGGGTCAGTGGTACGCCCGATTTCAGATTCCACGCTGGACAGGACCTGTGCAGCAGCTTCTTCCGCATCTTCGTCAGTGTTGTTGGAGGTTTCAGCCAGCAACAGATCATCGGCATCCGGTGCTTCTTCCATCACCTGAATGCCCATGTCATTGATCATTTGGATGATGTCTTCGATCTGGTCTGAATCGACGATATCTTCCGGCAGATGGTCATTGACCTCGGCATAGGTCAGATAGCCTTGCTCCTTACCGCGTTGGACAAGAAGTTTCAGCTGTGACTGCGGGTTTTGCTCCATAAGACGGTATCCACACTTAATTCGTTTGATTGGTGTCGGCGATGGTGCTGCCAACCTTTAAAGCGAGGGCGTACTTATATTTTTGCCGCTGCCTCTCAGTGCGGCTGCCGGGGGCTTCCCGATCGATATTCGGCACTTAAGCCGTTAAATTTTTTATTTCTTCGCCAGTTCCTGGTTAATCATCCAGAGTTCCCGGCGTTCTTCGCTGCTTAAGCCATGGGTGCGCTCGCGAGCTATCAACTCTTCCTGGCGCAACTCAAGCATCGAATCAAACATATGGTTGAGCGAGTCGGTGAACGTTTTTTCTGCAATTTCCTTATCTGCTATATCGTCCCACATCGACAGTTTTTCAAGGGTAGCGGCCTCTTTTGTGCCGCGATAATGCTCTAAAAGTTGTCCGGTGGTCAGACCTGGCTGAGACAAACAAGTGTTGACCAGTTCTGAAAATAAGCCAAGTCCGGGCAACCTTTCGTGGTTCAAACCCGCCAGCGACGGCACTTGCGGAGCAAGTTCGGGGTTTTGCACCAGTAACCCTATCAGTATACGCATGGTTGTGCGTTTTAGCTGAGGCGCGGGGCGAACCGTGCCGTTTTCAGCCTGTTTAGGCATTAAACGTTCAAGCTGGCTGTCATCCAGGATACCGAGCTTGTTGCCTAACTCCTGACGCAGGTAGATGCGCAGCGTTTCGCCGGGCACCTGGCTGATTAACGGCAGCGCCAGGGTACTGAGCTGCGCGCGCCCGTCAGGGGTACTCAAATCCACCTGCGGCATCAGGCTGTTAAACAGAAACGTCGAAAGCGGCTGTGCCTGCTCCATCCGCGCTTCGAATGCCGCTTTGCCCTCTTTACGCACCAGCGTATCCGGGTCTTCACCGTCGGGCAGGAACATAAAGCGTAGCTGACGTCCGTCGGTCATATACGGCAGCGCGGTTTCCAGCGCTCGCCAGGCGGCGTCTCGTCCGGCTCGGTCACCGTCGTAACAGCAGATGACGTTGTTGGTCACCCTGAACAGCAGTTGAATATGATCGGCAGTGGTGGACGTACCTAACGACGCAACCGCGTAGTTAATGTCGTACTGCGCCAGCGCAACGACGTCCATATAGCCTTCGACGACCAACAGACGCGGAGGTTCCGCATTGTCCTGCTGCGCCTCATAAAGACCGTACAACTGGCGGCCCTTATGGAAAATATCGGTTTCCGGAGAGTTGAGGTATTTCGGCAGGGCATCACCCAGCACGCGACCACCAAAACCAATTACCCGGCCACGCTTGTCGCGGATCGGGAACATCACCCGTTCACGGAAGCGGTCGTAGCTTCGTCCCTGGTCGTTAGTGACCAGCATGCCTGCGTCGATGAGGGATTTACGATCTTCGCTATTGCCGCCAAAACGCTTTAACACGTTGTCCCAGCCGGGCGGGGCGTAACCAATAGCGAAACGCGCAATCACATCGTCGCTCAGTCCGCGCTTGTTCAGATACTGACGCGCAGGCTCAGCCGCAGAGTGCTTAAGAGACTGTTGGTAAAACGAATTCAGGCCATCCATCAGTTGATACAGCGTTTGCCGCTGATGGCGCTCGATCTGACTTGGCCCACTGCCTGCTTCATACGGCACTTCAAGATTATGCATCGCCGCCAGTTCTTCGACGGTTTCAACGAACTCGAGCTTGTCGTAGTTCATTAAAAAATCGACGGCATTACCGTGTGCGCCACAGCCGAAGCAATGGTAAAACTGCTTTTCACCGTTTACGGTGAAGGAGGGGGTTTTTTCGTTATGGAACGGACAGCACGCATGGTAGTTCTTGCCCTGCTTTTTCAGCTTTACCCGCGCGTCGATGAGATCGACGATGTCGGTTCTGGCGAGCAGGTCATTGATGAAAACGCGTGGGATTCTTCCGGCCATATGCCCCAAAAATTTAAGCGACTTATAAACGAAAACAAGCCGCGCATTCCTTCCGGAAGCACGGCCTTACGACTACTACTCTGTCTGTCAATTGAGGGCGTTGGCCCTCAACAGATTAGTACAGACGAGTACGGCGTGCGTTTTCGCGAGCCAGTTTCTTCGCGTGACGTTTCACAGCGGAAGCTTTAGCGCGCTTACGTTCGGTCGTTGGTTTTTCATAAAACTCACGACGACGAACTTCAGCCAGAACACCTGCTTTCTCGCATGAACGTTTGAAGCGACGCAGTGCTACGTCGAACGGCTCGTTTTCACGTACTTTAATTACCGGCATGTAACTCTCACCTTTAATAAATTCGGTTTGCCGCTGGCATCAACGCCAGCTTATTTCAAAATGGTGCGGAATTTTACTGCAAATGCTGCTGCTTTGTAAAGCACCGATGCGATTTTGAAAGGGACTTTAATAAGGGTGAGGAGTATACACGAGCCTTCTTCCTGGGGCGAACAAAGTTTTACATCAACCCGCCCAGGCTCTACACTGCGCGGTATTGAAACGAGGTAAAACAAGTCATGCGTGTACTGGGTATTGAAACATCCTGCGATGAAACCGGCATCGCCATTTACGACGACGAAAAAGGGCTTCTGGCCAACCAGCTGTATAGTCAGGTGAAATTGCACGCTGACTACGGCGGCGTCGTACCTGAACTGGCCTCTCGTGACCACGTGCGTAAAACGGTTCCCCTGATTCAGGCGGCGCTGAAAGAGGCCGGATTAAGCTCAACCGATATTGACGCCGTAGCCTATACCGCAGGGCCGGGTCTGGTCGGTGCGCTGCTGGTCGGCGCGACGGTTGGCCGTTCGCTGGCCTTCGCGTGGGACGTTCCCGCCATTCCGGTTCACCACATGGAAGGGCATCTTCTGGCGCCGATGCTGGAAGACAATCCGCCCGAGTTCCCGTTCGTGGCGCTGCTGGTCTCCGGTGGGCATACCCAGCTGATTAGCGTAACGGGTATTGGCAAGTACGAGCTGCTGGGCGAGTCGATCGACGACGCCGCCGGTGAAGCGTTCGATAAAACCGCCAAGCTGCTGGGCCTGGATTACCCGGGCGGCCCGATGCTCTCTAAAATGGCGTCGCAGGGAACGGAAGGGCGCTTTGTTTTCCCGCGTCCGATGACCGATCGTCCGGGGCTGGATTTCAGCTTCTCCGGGCTGAAAACCTTCGCGGCGAATACTATCCGCAATAACGACAACGACGAGCAGACCCGCGCCGATATTGCCCGCGCGTTTGAAGACGCGGTAGTGGATACGCTGATGATCAAGTGCAAGCGCGCGCTGGATCAGACCGGGTTTAAGCGCCTGGTGATGGCGGGCGGCGTCAGCGCCAACCGCACGCTGCGTGCGAAGCTTGCGGAGATGATGCAAAAGCGTCGCGGGGAAGTGTTCTACGCGCGTCCGGAATTCTGTACCGATAACGGGGCGATGATCGCTTACGCCGGTATGGTGCGCCTGAATGCGGGGGCAACGTCCGACCTGAGCGTGTCCGTGCGTCCGCGCTGGCCGCTGGCGGAACTGCCTGAGGCGTAACCCCCTCACCCTAACCCTCTCCCCACAGGGAGAGGGACATTTACGACTACACCCGCAGCATCCCTTTCTCTTCCAGAAACGCAATAATCGTCCCCAGACCGTCACCCGCCTTCAGGTTGGTAAACGTCCACGGGCGCTCGCCGCGCATGCGGTTGGTATCACGCTCCATTACCTCCAGCGACGCCCCCACGTATGGCGCAAGATCGGTTTTGTTGATCACCAGAAAATCGGATTTGGTGATCCCCGGTCCGCCCTTGCGCGGGATTTTTTCCCCTTCGGCCACGTCGATCACGTAAATAGTCAGATCCGCCAGCTCCGGGCTGAAGGTCGCGCTCAGGTTGTCGCCGCCGCTTTCAACGAAGATCAGATCCAGATTACCGAACTTCTCGCTGAGTGCTTCTACCGCCGCGAGGTTCATTGAGGCATCTTCACGGATGGCGGTATGCGGGCAGCCGCCGGTCTCTACTCCCACGATGCGCTCTGGCTCAAGCGCGCCCGCCTCGGTGAGGATGCGCTGATCCTCTTTGGTGTAGATATCGTTAGTGACCACCGCCAGATGGTACGTGTCGCGCATCGCCTTGCAGAGCGCTTCCAGCAGCGCGGTTTTGCCCGATCCTACCGGACCGCCCACGCCCACGCGCAGGGGATGTTTGTAATCAGCCATGTTGACTCCTCAGGAACGGAATAGTCGTGAATATTGTGTTTCATGGCGCGCGGAGGCGATGGCCGACAGTGGCGTAGCTGCCCCCAGCGAGTCGTCGCCACGTAAAAATGCCTGTTCAAACCCGGCGGCAAAATGGTCGCTCAGCTCGATAATCAGCTGCTGCGCCGCCTGCTGTCCGAAGGGGACGAGCTTGACGCCCGCCATCACCGCGCTCTCTATCCAGCTGTAGCCGAGGCTCAGCGCCAGCTCGCGCGCGCCAATGCCCCAGCGCACGCCGAGCCACGCCATGCCGCAGAGCTGGCTCTGTGCAAACAGCGACAGCCACTCTGCCGGGCAGTTCGGCTCCCAGCTTTTAATCAGGCGCGTAAAGGCCGCCCCACGGTTGCGCTCCTCTTCGCGCAGCTCGCGCGTTTCCCGGCAGGCGAGCAGATATGCCGTCCAGCGTTTTGCTGCCGCGATGTCCTGCTGTTCGCAGGCCCGGAACAGCCGGATAAACATCGGCAGATCGACGCAGAAAAAGCTCTGCTCCATCTGCTGGATCTGCCAGCGTCTGAAGGCGTCGGTGCTCGTAACCCAGCCCGCCTCTACGGCCCACTCCAGCCCCTGCGACCAGGTAAACGACCCGACTGGCAGGCTGCTGCTGGAGAGCTGCATCAGGCGCAGCCGCTGGCGGGCATGCTCCATCAGCTCATCAGCGCCAGCAGGGCGGAGACGATCAACCCGCCGCCGAAGGTTTTACGCAGCCCGTCGTGACGGCGCAGCAACAAGCCTGCGGCGAAACTGGCGCACAGCACCGTCGCGCTGGCCAGCATAAAACCGCTGGTGAACAGCCAGAAGCTGTGGCCAGACATCTCCACGCCGTGCGCCCAGCCGTGGAACATCGCCAGGGCAGGCACCGCCAGCAGCAGGCGGTTTTCAGTTTTAAACATCATCACCCCGCAGACCGCCAGCGAGGCGATAATCAGCATCTCCATGCCGCTAAAGCCGCCGAGCAGGCTGCCCGCAACGGCGCCGACAAGCATCATGCCGAGGGTGGCAAACGGCAGCAGGAGCTTGCGGCCGCTCAGGGCAGACAGCACGCCAGCCCCGGTCAGCATCAGCAGGTGATCCAGCCCGGTCAGCGGATGGAAAAACCCAGCCTGAAAGCTGTCGGCGCCGTGGCCGGGATGCGCGAGCGCGGGAACGGAAAAAGCCAGCAGTAACAGCGGTAAATACTTACGCATGATTGATCCTTAATGTGAATGGGCGTGAGAATGGCTATGGCTGTGGGCATCGCTGGCGTAAGCGCCCGCTTCCGGTTCAAACGGCAGGCTGGCGAAGGTTACCTCCAGCCCGAACTGGCGCAGCATGTCGTCGAGAACGTGATCGTGGTGATAGCGCAGCTCGCCGGGCATGACCTGCAGCGGTACGTGGCGGTTGCCCAGGTGGTAGCAGGCGCGGGCGAGCAGGAACGGATCGGCGCAGCGCACCACGGAAACCGACTCCGGGGCGGCGATCACTTCGATCACTTCGCTGCCGTCGTCGGTGGTCAACAGGTCGCCCCCGCGCAGCAGCAGGCCGCGCGGCAGCATCAGTCCGGCTTCGCGGCCGTCGTTCAGCGCCACGCGAGCGCGGCTTTTCACCCGCACGTCAATCGGCAGCGTGACGCTGGCGGTAACCGGATGCGCATGGTCCAGGCGTTGGGTTAAATAGATCATCATGACTCCTTAAAACAGAAAATAGCGTTGCGCCATCGGCAAAACCTTTGCCGGTTCACTGGTGATCAATTCGCCGTCGACGCGTACCTCATAGGTTTGCGAGTCAACGGTGATATTCGGCTGTAAATCGTTGTGGATCATGTCGGCCTTTTTCACTGACCGGCAGCCTCTCACCACCGC
Source organism: Enterobacter sp. 50588862 (assembly GCF_001462935.1). Classification (NCBI taxonomy): domain Bacteria; kingdom Pseudomonadati; phylum Pseudomonadota; class Gammaproteobacteria; order Enterobacterales; family Enterobacteriaceae; genus Enterobacter; species Enterobacter sp. 50588862. The sequence continues at coordinate 244,126 of NZ_LNHM01000021.1, forward strand.
GGTGGCGCTTTGCAGTCCGAGCCGCTGCGGAATGCCGCTGGCATCAGCGGCCTGCGAGACAAACGTCAGCCGCGTGGCGTGGCGTGCGGCGCCCAGCGCGCCAAACATCGGGCGGTAATGCACCGGCTGCGGCGTAGGGATCGAGGCGTTGATGTCGCCCATCGGCGCGCAGGCGATCATCCCGCCTTTGACGATGGTGGCGGGTTTGACGCCAAAGAAAGCGGGGGACCAGACCACCAGATCCGCCAGCTTGCCCGCCTCAATCGATCCCACTTCATGGGCGATGCCGTGGGTCAGCGCCGGGTTGATGGTGTATTTGGCGACGTAGCGCTTCACGCGGAAGTTATCGTTATCGCCCGTCTCTTCCGGCAGCGCGCCGCGCTGGACCTTCATGCGGTGCGCCACCTGCCAGGTGCGGATAATCACTTCCCCGACGCGGCCCATGGCCTGCGAATCTGACGAGGTGAGCGAGAACGCGCCGATATCGTGCAGCACGTCTTCCGCAGCGATGGTCTCCCGGCGAATGCGGGATTCGGCAAACGCCACGTCCTCGGCGATATCCGGGTCGAGGTGATGGCAAACCATCAGCATGTCGAGGTGCTCGTCGATGGTGTTCACCGTGTAGGGCAAGGTAGGATTGGTGGAAGAGGGCAGAATATTCGGGTGCGCGCAGGCGGTGATGATATCCGGCGCGTGGCCGCCGCCCGCGCCTTCGGTGTGGAAGGTGTGGATCGTGCGCCCGCCGATGGCCGCCAGCGTGTCTTCGACAAACCCGGACTCGTTCAGCGTGTCGCTGTGCAGCGCCACCTGAATATCCATCTCTTCGGCCACCTCCAGCGAGCAGTTAATCGCCGCGGGCGTCGCGCCCCAGTCTTCGTGGATCTTCAGCCCGATGGCGCCGGCGGCGATCTGCTCGCGCAGGGCGTCCGGGTTGGAGCCGTTACCTTTGCCGAGCAGGCCAATATTCACCGGCAGCGTATCGGCGGCCTGCAGCATGCGGGCGATATACCACGGCCCCGGCGTGCAGGTGGTGGCGTTGGTGCCCGCCGCCGGTCCGGTGCCGCCGCCAATCATGGTGGTGACCCCGGAGACCAGCGCCTCTTCCGCCTGCTGCGGGCAGATCCAGTGGATGTGGGTGTCGATCCCGCCAGCGGTGACGATCTTCCCCTCGGCGGCAATCACTTCCGTCGCGGCGCCGATCGGGATCGTCACGCCGGGCTGAATGTCCGGGTTCCCGGCTTTGCCGACGGCGAAGATCCGCCCGTTCTTCACGCCGATATCGGCCTTCACGATCCCCCAGTGGTCGACGATCAGCGCGTTGGTGAGAACCAGATCCACGCAGCTGTCAGCGGTCATCTGCCCCTGGCCCATGCCGTCGCGGATCACCTTCCCGCCGCCGAACTTGACCTCTTCGCCGTAGACCGTGAGATCGTCTTCCACTTCGATCCACAGCTCGCTGTCCGCCAGCCGCACCTTATCCCCGGTGGTGGGGCCGAACATGTCGGCATACGCCTGACGTGAAATTTCAGCCATGTTTCACCTCGCCCATGACCTCGCCGCGAAAGCCAAAAATGCGCTGCGCGCCCGTCACCTGCACCAGCGTCACCTCTCGCTTCTGGCCCGGCTCGAAGCGCACGGCGGTGCCCGCCGGAATGTTCAGCCGGTAGCCCCTGGTGGCTTCGCGATCAAACTTCAGCGCCGGGTTGACCTCGTAAAAGTGGTAGTGCGATCCGACCTGGATCGGCCTGTCGCCGTGATTTTCAACAACAACACTTTGGGCTTCACGCCCGACGTTGATCGCAATAGTGCCGGGCTGGATCTGGTATTCACCTGGGATCATCACGTGCTCCTTACACGATCGGGTTGTGGACGGTGACGAGCTTGGAGCCGTCCGGGAAGGTGGCTTCCACCTGAATATCCGGGATCATCTCCGGCACGCCCTCCATCACCTGATCGCGCGTCAGGACGTGGCGGCCCGCCTCCATCAGCGAGGCGACGGTTTCGCCATCGCGCGCGCCTTCCATGATAAAGGCGCTGATCAGCGCGACCGATTCCGGGTAGTTGAGCTTTACCCCGCGCGCAAGGCGGCGTTCGGCAACCAGCGCGGCGGTAAACAGCAACAGCTTGTCTTTTTCTCTGGGGGTCAGTTCCATAACGTTTCTCTTATGTCTGCCAGATGCGCGGCGAACAGGCGGTTTTGGTAGTAAGAAGCGGGCGAAGCGACTGCCAGATGTCGCGCATCGCCCGCTGGCAAATCAGGTTGTCGTGGGAGAGAAAACGCACCGACAGCAGAGCGTCGGTGAGCGTTGCCCCCGCAAAATGGCCCAGAGGCGCGAGCAGCGCGCGCACCGTGTCGAGATGTTCTTCCCGGGCCGGATAGAACAGCAGGGTGCCGATCCACGGGTGTCCGGCAACGGGCGTGAGATCGCCGTCGCCGAGGTGCTGGCGCTCTATCAGGCGCGGTTCATCATCCACCCACACCTCAAGGCGGCTCTCCAGCGTACCGTGGCTGAAGGTCTCACCGATTACCGGGCGGCCCAGGCAGTACAGCTCCCACGCCAGCAGCGTGCTGGAGGCCTTAAGGTGGAAGACGGAACGCAGCGCGGCGTTCGCGCCGGGAAAGATAATGGTGTCCTGTGGCAGCCACTCCAGCGTAGCGTTTTCATCAAGATAAAAGTGCTGGCTCAGACGCGCCTGCGGGCCGCTGCTGCGGTAGAACTTGCTGGCGCCGGGCATGGTGATAAGCGCGTGGCTTTTGGCATTGAGCCGAACGGAAATATCCAGCGTATCGCCGCCCACAACGCCGCCGGGCGGGTGCAGCAGATAGAGATGGCAGGTTTTTCCTTCGGGATAAAACGGACGTTGTACGGTGAGCGGCCCGACGTGTCGAGCGGAACGCAGGAGGGTTTTCTCAGGGGTGTGACAAAACTGCAGGGCAAGCGACGCCTGCCAGCCTTTATACGTATTATCAGTGACCTGAGCTGCTAACATGGTGCTTCCATTTCCACACTATCGGGGTACGTTTAAGTATGCCCTGGCGGAAATGAAGGCTGTCATATGAGTCGCTTATGGATAAAAAACCGGCTCATGTGAGCCGGTTTGCGAGACTAGCGGTAATCTTCTGCATCCACATCATACCCGGACGGCTCCCAGCGGATCGCCAGCAATGACGCCAGACCGATAAACGGCGCCAGCGCAATCACCCAGAACACGGCGGTGTCGAGCGAAGCAACCAGCAGCGGGAACAGGAACAGCGACAGCGTGGAACTGCTGCGCATCAGCGTCTGGTTGAGACCCACGCCCACGCCGCGCAGCGAGGTCGGGTAGCTCAGCGAGGCGAACGTCATGGTATGCGCGCCCGGGCCAAATCCCTGACCGAACAGGAAAAGCGCCAGCATCGCCACGGCAAGCACCCCTTCAGAAGCACCGTCCGGTCGACCAATCAGCGCCAGTCCCAGCAGCGCCACAAGCTGACAGGCGTAACCCGCCAGCGACATCCGCCACGCGCCAAAGCGCGGCACATAGCGCACCGCCAGTAATCCACCGATAAACGCAAAAAGCAGGTTCAGCGCCAGCGAGATCACAATAGTGGTCAGCATAGACTGCACGAAGAAGCTTGAAATAATCACCGGCAGGCCAAAGGCCACGGCGTTATAGGCGAACGAGGAGACGACGGACAGCAGCGTGGCGAGCGTGGTACGCCGCAGATAGATGCCGCGGAACAGGTTCAGATAGTTCGACCATTTGGCTTTATTCACGACAGGCGCAGGCTGGGTGAGCGCATCCTGCGGGACGTGGGCGTTAATATTGTACGACTGCCGCAAAATGGACGCCGCCTCTTTCAGGTTGCCCTGATTCGCCGCCCAGACCGGCGATTCGCTCATATAGCGGCTGCGGATGGCGATAATCACCAGCGCGGGTACCGCGCCAAAGCCGAGAATCAATCGCCACAGCCAGTCGCTGTGGCTTTCCGGCAGCACGGCGTAGAAAAAGAGAACCAGAAGGTAAGAGATGCTGATCGCCGCATACCAGGTAGGGCACCACATCGCGACGCTGGAGGCCTTATTGCCCGGCCCTTTCAGCCTGGCAAACTCGCTCAGGAACGCCATCGCCACGGGAAGGTCGATCCCCACGCCAAGGCCCATCACAAAGCGCGCGCCCGCCAGCACATATTCATTCGGGGCCAGCGCGCAGGCGATAGCGGCGACGACAAAGAATACCATGTCGGCCATAAAGACGCGGTAGCGCCCGATTTTATCCGTGAGGTAACCGCCGAGCAGCGCCCCGACAATCGCACCAAAGGTAATTGCCGAGGCCACCATGCCGGTACCGGCGGGCGTCAGGTTAAATTCGCGGGTGATGTCTTTAATGCCGAACGCCAGCGCGCCCAGATCGTAGGCATCGAGGAAAATTCCCCCGAGTGCGATACCCACCACGATTCGGGCGTTAGCCCGGCCCTGTGAGCCGTGATTAACGAGGCGTGAAACGTCCGATGCACTGCGCACCCACTGAATGTCGCCATCAGGGGGAATTCCTGCCGTTGAAAGGGGAGTGGTGTCTGTGATTTCTGCCATTTTCTTTTTGTGTGGTTGTGTTGTGTCATTAACAGTTACCACAGGCAGAAGGTGACAAAAATCACATTTGGTTATAAGGCATAACGAACGGTTTACTGAGCGTCTTTCTTCTTACGCTTGAGCTTCGTCCAGATCTTGGTTTCCTGACGACGCCACAGGCGCTGAATGTTGTCATGATGACGCAGCAGGATCAGGCACGATAGCATCGACACCGGGAAGGTAAATTGCGGTTTGAACCACCAGACATAGAACGGAGCAATCAGCGCGCTGACGATGGCGCCCAGCGACGAATAGCCGCTCAGCAGAATGGTCAGCAGCCAGGTCCCGGCCATGACGCCGGTTAAGTCCCATCCGATGGGCGCGATGGCACCAAAGGCGGTCGCCACCCCTTTGCCGCCTTTAAAGCCGAAGAATACGGGCCAGATATGGCCGACGCAGGCGGCGATGGCGATGAGCCCCAGCCAGAACGGCGTGACGCCCAGCGCATACGCGCCCCAGACGGGTAGCATCCCCTTCAGAACATCAAAAATCAAAACCGCTACGGCTGCTCCCTTGCCGCCAATTCGAAGCACGTTGGTCGCTCCCGGATTCCCGGAACCACTTTCACGCGGGTCAGGTAACCCGGCAATGCGGCAGACCAGAATGGCGCTGGAGATTGAGCCGCAAAGATAGGCGAGGAGGATCATTCCAGGCGCGATTGCACTCATAACGCTGTTCCGTTTTGAAAATGTATCTGTATTCTCAGCATCTGTGGATAATACGCATAATTCGCCGGAAGTGGTATCCGGTTTAGCCAAAAAGCAGGCAGGTCGTGATGGATATTGTATTTATAGAGCAACTTTCGGTAATCACCACAATTGGTGTTTACGACTGGGAACAGACCATCGAGCAGAAACTGGTGTTCGATATCGAAATGGGATGGGATAACCGCAAATCGGCAAAAAGCGATGACGTGAATGACTGTCTGAGCTATGCCGACATCAGCGAAGCGGTGATCGGCCACGTGGAAGGACAGCGTTTTGCGTTGGTGGAACGGGTGGCGGAAGAGGTGGCGGATCTGCTGCTGACCAAATTCAACTCACCGTGGGTACGCATTAAGCTGAGCAAGCCGGGGGCAGTGGCGCGCGCGGCCAACGTAGGCGTGATTATCGAGCGTGGCACAAATCTGAAAGGAAACAATTAACGTCATAATTGCTAAACCATTTTAGGTTATATCGGTCTTAAGGCTGTATCTTTCACGGTAGCCGTTAGGGGCGACCGTTTTTTTATATCTTTTTTAGGGGTTTATAGATGAGCGATATGCACTCGCTGCTGGTGGCGGCAATTCTGGGTGTGGTCGAAGGATTGACGGAGTTTTTACCGGTTTCCAGTACGGGCCATATGATTATCGTTGGCCATCTGCTGGGCTTCGAAGGCGATACCGCAAAGACGTTTGAGGTGGTAATTCAGCTGGGCTCGATTCTGGCGGTGGTGGTGATGTTCTGGCGTCGCCTGTTTGGCCTGATCGGCATCCACTTTGGCCGTCTGCCGCAGCGTGAAGGAGAGGGCAAAGGCCGCCTGACGCTGATTCACATCCTGCTCGGGATGATCCCGGCGGTGGTATTGGGGCTGGTATTCCACGACACCATTAAATCGCTGTTTAACCCGATTAACGTCATGTACGCGCTGGTGGTGGGCGGTTTCCTGCTGATTGCCGCGGAAGTGCTGAAGCCAAAAGTCCCGCGTGCGGAAGGCCTGGACGATATGACCTATCGTCAGGCGTTTATCATTGGCTGCTTCCAGTGTCTGGCGCTGTGGCCGGGCTTCTCCCGTTCAGGTGCGACCATTTCAGGCGGGATGCTGATGGGCGTGAGCCGCTACGCGGCTTCCGAGTTCTCGTTCCTGCTGGCGGTGCCGATGATGATGGGCGCCACCGCGCTGGACCTTTACAAAAGCATTGGCTTCCTGACCACAGGTGATATTCCGATGTTTGCCGTGGGCTTTATCACCGCCTTTATCGTGGCGCTGATTGCCATCAAAACCTTCCTGCAGCTGATTAAGCGTATCTCGTTTATTCCGTTCGCGATCTACCGCTTTATCGTCGCGGCTGCGGTGTACGTGGTCTTCTTCTGATAACCGATTGCCCTCACTCTTTCGGCTGAGGGCAACGCTTTTCCTTCCACGCGGTAACCGCGTCAATCCGCCGTTTGGTTAGCTCCTCGCGAATCTCCGGGCCTTTAAATCCTGCCTCAACAACGTCTTTCGTTGGCACCGCTTTTGCGACTTCCCACGCTTCGCGCAGCAAACGCCCCTGGGGATAATCGGACGCTTCAAACCCGGTGCGGCCGCGCACGTCCGCTTCGCTGGTGAGCGCAATCTGCTCCACGCGCTGCGGCTTGCGCCAGGCGTCGATATTAGCGAACAGTTTCACGATGGTGGCGGGCTTCAGGATCGGGAAGGTATGGATCAGGTCGTGGAACTCGGCGACCAGCTTTGCCAGATCGCGGATGTCATTCGGCACGCGCAGACGCTGGCAGAGCCCGTCAACCAGCTTTACCCCCGCCGGACCGTGCCCGTGATGGCGCGGCCAGAACTCTTTCGGCGTTAAGCCTTTGCCGAGATCGTGGCACAGGGTGGAAAAACGTACGTCCACCTCAGGGCTGAGCATGGCGGCCATGCTCAGCGTCATCAGCGTGTGCACGCCGGTATCAATTTCGGGATGCCATTTCGCCGGTGCGGGCACGCCAAACAGCGCGTCGATTTCCGGGAACAGCACCTTCAGCGCGCCGCAGTCGCGAAGAACCTGGAAAAAGACCTGCGGGTTGCGGGTGGTGAGGGCATTTTCCGTCTCTTTCCAGACGCGCTCCGGCGTCAGGTGTTCCAGCTCGCCCGCCTCGGTCATGGCCGTCATCAACGCCATCGTCTCATCCGCAATACGGAAGCTCAGATGCGCGTAACGCGCGGCAAAACGCGCCACGCGCAGCACGCGGAGCGGATCTTCAGAAAATGCCGGGGAGACGTGACGCAAAAGACGATCGCGCAGGTCGTCCTGCCCGCCGTAGGCGTCGATGATATGGCCGTTTTCGTCCTGGGCCAGGGCGTTAATGGTGAGATCGCGGCGCAGCAGATCCTGCTCCAGCGTCACATCCGGCGCGGCGTAGCAGGTGAAGCCGGTATAACCGGAACCGGATTTCCGTTCGGTACGCGCCAGGGCGTACTCTTCCCGGCTTTTCGGATGCAGGAACACGGGAAAATCGCGGCCTACCTGCTGGTAGCCCGCGTCGAGCATCTCTTCCGGGGTGGCGCCCACCACCACCCAGTCTTTATCTTTGACCGGCAGACCTAACAACGCATCACGTACCGCACCACCGACCAGATAACTCTTCACGCCCAACTCTCCCGTTTTCTCTTTTCCAGAATGATACGTAAGTCTGGCAGAGAAGACGAATTAGTTCATCCAGCGATCTTTACGCTTACGGCTTGGGATCAGATGTGGCAGAACCAGACCCAGCACCAGACCAACGCCCAGCACGCCGCCACCATACATAAACCACTGCATGATAATGGTGCGCTGTTTGTCATCAAGCTGCAGGTTCGCGGCGTTCACTTTTTTCTGCGCGACGATCAGCTCGTTTTTGAGCTTTTGATTCTCTTCTTTCAGACCGTTGATCACGCCGTCGCTCTGCGCCACTTTCTGCTGCATTTCAGCGGTGCGCTGGTTCCAGGTCCCGTCAATGTTGTTCAGCTTGTCGGTCAGGGTCCTCACCTGGTTTTCCAGATCCGGCACGCGGGTGCGCAGGCTTGGCACGGTGCTCAGCTCTTTCATTGGGATCCAGGAGGTACGGCCGGAACTGTCGCGAACCTGACCGTAATTGGTCTCCGCGTTGGTCTGCAACAGGGTGACTTCCTCGCCGGCATTCACCGTGCCCACGAGGCGATAATTGTCTCCGGGGCCACTGCGCACCCAGGTGTTAAGTTCGTCAGAAACGTAACGCTTCTCTTCAGCGTGCACTGCGGTTGCGGCGCTAAAAGCGAGTAAAGTAAGTCCAATCAGGCGTAATTTAAGCATCATTAGTCGTTATTTTCATAAAAAGTGGAACGATAGTAGTGGCAACAGTGTCTCTACGCAAAGCATTCATCAGCAATCAGAATCATCTGTGTCACGACTCTACACATTTACGCCCGACAAATTGCTCATTGCATGGCAATTTGGCGCAAAATACTATGTACTGACAAACAAATGGCGAGGAAGTTCGCCCTCATTGACGCGTCTGTGACGCCCGCAAAAGTACAAGGCTATGGCTCAGGAAATCGAATTAAAATTTATCGTCGAAAAAGACAGCGTTGACGCGCTCCGTCAGCATCTGAATACGCTCTCCGGCGAGCACCATGAACCCGTACCGTTGCTCAACATCTACTACGAAACGCCGGACAACTGGCTGCGCAACCACGATATGGGGCTGCGCATCCGCGGCGCGAACGGACGCTACGAGATGACGATGAAAATCGCCGGCCGCGTGGTCGGCGGTTTGCATCAGCGCCCGGAATACAATATCGACATCAGTAAGCCAGAACTTGAGCTGGAACGTTTCCCGGCGGAGGTCTGGCCGGAAGGCGAACTGCCCGCCACGCTGGCAGGGCAGGTGCAGCCGCTGTTCAGCACCGATTTCGCTCGCGAGAAATGGCTGGTGACGGAAGGCAAGAGCCGCATTGAAATCGCGCTGGATTTAGGCGAGGTGAAGGCGGGTGAGTTCCAGGAACCGATCTGCGAGCTGGAGCTGGAACTTCTGGAAGGGGATGCGAGCGACGTGCTGAAGCTGGCGCGCAAGCTGGTAAGCCAGCCGGGTTTACGTCAGGGCAGCTTGAGCAAAGCGGCGCGCGGCTACCACCTGGCTGCCGGAAATGCGCCACGCGTGCTGAGAGAGACTCCGATTTTGCGCGTCGTCCCGAAAGCCAGCATTGAGCAGGGCATGGAAGCGGCGCTGGAGCTGGCGCTCTCCCAATGGCAGTACCATGAAGAACTGTGGGCGCGTAACGTCAAAAATGCCAAAAAACAGGTGCTGGCCGCGATTGGTCTGGTGCGTCATACCCTGACGCTGTTTGGCGGTATCGTACCGCGTAAAGCTAGCGCTCACTTACGCGATCTGCTGACCCAGACCGAAACGCTGCTGCTTTCCGACGTGTCGGCGCAAACCGCGCTTTATAGCCCGCAAAATGCCGCGGCAAAACTGGCGCTGACCGAGTTTCTGGTGACGCGCGGCTGGCGCGTCTTCCTCGATGCAAAAGCGCAGACCAAAATCGCGGACAACTTTAAACGCTTCGCGGATATCCATCTTTCCCGCCACGCCGCCGAGCTGAGAACCACCTTCGCGCATCCGCTGGGCGACCAGTATGGCGACCAGCTTCCCCGCCTGGCGCGTAATATCGACAGCATGTTGCTTCTGTCGGGAGCGTACGAGGGCGTGAAGGCGCAGGCCTGGCTGGAGAACTGGCAGGGGCTTAAGCATGCCATTGAGACCCGTCAGCAGATTGAGATCGAGCATTTCCGCAACGAAGCCATTTCGCAGGATCCATACTGGCTGCACAGCGGAAAACGTTAATTCTGGCAAGGAACCCCTGATATGCCGCTTTCTTCGCAGTTACAGCAGCACTGGCAAACCGTTTGCGAACGTCTGCCCGAGTCGTTACCCGCGTCATCGTTAAGCGAGCAGGCGAAAAGCGTGCTCACGTTCAGTGATTTTGTGCAGGAGAGCGTCAGCGCGAATCCTGACTGGCTGGCAGAGCTGGAAAGCGCGCCGCCGCAGGCTGACGAGTGGCGGCACTATGCTGGCTGGCTGCAAACCGCGCTGGCAGAGGTGGCGGATGAAGCCACGCTGATGCGCGTTCTGCGTCAGTTCCGCCGCCGGGTGATGGTGCGCATTGCCTGGGCGCAGGCGCTGGAGCTGGTGAGTGAAGAGAGCACCTTGCAGCAGCTGAGCGAGCTGGCGCAGACGCTGATTGTCGCCGCGCGGGACTGGCTCTACGCCGCCTGCTGTAAAGAGTGGGGCACGCCGTGCAGCGAAGAAGGGGTTCCGCAGCCGCTGTTGATTCTGGGGATGGGCAAGCTGGGCGGCTGCGAGCTGAACTTCTCCTCGGATATCGACCTGATCTTTGCCTGGCCGGAGAATGGCGCCACGCGAGGCGGTCGTCGCGAGTTGGATAACGCCCAGTTCTTTACCCGACTCGGGCAGCGTCTGATTAAGGCGCTGGACCAGCCTACGCAGGACGGCTTTGTTTACCGCGTGGACATGCGCCTGCGCCCGTTTGGCGACAGCGGCCCGCTGGTACTGAGCTTCGCCGCGCTGGAAGATTATTACCAGGAGCAGGGGCGCGACTGGGAGCGTTACGCGATGGTCAAAGCGCGGATCATGGGCGACAGCGACGACGCCTACGCCAACGAGCTTCGCGCCATGCTGCGCCCGTTCGTGTTCCGCCGTTACATCGACTTTAGCGTGATCCAGTCCCTGCGCAATATGAAAGGGATGATCGCCCGCGAGGTGCGCCGTCGCGGTCTGAAGGACAACATCAAGCTTGGCGCGGGCGGCATCCGCGAAATCGAATTTATCGTTCAGGTCTTCCAACTGATCCGCGGCGGGCGCGAGCCGTCGCTGCAGTCGCGCTCGCTCCTGCCGACGCTGAGCGCCATTGAGCAACTGCATTTGCTGCCGGACGGCGACGCGCAAACCCTGCGCGAAGCCTATCTTTTCCTGCGCCGTCTGGAAAACCTGCTGCAAAGCATTAACGACGAACAGACCCAGACCCTGCCGGGCGATGACCTTAACCGGGCGCGACTGGCCTGGGGCATGCGGGTAGATGACTGGTCAACGTTGACCGAACGGCTGGATGCCCATATGGCAGGCGTTCGCCGCATCTTTAACGATCTTATTGGTGACGACGAAAGTGAATCGCCGGACGATGCGCTCTCCGAGCACTGGCGCGAACTGTGGCAGGACGCGCTCCAGGAAGATGACACCACGCCGGTGCTGGCGCACTTAAGCGACGATGCCCGCCATCGCGTGGTGGCCCTGATTGCCGATTTCCGCCTTGAGCTGAACAAGCGCGCCATTGGGCCGCGCGGTCGGCAGGTACTGGATCATCTGATGCCGCACCTGCTGAGCGAGGTCTGCTCCCGCGAGGATGCGCCGGTGCCGCTGTCGCGCATGATGCCGCTGCTGAGCGGGATTATCACGCGTACCACCTATCTTGAACTGCTGAGCGAGTTTCCCGGCGCGCTGAAACACCTGATTTCCCTCTGCGCCGCGTCGCCGATGGTAGCCAACAAGCTGGCGCGATACCCACTGCTGCTGGACGAACTGCTTGACCCGAACACGCTCTATCAGCCGACGGCGACGGACGCTTACCGCGACGAGCTGCGCCAGTATCTGCTGCGCGTGCCGGAAGAGGACGAAGAGCAGCAGTTGGAGGCGCTGCGTCAGTTTAAGCAGGCGCAGATGCTGCGCGTGGCGGCTGCGGATATCGCCGGTACGCTGCCGGTAATGAAAGTGAGCGATCACTTAACCTGGCTGGCGGAGGCGATCATCGACGCGGTAGTCCACCAGGCGTGGGTGCAGATGGTGGCCCGCTATGGCCAGCCGAAGCATCTTGCTGACCGCGAGGGGCGAGGGTTTGCCGTGGTCGGTTACGGCAAGCTGGGCGGCTGGGAGCTGGGCTACAGCTCCGATCTGGATCTGATTTTCCTGCACGACTGTCCGGCGGACGTCATGACCGACGGCGAACGTGAGATTGACGGGCGGCAGTTCTACCTGCGCCTGGCCCAGCGCATCATGCACCTGTTCAGCACCCGCACTTCGTCGGGCATTCTGTACGAGGTGGACGCGCGCCTGCGCCCGTCCGGCGCGGCAGGCATGCTGGTCACCTCGACGGACGCTTTTGCTGACTATCAGAAGAACGAAGCCTGGACGTGGGAACATCAGGCGCTGGTGCGCGCCCGCGTGGTGTACGGCGATCCGCAGCTCAAAACGCAGTTTGATGCGATCCGCAAGTCAGTCATGACGACCCCGCGCGAGGGCAGCACCCTGCAAACTGAAGTGCGCGAAATGCGTGAGAAAATGCGCGCGCATTTGGGCAACAAACATCGCGATCGCTTTGATATCAAAGCCGATGAGGGCGGTATTACCGATATTGAATTTATCACTCAGTACCTGGTGCTGCTGCATGCCCACGACAAGCCGAAGCTAACCCGCTGGTCCGATAACGTGCGCATTCTGGAACTGCTGGCGCAAAACGACATTATGGACGAGCATGAGGCGCAGGCCTTAACCCGCGCCTACACCACGCTGCGCGACGAACTTCATCACCTGGCGTTGCAGGAACAGCCGGGCCACGTGGCGCTGGACTGTTTTACCGCAGAGCGCGCCCAGGTGACGGCAAGCTGGCAGAAATGGCTGGTGGAGCCGTGCGTAACAAAACAAGTGTGATATTATCGCGCGCAAATTGTGAATCTTTCTGGAGTCAGGAATGAAAGTAACACTGCCAGAGTTTGAACGTGCTGGAGTAATGGTTGTCGGGGATGTGATGCTGGATCGCTACTGGTATGGGCCGACCAGCCGCATCTCACCTGAAGCGCCGGTACCGGTGGTTAAGGTCGACACCATTGAAGAGCGTCCAGGTGGCGCGGCAAACGTGGCGATGAACATAGCCTCGCTGGGCGCGCACTCGCGTCTGGTGGGCCTGACCGGTATCGACGATGCGGCGCGTGCGCTGAGCAAGTCGCTGGCGGACGTGAACGTGAAGTGCGACTTCGTTTCTGTTCCGACACACCCAACCATCACCAAGCTGCGCGTGCTGTCGCGTAACCAGCAGCTGATCCGCCTCGATTTTGAAGAAGGCTTTGAAGGCGTTGATCCTGAACCGCTGCACGAGCGCATCAATCAGGCGCTGGGCAATATCGGCGCGCTGGTGCTGTCTGACTACGCCAAAGGCGCGCTGGCGAGCGTGCAAACGATGATTCAGCTGGCGCGTAAAGCCAGCGTACCGGTGCTGATCGACCCGAAAGGCACCGATTTTGAGCGCTATCGCGGCGCAACCCTGCTGACGCCAAACCTTTCTGAGTTCGAAGCGGTGGCGGGCAAGTGCAAAACCGAGGAAGAACTGGTTGAGCGCGGCATGAAGATCATTGCTGACTTCGAGCTGTCCGCGCTGCTGGTCACCCGCTCCGAGCAGGGGATGACGCTGCTGCAGCCGGGCAAGGCGCCGCTGCATATGCCAACCCAGGCGCAGGAAGTGTACGACGTGACCGGTGCCGGTGATACGGTGATCGGCGTGCTGGCGGCAACGCTGGCGGCGGGTAACTCCCTGGAAGAGGCGTGCTACTTCGCGAACGCCGCGGCGGGCGTGGTCGTCGGTAAATTGGGTACTTCAACCGTTTCGCCAATCGAGCTGGAAAACGCGGTGCGCGGGCGTGCGGATACCGGTTTTGGCGTGATGACCGAAGACGAGCTGAAGGTGGCCGTTGCCGCCGCGCGCAAACGCGGTGAAAAAGTGGTGATGACCAACGGCGTGTTCGACATCCTGCATGCGGGCCACGTCTCGTATCTGGCGAATGCGCGCAAGCTGGGCGATCGCCTGATTGTGGCGGTGAACAGCGATGCGTCGACGAAGCGTCTGAAGGGTGAAACGCGTCCGGTGAACCCGCTGGAGCAGCGCATGATCGTGCTCGGCGCGCTGGAAGCGGTGGATTGGGTGGTCTCATTTGAAGAAGACACCCCGCAGCGCCTGATTGCCGGAATTTTGCCTGACCTGCTGGTGAAGGGCGGTGATTACAAACCAGAGCAAATCGCAGGTAGCGAAGAGGTCTGGGCCAACGGCGGTGAGGTGATGGTGCTCAATTTTGAGGACGGGTGTTCAACCACCAACATCATCAAGAAGATCCAGAAAGACAGTCAGTAAAAAACGGGCCAGTTGGCCCGTTTTTTTTCACCCTCTCCCTGTGGGAGAGGGCATCAGGCCGCACTTACTCCTGATCGTCCACCGGCGGAATGGCCGGTGCCGGCTTCACTTCTTCCGGCGCATTGCGGTTTTCCAGCTCGCTCAGACGCTGTTCCAGCAGCGCCAGCTTCTCGCGGGTGCGCAGCAGAACCTGGGTCTGCACGTCAAACTCTTCGCGGCTGACTAAATCAAGGCGAACCAACTGCGCCTGCAGCGTCTGGCGGATTTTCTTCTCAACGTCATCACCAAATTCACGAATGCCCTTTGGCATGGACTCATGAACCTGACGCGCGATCTGCTCAATTTTCTTTGGGTCAATCATTGTCGTTTCCCTTGATGAAAAGGTGTTAGTGCCTATTGTAGCGCGTCATGCCGCGGGTTAAACAAAATTGTTTGAAGCTTATGCATTGCCCAGGGTAATCAATAGCGTTATAGTTATCTCGCTTATTCTCAGGGCGGGGCGAAATTCCCCACCGGCGGTAAATCAGCTTAGCGCTGAAAGCCCGCGAGCGCTTTGGGTGAATTCTCAAAGGTCAGCAGATCCGGTGTAATTCCGGGGCCGACGGTTAGAGTCCGGATGGGAGAGAGTAACGATCCAGTCGGGCATGGGCCCGCTCACGTTATCTTTTTGCCGCTTATACGGCGCTCCTAAGACTGCCCTGATTCTGGTAACCATAATGTTAATGAGGTTTTTTTACCATGAATCAGACGCTACTTTCCTCTTTTGGCACTTCAACTCAACGTGTTGAACATGCACTGGATGCACTGCGCGAAGGCCGCGGTGTGATGGTGCTTGACGATGAAAACCGTGAAAACGAAGGCGACATGATTTTCGCCGCCGAAAACATGACCGTTGAACAGATGGCGCTGACCATCCGTCACGGCAGCGGCATCGTATGCCTGTGTATTACCGAAGATCGTCGTAAGCAGCTTGAGCTGCCGATGATGGTCGAAAACAACACCAGCGCCTTTGGTACCGGCTTCACCGTGACCATTGAAGCGGCGCATGGCGTAACCACCGGCGTGTCGGCGGCTGACCGTCTGACCACCGTACGTGCAGCGATTGCAGACGGTGCTAAGCCATCCGATCTGCACCGTCCAGGCCACGTATTCCCACTGCGTGCGCAGGCGGGCGGCGTGCTGACCCGCGGCGGCCACACCGAGGCGACCATCGACCTGGTGACACTGGCGGGCTTTAAGCCTGCGGGCGTGCTGTGTGAACTGACCAACGATGACGGCACCATGGCCCGCGCGCCGGAGTGCATCACCTTTGCGCGTCTGCACAATATGCCGGTCGTGACGATTGAAGATCTGGTTGAGTATCGCCAGGCGCACGAGCGCAAAGCAAGCTGAACATGCTGATGTGAAAAAGCCGGGGAAACCCGGCTTTTTTGTATTTATTTACTCATAGTTTATCTTAAGAATAATGTCCTTGCTGAAGGGACCTACTTCAACCTCTCTGTTCGGGTTCTTCGTTAGCTTAGCCATATAATTATGGGTTACGATGGATGCCCTACCGTCTGGGAAATAGGTTGCAAAGGGATAATAGGTATTCATTAAGATATCCTGTCCTAAAGTTTCATCACGAATTTGCATTACTAAACCGTTACCCATATCGACGTGGCTGGTATCAAACAAATCATCTGTGTTAAAACTCATGGTCACATCAAACTGCTGTGAGCATGCCGCAGTCGCGTCGCGTATTGTCGACACGCTAAATGGGGCTTTTTGGTTGTTTACGTCGATGTTATTGACTTGGCCAAAATCGACAATTTGGTTTTCAGGGAATATCTGTATATCAACGCCACAGTCCAGAAAGTGAACATGATCGAGACCATCAATGTTATATCGGAGGTTTTTTGCATTAGAAGCGAGGTTCGCTCCACCCTCGCCGTCAAATTGAAGGACATTGACGCTGCCAAAGTTATAAACAGTATCCGGATCGTCAGGGAATGCCTTTAGTTTTACATATAAGCGGAAACGTGCAGGAAACGTGATGCTTTTCTGCATCGTGATGCCATTACATACCGGGTTATGCCATATACCATCATAGTATGGTTCGTATTTATCAAGACAGGCCCCGGTATCAATACCTTCATCATTCATCTCATGGTCTGCGCCGTTATAGGTAACGCCAAAAGTGAAATAGGGGTTATTTAATACATCCGCACTGTTCTTTGCAGATAGTTTTATCCATGCGAAGAGGTCTTCTGTCTGGTTGGTTTTGCTCCAGCCTGATGCATTATCGCAATAAACGGTTACGTTAACGTCAGAGCTTTCCCATATTTTGCTTCCGACGACCGCATTTGAAGGGACGGTAAAGCTTGGAAGGTTAGCGGTGTAAACCGTGGCACCGCCTTTATGATTTTGGTAGCAGTCTACCGCCCATGACGACGATGAAAAAAGCAGCAGCAATAAGCCCAGCAGTGAAGCGATCTTTTTCATTATTAGCCCTTTTTCACTATTTCGCTATGGCACACTGGCTGCACCGAAGTGCAGTTAATACTGAACATATTCAAACCGCCGTAATCGCCGATATAGCCAATCTGGAATTTGGCCGGGAGGTTTTTAAGGTCAGAGGTATTTTCGCTGAAAGGGGCTACCATAAACCCACTGGCGCCAGGTAAGAGGGTTTTACCGTCTGTACCGATGTAACCAACCGAGACGTGGTAAGGTGTTCTGTTTTTGATCGTTATGCCTGATGCGGTTCGGATGATATCCACTTTTTCCATAGGCACGGCTTGCCCTTCTTTAAGCACAATCGCCTTAGGACGCCAGAAAAGCTTCAGGCGGCTTTGCATCGCCAGTTGCATGACATTTTTCGCGTCTGAACGAGGGGGGATTTCGCGCATGTTGTAATAGAACAGACTCTCTCTGTCTTTAGGCAACTGAGCAAGCGTGGGTTGTCCCATCAGACGAATTTGGCTCTGCTCGCCAGCCTCCAGGCGCAGTAACGGAGGTAGAGGCGTAATGTATTCACGCGTCTTGACGCTGTTTTTATCTTCAATCCATGACTGAGCCAGGTAAGGCATGGTTTTACTCTGGTTAGTTAGTTTGACCGTGGTGCTCTTGTCCGTCTCATTAAAAATTATCCGCGTTCTGTCCGGTGAAACGGTGGCATGGGCGAGCGTGCTGAGACAGAGTAAACACAAAAATCCTTTTGCAATTAACGTTAATTTCATTTCATTCATCCTGAATTAATTTACTGATTTACAAGGTAAAATAATGGCTTTTCCATCGGCATTACTTTTATTCGGCGCTAAAATTTCGCAGCTGTTGCTACCCCACGTAAGTGTGAGTTCACTTTCATCCTGAAGACCGCTGAGGTAGACATAGCCGTCTTCAGCAACCAGGCCCGCATCTCTGCCTGTTGTTTTATCCACAACGTTGACACCTAACGGCGGAAAATGACCGTCTTGCAGACGGATAACACCCCAAATTTGATAACCTTTAGTGGCATTCATTTTGGCGTAACCAATTGCACCTTCAGTGAGCGTGGTACTGATCACTGAATTATTCACATCTACACCTTCCGGGAGATCGGCACTTTTCACGCGAATTGTAGAGGTGATGTAGTCGCTGACGGCGTTGGTAACCGCAATACCGTATCTGTTGGTGACAGTGCGGTTATCACTTAACGGGATATCAGCAATGCCGTCGGTATCAACCATCATGCGTGCATTGTTGCCGTTACTGTAATCATGCAGGGCCATACCGTGACGCGTTGCGGTCAAGGAGCCATTCCAGCCTGCCGTGAAAGAGTTGTAAAAGTTGGGCTGAATACTCCCCGTCATATTCAGACGGCCATAAGGAGAATAATGCTGGTAGCCACCGCGAACGGTCGGCTCGGCGTGACTAAAATCGCTATCCTTGCCGGATGCGGAAATATTCCAGGTATTGCTCCGGTCTGAAGAATCGTAGTACGAAGCCGTCTGTGTGAGGCTGCTATTGCCTGTTTTTTGCATGCTCCAGGAGGCGCTGCGGCTCTGCTCCAGTGGTACTGAGAAGGAAAGATAATATTGTGTCTCATCTTCTCCGTCCCACCTGGAGCGGCTAACTGAGAGCGACGCCGAAATACCCTGAAGGTTGCCAATATCAAAGTTACGGTTGACCGATACCGTGTAGTTTGTACTGGCTGTGTCGTCCCAATAAGTATTGCGCGTCAGGTTGAGATAGGCGTTCATTCCCAGCGAAGTGAAAAACTGGTTTAAAGAGAGAACATAGCTCTCTTTTTCATTACTGAGCGAATCATCACCGCTTCGCGACATTAAATACTCGTTCATAGTGACGTATTCTTTGTCAGAAAAACGATAGCCAGCAAACGTTACCTGGCTGCCGGTTTCTTCAAAGCGTTTAGAATAGTTTGCTCGATAGCTGTAGCCTCGCTGTTTGCCGCTATCCACATTGTGCAATGTTGCTTCAGCACGTGTGACATCAAATGACAGTGCGCCAAAGCTGTTCATGTTATAACCGATACCCGTTGTGACTGCCTGGTAATCATCGGCCGTCAGCAATGCTCCGCTGTAAAGCGAAATGTCACTCTTCCATCCCCACGAAAATTCTCCAGTCCAGAAGTAAGGATTGTTAACGTCGCTGTGGCCAACGCTTGTAGGCTTACCTGTCGAGGTTTTATAACGTACCTGACCTTTACGAGTCAGGAAGGGGATTGAAGACGAGCCGACCTGGAAGGTGTTTTTACGCCCATCCTCTTCTTCAACGGTAACATCGAGTTGCCCCTGGAAAGTATCGCCCAGGTCGGTGATGTTAAATGGACCAGGCGCGACGGTGGTCTGGTAAACCATTCTCCCATTTTGGGTCACGGTTACTTTGGCATTGGTCTGCGCGATGCCGGTAATCTGAGGAGCATACCCTTGCAAATCCGGGGGCAACATATTTTCATCACTCTCCAGTGAGAGCCCTGTGAAGTGGAACGTGTCGAAAATATCGGAATTGAGGTCGTACTGACCCAGAGTCAATTTGGCTGCCAATGATGGTATAGGACGGAATAAATAGGTGCGATCCAGCCCACTGTCACTGCTGTTGATATGCCCATTAGTATATGATTTATCGTACTGGTAATCTGAGCGCAAACGCCATGCGCCCAGGTTGAACCCGAGTGTGCCGTAAGAGCTGATGTTCTGGTTTTTTTCGCCGCTATCAGGATCGTACTGACTTGCATAGACGTTGTAATCGAGTAAGGCACCCGCCACGCCATCGTCCCAGAATTCTGGAGGCGTCCAGTTTTTTGCCTGATACTTCATCCATGCCTGAGGCGCAGTGATGGACACAACCATATCCGCTTTATTCAGACCGATGATTAATTCAGGTTTTGCGCTGAGATCGAGACAACCCTGTGTATTAACAGGCTGAAGTTGTTGAATAAACTCATCAGCGAAACCAAATGAGCGTAAATCGCTCTGTGTAAGACAGACCTGAGAGCCGCTTTCGTTGTCGGCTTTAATCCAGTCAAATGACCATAAGTTGGGAAGGCTTTTTTTGTTGATCTCAACGCGAGCGATGTACTGCCCTACAGGGATGTAACCTTTCTTTTCAAACTGGCTGAGGTCAATATTGCTTTTATCTTCAGTGTCAATCATGTCGGTGTTGAACTCTACCGACCAGGCAGGAGCTATGATTACACCTGCGACAATAATAGGGTGAATGATCTGTTTTATTAAAAGAGATAATACAGATATGGTCGGGTTTTTAATGTTGCGCATAAAATCCTTTTCTTTTAATAAAATAGACTATATAAGTCGGTAATTCCTTCACCGACTTATATTGCCCTAACGCTATTCGATAACGATTACTCGTAAGCCAGAATATAGTTAGCCTGGGTATAAACATCACCCGCAGTTGCAGTTTTGGTTGGTGATTCCATACGTGCTTTGAAATTCAGTTCCTGATACGCTTTACCTGCAACCAGGCTGAATACCTGCGCTACACCCATGTCTACGTTAGCTTTACCTTCGGTCAGGATACGTACGCCAACGTTTGATGCAGCACCGTAGTTACCTTCATAGGTATTTTTCAGCAGTTTAGTGGTCGCATCTTCGTTTGCAGAGTTAAAGGTTACTTTCGCTTTGCTGATAGTGGTTGGTGCTTCAGTGGTTCCGCCCGTCAGCGTACAGTCCTGCAGATGGATAGTAAAATCAACTGGCAGAGAGAACTTGCCACCGTTCAGCGCTGAATCCGCAACTTCACCCAGGTTAATCTGCAGGTCTTCATCGCCAGGCGCGATTGAGCAAGGTGCAGAGATAACTTCACCTTTAAACGTCACTTTACCATGACCTGCATCAGCAGCTGATGCATTGAAAGCTACGCCAGAAAGAAGGGAAGCAGTAACAACGGCTAACAGTGTTTTGTTCAACATTTAATATATTCCTTTATAGTAATGAAGGTATGATTATCAATTTTAATTAACTGATATTGTTTTAGTGCAGCGAAGGGGAATATATCATTATTATTTGTGATTTCATTTTTAGAAAATTTAAAAAGAGCTTTAAGCTGAGATGTTTATATTCATAAGGATGATGATCATGCTCTGGAATGTATGTGTCAGGAGTGTATGAAAGTGAGGGTTTCTTAGGATTCCATCAAGAAAAGTGCGGGAATCAGACGTCCATCAGGTTATTATAATTGCTAAACGAATTGACTCTTTTTTTTGCAAGATTAATGATTGAGTAAATAATTATATTTTTATCAAATGCAATTGCATGAAACAATTTCTTTCAGAATGTATTATAACTTAGACTAATTAATGTGTGTTATGACAAAAAAGACACATAAAGTTACACCTTCAATTCTGAAGGTGCTTTCCGTTTTAGCCGATACCTACAGTTTGTAATATCACCAGGCTCATTCCCATGATTGTCATGCCGCACAGCACGCCATAGCTCGGGTTATTATTCGGGTCGATCTCTTTCGCCAGCGGCATCAGCTCATCGACGGAGAGCGCAACCATGATCCCGGCGACGGCAGCCATAATTGCCGCCATCATGACAGGAGACACCAGGCTGCCGAGGATCAGCCACGCCAGTACCCCGCCGAGAATTTCGGCCATTCCGGAGATTCCCGCCCAGAATACGGCCGTACGTTTTGAGCCGGTCGCAGCATAAACCGGCCCGGCAACCGCAAGTCCTTCAGGAATATTGTGCAAGGCCACCGCCAGCGCCACGCCAAAGCCCATCTCCAGATTGCTGCTGGCCGTAACATACGTGGCGACCCCTTCCGGGAAGTTATGCAGACTGATACCCAGCGTCAGCAGGATGGCCGTGCGCTTGATGTTGCCGGGGATTGGAGTAACGCTTTTTTGCATTAAATCCTGAGGATGGGCGTGGGGCAGCATACGGTCGAGCGCAAAATAGCCCAGCAGGCCGACGATGAACATGCCGTAGCCGATCACCGGAGACATTCCCTCAGTGTGAAGCGCTGCGGGCAGCATCTCCATCAGAGAGATAAGCAGCATGATCCCAGCGGCGAAGCCCAGCGAAAACGCCAGAAGACGATTAGACGGTTTTTGCCCAAGTACGCCGAGGAACGCACCGATAAAGGTCGCGGCACCCGCAAGCACGGTCAAAATTAAGGGTACTGACATGCACTCTCCTTAAGGGATATCTTACGTTCAAATTTCCTGGTGATGATCTTCACGGTTATCTGCGTTTATCTTCACCTGAATGGGCGTAATGTAGCACCATCAAATTGCCAATATCTCTAAGGATATCACCATGACTTCTTCACGTATGCCAGCACTGTTTTTAGGCCACGGTAGCCCAATGAACGTTCTGGAAGATAACGTCTATACCCGTGCCTGGCATCATCTGGGCGAGACGTTGCCGCGTCCGAAGGCGATTGTGGTGGTATCTGCACACTGGTTTACCCGTGGTACGGGCGTCACCGCGATGGAAGCACCAAAGACCATCCATGATTTCGGCGGCTTCCCGCAGGCGCTGTACGACACGCATTATCCTGCGCCGGGTTCGCCTGAACTGGCGCAGCAACTGGTTGATTTACTGGCTCCCGTCCCGGTCACGCTGGATAAAGAAGCCTGGGGCTTTGACCACGGCTCGTGGGGCGTGCTGATTAAGATGTACCCGGATGCCGATATCCCAATGGTGCAGTTGAGCATCGACAGCACTAAACCCGCCGCCTGGCATCTGGAAATGGGCCGCAAGCTGGCAACCCTGCGTGATGAAGGCATCATGCTGGTGGCGAGTGGCAACGTGGTGCACAACCTGCGTACGGCGCGCTGGCATGGCGAAAACACGCCATACCCGTGGGCGAGCGCTTTTAACGCCTACGTCAAAGCGAACCTGACCTGGCAAGGCCCGGTTGAGAAGCATCCGTTAGTGAACTATCTGGAACACGAAGGCGGTTCGCTCTCTAACCCGACGCCGGAACACTTCCTGCCGCTGCTGTATGTGCTTGGTGCATGGGACGGTCAGGAGCCGGTTACCATTCCGATTGACGGCATTGAGATGGGCAGTTTGAGTATGCTGTCGGTGCAGGTGGGGTAAAAACATGCCCGGTAAGCGTAGCGCCACCGGGCAAGTTTTATTCAACAAAAATATGCGGATAGAACCGTGACAGATCCTGCGTAATCAACGCGCGATCTTCGCGAATACCAATCCCGGCAGGTTGATCATTAATAAGCCAGCTGCCGATCAGCGTATAGCTGTCGCCAAACTTCGGCAGTTGATAAAACTCCTGGACGATCATCCCTTCTTCACCGTACGGCCCTTCAACCGCTTCCAGCGTTTTACCGTTTTCGATAATGGAGACGTTCGCGCCTTCGCGGGAAAAGATAGGCTTAACGACGTATTTCTCCATCGGCGGGAACTCATCTTCGGCAAAGTAAGCTGGCAACAGGTTAGGATGGTTCGGGAACATCTCCCACAGCATCGGCAGCAGGGCTTTGTTGGAGATAATGCTCTTCCACGCCGGT
Source organism: Enterobacter sp. 50588862 (assembly GCF_001462935.1). Lineage (NCBI taxonomy): Bacteria > Pseudomonadati > Pseudomonadota > Gammaproteobacteria > Enterobacterales > Enterobacteriaceae > Enterobacter > Enterobacter sp. 50588862. Next base: position 267,610 of record NZ_LNHM01000021.1, read on the forward strand.
TCCAGCCAGCGCACGCCCGCGTCTTCCAGCTTGGTGGAGAACATTTCACGCAGCATATATTCCCACGGATAGAGCTTGAACAGGTTGCTGATCACCTGATCCTGCATATCCGTAAACTGACCTTTTTCCCCCAGGCCAATATCTTCGATATAGAGGAATTCAGTCGCCACTTCCGCTTCGGCCGCGCAGTCCTGCAGATACTGAACCGTGCCCCTGTCTTCTTGCGTGTCGCGACAGCAGGCAAGATGCAGCAGATTGAAGCCAAACTGCTCCCGCAGTTCGGCGAAACGCTCAATCAGCTTTTCCTGCAGGCTGTTGAACTGGTCGCTACCTTCCGGCAGGTTTCCGGCGTTCATCTGATCTTCCAGCCAAATCCACTGGAAGAATGCCGCTTCGTAAAGAGAGGTCGGCGTATCCGCGTTGTTTTCTAAAAGCTTCGGCTCACCCACGCCGTCCCACGCCAGATCGAGGCGAGAGTAAAGCGAAGGCTGATTCGTTTTCCACGACTGACGGACGAAACTCCAGGTGTGCTTCGGAATACGGAATTTAGTCATCAGCTCGTCGCTGTCGATGACTTTATCCACCACCTTCAGGCACATCTGGTGCAGCTCGGCCGTCACCTCTTCCAGTTTTTCCACCTGGTCGAGCGTCAGTTTGTAGTAAGCATCTTCACACCAGTACGGCTCGCCGTACATGGTGTGGAAGTTAAAACCGTATTCAGTGGCTTTTTCGCGCCAGTCCGGGCGCTCGGTAATACTGACTCGTTCCATGATCAGCCGCCCATTGAGCGAGTGGAAGTGCCTGTTGCACTACGCTGCATGCTGGTCTGTTTCGCCACAGACTCACCGAACCCACCGCGGGTGATGGTGCTGGTGGTCGCAGGCTTCGGCGCCATCGCGGTTTTCGGGACGGTCACGGTGCGGCCCGGGGTCGCTGCGCCATAGCCTTTGCCGCTGGCATCGGTATATTGACCATAAGCCGGGCTGGCCGGGTTTTTCGAGCTAAACAGCGGTTGCTGCTGATAGCCCGCACCGCCGCCCATCAGGCGGCCCATCATGTAGCCTGCCATTAATGGCATCCAGAAGCTGCCGCTGGACTGCGCCTGCGCCTGATTTTCCGGCGCAGTACCTGCCTGAGCTGGCGTCTGCTGACACTGTCCTTCACCAAATTCCGCCACGCAGTCTTCGCGTGAGGCATATTTCGGCGCGGTGCGTTCCGCTTCTTTCAGGGCGTTGGTGTAGGCGGTTTTACATTCTGCTGCCTGGCCGGTTGCGGCGGAGCAGTCGTCCGCGTTTTGATACAGCGAAACCGTTTCGTCGTTTTTCTCACAGCCTGCCAGCATAAAGACCGCGGTTACTGCCAGCGCAACAGGGGTGAGATGACGTGCGTTCCAGCTTTTGCGGAACGACGCGTGGTTAATCGTTTTTGTCCGTTTCATGTTTGTCTTCCAGGACCCAGTGGTAATAACGCTCAGGATAGTGGATGAGTGGTTGAAAATGAAGCGAAGAGGGGCGGAATCAGGGGGATCTTTACGTTGGCTTACGTTCGGGTGTGATTCAGCTGCGCCCTCTCCCGGTGAGAGAGGGCGTGATAACACTCTTAGTTACGGAACGGGTTAGAACCGCTGCTTGCAGGTGCCGTGCTACGCGCGGCCGCTGGCTGTGCGGCAGGGGCGCTGCCGTTAGCGTTGAAGTTATCAACGGCGGCAACCTGCTCCGGGTTCTCCGGCGCAACGCTGTCCGGCGAGGTAGAGACCGGTTTGCCCAGCGCGCTGTTCAGCATCTGCAGATCCTGCTCGTTCAACGTACCGAGCGCCTGCTTGATGTTCAGCTGGTTAATCAGGTACTGGTAACGTGCGCTGGAGAGCTGCTGTTTCGCGTTGTACAGCGTGGTGGTCGCGTCGAGCACGTCAACGATTGTACGTGTACCGACCGAGTAACCCGCTTCCATTGCATCCAGGGAGCTCTGTGCAGACACAACGGCCTGTTTATAGGCGTTGATGCTACTGATAGACGCGTTCACGTTGTTGAAGGACGAACGCACGGTCTGCACCACGTTGCGGTGCGCGCTTTCCAGCTGCTCGCTCGCGCCAACAAAGTTGTACTGCGCCTGTTTCACCTGAGAGTTTACCTGACCGCCCTGGTACAGTGGCAGAGAGAAGCTCAGGCCCACTTTGTTCTGACCCATATTGCTGTCGTCATACTGGGAAGTATTGGTCTTAGAGCCGCTATAGGTCGTATCAGAGACACCGGTAGAGGCGCTCAGGCTCAGGGTTGGCAGATGGCCGTCCTGCGCCTGACGAATTTGCTCGCGGGCCAGGTCCTGGCTCAGACGCGCCTGCAGCAACGTCAGGTTGCGGTTTTCCGCCTCTTTCAGCAGGGCGTTAACGGCCTGCGGCTTATCCGTTTTGAAGCTGTCGACGTTCAGGGAAGCCAGCTCAGGATAGTAATTCCCGGTCACCTGGCGCAGGGATTCCAGCGCGTTGTCGAGGTTGTTACGCGCGGTCACTTCGTTGGCCAGCACGGTGTCGTACTGTGAACGGGCGTTCTGCACGTCGGTGATCGCCACCAGACCCACGTTGAAGCGCTGGGTGGTTTGATCCAACTGGCGGTAGATCGCCTGTTTCTGCGCTTCGGTGTAGGAGAGCGCATCAATGGCGCTCAGCACGTTGAAGTACGCGGTGGCAGTATTCAGGATCAGCGTTTGCTGGTCGGTCTGATAGGTCACATCCTGGATGCCCGCGCTCTTTTCCTGCAGGGTCAGGGCACGCCATTTGGACATATCAAACAGCGTCTGTGTCAATTGCAGTGAGGCGCTGGTAGCATTGGAGTTTACGCCGTTAGCGTCGCGGAAACCGTTGCTGTAGGTATAATCTGCACCTAACCCTAACTGCGGCAGCAGTGGGCTACGCGCTTCGTTAATCTTTTCAAACGCAGCATCACGATCGGCCGCTGATTTACGTAAATCAGGGTTGCCCAGACGTGCCTGCTGGTAGACCTGTAACAGGTTTTCCGCCTGGCTCATTGCACTGAAGCCCGTCAGGCTCAGGCCGATAAGGATGGGGAGCAATTTCTTCATTTGCATTCCTTGTTGTGAAGCAGTATTAGCGCTGATCTAATTAAAAAATAATTGCCGATTCTAACAGAATCATCCACACCAAAAGGTTGGCGTTACGTGCCATCTGGCGGTAATTTGCACCAATCTACCATATAGCCTTACAAACGGCAGCCAAACAGCCTTGAAATTCACAATTTCATCACCATTGCTACCAGGACTCGACTCATGCAAAAACCAGAAAAGTTGCCCGTGACATTCGCCAAAAACGATGTAGAAATTATTGCACGAGAAACGCTTTATAGCGGTTTTTTTTCGATGGATCTTTACCGTTTCAGGCATCGCCTGTTCAACGGTGAAATGAGCGGCGAAATCAGACGTGAAATTTTTGAGCGCGGGCATGCGGCTGTCTTGCTACCCTTTGACCCAGTGCGTGACGAAGTCGTGCTGGTGGAGCAAATCCGCATTGCCGCGTATGACACCAGTGAAAGCCCGTGGCTGCTGGAGATGGTGGCCGGGATGATCGAAGAGGGCGAGTCGGTTGAAGACGTCGCCCGTCGCGAGGCGCTGGAAGAGGCCGGGCTGTTGGTAGGCCGCACAAAACCGGTGTTGAGCTATCTGGCGAGTCCGGGTGGCACCAGCGAACGCTTATCCATTATGGTGGGCGAAGTGGACGCCACGACCGCAGAAGGTATTCACGGTCTGGCTGATGAAAACGAAGATATTCGGGTTCATGTGGTGAGCCGGGAACAGGCTTATCAGTGGGTAGAAGAGGGGAAAATCGACAACGCAGCGTCTGTCATCGCCCTGCAATGGCTGCAGCTGCATTATCAGACATTACGAAACGAGTGGAAAAAATGAAGCGCTATACGCCTGACTTCCCAGAAATGATGCGCCTGTGCGAAACCAATTTCGCACAGCTGCGCCGCCTGCTGCCGAGAAACGACGCACCCGGCGAAACGGTAAGCTATCAGGTGAGCAACGCGCAGTATCGGTTAACGATAACAGAATCAACGCGCTACACTACGCTGGTGGAAATAGAACAAACAGCGCCCAGCATCAGCTACTGGAGCCTGCCGTCGATGACGGTGCGTCTCTATCATGACGCGATGGTCGCTGAAGTGTGTTCAAGTCAGCAGATCTTTCGCTTCAAGGCGCGGTATGATTATCCGAATAAAAAGTTGCATCAACGCGACGAAAAGCATCAAATTAACCAGTTTTTAGCCGACTGGCTAAGATATTGTTTAGCACATGGAGCAATGGCGATTCCGGTTTGTTAGCGTCATAAACCTACCTAAGGACACCATTTGGAAAGCCTGTTGAACCTGACTGTTGCTGGTGGGGCGCCAGTCAGGATATTACAAATCACCGATACCCACCTTTTTGCCGAAAAGCATGAAACTTTGCTGGGGGTTAATACCTGGGAGAGTTATCAGGCGGTACTGAGCGCCATTCACGCTGAACATCGCGACTGCGACCTGATTGTCGCAACGGGCGATTTGGCGCAGGACCAGTCCTCCGCGGCCTACCAGCATTTTGCTGAAGGCATCGCGAGCTTTAGCGTGCCTTGCGTCTGGCTGCCCGGAAACCACGATTTCCAGCCCGCAATGTACAGTTCCCTTCAGGATGCGGGGATTTCTCCGGCGAAGTGCGTATTTGCGGGTGAACAGTGGCAGATCCTGCTGCTGGACAGCCAGGTATTTGGCGTTCCGCACGGTGAATTAAGCGAGTTTCAACTCGACTGGCTGGAGACCAAACTGGCTGCCGAACCTGAACGTCATACGCTGCTGTTGCTCCATCATCATCCGCTGCCGGCAGGCTGCAGCTGGCTGGATCAGCACAGCCTGCGTAACTCCGCGGCGCTGGATAGCGTGCTGGCGAAATACCCGCGCGTGAAACACCTGCTGTGCGGACACATCCATCAGGAACAGGATCTCGACTGGAACGGACGCCGCATGCTGGCGACGCCGTCGACCTGTGTGCAGTTTAAGCCGCACTGCGCCAACTTTACGCTGGATACCATCGCGCCAGGCTGGCGCTGGCTGGAACTGCATGCCGACGGCACGCTGACCACGGAAGTCTGCCGTCTGGCAGGCGCAGAGTTCCGCCCGGATACCGCTTCAGAAGGCTACTGATGTCTACGCTCCTTTATCTGCACGGATTCAACAGCTCGCCGCGCTCCGCAAAAGCGACGCAGTTTCGCCAGTGGCTGAGCGAGCATCACCCCCACGTTGAGATGATTATCCCGCAGCTGCCGCCGTATCCGGCGGAGGCGGCGGAAATGCTCGAGTCGATCGTGCTTGAACACGGCGGTGAATCCTTTGGCGTAGTCGGCTCATCGCTGGGCGGGTACTATGCCACCTGGCTCTCACAATGCTTTATGCTGCCCGCCGTTGTGGTTAATCCGGCGGTACGGCCATTTGAGCTGCTGAGGGACTTTCTTGGCGAAAACGAGAACCCCTACACCGGGCAGCAATATGTGCTAGAGTCACGCCATATTTACGATCTCAAAGTTATGCAGGTCGACCCGCTTGAAGCGCCGGATCTCATCTGGCTGCTGCAGCAGACGGGTGATGAAGTGCTGGATTACCGCCAGGCAGTGGCGTATTACGCCTCCTGCCGCCAGACTATAGAAGAGGGCGGAAACCATGCTTTCACGGGCTTTGAGGATCATTTCACCCAGATTGTCGATTTTCTTGGACTGCACAGCCACTGACAATCAATGCGAATTGCTAGTTTAAATCATGACGCAAACCTATAACGCTGATGCCATTGAGGTACTCACCGGGCTTGAGCCGGTTCGCCGCCGCCCGGGGATGTATACCGATACGACGCGCCCGAACCATCTGGGCCAGGAAGTTATTGATAACAGTGTGGACGAAGCGCTGGCGGGCCATGCCAAACGCGTTGACGTCATCCTGCACGCCGATCAGTCGCTGGAGGTCATCGACGACGGTCGCGGCATGCCGGTGGACATCCACCCCGAAGAGGGCGTGCCTGCCGTTGAGCTGATTCTCTGCCGTCTGCACGCGGGCGGTAAGTTCTCCAACAAGAACTATCAGTTCTCCGGCGGCCTGCACGGCGTGGGGATTTCCGTGGTGAACGCCCTGTCCAAACGCGTGGAAGTGAACGTCCGTCGCGACGGTCAGGTCTACAATATCGCGTTTGAAAACGGCGAGAAAGTGCAGGATCTGCAGGTTGTCGGCACGTGCGCTAAACGCAACACCGGCACAAGCGTCCACTTCTGGCCTGACGAAAGCTTCTTCGACAGCCCGCGTTTTTCCGTTTCTCGCCTGACGCACCTGCTGAAAGCCAAAGCGGTACTGTGCCCGGGCGTGGAAATTACCTTTAAAGATCACGTCAACAACACCGAGCAGACCTGGTGCTACGCCGATGGCCTGAACGACTACCTGTGCGAAGCGGTAAACGGCCTGCCGACGCTGCCGGAAAAACCGTTCGTCGGTAACTTTAGCGGTGATACCGAAGCGGTGGACTGGGCGCTGCTGTGGCTGCCGGAAGGCGGTGAGCTGCTGACCGAAAGCTACGTCAACCTGATCCCAACCATGCTCGGCGGTACCCACGTCAACGGCCTGCGTCAGGGACTGCTGGACGCGATGCGTGAGTTCTGCGAATACCGCAACATTCTGCCGCGCGGCGTGAAGCTCTCGGCGGAAGATATCTGGGACCGCTGCGCCTACGTGCTCTCCGTGAAGATGCAGGATCCGCAGTTTGCCGGTCAGACCAAAGAGCGTCTGTCATCGCGCCAGTGCGCGGCGTTCGTCTCCGGCGTGGTGAAAGATGCGTTTACCCTGTGGCTGAACCAGAACGTTCAGGCGGCTGAGATGCTGGCTGAAATGGCCATCTCCAGCGCCCAGCGTCGTCTGCGTGCCGCGAAGAAAGTGGTGCGTAAAAAGCTGACCAGCGGCCCTGCGCTACCGGGCAAGCTGGCGGACTGCACCGCGCAGGATCTCAACCGCACCGAGCTGTTCCTCGTGGAAGGGGATTCGGCGGGTGGGTCGGCCAAACAGGCGCGCGATCGTGAATATCAGGCGATCATGCCACTCAAGGGTAAGATCCTGAACACCTGGGAAGTCTCTTCAGACGAAGTGCTGGCCTCGCAGGAAGTGCACGACATCTCCGTTGCGATCGGCATCGATCCGGACAGCGAGGATCTGAGCCAGCTGCGCTACGGCAAGATCTGTATTCTCGCGGATGCGGACTCCGATGGTCTGCACATCGCCACGCTGCTGTGCGCGCTGTTTGTTAAACACTTCCGCACGCTGGTGAAAAACGGTCACGTCCACGTGGCGCTGCCGCCGCTCTACCGTATCGACCTCGGCAAAGAGGTTTACTACGCGCTGACGGAAGAAGAGAAGGCGGGCGTGCTGGAGCAGCTTAAGCGTAAGAAGGGCAAACCAAATGTGCAGCGCTTTAAAGGGCTGGGCGAAATGAACCCGATGCAGCTGCGCGAAACGACGCTGGATCCGAACACGCGCCGCCTGGTGCAGCTGACGATCAGCGACGAAGACGAACAGCAAACCAACGCCGTGATGGATATGCTCCTCGCCAAGAAACGTTCGGAAGACCGACGTAACTGGCTGCAGGAGAAAGGGGATATGGCGGATATTGAGGCCTGATGCCCTCACCCTAACCCTCTCCCACAGGGAGAGGGAATGGATCGTAGGCCCGGTAAGCATTAGCGCCACCGGGCTTTTTTACATCAAAACTCCATCTTCACCGTAAACTGGACTTCGCGCGGGTCGCCAATCTGGTTGCCCAGGTTGTTGGTCGCAATCGACGACGTGTAGTAGGTCTTATCAAACAGGTTCTTCACGTTCACCTGCAGCGTCACCGGATACTGCAGCTTCATCTTATACGCCGCAAACGCATCCGCCACGAAATAGCCCGGCAGATAATAATCCGCACCGTTGGTCGCCGAGCGGCGGCTAACGCCGTGCCCGCCGCCGCCGAGCGTCAGGGTATTCCCGGCAAACGCATTGTGAATATCGTACGTCAGGAAGAGTGAGCCGGTGTGGCGCGGCACGTTCGGCAGCGGTTTACCCGCGTAATCCGGGTCTTCAAGCACCTTCGCGTCGGTATAGCCGTAGCTGGCGATAATGTTAGTGTTCTCCGTCAGCGATCCTGCGAGATCCACCTCCACGCCCTGAGAGCGCACGCGGCCCGCGGTTTTGGCGATGGTTTCGCCCCCGATGCTTTCGGTGTACAGCACGTTGCGCTTGTGAATATCAAACAGCGCGATATTGGCGGTAATGCCGTCGAACAGATCGAACTTTGCGCCTACTTCGTACGCGTTTGAGGTTTCCGGCGGCAGGTCGCCAATGTAGCTCGCAATGGATGACTGCGGCATAAACGTCTGCGAATAGTTGGCAAACAGCGAGACTGCGGGCGTCAGTTTGTAAACCAGCCCCAGCTTCGGCGTCCACTGCTCGTCGCGGCTATCGGTATTGACGTTAAACGGACGACCTTTGCCCGCGTACTGGGTGTAATACTGGTAGCGCAGCCCGGCGACGGCGATCCATTTATCCGTCAGGTACAGGGCATCCTGGGCGTAGGCCGAGTAGCTCTCCTGCTTGAGCGTCTGGTCGCTGTCAGCGGCGGAGACGGTTGTACACTCGTCGAGTTTGCCATAAACCGGATTATAGATATTGAAACCTTTGACGTTCTTACAGCGCATCATGTCCGTGCGCAGCAGATCGTAATTTTCATACGACACGCCGGTGAGGATCTCATTATAAAAGCCCGCGATATCCACGTTGCCCTGCAGATCCGCACGGGTGCTGTGCATGCGCTGGGTCGAGCCCTGGGTTGCATCCACCCGGCGGGTCAGGGTGCCGGTTTTTGAATCGTAGGCCATGACGCGGGCCTGGTTGTCGCTGTATTTATCCTGGCTGTAGCTGTAGTCGAACTTCGCGGTCCACTGGCTGTTGAGGCGGTATTCCGCGTTAAGCTGAGCGAGATCGGACTGCCCGTCGGTCACATTAAACGGCTCGTCAAAGCGGGTTTTGCGATCGACGTCGACGGCCTTTTTAGTGTTGAGATCGAAGATCGTTCCGCGATCGAACGGCGTCTTATAGTCGCGATGCGAATAGAGCACGCTCACGGTGGCATCGTCGCCGAACCAGGTCAGCGACGGGGCGATAAAGGTGCTGCGTTCGTTGCCGAAGTTGCGCCAGTAATCCTCGTCCTGATACTCGCCCGTGAGGCGATACGCCAGGCGCGTGCCCTCAATCGGACCGGTGACATCGATCTGTCCGGTGCCGCCGCCAAAGCTGGAAGAGGTGGCAGAAATCGAGCCACCGAAGATTTTCTCCGGGCGCTTCGTGACGACGTTAATCAGGCCGCCCGGATCGAGAATGCCGTACAGCGTTGAGGCCGGGCCTTTCAGCACCTCCACGCGTTCGGTTGCGGCGTTAAAGCTGCGCGGCAACACGGTGCGCAGGCCGTTGGTCATGATCGAGCCGTCGCGGTTTGCGCCAAACCCGCGGCGCACAAAGGCATCCTGCGTACCGCCCAGGGTGTTGGTCTGCACCACGTTGCTGACGTTATAGAGCGCTTCATCGAGCGTGGTGGCGTGCTGATCCGCCAGCACCTTATCGCTGACGGTATTCACCACCTGCGGGATATCCAGCATCGGCATGTTGGTCAGCGTGGCGGTGGAGGTATTCAGCGGCTGGTAGCCGTTGGTGGCCTCCGCCGTAGCATTTGGATCGGCGGTGACGGTAAGCGTTTCGCCGTCTTTAGCCGTGGTGTCTGCTGCATGCGACAGCGGCGCCATAAACAGCAGTGAAAAGAGCGCGCGCCCTTTTATCCCAGAGAGTGAAGGTGTGAACGTAGCCATTACAACTGTTATCCCAAAATATCCGTGAAGGTGCTTCACGGAAGAACCTGTGAGTCATTGCCCTTTATGGTCTGCCCGTTAGCCAGAACTGGCATCGAACATGTAATTGAGAATCATTCAATCATGCGGAAATGTAGTAGTAAATGAAAAAAGCTAAAAATCGGCTACATCTCTGAAACGTAACGGAAAAGCACATGGGTAATCAACTAATTAATTGAAAATTAAGTCTTTATTGTTTTACCGGCCAGTGTAGTAGCACACCGTTACCCCTGGTTTTTTCAGGGTGTTTCTTCCCTTGACTACTACATGGCGCGGCCTCAAACTCTCAAAAGAGAATGATTTTTATTTATATTTGTTTCCTTTTTTATTACGTTGGCATGCACGTGGCTCACAACACGACAAAACCGGGTCTGGTTCTGGAGAATCTTTCTGCCGGTTATCAGAAAAAAATCATCGTTGATGATATTTCCCTTGCGATCCCCCAGCAGAAAATCACCGTTCTGGTGGGGGCGAACGGCTGCGGAAAATCCACGCTGCTGAGTACCATCGCGCGTTTGCTTCAGCCGCTTGGCGGCGCGGCGGTTCTCGACGGCAAGGCGATCCACGCGCAGCCGACGAAAGCCGTCGCCCGCCAGCTTGGCATCCTGCCGCAGTCTCCGCTGCTGCCGGAAGGGTTAACCGTCTTTGAGCTGGTCTCGCGCGGGCGTTTTCCCTGGCAGAACGTTATGCGCCAGTGGAGCGACGAGGACGAGCAGGCGGTGGAGGAGGCCCTGCGCCTGACCGGCACGGCCGAGTTTGCCCACATGCCCGTCGAAAGCCTGTCCGGCGGCCAGCGTCAGCGCTGCTGGATCGCCATGGCGCTGGCGCAGCAAACGCCCTATATCCTGCTGGATGAACCCACCACGTTCCTCGATCTCCGCTATCAGGTGGAGATCCTCGAACTGCTGCATACGCTGACGCGCGAGCACGGACGTACCGTGGTGGTGGTGCTGCACGATCTCAACTTCGCCGTGAGCTACGGCGATTCGCTGGTCTTTTTACGCCAGGGAAAAGTCGAGGGCGTACTGCATGAAGGGGACGCCTGCACGCCGGAGCTGATTAAAGCGGTGTTTGATGTCGACGTGCATATGTCCATCAATCCGCTGACCGGTAAACCGTTCTTTATGCCGTTTCGCCAGGTCGCAAAACAGCCATGATGCGCACCTTTCTGGCTTTCCTGATGTTCGCCCTACTGCTGGCAACGGGCGCGATTGCCCATCTGGGGATCGGCGCCCGCTTTATCGCCCCGCAAACGGTGGTGGAGGCCATCCTCCACTTCGATCCGCGCAATTTCGACCATAACATCATCATCAAGCTCAGACTGCTGCGTCTCTGCGCCGCGATGGTGACGGGGGCCGCGCTCGGCGTGGCGGGCGTGCTGCTGCAATCCACGATCCGCAACCCGCTCGGCGAACCGCATATTCTGGGGCTCAACGCCGGGGCGGCGCTGGCTGTGGTGCTGACGAGCGCGCTGGGGATGACGCTGCCGTTTGGGCGCCCGCTGATTGCCGCCGCCGGAGCCGCGGCGCTGTTTCTGCTGGTGCTCACGTTCTCCTCGTCCGGACGCACCGGGCTTACACCGATGAAGGTCACGCTGTGCGGCGTGGCGATGTCGGCGCTTGCCTCGTCGATTACCGCCACGGTGCTCATCCTCGATGAACAGACGCTGCTCGCCATGCGCACCTGGCTGGCGGGGGATTTAGCGGGGATCAGCGGTGAAACGATTGCCGCTGCCCTGTGGGTGGCTGGCGTGGGCTTTGCGCTGGCGCTCTGGCTGTCGCCCTCGCTCAACATGCTGGCGCTGGGCGACAGAATGGCGCAGGGGCTTGGCGTATCGCTGCTGAAAACGCGGCTGCTTGCCCTGATGGCCATCGCGCTGCTCTGCGGTGCGGCGGTCTCCCTCGCCGGGCCGATCGGCTTTATCGGCCTTGTGGTGCCTCAGCTCGTTCGCCGTCTGGTGTCGGTCGATCTGCGCGTGATGGTGCCGCTGTCCGCCCTGTGCGGGGCGCTGGTTCTGCTGCTGGCGGATATCGCTGCCCGCACGCTGTTTTCGCCCTGGGAGCTCGCAACCGGCATCATGACCGCGCTGGTTGGCGCCCCGGTCTTTATCTTCATGGCCTCGAGGATGTTTAAATGAAGCGCGCCGGACTGCGTGCGCTGCGCGTTGGCGCCTTCTCGGCGCTGGTCCGCCCAAAGGCGCTGGTATGTCTGGTCATCCTGACGCTGGCCGCCTGCCTGCTGACGGGGTTTGGCCTGACGCACGGCTCTCTGCCCATCCCCACTTCCGCCATCGGGCGCGCGCTGTTTTATCCAGAAACCCTGACGTCAGAGACGCGCTACATCGTGATGGATATCCGCCTGCCGCGCCTGCTGATGGCGGCGCTGTGCGGTGGGATGCTCGGCATGGCGGGGGCGGCAATGCAGTCCATTACCCGCAATGGCCTGGCCGATCCGGGGCTTATCGGGGTGAAAGAGGGCTGTAGCGCGGCGGTACTGCTGCTGATATTTCAGTTCCCGGCGCTGGGCCTGGCCTGGCGGCCGCTGGTTGGCATGGCCGGGGGGCTGCTCACCGCGCTGCTGGTGGTGGTCCTGGCGCGCGATATCTCACGTCCGCGATTCATCCTGATCGGCATCGGCGTGTCGTGGGTCTTTGCCGCCGCAATGGGCGTCTTTATGACCACGGCGGACGTGCGCGACGTGCAGACGGCGATGCTATGGCTGGCGGGCAGCCTCCACGCGGCAAACTGGACGCTGATCTGCATTGCCGCTGCCTGGGCGCTTCCGGCGTTTGCGCTGCTGCTGTTTACCGCCCGCGCTGCGGACGTGGCGCTGCTTGGTAACCACACCGCAGCGGGCCTTGGCGTGCGCACAAACCGGCTGGCGCTTCTAAGGGTTCTCGCCCCGGTAGTGCTGACGGCGGCCTGCGTCTCCTGCGTGGGCAGCATTGGTTTTGTCGGGCTGATTGCGCCGCACATGGCGCGCCTGCTGCTCCGCGGCGGGCAAACGGCGCTCCTGACGGGTAGCGCCGTGCTGGGGGCGCTGCTGGTGCTACTGGCGGATAACGTCGGGCGGCTGGCATTCCTCCCGCTGCAGCTGCCGGCGGGAATTGTGATTTCACTGATTGGCGGACCGTTTTTCCTGCTGCTGCTCTGGCAGCGTCGGGACAGATTTTAGGGGATTAACATGCGCATACTGTTTTCATTGCTGTTGCTGGTGGGGTTTGCGGCGAGCGCGACCGAGCCGACGCAGATGTTTACTGACGATCTGAACCGTAAGGTGGCGGTGCCGGTGCATCCGAAACGGATCGTCTCGCTACACGACCTGGACATTACTATTCCGCTGATTGAGCTTGGCGTGCCGCCGGTGGCGAGCCATGGCCGCACCCGGCCGGACGGCAGCCATTTTCTGCGCTCCAGCGGCATGTTGACCGGCGTCGACTTCGATAATTCCGACATCAAGTTTATCGGCACTGCGGATATCGACATTGAAGCCATCGCCGCCGCAAAGCCTGACCTGATCGTTACCGAGCCGACGCGCAATACCCCGGTGGAACAGCTGGAGAAAATTGCCCCGACGGTGAGTATCGATCATCTCGACGGCGGCGCACCGGAGATCTACCGCAAGCTGGCGCAACTGACGGGCACGCAGGCGCGGCTCAAGGTTCTGGAGCGGCGCTATCAGGAGCAAATTAAGGCGCTGAAAGCGACTATTGATACCCGCAAAGTGAGCGTGTCGGTGATTCAGGCCAATCAGGGGAAAATCAATGCCATGCACAGCTATCACTCGCTGGGCCGCGTGCTGCGTGATGCCGGGTTCACCTTCCCGCCGCTGATTGAGTCCATCCCGGAAGGGGGACGCATTGACGTCAGCGCCGAGCGGCTGCCGGAGCTGGATGCGGATTTCGTTTTCGCCACCTGGCGCGGGGATACGGGCGGCAAACCGCAGGATGAGCTGGCGGCGATGGATGCGGTGATGCCGGGCTGGTGTCAGTTCCTGAATGCCTGTCGGACCGGACATTACGTGCTGATCTCGCGTGAAGAGGCCATCTCGAACTCGTTCGCCTCGTTAGGGCTGATGGCCGCGCAGGTCCAGTCGCAGATTGCCGGACGTCCGCTGCCGGAGGCGTCACGATGAGCCGTAAAGTTGATCTCTTCGGCGACCGCCTCCGCTCCCGGTCGCACCAGCTCACGCCGCGCCTGCTGCAGGTGGCGCGCTATATCAATGAAAATCGTGAAGCGGTGATGGAGCAGACGGCAATGGAGATCGCGACGCTGCTGAAAACGTCGGACGCTACCGTCGTTCGCGCCATCCAGGCGCTGGGTTTCGCCGGGCTGCGCGATCTCAAGCAGACGCTGGAGCAGTGGTTTGGCCCGGTCGTGACCTCCAGCGAAAAGATCTCCACCACGGTGAATACGCTGACCAGCGACGTCAATGCGAGCATTGATTTCGTGCTGGAGGGGCATCAGCATACGTGTGAAGTATTGTCTGAACCCCACAACCGCTTCGCGATGGCGCAGGCGGTCTCGCTGCTGGCGCAGGCGAGGCAGGTTGCCATATTTGGGATTGGCGCGTCCGGGATTTTGGCCGACTACACCGCCAGGCTGTTCAGCCGGATGGGGCTACCCGCCACGCCGCTTAACCGCACCGGAATAGGGCTGGCCGAGCAGCTGATAGGTCTCCAGCGCGGGGATGTGCTGATCATGATGGCGCAAAAATCCGCGCATCGGGAAGGACAGACCACGCTGCGCGAAGCGAAACGGCTGGGGATCCCCACCATTTTGCTCACCAATGCCACCGACTCGCGATTCAGCAAAGAGGCCAGCGTGGTGATCCACGTTCCGCGCGGCGGCGAGAAGGGCAAAATCCCGCTCCACGGCACGGTGCTGCTGTGCCTGGAGATGATTGTTTTATCCGTCGCTTCCACCGAGCCGCAGCGCACCATCAAGTCGATGAAGCGCATCAACGAGCTTCACCGTGGGCTAAAGCCGGGCAAGAAAAGCAGTTGATTGTTTCCCTCTCCTTTGAAGGAGAGGGGCGGGTGAGGGTGTCATACCGCACGATGGTTCTTCCGGTACTGCAGCGGCGTCTCACCAATCCCCTTCTTAAACGCGCTGATAAACCAGGTCACGTCAGAAAATCCCACCCGCACGGCAATCTCCCGCACGCTCGCATCGCTGTGCAGCAGGCATTCGCACGCCTTACGCAGGCGGAGCGTGTTCAGGTAGTGGTGGATTTTCTCCCCCGTCTCCGCATGAAATTTTCGCGACACGTAGCTGCGCGATCTGCCCAGTTCCGCTGCCAGCGCGTCGAGGCGGAATTTCTCCTGATAATGCTCGTCCAGCCAGAACATCACCTGGCTGGCGATCCCCGTGCTGCTGCCCGGTGCGCCGGTACGATCGTCAGGCAACATAGCAAACAGGCTAATCAGCAGCCCGGCGATGCTTTCGCTGCTCATCGGCGGCTGATAACAGCTGAACAGATGATCGACATGGCTGTGGCAGTGTGCCAGGTCAACCACCCACGCCTCTGAGCCGCGACGCGAGAGTTTTTCCAGCCGCTGCTGCGTGTGCGGAAAATCACGCAGACACTTCAGCACCGCATGGTGGTCGAGGTGAATAATCGTGCGCCGGTAAATCGCTTCCGCCTGTTCGTCCACCCTGACTTTATGCAGGGTAAATGGCGGAAAGAAAAACAGGCGTCCGGGGCGCATGGTGTAGTGACGGTTATCAACAATCGCGACGCCAAACCCTTCTTCCACATAGAGAATTTCAAGACACTGATGCCAGTGGTGGTAACGCACCGTGTTAGCGAACAGGCGGCTGAACGACGCCACGGTGTCGTTTAAGGTAATAAGCTCAAGACGATCGGTTATGGGCGCGTCATGCATAGTGCAATAAAACTCAACTTTTCCCCGTCAGAAGAGATTTATAAACCACCTTTTTAAATTTTATCAACCGCAGGTTTATCGAGCGTTCTCACCTGTGACGTGGCTAACATTTCTCCACCTTACGCATTCACTATGCTTGGCCGCAGTTGATGACGAGGGTGGAACTATGCGGGCGGAAAGCGAAGAAAAATCAAATCTGTTGTCTTCACGCCAGGACGTCGTGGCGTTTCTGAATACCTTACTTGGCGCGCTGGATAAGCAGTTTCCGGTAAATCATTCGCGGTTCTCGCTGGGTGATACCTGCGCGCACTACGCGACGGATATCGCGCAGATGGAGGGGCTCTCCCGCGCGCTATGGGGGCTGTTTCCGCTGTTGGCTTCGGGCGATGCTTCGCCGTTTAGCGAGAAGTACATGCAGGCCATCAGGATCGGCACCGATCCGCAAAGTCCGGGCTACTGGGGCGAAACCGGTCCGTACGATCAGCGTCTGGTCGAGATGGCATCCTACGGTCTGGGGCTTTCCCTGCTGGGGAATAAACTCACCGATTGCTTCAGCGAGCGCGAGGTGATGAACCTGCACGCGTGGCTGAATCAGATTGCCGACGCGCAGATGCCCGACAGCAACTGGAACTACTTTGCCATTATGGTCCAGCTGGGCTTCAAACGCGCCGGGCTGCCGTACGATCAGGCCGCCATCGACCATCGGTTTGCGCTGATGGAGGCCTATTACCTGGGTGACGGCTGGTATTCCGACGGCGCGGGTCGCCCGAAAGATTATTACATCTCCATGGCGTTCCACTTCTACGGCCTGATTTACGCCACTTTAAGCGGCGACGAGGCGAGGGCAGAAGTGCTGCGCGAGCGCTCGCGTCTGTTTGCGGAGGACTTTATCTACTGGTCCGCCGCGGACGGCGCGTCGGTACCGTTTGGCCGCAGCCTGACCTACCGCTTTGCGATGGTCGCCTTCTGGAGCGCGGTTGCCTTCTCTGAACTTGACGTGTTCACGCCGGGTATTGTGAAGGGCATTATCCTGCGCCATCTCCGCTGGTGGCAGCAGCGGACAATTACCGACCGGGACGGCATTCTGACCCTCGGTTTTGCCTGTCCGAACCTCGCCATGTGTGAGGACTATAACTCTCCCGGCTCGCCCTACTGGGCGCTAAAAAGCTACCTGATTCTGGCGCTGCCGGAGACGCATCCGTTCTGGCAGGCAGAAGAACAGCCGCTGCCCGCGCTGGCGGAGAAGCACGTCATCCCGCACGCGCAGCAGATCCTGATGCATTCGACGAACTCTCAGCACGTCACCATGCTCACCGCCGGTCAGCTGGAGCTGAACAACTACGTCAACACCGAAGCGAAATACACCAAATTTGCCTACTCCAGCCGCTTTGGCTTCACCATTGAGCGCGGGCGCTTTGGCCTGAAGCATGCGGCCTGTGATTCCATGCTGCTGCTGGCGGACGGGGATAACTATTTCCGCGGCCGTCGCGAGTGCGACGCGGTGCGGGTGGATGAAAACTACATCTATTCACGCTGGTCGCCTTGGCACGACGTGCACATCGAGACCTGGCAAATCCCCTTCGGCGAGTGGCATTTGCGCCTGCACCGCATCAACAGCGCGCGCACGCTGCAAACGGCGGAGGGCGGTTTCGCCGTGATGAAAACCGGGCACCAAATCCGCGCGCGCGGCAGCTATCTGGCGGCAGAAAACGGCAGCAGTGCGATTGTCGATCTATCGCCTTTCATTGAACGCACCCCGGACAGCATCGTCACGCCGCCGAACAGCAGCATCATGTTCCCGGAGTGCGCCTCCATTCCGCTGTTAAAAACCGATCTCCAACCGGGAGAGCGCTGGCTCTGCTGCGCCGTCATTGCCAGTGAAAAACAGAACGTTGCGGCCGCGCCGCATCTGGATATGAACCATAACCGGGTCGTAATCCGCGACCCTGGAGGCGAACGTCTGCTGTCGTTCACGTTATAAAAATTCTGACCCTACACCTCGGCGAGGATGGTATGAAAAATACATCGACAACCAACAGAACCGAATATTACAAAATCAGCAGCTTTATTTTTCTCTATTTCTTTACCTGGTCCGCGAGTATTGGCCTGCTGGCGATCTGGCTGGGTCAAAAAGCGAATCTCAGCGGGACGGTAATTGGAACCGTGTTCGCGGTGAACGGAATATTTTCCGTTATTCTCAAACCCATCTACGGCTATATTCTCGATAAAATCGGCATGAGCAAATACCTGCTCTATTTTGTGGTCGCCATGTCGGCCCTGATGGCGCCATTTTTTATTTACGTCTATCAACCGCTGTTAATGTCCAGCACCTTGCTGGGGATTATTATCGGCGCACTCTATTTAAGCTTTGCCTGGTATGCGGGCGTGGCGGCGTGTGAATCCTATTCCGACCGCTTCAGCCGCTTAAACGGCATGGAGTTCGGGCAAATTCGTATGTGGGGCTCGCTCGGCTGGGCGGTGGCATCGTCCTTCTCCGGCCTGCTGTTCAACCTCTCACCGACCTATAACTTCATTATGGGCAGCGTGGCGTCGATAGTGATGCTGGTTGTCCTGCTCAGCCTGAAAGTGAACACTAACTCCGTTCATGCCGATGCGGTACTGACCAAAGAGAAAATTGCCCCCGCAGATGTGTATGCCCTGCTGCGTAACCGTAAATTCTGGGCTTTTTGCCTGTACGTGGCGGGCGTGGCGTGGATGATGTTTATCGCCGAGCAGCAGTTCTCGCGCTATTTCGTTACCTTCTTTGACGATATTCATGAGGGCAACGCGGTGTTTGGCTATCTCGGCACCGTGCAGTCGGGCATAGAATTCGTCATGTATATGGTTGTCCCGCTGTTCGTTAACTTTATTGGCGCCAGGCGCGGGCTATTAATTGTCGGGCTGATCGTCGGGGCGCGTTTGATTATTTCCGGGATGTGCGACTCGCATCTGTTAATTTCCGTGCTCAAGCCGCTATACGGTATAGAAATTTGCCTGCTGCTGGTGTCGGTCTTTAAATATATTGCGGAGCATTTCGACAAGCGCGTGAACGCCACCATGTATTTACTGGGCTATCAGGCGATGCTGTACGTGGGGAACGTGGTGGTTTCCTCGCCTGCCGGATATATGTATGACCGCATCGGCTTTGAACAGACCTATATCATCATGGGGGCGACGGCGCTGATCTTTACCTTTATTTCTGCCTTTACGTTATCCGCCTGCCAGAGCAAATGGCGCGGCCCCCGCCCGCTGAACGTAGCAGAACCTTCATCACGCTGACCACAAGGAACCGAAATATGTTAAGTCGTATCAGAGAGGAACGCCTGTCTGCCATTCCTGCTCCCGTAGACTCGCGCCTGTTTAGCGATGAACTGATCTCTGCGCGTAGCCACGTCCTCGAGCTGATTAGCCGTCATTTAACGGCATTCGGAGAGCAGTTCCCGGCGGAAACATGCCGGAACGGTTATTACCCGCTGACCGACAACGTAGAGTGGACAACCAGCTTCTGGACCGGCCAGCTGTGGCTGGCGTGGGAGATGAGCGGCGAGGAGAAATTCCGCTCGATGGCGGAAAAACACGTGCGCTCCTTCGGCCTGCGCATCGCCGGGCGCAGCGACACCAACACTCACGATCTGGGCTTCCTGTACACGCTCTCCTGCGTGGCGGCCTGGAGACTTACCGGCAGCCGCGAGGCGCGCGGTTTCTCCCTGCTGGCGGCTGAAGCCCTGCTGGAGCGCTTTCATGAGAAGGCGAAAATCATTCAGGCGTGGGGCGATCTTTCAGACCCGGAGCAGGCCGGACGGATGATCATCGACTGCAACATGAACCTGCCGCTGCTCTACTGGGCGACGGAGCAGACGGGGGATCCGCGCTTTGCTGACGCCGCAAAAGCGCACGTCATGCAGGCGGCAAACTATCTCATCCGCGACGATGCCTCCACGTTCCACACCTACTATATGGACGTGGTAACCGGCGCGCCGCGCTACGGCAATACCCAGCAGGGCTATGCCGATGACTCCTGCTGGTCGCGCGGGCAGGCGTGGGGGATTTACGGCTTCCTGCTGAGCTATATCTATACCGGCGACGAGACGATGATCGCCCTGTCGAAGCGGCTGGCGAACTACTTTCTCAACCGCCTCCCGGAAGACTACGTCTGCCACTGGGATCTGGCGCTGGTGGGGACCGACGCGCTGCGCGATTCGTCCTCGGCGGCGATTGCGGTGTGCGGGCTGCTGGAGCTGGTGAAGCACCTGCCCGTGACGGATCCGGACCGGGAGCGGTATCTGGAGTGGGCCAAAGGCATTATGTCGTCACTGACGAAGCACTACCTGATGGGCAAAGAGGAGAAGGGTACCGGGCTGCTGAAACACTCGGTCTATCACCTGGCGAGCAACAAAGGGGTGGACGAGTGTGCGAGCTGGGGAGATTACTTCTACGTGGAGGCGCTGGTGCGCTTTACGCAGAGCTGGAAACTGTACTGGTAAAAACGGTCGGGGGGCGACCCCCGACTCGCGGATCACGCTTTAGGAATACGCAGCGTCTGGCCGGGATAGATTTTATCCGGGCTGGAGAGCATCGGGCGGTTAGCCTCAAAAATCTTGTTGTACTGGTTGGCATCGCCGTACACGGTTTTGGAGATAGCGCTCAGGGTGTCGCCGGATTTTACCGTGTAGTAGGTGGCTTCATCTTTGGCATCGGTCGTGGTGATGTTGTTCTCCACCTCGCTGACGCCCGCGATGTTGCCGACGGCGACCTGGATTTTTTCTTTCTGCTCCTGGGTCAGCCCGTCACCCGTCACGCTGGCCTTGCCGTCGGTAACGTTAACCTGAACTTTGTCTGAACCGGGAATGTTGAGTTTCTTGAGGTGCTCGGTGATTTTGTCGCTCTGACCTTTGTGGTCGGTCAGGTTATCCCATAGCTTTTCGCCTGCTTCTTTCACGAAGTTAAAAAGACCCATTCCATCCTCCTGTTAATCATGAAGTCAGAATAAGCATAGCAGGTCAGAGAGAATTCCCTCCCCGGAAGGAGAGGGAAGGCAGGTTTTAAACCCCTTGCTCCAGAATACGGATGTGGGTCTCCAGCACGTCACCCTTCACCGCATCGCTCCACGCTTTCATGTGCGCGGTCTGCAGGTGTGCTTCAAGGTGCGCGACGGTTTCCCACTGCTCAACCATGATAATGGAGTCTGGCGCAGTGGCCTGGAAGCTTGCGTCGGTAGCGGCGTCCACCATCGGCGCGTAGCCGTGGCAGCCTTCTTCTTTCAGTACGGTTGGGATGATTTTCGCGAACTGATCCAGCACCGCCTGGCGGTGATGTTGACCTGGACGAGTACGGATTTCTGCGATTACTGTAAGCATGGTTACTACTCCTTTAATTCCAGGCTACCAGTTAAGCAAAAATTTTCGCGAGATGCTTGCGATATTCTGCGATATAGCTCGGGACGTCAGGCATTTTAATCACGTCGTTGACGATAAAGGTCGGCAGCGGATCCATTCCCAGGAACTGGTTCGCCTTGTGGAACGGCAGATACGCGCCGTCTACGCCCACGCCTTCGAAGAACTGATCTTTTTCGGTGAAGGCTTCCAGAGGGGCGTTCCAGGTCAGGGAGAGCATATATTTTTTGCCCTGAATCAGGCCGCCGGAGCCGTATTTTTTAGAGGCATCTGAGCGGGTGCGTCCGTCGCTGGCATACAGCGAACCGTGACCTTCGGTGAAGACGTCGTCCATGTATTTTTTCACGGTCCACGGCGCGCCCATCCACCAGCCCGGCATCTGCCAGACAACCACATCGGCCCACAGGAAGTTCTGCACTTCGGCCTTCACGTCATAGTTGCTGTCCGCGCGCACGACCTTAACATCATGCCCGGCGTCGCGCAGGAAACCGTCCGCGACCTCGGTCAGGGTGTCATTCAGCTGGCCTTTAGAGTGCGCGAACTCTTTCGCGCCGTTGATAATCAGAATATTGCTCATTATTTGTCCTCGGTCATGAGAGTATGCCGGGTATTCTACGCGCGAGGACGGAGCGGAAAAATAAGCAAAATGTGCAAAGTCTTTTGCGCTAAATGCAATAATCCCTTACCAGTTAACCTTTACTTCAAAGCCGCCTTCTGGCGCATTGCCCAGCGAGACGCGCATGCCGTGTAGCGCGGCAATGCGTTTCACAATGGATAGCCCCAGCCCGCTGCCCGTGGCGTCCTGACCCGGTGGACGATAAAAGCGCTCGCCGAGACGCGCCAGCGCATCGGGCGAAATGCCCGGGCCATTGTCGCGCACGGTAACGCTACGGGTGTTCAGCGTCACGTCTACCACGCTGCCGCGCGGGCTGTAGCGGGTGGCGTTATCCAGCAGGTTGCGCGCCATCAGGCTCAGAAGCAGTTGCTGACCCGTGCGGGTCACCTCCGGCGCGTTGATGTGCAGGCGAATATCAATACCCGCCTGCTGTGCCGAAGGATAAATATCCATTACCGCAGACTGCAGCAGATCAGCCATCGCTATCTGTTCTACGCCGTCCAGGCTGTCCAGCGAGTCCAGGCGCGACAGGGTGAGGAGCTGATCCACCAGCCGGGAGGCGCGGTCAATACCCGCGTGCAGTTGCGCCAGCGCTTTTTCCTGCGCCTGCGGATCGTCCTGAGAAAGCTGCGCCACGTCGGTTTGCACCTTCAGCGCCGCCAGCGGGCTGCGCAGCTCGTGGGCGGCGTCGGAGGTAAAGCGGCGCTCGCGGGTCATCATCTCCTGGGTACGGGTAAAAAGATGGTTCAGCGAGTCGAGCAGGGGGCGCACTTCTGCCGGCACGCCCTGAGTGGGCAGGGCGTCGGTGGCGTCCGGCGAGCGGGAACGCAGTGTCTGGGCCAGCTTTTTCAGGGGCTTCAGCTCCCGGCTCAGCAGGACGATCAGCAACAGTAGCATCACCGGCAGCGCCACCAGCCACGGCGTCAGCTGCGAGCTGACCACGTCCAGCGCCATATCCTGCCGGTACTCCCACTCCTGGCCGACAACGACACGGTATTTTCCGTCTGGCGACGTCAGCCATAAAAAGCGCCATTCATCGTTGTCATCCTGAAGCCGTCCGTCATCAAAGCCGTCACGACGATAGTGATACGGGATATCGCGCCCGTTTTCGCCGTCGTTAAGGATCATCGTGCCGTCTGAAGCGTAAATAGCGAAGGCCAGCGCGTCATCGTCCAGATGCCCGTGTTTGGCCTTTTTCGGCACCTCGCGCATGCGCTCCGGCGCGCGGATCTCGTCCAGATCCATCGTCAGCAGCCGTTTGGCAAACAGCATCTGCTGGGTGTCGAACAGCTTATCGAGCTTGTGGGTGGTCTGCTGCCACGCCACCAGGCTGGCGGCAAACCAGGCCGTCAGAGACAGCGCTAAAAAGAGGAGCGTCAGGCGCAGCTTCAGGCTCAGCTTCATGCGTCACCCAGGGTGTAGCCGATGCCGTGCACGGTGCGGATAAACTCGCTCCCGAGCTTGCGGCGTAAATGATGGACATGGACTTCGACGGCGTTGCTGGAGACGTCATCGTCCCAGGTATAAAGCTTTTCCTCGATCAGCTTGCGCGGCAGCACCCGGCCCGCGTTGCGCATCAGCAGCTCCAGCAGGGCGAACTCTTTGGGTTTAAGCGTCAGCGTTTCGCCCTCCAGCGTGGCGACGAGGCTTGCCGGATCGAGCGTCACCTTGCCGTGGCGCAGCTCGCTGCGGGTCTGACCGTGGCTGCGGCGCACCAGTGCTTCCAGACGGGCGGCCACTTCTATCAGCGCGAACGGCTTACAGAGATAATCGTCCGCACCGAGGCGCAGCCCTTCAACGCGCTGGTTCAGCGCATCCCGCGCGGTCAGGATCAGTACCGGCTCGCGCTTACCGCTTTCGCGCCAGGCGCGCAGGATCTCCAGACCGTCAATTCCCGGTAGGGTCAGGTCAAGCACCACGGCATCATAGGGCGCTGAGGCGAGCGCGGCCTGCCCGGTTTTCCCGTCGGTAAACCAGTCCACGCTAAAGCCCAGTTTGCTTAAGCCTGCTTTGATGCCATCGCCGATTAACCTGTCGTCTTCTACCAGTAAAATGCGCATGTTCCCTCCTTGATGCCGTCAGTAAACCCTCTGCAAGCGCCTGCTGTACAGTAAAAATAAATAAATTTTCCCCTTAAGAAGTTGTTAAGGTTTACCCTGTTTAATGGATTGCGAAACGACATTAAAGGGAGAGATGAAGATGAAAAAATTCGCTGCAATTGCTGCCATCATGATGATGACCACCGCGCCGGTCTTTGCCGCACAGGGCGGCTTTACTGGCCCATCTGCGACACAGACCCAGACGCAAACCCAGCAGGGCGGTTTTGTCGATAACAACGCCAACCTCACCACCGCGGCTAAAGTGAAAGATCTGAAGGACGATGCCTGGGTGAAGCTGCGCGGGAACATTACCGAGCGCCTGTCCGATGACCGCTACACCTTCCGCGACGAGTCCGGCACGGTGGTGGTTGAGATTGACCACAAGCGCTGGAACGGCGTGACCGTCACCCCGCAGGATAAAGTAGAGCTGCAGGGTAAAGTCGACAAAGACTGGAACGAGTTTGAAATCGACGTGAAGCAGGTTATCAAGCTGAACAAATAACCCGAAAAGGGCCGCTTATGCGGCCCTTTTTCTTTGTGACTCAATTCGTCAGATGAGGTAGTATCTGCGGCAATATTGCCTGAAACCCTTCGGTTTCTGAGTTGAGGAATCACACGTAATGAGCGATATGGCAGAGCGCCTCGCGCTACATGAATTCACGGAAAACGCCTACCTGAACTACTCCATGTACGTCATCATGGACAGGGCGTTGCCGTTTATCGGGGATGGCCTGAAGCCCGTTCAGCGCCGCATCGTCTATGCGATGTCCGAACTGGGGCTGAACGCC
Organism: Enterobacter sp. 50588862; assembly: GCF_001462935.1. Classification (NCBI taxonomy): domain Bacteria; kingdom Pseudomonadati; phylum Pseudomonadota; class Gammaproteobacteria; order Enterobacterales; family Enterobacteriaceae; genus Enterobacter; species Enterobacter sp. 50588862. The sequence goes on from NZ_LNHM01000021.1 coordinate 292,345, forward strand.
ACCGCCAAGTTCAAGAAATCCGCCCGTACTGTGGGTGACGTACTGGGTAAATACCATCCGCACGGCGACAGCGCCTGCTATGAAGCGATGGTGCTGATGGCCCAGCCGTTCTCTTACCGATATCCGCTGGTGGACGGGCAGGGGAACTGGGGTGCGCCGGACGATCCGAAATCCTTCGCAGCGATGCGTTATACCGAATCCCGCCTGTCCAAATACGCCGAAGTGCTGCTGGGCGAGCTGGGTCAGGGAACCGTTGACTGGGTGCCAAACTTCGACGGTACGCTGCAGGAGCCGAAGATGCTGCCTGCGCGTCTGCCGAACATCCTGCTGAACGGCACCACCGGTATTGCCGTAGGCATGGCGACGGACATTCCGCCGCACAACCTGCGTGAAGTGGCGAAAGCCGCCATCACCCTGATCGAGCAGCCAAAAACCTCGCTGGACGAGCTGCTGGATATCGTGCAGGGGCCGGATTACCCGACCGAAGCCGAGATCATCACCTCGCGTGCAGAAATCCGCAAGATCTACCAGAACGGTCGCGGCTCCGTGCGCATGCGCGCGGTGTGGAATAAAGAGGACGGCGCCGTGGTGATCACCGCGCTGCCGCACCAGGTTTCCGGTGCCAAAGTGCTGGAGCAGATCGCCGCCCAGATGCGCAATAAAAAGCTGCCGATGGTGGACGATCTGCGCGACGAATCCGACCACGAGAACCCGACTCGTCTGGTGATCGTGCCGCGCTCTAACCGCGTGGACATGGAGCAGGTGATGAACCACCTGTTCGCTACTACCGATCTGGAAAAAAGCTACCGCATCAACCTGAATATGATTGGTCTGGACGGTCGTCCGGCGGTGAAAAACCTGCTGGAGATCCTCAGCGAGTGGCTGACGTTCCGCCGCGATACGGTGCGCCGTCGTCTGAACCATCGTCTGGAGAAAGTGCTTAAGCGCCTGCATATCCTCGAAGGTTTGCTGGTGGCATTCCTCAATATCGATGAAGTGATTGAGATCATCCGTACCGAGGACGAGCCGAAGCCCGCGCTGATGTCGCGCTTTGGCATCAGCGAAACCCAGGCCGAAGCGATCCTCGAACTGAAGCTGCGCCATCTCGCTAAGCTGGAAGAGATGAAGATCCGTGGCGAGCAAAGCGAGCTGGAAAAAGAGCGCGATCAGCTGCAGGCGATCCTCGCCTCCGAGCGCAAGATGAACACCTTGCTGAAGAAAGAGCTGCAGGCAGATGCCGATGCCTTCGGCGACGACCGTCGTTCTCCGCTGCACGAGCGCGAAGAAGCGAAGGCGATGAACGAGCACGACATGCAGCCGTCCGAGCCGGTGACCATTGTACTGTCGCAGAGCGGCTGGGTGCGCAGCGCCAAAGGCCACGATATCGACGCGCCGGGTCTGAGCTACAAAGCGGGCGATAGCTTTAAAGCGGCGGTGAAAGGCAAGAGCAACCAGCCGGTGGCGTTTATCGACTCCACGGGCCGCAGCTACGCCATTGACCCGATTACGCTGCCTTCCGCGCGCGGCCAGGGCGAACCGCTGACCGGTAAGCTGACGCTGCCGCCGGGCGCAACGGTTGACCACATGCTGATGGAGGCCGACGACCAGAAGCTGCTGATGGCGTCCGATGCGGGCTACGGCTTTATCTGTACCTTTAACGACCTCGTGTCGCGTAACCGTGCCGGTAAAGCGCTGATCAGCCTGCCGGACAATGCCCGCGTGATGACACCGCTGGTGATTGAGAACGAGAGCGACATGCTGCTGGCGATCACCTCTGCCGGACGCATGCTGATGTTCCCGGTCAGCGACCTGCCGGAGCTGTCGAAAGGTAAGGGCAACAAGATCATCAACATCTCGTCGGCGGAAGCCGCGAAAGGTGAAGATGGCCTGGCGCACCTCTTCCTGCTGCCGCCGCAGAGCACGCTGACCATCCACGTTGGCAAGCGTAAAATCAAGCTTCGCCCGGAAGAGCTGCAGAAAGTGGTGGGCGAGCGCGGTCGCCGCGGTTCGCTGATGCGCGGCCTGCAGCGTATCGACCGCGTGGAGATTGATTCGCCTGCGCGCAGCAGTGCGGGCGACAGCGAAGAGTAATGTCATGACACCCCCTCTGTCCGGAGGGGGTATTTCAATAAAATTTCCCGTAAAATCGTTGTTAATTCGTGCGTTGCGATTAACAATACGCGCTCGTAATAAAGTCCTTACCTGGCCACAGGTGAAGTATAATTGTCAGCTGTCAGGGCTTCAGAGGTCGCTATGCTATACATTGTTCGTCTCATTCTTACCGTTATTTACTGCATTCTGGTCTGTATTTTCGGCTCTATTTACTGCCTGTTCAGCCCGCGTAATCCGAAGCATGTTGCCACCTTTGGCCATATGTTCGGTCGCCTTGCGCCGCTGTTTGGTCTGAAGGTTGAAAAACGCCTGCCTGAAGGAGCGGAGAACTTCGGTAACGCCATCTATATCGCCAATCATCAGAACAACTACGATATGGTGACGGCCTCCAATATTGTTCTGCCTCCGACCGTGACGGTGGGGAAAAAAAGCCTGCTGTGGATCCCGTTTTTTGGTCAGCTGTACTGGCTGACCGGTAACCTGCTGATCGACCGTAACAACCGTGCAAAAGCGCACGGCACGATTGCAGAAGTGGTGAATCATTTTAAAAAGCGCCGGATCTCAATCTGGATGTTCCCGGAAGGAACGCGTAGCCGCGGCCGCGGCCTGCTGCCGTTCAAAACCGGCGCGTTTCATGCCGCAATTGCGGCAGGTGTTCCAATTATTCCCGTGTGCGTTTCCAATACTTCTAATAAGATTAATCTTAACCGCCTGAATAATGGTCTGGTGATTGTCGAAATGCTGCCACCCGTCGATACCAGCAAATACGGTAAAGACCAGGTGCGCGAACTGGCAGCACACTGCCGCGAGCTAATGGCTCAGCATATTGCGCTGCTGGATAAAGAAGTCGCAGAAAGAGAAGCCGCCGGTAAGGTTTAATTCGGCGTTAAAGGGAAAAAGAATTCCCGCGTTGTTAGTCGTTTCAGATGGAGCTTATATGTCACTCAGTCGGCGTCAGTTTATTCAGGCTTCGGGGATTGCCCTTTGTGCGGGTGCGATGCCGCTGACAGCCAGCGCCGCCGGGCAGCAGCAGTCGCTGCCCATTCCGCCGTTGATTGAATCCCGTCGCGGGCAGCCGCTTTTCCTTACGCTTCAGCGCAGCCACTGGTCCTTTACCCAGGGCACGCGCGCGCCGGTGTGGGGCATTAACGGGCGCTACCTCGGGCCGACCATCCGCGTGTGGAACGGCGATGACGTTAAGCTCATTTACAGCAACCGTACGGCTGAAAATGTCGCCATGACCATCAGCGGCTTACAGGTTCCTGGCCCTTTGATTGGCGGCGCGGCGCGAATGATGTCCCCCAACGCCGACTGGGCGCCCGTCCTGCCGATTCGCCAGAGTGCGGCAACCCTGTGGTATCACGCCAATACCCCTAACCGTACGGCGCAGCAGGTCTATAACGGTCTGGCCGGCATGTGGCTGGTGGAAGATGAGGTCAGTAAATCTCTGCCGATCCCGAACCACTACGGCGTGGACGATTTCCCGGTCATTATTCAGGACAAACGTCTGGATAACTTCGGCACGCCGGAGTACAGCGAGCCGGGCAGCGGTGGCTTTGTCGGCGATACCTTGCTGGTTAACGGCGCGCAGAGCCCGTACGTGGAAGTGTCCCGCGGCTGGGTGCGCCTGCGCCTGCTCAACGCCTCTAATTCGCGTCGCTATCAGCTGCAGATGAGTGATGGCCGCCCGCTGCACGTGATCTCCGGCGACCAGGGCTTTTTACCCGCGCCGGTCTCCGTTAAACAGCTTGCACTGGCGCCGGGTGAACGTCGTGAAATTCTGGTGGATATGACCAACGGGGACGAAGTCTCCGTCACCTGTGGTGAAGCCGCGAGCATCGTTGACCGTATTCGCGGGTTCTTTGAGCCGTCGAGCATTCTGGTCTCCACGCTGGTGCTTACTCTGCGTCCAACCGGCCTGCTGCCGCTGGTCACCGATAGCCTGCCGATGCGCCTGCTGCCGCAGGAGATCATGAGCGGCTCGCCGGTGCGCAGCCGTGATATCAGCCTGGGCGACGATCCGGGCATCAACGGCGCGCTGTGGGATGTAAATCGCATTGATATCACCGCTCAGCAGGGAACGTGGGAGCGCTGGACGGTCCGATCAGACATGCCGCAGTCGTTCCATATTGAAGGTGTGTCATTCCTGATCCGCAACGTTAATGGTGCGATGCCGTTCCCGGAAGATCGCGGCTGGAAAGATACCGTGTGGGTGGACGGCCAGGTTGAACTGCTCGTCTACTACGGCCAGCCTTCGTGGCCGCACTTCCCGTTCCTGTTCCACAGCCAGACGCTGGAGATGATGGACAGGGGCTCGGTAGGGCAGATGCTGGTGAATCCGGCGCCGTAACGTGCTTTTCTCCCTCTCCCTGTGGGAGAGGGTTGGGGTGAGGGCAACAGCCCGCATAATACCCCTTCATTTCCCACAATGTTCCAGCGTATAATCCCCGCCCTTTTGTCTATTTTTTCTTCGGAAGCACTATGAGCGCAATTTCCCTGATCCAGCCGGATCGTGACCTCTTCTCCTGGCCCCAGTACTGGGCTGCCTGCTTTGGACCGGCGCCGTTCCTGCCGATGTCCCGGGAAGAGATGGATCAACTGGGCTGGGACAGCTGCGACATCATTCTGGTCACGGGCGATGCCTACGTTGACCACCCGAGCTTCGGCATGGCCATCTGTGGCCGCATGCTTGAGGCGCAGGGCTTCCGCGTGGGGATCATCTCCCAGCCCGACTGGAACAGTAAAGACGACTTTATGCGTCTGGGTAAACCGAACCTGTTCTTCGGCGTGACCGCCGGCAACATGGACTCGATGATCAACCGCTATACCGCCGACCGTAAGCTGCGCCATGACGACGCCTACACGCCGGATAACGTGGCGGGCAAACGTCCGGACCGCGCAACCCTCGTCTACACCCAGCGCTGCAAAGAAGCCTGGAAAGACGTGCCGGTGATCCTGGGCGGCATCGAGGCGAGCCTGCGCCGCACCGCACACTACGACTACTGGTCAGATACCGTGCGCCGCTCGGTGCTGGTGGATTCCAAGGCCGACATGCTGATTTACGGAAACGGCGAGCGTCCGCTGGTGGAAGTGGCGCACCGCCTGTCGCAGGGCGAGCCGGTGAGCAGCATCCGCGACGTGCGCAATACCGCCATTATGGTGAAAGAGGCGCTGCCGGGCTGGCGCGGGGTAGATTCCCGCATCATCGATATGCCGGGCAAAATCGACCCGATCCCACATCCGTACGGCGACGATCTGCCGTGTGCCGATAACAAACCGGTAGAGCCAAAGAAGGCGGAAGCGAAGGCGATCGTCGTGCAGCCGCCGCGCCCGAAGCCGTGGGAAAAGACCTACGTACTGCTGCCGTCCTACGAGAAGGTGAAAGCCGACAAGGTGCTCTACGCGCACGCGTCCCGTATTCTGCACCATGAAACCAACCCGGGCTGCGCCCGCGCCCTGATGCAGAAGCATGGCGAGCGCTTTATCTGGATCAACCCGCCGGCGATCCCGCTCTCCACCGAAGAGATGGACAGCGTCTTTGCGCTGCCGTACAAGCGCGTGCCGCACCCGGCCTACGGCAACGCCCGCATCCCGGCGTATGAGATGATCCGCTTCTCGATCAACATCATGCGCGGCTGCTTCGGCGGCTGCTCCTTCTGCTCCATTACCGAACACGAAGGCCGTATTATCCAGAGCCGCTCTGAGGATTCGATCATCAATGAGATCGAAGCCATCCGCGACTCCGTGCCGGGCTTTACCGGCGTGATTTCCGATCTTGGCGGCCCAACCGCCAACATGTATATGCTGCGCTGCAAATCACCGCGCGCGGAACAGACCTGTCGTCGCCTCTCCTGCGTCTACCCGAGCATTTGCGAGCACATGGATACTAACCACGAGCCGACGATCAACCTCTACCGCCGCGCGCGCGACCTGAAGGGCATCAAGAAGATCCTCATCGCGTCCGGGGTGCGTTACGACATCGCCGTGGAAGATCCTCGCTATATCAAAGAGTTGGCGACGCACCATGTGGGTGGCTATCTCAAGATTGCGCCGGAGCACACCGAAGAAGGCCCGCTGTCGAAGATGATGAAGCCGGGCATGGGCAGCTACGATCGTTTTAAACAGCTGTTCGACACCTACTCGAAGCAGGCGGGCAAAGAGCAGTATCTGATCCCGTACTTCATCTCCGCGCATCCTGGCACGCGCGATGAAGACATGGTGAACCTGGCGCTGTGGCTGAAGCAGCGTCGCTTCCGTCTGGATCAGGTGCAGAACTTCTATCCTTCACCGCTCGCCAACTCGACGACCATGTACTACACCGGCAAGAACCCGCTGAGTAAGATTGGTTATAAGAGTGAAGACGTGGTGGTGCCGAAAGGGGATAAACAGCGTCGTCTGCATAAGGCGCTGCTGCGTTACCACGATCCGGCCAACTGGCCGCTGATCCGCCAGGCGCTGGAAGAGATGGGTAAAAAACACCTGATCGGCTCGCGCCGCGACTGTCTGGTACCGGCCCCGACGCTGGAGGAGATGCGCGAAGCGCGTCGCCATAATCGCAATACGCGCCCGGCGCTGACCAAGCACACGCCGATTGTGCATCAGCGTTCGAACGGTAATTCGAGTGTGAAGAAGCCCGTGAAGCGCAAAGCGTAAATAAAAAACCCCGGCAAGCCGGGGTTTTTATGTCGACATGTAGGCCGGGTAAGGCGTAGCCGCCACCCGGCTTTTTTACGCGATTATCCGCCAAACTGATCCGGGTCCGGCCCAAGCCGCTTACCTTTATCCAGCTTCGCAATTTCACCCAGCTCGTCTTTGTCCAGTCGGAAATCCCAGACGTCGAAGTTCTCGGCAATGCGCGACGGCGTGACCGATTTCGGGATCACCACCAGGCCGTTGTCCAGATGCCAGCGAATGACGATCTGCGCCGGGGTTTTGCCGTATTTATCCGCCAGGTCGCGGATGATTTTCTGATCGAACACGCCTTCACCGCCCTGCGCCAGCGGGCTCCAGGACTCGGTCTGGATCTTGTGGGTGGCGTTCCAGGCGTGAAGCTGGCGCTGCTGCAGCAGCGGGTGCAGCTCGATCTGGTTAATCACCGGAGCGACGCCCGTTTCGTCAATCAGGCGCTGCAGGTGATGCACCTGGAAGTTACAGACGCCGATGCTTTTCACCAGCCCCTCTTTCTGCAGTTCAATCATCCCTTTCCAGGCGTCAACGTAGTGATCGATAGCCGGAACCGGCCAGTGCATCAGGTACAGATCGACGAAATCGAGCTGGAGTTTCTCCAGGCTCTCCTGCAGGGCTTCGCGGGGGCGCTTTTGATCGTCGTTCCACAGTTTAGTGGTGATGAACAGCTCATCGCGAGGGACGCCGGCGCTGGCCAGCGCGGTCCCCACGCCGTCCTCGTTTTTGTACGCGGCGGCGGTATCAATCGACCGATAGCCGACTTCGAGTGCTTTATGAATGGCGGAGACGACCTCGTCGTTACCGGCTTTCCATACACCTAGCCCCAGTTGGGGCATCACGTTGCCGTCCTGCAGCTTGATTACGGTTTGGTTTGCCATTTTTCCTCCTTCAGGTGCGCATCGCCGGAGGGGGACTCCGGCGATGGGGTGTGCATTAAGTCTGGACGAAATGTCAAAAAACGAAAGTCAGGATGCCAAAAACGCTTAGCGTGCCGCTTCGTAGATTCGACGGCTGACGTCCAGCGTAATGTCGCCGTGCTCGCCCAGTTGGGTCATGCCGTGCTCTTCAAGTTTTGCCAGCAGGGCTGGGATGGAACTGCCGTCCAGGCCGTAGCCGGACAGACGTGTTGGTACGCCCAGGCTTTCAAAGAAGTTACGGGTCGCTGCAATGGCGGCATCGATACGCGCGTCTTCAGAACCCTCGGTGATGTTCCATACGCGCTCGGCGTACTGCAGCAGCTTGGCACGCTTGGTATCCCGTTTTTCATTCCACAGGGCAGGCAGAACGACCGCCAGCGTCTGGGCATGATCCAGACCGTGCATCGCCGTCAGCTCGTGGCCCAGCATATGGGTTGCCCAGTCCTGCGGCACGCCAGCGCCGATCAGGCCGTTCAGCGCCTGCGTCGCGGCCCACATGACGTTGGCACGCACGTCGTAGTTTTCCGGCTCTTTCAGCGCTTTCGGGCCGTCTTCAATCAGCGTGAGCAGAATGCCTTCCGCGAAGCGATCCTGAATTTTGGCATTAACAGGGTAGGTCACGTACTGCTCGACGGTGTGTACAAAGGCGTCGACCACGCCGTTCGCCACCTGACGAGCGGGCAGGGTATAGGTGTAAACCGGATCCAGAATGGCAAAGACAGGCTGAACGTGTTCGTTCATAAAGGCCTGCTTGTCGCCGGTGGTTTTGCGGGAGATCACCGCGCCCTTGTTGGATTCAGAACCCGTCGCTGGCAGGGTCAATACGGATCCCATCGGGATAGCGCTTTTAATGTCGCTGCCGCGGGTTTCCAGGATGTGCCACGGATCGATGCCATCAGCGTAGTGCGCTGCCGCCGCGATGAATTTAGTGCCGTCCAGCACGGAGCCGCCGCCGACCGCCAGCAGGAAGGTGATGTTTTCTTCGCGGGCGATTTTCACCGCGTTCATCAGCGTTTCGTAAGACGGGTTTGGCTCAATGCCGCCGAACTCACGCACGTCCAGTCCGTCCAGAGCGCTGTAAACTTGATCCAGCACGCCGGTTTTTTTCACGCTGCCGCCACCGTAGGTGATCAGCACGCGGGCGTCAGCAGGGATCTGCGCGCGCAGGTCGGCGATAGCGTCTTTACCAAACAGAATGCGGGTTGGGGTGTGAAGATTAAAGTTGTTCATTGCTCGTTCCCTTTAGTGGGTGAAAAACCGCGGTGGCGCTGATGGCTACCTGATGCTGCTCATTGTGGCCGTCCGGGGCCAGGCTCTCAATGCACATTCCTGCCGATGTCTTGCCCATTTCTACAGAGCGCTGGAGAAACTTCGTAAAAATGCGCAGACTGTGAGGGTCGGAAACCGTACCCGGAGTAACGTAAAATGAACCGTGAAGCGATCTGCCTTCAGCTTACCTCGCAGATTAAAATGCTGATAAATAAAGAAAATAATGTTGGCGACCTGCTGCCGGACATTCGCCTGCTCTACGGCACGCAGCCCGGGACGCGCACGCCGGTGATGTACCAGCCGGGCATCGTTTTTCTCTTTTCAGGCCATAAGATTGGCTATATCAACGAGCGGGTGTTCCGCTACGACACCAATGAATATCTGCTCCTGACGGTACCTTTACCCTTCGAATGTGAAACCTTCGCGACAGAAGCGGTCCCGCTGGCGGGTATTCGCGTCAACGTCGATATTCTTCAACTGCAGGAGCTGCTGATGGAGATTGGCGAAGACGAGCTTTTCCAGCCGTCGATGGCCTCCAGCGGGATTAACTCGGCGACGCTGTCGGAAGAGATCCTCTGCGCCATTGAGCGCCTGCTGGACGTCATGGAAAGGCCGCTGGACGCGCGTATTCTCGGCAAGCAGATTATCCGCGAAATTCTTTATCACGTGCTGCTGGGGCCGGGCGGCGGGGCGTTACTCGCGCTGGTGAGCCGACAGACCCACTTCAGCCTGATCAGCCGCGTGCTCAAGCGTATTGAAAGCCAGTACACGGAGAACCTCAGCGTTGACCAGCTGGCGGCGGAAGCGAACATGAGCGTTTCGGCGTTTCACCACAACTTTAAGTCGGTGACCAGCACCTCGCCGCTGCAGTACCTTAAAACCTACCGTTTGCACAAGGCGCGGATGCTGATGATCCACGACGGCATGAAGGCCAGCGCGGCGGCCATGCGCGTCGGCTACGAAAGTGCGTCGCAGTTCAGTCGGGAGTTTAAGCGCTATTTCGGCGTCACGCCGGGAGAAGATGCGTCACGTATAAGAACGATGCAGGGCGCCTGAGGGGAAACGTAGGCCGGGTAAGCGGTAGCGCCACCCGGCTTTTGTTTATGCACTGCAATACTTTTTCTTAATCACCACCGCAATGGTACCCACCAGCCCAGCAACCAGCAGGAATATCGGCAGGATCATCAGGAAGGTCATCACCTGATCTTCATGGTGCTTCACAAAGGGGATCATGTTCAGCGCGTAGCCGAGGGTGGTGACCACGCCAACCCACAGCAGGGCGCTCAGCCAGTTGAAGAACTGGAAGCGGCGGTTAGACAGCCCGGAAATACCCGCCATGGTGGGCAGAAGGGTGCGCACAAACGCCAGGAAACGCCCGACGAGCAGCGCCAGCAGGCCGTGGCGGTCAAACATACAGGTCGCACGCTGGTGATATTTATGCGGTAACTGCGCCAGCCAGCCCTTCACCACGCGCGTGTTCCCCAGCCAGCGGCCCTGCAGATAGCTCAGCCAGCAGCCCAGGCTCGCGGCGGAGGTAAGGATAACCATCGTTGGCGTAAAGTCCATGACGCCTTTGCCGATCAACGCCCCGGCAAGCAAAAGCAAACTGTCACCGGGTAAAAACGAGGCTGGCAGTAATCCATTTTCCAGAAACAGCGTCGCGAACATCACGAAATAGACGACGCCTACAACGTGGGGATCCGCCAGGGCGGCAAAATCATGTTGCCAGAGCGCCGCGATAATATCTTGAATAACAGCCATGGACTTTCCTGTGGAACAGCAGAGATAACGCTATTGTACTCCCAATTTCACCTGTCGGGATTGATCGCAGGCGCAACTCATGCAGACTTTTCTGCTTGCAGTGTTCACAAAAGCGTCCGGGGAGTACATTTTCAGCCCGCACTCTACACGATACGTTCAAAGCCTGCAGATAAATCCGCAATTAAATCGTCCACATTTTCTAAACCGATATGCAATCTAATGAGGGTGCCGCTGAAGTGCACTTCTCCGCCGGGGCGCAGGGCCGCGATCTGCTCCGGCTGATTCGGCAGGATCAGGGATTCAAAACCGCCCCAGGAGTAGGCCATGCTGAAGAGGGTAAAATTATCCAGATAGCTTGCCAGCTCGTCATTACTCAGCCGTTTTTTCAGCACAAACGAGAACAAACCGCTGCTGCCCGTAAAGTCACGTTGCCAGAATTCATGGCCTTTACTACCTGGAAGAGCTGGATGGTTCACGCGCTCAACCTGCGGATGCTGCGCCAGCCATTCAGCGATTTTCAGGCTACTTTCATGATGCTGACGCAGACGCACGCCGAGCGTACGAATGCCCCGGCTGGTCATGTATGCCGTGTCTGCATCCACCATCTGGCCCATCAGGTAGGCATTTTCCCGCAGCTGGTCCCAGCAGCGCGCGTTGGAAACCGCGGTGCCAATCATCCCGTCAGAGTGTCCAATCAGGTATTTCGTTGCCGCCTGAATCGAGATATCAATATCGAATTCCAGCGCCTTAAACAGCACGCCTGCCGCCCAGGTGTTGTCGATCATGATAATCGCCTCTGGCGCTTTGCTGCGCACGGCCTTCACGATAGCCGGAACGTCGTGCACTTCCATGGTGATGGAGCCGGGAGATTCCAGGAACACAATGCGCGTGTTTGGCTGGATAAGTTCAGCAATGCCTTCACCAATCAGCGGGTCAAACCAGCTGGTGGTCACGCCGAGCTTGCTGAGAATTTTTGTGCAGAAATCCTGGCTGGGTTCATAGGCGGTGTTGGTCATCAGGATATGGTCGCCCTGTTCCACAAACGCAAGAATGGTGTTGGCGACCGCCGCCGCACCGCACGGGAACAGCGCGCAGCCTGCGCCGCCTTCCAGCTCGCACATCGCTTCCTGCAGAGAAAAGTGGGTTAGCGTGCCGCGACGGCCATAAAACAGCCCGCCTTTTGCGCGGTTGCGCGTGGCGATTTTTTTCTCCTCAACGGTGTCAAACACCAGCGAGGAGGCGCGTTGAATCACGCTGTTGACCGATCCCTGAGTATATTTTTTGCTGCGTCCTGCCTGCACCAGCGTGGTATCAAGATGCTTCGTTGTCATGTTCGCTAACCCTGTTTTTATACGTCTGGACGTCCAGACTACCACGATTGTAAAAAACTGCACCCGCATGCTTATCGAATAAGCAGAAAATAGTAGCAAAAAAGCGCATAAGAAATTTTTACTGCGTAAGCGCAAGGAAACTGAGCGAAAATTACGGCACCATGTAAATACTAATGAGAACGACTATCAATTCGACGGCTTTTTGATATTATTACGTTCAGATTTTGTGATTTGCGTCCTGGAGATACAGAGTGGGTAATAATTTGATGCAGACGGATCTCTCCGTTTGGGGCATGTATCATCATGCTGACATCGTGGTTAAGATTGTGATGATCGGCCTGATTCTGGCGTCCGTTGTCACCTGGGCTATCTTCTTCAGCAAAAGCGCCGAGCTGCTTTCGCAGAAGCGTCGCCTCAAGCGGGAACAGCAGCAGCTGGCAGAAGCCCGCTCTCTGGATCAGGCTTCTGAGATGACCTCATCCTTCCACCCGAAAAGCCTGACCACCCTGTTAGTGAATGAAGCTCAGAACGAGCTGGAACTCTCCGCCGGCAGTGAAGATAACGAAGGCATTAAAGAGCGTACCGGCTTCCGTCTGGAGCGTCGCGTTGCGGCCGTTGGCCGACACATGGGACGCGGCAATGGGTATCTGGCGACCATCGGCGCGATTTCACCGTTCATCGGTCTTTTCGGTACGGTCTGGGGCATCATGAACAGCTTTATCGGTATTGCTCAGACCCAAACCACCAACCTGGCGGTAGTTGCCCCGGGGATCGCGGAAGCGCTGCTGGCGACGGCAATCGGTCTGGTTGCAGCAATTCCGGCGGTGGTTATCTACAACATTTTCGCGCGTATGATCGGCAACTACAAAGCCACGCTCGGCGACGTTGCCGCTCAGGTTCTGCTGCTGCAAAGCCGCGATCTCGACCTGAACGCCAGCGCCGTGAAGCCGGTGCATGCGGCGTCTAAACTGCGCGTAGGTTGATTGTATGGCAATGCGTCTAAACGAAAATCTGGACGATAACGGCGAAATGCACGAAATCAACGTGACGCCGTTTATCGACGTCATGCTGGTGCTGCTGATTATCTTCATGGTGGCAGCACCCCTGGCGACGGTCGACGTGAAGGTGAATCTGCCTGCCTCCTCCAGCCAGCCGCAGCCGCGTCCGGAAAAACCAATTTATTTGTCGGTGAAAGCGGATAAATCCATGTTCCTGGGGAACGACCCTGTGACGGATGCCTCCGTTATTCCGGCGCTGGACCAGCTGACCGGCGGCAAGAAGGACACCACCGTCTTCTTCCGGGCGGACAAAACCGTCGACTACGAAACCATGATGAAGGTAATGGACACGCTGCATCAGGCGGGTTATCTGAAGATTGGGCTGGTCGGGGAAGAGAAAGCGGCCTCGAAGTGATAAAGAAGCTGGCGAAAGCCGGCTTTTTTTATGCCTGTTGGTTTATGCGTTTTTGTTGTCCGTCGGTGCGGTAGAGGGGGTTGTCAGCGCGTCCTCATCGAGCGCAACGCAGGTGACATTTGACGTACGGTACTCGCCGGCTGACAGTTTGCGCGTCAGGCGCAGGGTGGCGACTTCTCTGGCAAGCAGATACTGGTAGTTGGCCTCAAGACGTCCCAGCAGTTTCTCTTTCAGTTCTGGAAGCTGTTCGATGATGGCGTTCATCACGGCGCCGTAAATTTCTTCTTTGACCTGTAACGGATAAATCTCGCGGCGATTCTGCCATTTCAGACGCACCAGCGTTGCCGGGATCGATACCAGATCTTGTGTAATACGCGTCATCTCGGCATTTTTTGCATTTCTTAGCGCCTCGATATTTTGCTTTAAGATAAATTCATCACTTTTTTTATCATCTAAAGTCAAATAAACGTTATTGTCTTTAACTTCTTTCACGTTAATCTTCCCCCAGGGTATAAAAAATAGGGTTGTTTTTTTCTCGCGTAATTAGATTAAGCCAAATTTCATTGCCGGCCTCATTTATTTCCTTCGTTTTTTCAGCCATTATTTGACTTAGTTTCTGGGCATCTATTTCGCCTTCTGCCTGCAGGTCATTCAGCAGGTGGACGAAGGCTTCAATTTTTATAGCGCGAAATAAGCGGTCTTTTATATGGCGATCGTGCTCTTCCAGCAGCATATTACGGGATTTGCCAGTGTGAGAAACGCCAATTAATATATCAGGCTCGAAATCAGAGAGCTTTCTTTTCCCCTGAGTGAAACTGGCCTTTTTTTCTTCTTCCGTCGGTTGCTGTTCCACAGGCGTAATGTGGTACTTAGCCGGGACGAGATAGTCGGGCAGCATTTTTAATTTCCTTTAATTTCAACAGGGTGAGGTTGGTAAAGGCGTGAGATTCGTTGACAATATCATGAGGCAATTTTAAAATCAAAAAAAATGGAGCCAACCCATGAACAGCATCTTTTTTACGGTCATCACATTACTATTACTGACCGCTGGTGTGCTTTTATTGATGCAGGAGTTCAATAAAACGAAAGTGTCGAAAGACACCAGTGAACCGCCACAACCTGAACTGATGACAAAAGAGGAAGGAGAAGATCATTTCTCTGTTTTGATGAACTCCGTTACGCCTGTCTGGTACTGGCGGGTGAATCATGAATATATCGACTTCTTACACGCGACAATTAAGCGCATGAAAATGTCGGAAATTAATGACACGCCCGGTCTGTTTGAGGCCCAGCGTCGCTGTAGCGATCTGAATTCAGCGGTTTATAAATATTACGACAACATCAAAAAGCGCTGTCTTAACGGTGAGAAGGTCTCGTATTCAGACCTGGACGTATTAAACCTTCGCCAGTGTTTTCGCGAGTTTAGCCTGGAAGCCTACCCGGAGCTGGTGGTGCTGGTCTGGCCGGAGTATGCGCGTCCTGAGGTTAACCCGGACGACGTCTGAGTGGCGTACTGGTTAGTTCTTGCAAACAGTCAGCGCCGTTGAGATATACTGAGCGCTGGTTTCGTTTGCAGACAGGATTTTATGGAACGCTTCTTTGAAAACGCAATGTATGCCTCTCGCTGGCTGCTCGCCCCCGTCTATTTCGGTCTTTCCCTGGCTCTGGTCGCCCTGACGATCAAGTTCTTCCAGGAGATTTTCCACGTATTGCCTAACATTTTCTCCGTGGCGGAAGCTGATTTAATTCTGGTTCTGCTGTCGCTGGTGGATATGACGCTGGTGGGCGGCTTACTGGTGATGGTGATGTTCTCCGGTTATGAGAACTTCGTCTCTCAGCTTGATATCGCCGAGCATAAAGAAAAGCTCAGCTGGCTGGGGAAAATGGACGCCTCGTCGCTGAAGAATAAAGTTGCGGCATCTATAGTGGCAATCTCCTCTATCCACCTGTTACGCGTGTTTATGGACGCGAAAAACGTCCCGGATAATAAGCTGATGTGGTATGTGATTATCCACCTGACGTTTGTGCTGTCGGCGTTTGTGATGGGGTATCTGGATAAGATCAGTAAGAAATAAGGTACACATTTCTCCCCTCACCCTAACCCTCTCCCGGGGAGAGGGTTAGGGTGAGGGGAGAAAGCATCGAACCACACTATTTATCCGACGACGCCTGCCACAAATTCAGTTCCCCGTCCGCCACGTGCTGGTCAATCCGCGTCAGTTCATCTTCCGTAAAGCGCAGATTACCCAGCGCCTGAACGTTCTCCTCCAGCTGTTCCGGGCGGCTCGCGCCAATCAGCACTGACGTCACGCGAGCATCTTTCAGCAGCCAGCTCAGCGCCATCTGCGCCATTGTCTGCCCGCGCGCCTGCGCCATCTCATTAAGCAGACGAAGACTATTCAGGTTAGCTTCCGTCAGCATTTTCTGCGTCAGGCCGCGCACTTTGTTCCCCTCGCGCTGCATACGAGAACCTTCCGGAATACCGTTCAGGTATTTTCCGGTCAGCAGACCCTGCGCCAGCGGGGTAAAGGCAATACACCCCGTGCCGTTTGCTTCCAGCGTATCCAGCAAGCCGGTCTTATCGACCCAGCGGTTAAGCAGGTTATAGGACGGCTGGTGGATCAGCAGCGGGATCTTCCACTCGTGCAGCAGCGCGGCCATTTTTTGTGTGCGCTCGGTAGAGTAGGACGAAATGCCCACGTACAGTGCTTTCCCACTCTGAACAGCATGAGCCAGCGCGGAGGCCGTCTCTTCCATTGGCGTATTTTCATCCACGCGGTGGGAATAGAAAATATCCACGTATTCGACGCCCATACGTTTCAGGCTCTGGTCGAGACTGGCGAGCAGATACTTGCGTGAGCCGCCTGAACCGTACGGGCCTGGCCACATGTCGTAACCGGCTTTAGTGGAGATAATCAGCTCGTCGCGATACCGGGCAAAGTCCTCACGCAGCAGGCGGCCAAAGTTCTCTTCCGCACTTCCCGCAGGCGGGCCGTAGTTGTTGGCAAGATCGAAATGGGTAATACCGAGGTCGAAGGCTTTACGCAGCAGCGCGCGCTGGGAGTCATGGGGCTGAACGTGGCCGAAGCTATGCCACAGGCCCAGCGACAGCGCGGGCAGGCGCAGGCCGCTCTTGCCACAGTAGCGGTACTGCATATTCTCGTAGCGGGTAGCGTCAGGGTACCAGGACATGATGTCTCCTTTTCTTATCGATGAATTTTTGAAACGGCGTTTTCATTCTGTCCTTATCAAAACATAAATCCCGGAGAGATGCGATGGCAGAACGCGCTGCCGGCACTTTTCCCCGGGATACGTCAGACGTTGAGCCCCGACCTGCCCGGTAAACGTAGCGTCACCGGGCAACCAGACGACAATCAGAAGCTGTAGCTCATCCCCGCCTGCACACTGGCACCGTTATCCACATCACCGGTACCGACATACACCCCGGTGTTCAGGGTAAAGTTATGGGCGATGGTGGCGTTGATGCCTGCTCCAAAGATGCCCATTGTGTTGTTGTGACCAGAGGTGTTGTGATAATCCGCCGCCTGAATGTCGGTGTTATCGCTGAACTCTTTCTGGAAGCGCGCGTCGATCCACGGCATCACCTTCACGTTCTTGTTCAAATCGCGAAGGGTGGTGGTGAGCCTCACGCCCGCGCCACCGTTCCAGGAAGAGACCTGGCTGTCGGCAAACGTCACCGCGCTATCCGAGAAGCCGTTTGCTTTGGTCTGATCCCAGCCTAACGTCGCGTAAGGCTGCAGCAGCGTTTCGCCCGGCAGCAGGACATTGACGCCGGTACGGGCTTGAACCATATACAGGCTGCCATCGGTGGAGCCGTGTAGCGCCTCCGTCATGCCGCTGGTATCGCCCGTCACGTTGTTGGCAGACAGCGAGTAACGCATATCGCCGTAGCTGAAGCTACCGTCAGCAAAGAGACCCCAGTTGCGGCCGTTCAGTGCCTGCTGCCAGCCGCCATACAGGCTGTAGTAGTTACCGTAAACGCTGTCTTTGAAGCTATCCGCACCATCGCTGGTGTCCTGCACGCGGCTGCGCGTCCACGCCAGCGCTATACCGCCGGTCACGCTGTCGCCGTTGTCCATATGCGCCGTCCAGTCTACGCCGCCCTGCGCCCCCTGAGTGATGCTTTTATAGTCGACGTCGTTGCTGAAATTACCATTCTGATAGAGGAAATCACCCCACACCTGCGCGCCGTCCTGCTGTTCTCCCTGCAGGTTCGCCAGATGCACCTGGTTCATGTGGTTGCTAATGTCATCAGCCACCTGATGACCGGCTTGTTCCGCGGCATCCAGACCTGCAACCAGCCCCTGAACGTCGCTCGCGAGATTGCCTTTTTGGCTATTAAATTCAATATTCCAGCTTTGGCTGTTATCAGCTGCCAGCATCGTCTGTGGCGCGCTGTCGGCAGCAACAATATTCAGGCTATTGTCGTAATTATAGGCTCCGCTACGGTTCTCAACAGTCTGTTGGCCGTTGGTAAAACTTGCTGCGGCATAATTTTCTGGTGCGCTGCTGCCTGAGGTGGTGAACGTACCCAGAATAACGTTACGCTGATTTTGTGCCGACGGAGTGATGCTATTCACAATCACGGTGTTATTGGCGCCGGTAATATTTCCGAAATTCACATAGCTGTCGGTGCTCATGGTAACCAGTGCATTGCTGCCGGTGGTGGTGGCAATCAGGGTTGAACCGTTTTGCAAACTCCAGCTGGTTGCGTCGTTAATTTTATCAATGGCAATGCTGTTATCGCTGGTGGTATTGACCGTTTCAAACTGGCTTATTTGTCCGGATATGGAACTGCCCGCATCCATTGACAGGGTATCGCTGCCGTCACCCCCGTTAACATTGCCATTAACATGTGAATCATTGGTCAGCACGACCGTATCATCACCCGCACCCGTTGTAATATCACCGTTGATGGTCGCATTGTTCTGCAGCGTGATGGTGCTGCTGCCCGTATTCTGGCTGGTATTTATCTCGCCATTCACGGTGCTGTTATCCACCAGAACGGAATTTGCGGAATTACCCTCGATGGTTATATTACCATTTACAACGCTGTTATTTGTCAGTGAGATACTGGTGGTGCCGTTTTCGTTAATGGCCCCGATGTCTCCGGTGATCGTGCTGTTATTCAGCGCCAGCGAATCGGCCTTCGTTCCGTACATCGCGATGGCGACATCGCCAAAGGCATCGAGGTTGATGTCGCTGAAGGGCTTGTATTCGCTCAGTTTTACCGCCAGCGTGTCGATGTTCTGCGCGATTTCGCTCTGCGAGGCATCCACGAAAGAGTTCGTCAGCGTAATAGTGGTATCAGATTTATCGCTACCCGCGTAGATACCGCCTTTATCCATCGTGCTGTCGCTGATAGCAATATTTTGCGCACCGGCCCCCGCGCTGAGAATACTGCCGTGCAGTACGCTGCCGTTCTCAACGTTCACGGTGTGGTAGCCTTTATCCATCGGGTCGAGGTAAATGGCTGAACCCATCATATAGGCTTTTTTACCTTCGTAGCTTCCGGCGTCATTTTCACCATTCAGCGTGGCGCCATCGATGGTCACCGTCGTATTGGTGGTTGCACCGGTATTGCCCACTTCGATCATATCGACGGTGGCGCCGTTATTTATCGTAATATTAGCCGTCCCCCCGTTGCTGCCCTGGATATAATGGCCGGACATGTCGGTACCGGAAACGGTCAATGACTGGGTATCCCCTGATTCACGGCTTCCATCCATAAAGATATTATTTGCGGTGGCGTCGGCCATAACGGCATCCGTCACGCCGGGATCCTGATAGAAACTATTATCTTTATATTTCGATAAGCCACAGGTCTGCGACGTCACGCCGGGCTGGCAGGGCGTAGCGGGAGTGACGGCAGCCTGGGCACCCAATGACGTAAAAGCCACTAATACACATTGCGAAAGCAACGTACGATTCATTAATTTGCGCATTTTTAAGTTCTCTGGATGAGTCGAAAATTGTCCGGCTCTTTTTAATTTAATTTACTTAAAATAAGAACTTTCTTAGCGGCTAAGGATGTAATGAAATCTAAAGATATATACCGCGCAATAGTTGACGGTTAAATAATTAAACCTAATTAATAAATTTGAATTAATTCATGATCTAAATGTTTTTGAATGATTTGCATACAAATTAAAGGGTTTCTTGACCGGTCGTGCGGTTCTTTGACCTTCTTATTCACCGGGGTATTAACCCTTTAGGGTTATGAGGTTAATTAACTGTTTGTCTGTTTTACATTTCGAGGGCTGCTGAAATATTAAAACACGTATTGTGCAGGCGGATTTTCCCCGCAGCGATTATCCTTTTCCGGCGATCGGCAGGGTAGTGAAGATTTTTATAAAATTACTCGCGAAATATTATAATTTCGCCAGTTTCTGCCGATAACGAGGGTAAGACTCGCCTCTGGGCGAATTCACCCTCACGGCAAGGAAGACTTATGAATATGCTCCGTAATTTCACGATCCGTTTCGTCATGCTGACGATCCTCGGGATTTTTTGTTTAATGTGGGCGGGCGTCGGGCTGTACAGCACCTGGTCCCTGTCACGGGTATCAGACGGCAATGAAGTCGATCGCCAGCTGGTCAAACAGATGATGGTGCTCAGCCAGGGCAACGATCAGTATTTCCGCTTTGTGACCCGTCTGAGCCGCGCCATGGAGGTCAAAGCCGCTGGCGGCACGCCGGATTTGTCCTCTGCCCAACAGGCGCTGGACAACATGGGTAAGAAACTGGCCGAAATGAAGGCGATCTCGCCTGGCCCAATGGATGAGCAGGTCTCTGCGCAGGTGATCGGTGCCTGGCAGGCGCTGCTTGAACAGGGCGTGACGCCGCAAATGGAGCAGGCGAAGCAGGCGACCCTGGACGGCTACCGCCAGCAGGCCAACAACGTTACGCCGCCGCTAAGCCGTGCGTTCGGTGCCGCCGCCGAGAAGTTCAATAATGCCGCCGCGAAGACGCTCGACAGCACCCGCATGGTGGTCGACGGCCTGACCAGCATGACCCGCACGGTTATTATCGTCGCCACCATTATCGGCCTGCTGATCCTGCTCTTTACCGACCGCTACCTGGTGGCGATGCTGGTCAAACCGCTGGAGCGCATTCGCCAGCAGTTTCGCCAGATTGCCCAGGGCGATCTCAGCCAGCCCATTGCGCCTTTCGGCCGCAACTGCGTGGGACAGCTGGTGCCGCTGCTGAGCGCCATGCAGGACAGCCTGCGTGAAGCGGTCAGCACCATTCGCTCCGGCAGTGAGAATATCTGGCGCGGCGCGACGGAGATCTCCAGCGGCAACAACGATCTCTCTTCCCGTACCGAAGAGCAGGCTGCCGCGCTGGAAGAGACGGCGGCCAGCATGGAACAGCTGACCGCTACCGTGAAGCTGAACGCCGAAAGCGCGCGTCAGGCCAGCCAGCTTGCCGATGTGGCCTCAACCACCGCCAGCCGCGGCGGCTCGCTGGTGGAAGAGGTGGTCACCACCATGAGCGGTATTTCGGAAAGCTCGAAGAAAATTGCTGAAATCACCAACGTCATCAACAGCATTGCCTTCCAGACCAATATTCTGGCGCTCAATGCGGCCGTAGAAGCGGCGCGCGCGGGCGAGCAGGGGCGTGGGTTCGCCGTAGTGGCGGGTGAAGTCCGCAACCTGGCAAGCCGAAGCGCCAATGCGGCAAAAGAAATTGAGGGTCTGATTACTGATTCCGTGACCCGCGTCGAGCAGGGTGCGCAGCTGGTGAGCGACACCGGCACCACCATGGATGCGATTTTGCGCGACGTGACGGAGGTGACGACCATTATGAAGCAAATCGCGTCGGCTTCTGAGGAGCAAAGTAAGGGCATTTCGCAGGTCGGGATTGCCATTACGCAGATGGACGGCGTCACCCAGCAGAACGCCTCGCTGGTCGAAGAGGTTTCCGCGGCAGCCGCGGCGCTGGAACGCCAGACCGAAGAGCTTCAACGCTCGGTGCAGAAGTTCCGCCTGACGGCGTGAGCCTTCTGCTAAGGCCGCTCCGTGCGGCCTTTCTGCTTTTTCGTCTGTTGGATCTCACTCTTTGGGCGGCAGGATGCTCATCGCCTGCTCAGCGGACGCCAGCAATCGTGATGACGGCACGCCGTCCCGAGCCTGAACGGATAAGCCATGTAAAAAGGCGGCAAAAAAGTCTCCCAGACTGTCAGGATCGGTCGTTTCGGGCAATTCACCGTTTTGCACCGCCAGCCGCAGCCGGTCAATGATCTGCTGCGTGCGCTGCAGGCGATGCTCAGCCAGCCAAGATTTGATGCCGTCATTTTCCGCACTGACGCTAGCGGCTGTAGCAACCACCATGCACCCATGCGGCTTGCCTGGTTGGCTATAAAGCGTAATGGCATCACTCAGCAGCGTTTTGATTGCCTGCCGTACATCACCCTCGGTGGTTAATGCGCGATCCGCGAAGCTGCCTTCTTCGTTTTCATAATGAGCAATTGCTTCCCGAAAGAGCTGTTCTTTTGAACCGAAAGCCTTGTAAATGCGCGCCGAAGCGATGCCCAGCTCAGCCACCAAATCTGACATTGAGGTCCCTTCATACCCTTGTCGCCAGAACAGGTTACGCGCTTTGATAAGCGCCTGGTCGCGATCGAACTGGCGCGGTCTTCCTGCCATTTTGTTGCTCCGGTTTGTCTTCTGTTCACTGCAAACAGGATCGCTTAATTCGTTGGGATTACCAATGGATTTATAAGTTTTGCTTGCGGTTAACGGATTTTACTCCTATTGTTTGTCAATCGACAAACAATAGGAGTTTATGATGAAAACCCTCAAAGGACCCTCTCTTCATCTCGCACAGTTCAGTGACGAGGTTGCCCCGTTTGACAGTTTACCGACAATAGCCCGGTGGGCCGCGGAAACCGGTTTTAAGGCATTACAAATCCCGGCCTGGGACCGTCGGCTGTTTGACGTTTCGACGGCGGCGGAAAGCCAGACCTATTGTGACGATCTTACCGGCATGCTGGCGGAACATGGCCTGGTCGTGAGTGAGCTGACCAGCCATATCTTTGGCCAGCTAATGGCGGTCCATCCGGCGTATGACAGCCTGTGCGACAGCTTCGCGCCGCCGGAAATACACGGCAACCCGCAAGCACGCGGCGAGTGGGCACGGCAACAGCTGCTGATGGCGGTGAAGGCTTCCGCCCGGCTTGGCCTCAGCGATCTGGGGACATTCTCAGGCTCGCTGGCATGGCCTTATCTTTTCCCGTTCCCGCAGCGTCCGGAGGGGTTAATCGAAACCGCATTTGACGAGTTGGCCAAACGCTGGCTTCCGGTGCTTAACGCCTGTGATGAGCAGGGCATAAATCTCTGTTTCGAAATTCACCCGAGCGAAGATCTGCACGACGGGGTGACGTTTGAAATGTTTCATCAGCGCGTGGGGGAGCATCCTCGCTGCCGGATACTCTTTGATCCCAGCCATATGGTGCTACAGCAGCTGAATTACCTGGAATTTATTGATATTTATAAGGATGTCATCAACATGTTCCATGTTAAGGACGCAGAATTTAATCCCACCGGGCGTCAGGGAATTTATGGCGGCTATCAGTCATGGATCGATCGCGCGGGGCGCTTTCGTTCATTAGGTGACGGCCAGGTTGATTTCAAAGCGATCTTCTCGAAATTTGCACAATATGATTATGCTGGCTGGGCAACCCTGGAATGGGAGTGCTGCCTGAAAAACCCGCTCGACGGCGCACGTGAAGGCGCTGCGTTCATCCGCGACCACATTATTCACATCACCGATAAAGTCTTCGATGACTTCGCCGGTGCGCCGGTCAATGCTCAGCAAATCAACGCATTACTCGGCATTCGCTAAACCGTCACCTCACAGGGAATTCTTATGGAACAACAATATGATGGGATCCTGAACCAGGATCTCAGGGCAGAACATGTCTATACGAAAGTGGATGGACAACGTATTCATTGCGTCGTAGCGGGCAAAGGTCATCCGGTCCTGCTGATACCTGGCTGGCCTCAAACCTGGTATACGTGGCGCTACATCATGCAGGCGCTGGCGCAGGCGGGGTTTCAGGCGATAGCGGTTGATCCACCCGGCATCGGGGATTCCGATAAACCGCGCGACGGCTATGACACCGGACGCGTTGGCGCCATCCTGCATACACTGATGGCGCAACTGGGGCATTCACGGTACCGCATAGTGGGCCACGATATTGGCATGTGGGTTGGTTACGCCATGGCAAGCGATTTTCCTGATGCAGTGGAGCGTCTTGTGCTGACCGAAGCGGTTATCCCAGGCCTCGCTCCTCCGCCGCCGATTTTCGTCGCACCGGAAGAGAACATTTTTCTTTGGCACTTCATGTTTAATCAGCTGGCGGATTTACCCGAAACCCTGACCTGCGGGCGTGAATCACACTATCTCAGCTTTATTTTCGACCGCTGGGCACATCGCCGCGAGCGGGTGGCTGCTCAGGTGTATATCGACGCCTATTCGACACCGGGAGGACTGCGTGCAGGCTTTGACTATTATCGTGCGATCCCGGAAACCATCAGGCAAAACCAACTCCGCGCGCAAACGCCTTTAACCATGCCGGTACTGACGGTGGGAGCGGAACATGCGACGCGCGATGCGCCGCTGACGACCCTGCAGGGTAATGCCCTGGATCTACGGGGCGAGACGGTGGCAGACTGCGGGCATTTTATTACCGAAGAGTGCTATGAGGCGTTTATTGGGCTGATTGTACCCTTTCTCTCAGAGGACACCGATCGTGCCGCTTGATAAACACATTGCTGACTTTCTGGCTGCATCATCGGGCGCGACACAGCCGGCATCACTAGCCGACCTGCGTGCCGCCACCGACGTGGGTTTGTTGCGGCTACAGGGTGAGGAGGAAGCAGGTGGCGGCATTCAACATTACGTTGTTATCGCTGATGATGGTTACGCTATTGGTCTTCGCGCGTATACGCCTGCTGCCTCAAACGTAGATATCGCGCAGCCTGCAATGCTGTTTGCTCACGGCGGCGGATGGTGTCTGGGGTCGCTGTCGCTGTACGATCGGCCCTGTCAGGCACTGGCTAATGCTACTGGCCGGAAAATACTCTCCGTGGATTACCGTCTGGCGCCGGAGTTCCCCTTCCCAAGGCCGTTAGAAGATGTTTATCAGGCACTGTGCTGGGCCAGTGAACAGGCCGTGGCTCTGGGGATAGATGCGACCCGTCTGGCGGTGGCCGGTGACAGCGCAGGCGGGAATCTTGCTGCCGCGGCAACGCTGCTGGCCCGGGATCGCGGCGGACCTCATATAGAGCATCAGTTGCTGCTCTACCCGGCGTTAAGTCGCGAGATGTCAACCGAAAGCTATTGTGAATTTGCTGAAGGTTATTTTTTAACGCGTGATGCGATGGCGTTTTGCTGGGAAAACTATCTGGGAGAACGTCGTCATCCCTATGCCGAACCGCTGCATATGGCCTCGCTGAGGGGGTTACCGCCAGCAACCATCCTGAGCTGTGAATACGATCCCCTGCGCGATGAGGCTGAAGTGTATGCGCGGCGGCTTGATGAGGCGGGGGTACCAGTACGCTGCGAACGGCTGCCGGGCATGGTGCACGCCTGCATTCATATGACAGGGTTAACGCCAGCCGCGCGTCGGCTGTTCGAACGTGCGCGTATCTGATTCCGACAACACAAAAAACCCAGCGCGATCGCTGGGTTTATTATTCATATCGGTTCACAAGGTAGAACACCCTATCAGTGCGTCGCTTCACCAATCAGCGCGCCCGTGCCGGCACCCACGGCCGCGCCTTTCAGCACGCTATTGCCCGTCACCGCAGCCGCGCCCGCGCCAACGACGGCACCCACGGCACCGCCCTTACGTGCGTCTTTGCCTTTTTCGCCGTTTTTGAACATTGCACCCGTGCCTGCGCCAACCACGGCACCACCCACGGTTGATTTCAGATCTTTGCCCGTGGCTGCGCCAATAGCAGCACCTGCTACCGCGCCGGCGGCGGTTTTGTCGATGGCCATTCCCGAGGTGGAAAAAATGAGGGCGCTGATAACCAGCGTTGTTTTAATAAGTCTCATAACAGATCCTTTGTGACTGCTGTCAGTTGATACGGCGTTTCTCATTCTGAGGTGAGAAAAACGTCCAGATAGTGCCAGCAATAGCCACTCAACCTTTAGGCTAATCATGCCCTGGGCAAGGATCGCGGCTGCCGGGCGGGGAGCCGCCCGGCGGAACGTTACGCCTGACGCTTGTCTTCCGTATTGGTATCGAAGTCGCTCGCCGCGTGGCGTTCGTGGAGCTGCTCGTTCAGCTCGCCGCTGGTGCGGTTAACGATGCGACCGCGCTTAACCGCATGGCGGTTCGCCACGTCCTTCGCCCAGCGCTGGACGTTGGTGTACTTCTCCGCGTCCAGGAATTCGGCGGCGTTATAGACGCTGCCCAGTGCCACGCAGCCGAACCAAGGCCAAATCGCCATATCCGCGATGGTGTACTCCTCACCCGCCACGTAGCGACCGCGCGCCAGCTGTTTATCCAGCACGTCGAACAGGCGCTTAGCTTCCATGGTGAATCGGTCAATCGCGTACTCGATTTTTACCGGCGCATAGTTGTAGAAGTGGCCAAAGCCGCCGCCGAGGAACGGTGCCGCGCCCTGGAGCCAAAACAGCCAGTTCAGCGTCTCGGTGCGTCCCGCCGGATCTTTCGGCAGGAAGTGGCCGAATTTCTCTGCCAGGTAAAGCAGGATATTGCCGGATTCAAATACGCGCGTTGGCGGGTTCGTGGAGTGGTCACGCAGCGCCGGTATTTTCGAGTTCGGGTTCACGTCGACAAACCCGCTGGAGAACTGGTCGCCCTCGCCGATGCGGATCAACCACGCATCGTATTCCGCGCCCGTCACGCCCAGCGCCAGCAGCTCTTCGAGCATGATCGTCACCTTCTGGCCGTTGGGTGTGCCCAGCGAGTAGAGCTGCAGCGGGTGAGAGCCTACGGGCAAATCCTTCTCATGCGTTGCGCCGGAAATTGGACGGTTGATGTTGGCGAACGCGCCGCCGCCGTTCTTTTTCCATTCCCACACTTTGGGTGGCTGATACGTGTTGTCTGACATGTTGGCCTGCCTTTTTAGTGATGTGTTGAGGCAGTGTAGCAGGAGATTTGTGAAGCGTTTAACGTTGTGAGCGCAAGCAATTAACCGCTATTCCTTCTGCTGCTTATATATATCAAATCCGGCATAAGCTTAATCGAAAATCGCATTTTCATAATTAATGCGTAAACCGCTAAAGCTGAATATGATGCTTCAACATAAATAAAAGATGCAGTAATAAACACTTTATAAGGCAAGGAGTTAGTGAGATGCGCAAGCTTCTGTTATCGGCAGTGGTCGTTTCGCTCGCGTTAGGCCTGGCGGGCTGTGATGATGCGAAAAATAAAGAGACAAATTCGGCCGCGGCGGCAAAAAGCGACGCGCCAAAAGAGGGCGGTTCGCTCATTATAGGGATTACCTCCGGCGACCCGTTAGCCGTTAATCCGCTCTACGCCAGCGACCGCACAACATTAACCATCATGCAGGCGCTTTATGCCCCGCTGTACAGCTTTAATAACGGCAACATTGAGTGGGGCCTGGCGGAAAGCCTGACGCCTTCTGCCGACAACCTGAGCTATACCCTGACGCTAAAACCCAACCTAAAATGGCAGGACGGCCAGCCGCTGACGGCGGACGACGTGGTCTTCACCTTCAATAAGCTGCTGGATGCCAAACAGCACAGCTTCTTCCGCAGCATGTTTACCTACGGCGGCAAGCCTGTTGAAGTGAGCAAGGTTGATGAGCGCACCGTTAAGTTCACCTTACCGCAGGTCAGCGCGGCCTTTACCGGCACCCTGGTGCAGATCTACCCGATCCCGCAGCACGTGTTCGCCGGTGAAGGCGACCTGGAAAAGAGCACCAAAAACGATGCGCCGGTCGGTTCCGGGCCGTTCAAATTTAAAGAGTATCGCGCCGGTCAGTATTACGCCCTTACGCGCTTCGACGATTACTGGAACGGCAAACCGAAGCTCGATTCCGTCACCTACCGTTTCGCCAAAGACAGCAACGCCGCCAACCTGGCGCTGCAAAACGGTGAAATCAACCTCAAGATGGTTGACCCGCAGGATGTGAACCGCCTGAAAAATACCGGGAAATTTGACTTCGTGGTCTATCCGGAAGGCCGTCTGGCCTATATGACGTTCAACCAGAACGTGGCGGTGATGAAGAGCAAAGCGCTGCGTCAGGCCATCGCGTACGCCATCAACAAAGACGAGCTAACCCAGACCGCGTTTACCTCGCTGGACTACGCTAAACCGGCAACCTCGTTCCTGACGCCAGATACGCTTTACAAGACGGATGACGTTGAACAGTACAAATTCGATCTGCAAAAAGCCAAAGACCTGCTGAAGACGTCCGGCGCGCCGGATAATCTCAAGCTACGCCTGGCGTATGTGAACACCAACAAAACCCAGGAGAGCATGGCGCTCTACATTCAGCAGGCGCTGAAGGGCATTGGGGTGAACGTGGAGCTGATGCCGCTGGACTCCAACGCCATGTCTCAGCGCAGTCTTGATATGAACAACACCGCGTGGGAACTGAACCTGGGCGGCTACATTATGGGAGCAGAGCCGGACGGTTACAAATCGCTATTCATGAGCAACGAAGCCTATAACTACGCGCACTACAAAAATCCGCAGTTTGATGCCCTGTGGGATAAAGGTGCCGTGGAAACCGACGCCGCGAAACGTGCCGATATCTACAAGCAAATTCAGCAGACCGTGGCGAACGAGATGACCTACTACCCGATCGCCTACACCAATGCGACCGTCGCCGTGGATAAACGCTTCGGCGGCACGAAGGAAGCGGAGCCGAAGCCGGTTTATCTGTTCCAGGAACTGTCAAAAATTTATCAAAAATAGGCTGTTGCCCCGGTCGTAAGATCGGGGCCTTTTAAGGGCACGTCGTGAACACACTCCTCACGCGTCGGCTGCTGCAGCTGCTGCCGATGCTTTTCTTTATTTCGCTGGTGGCGTTTTTGCTGGTCAAGCTCGCGCCCGGCGACCCCGTGGCCGCGTACATCACGCCGCGTATGGCGCCGGAAGATATTGAGCGAATTCGCCAGAGCCTGGGGCTGGATAAGCCGCTGGTCACGCAGTACGTCTTGTGGCTGAAAAGCGTCCTGCAGGGCGATCTCGGCTATTCGTTGATTTACCACCGCCCGGTGCTGGAGATGATCGGCGAACGCATTCCGGCCACGCTGGGGCTGATGGGGGCGTCGCTGCTGATGGCTATCGTGCTGGCGATCCCGCTGGGGCTGCTGGCGGGGGCATTTAAGCACCGCTGGCTGGATCACCTGTTGAACCTGTTTGCCTATATCGGCATCTCGGTACCGATTTTCTGGTTCGGCATTTTGCTCATCACCGTTTTTGCCGTGCAGCTTAACTGGTTCCCCAGCATGGGGATGCGCACCATCGGCATGGAAGATAATGCGCTGGATCTGCTGCGCCACGGCGTGCTGCCGTGTATTGCTCTCACGTTTTATAATCTTTCCAGCTACGTACGCTACATCCGCTCCAACACCATCTCGCAGCTCTCGGCCGACTACGTGCAGACCCAGCTGGCCTACGGCGCCACGCGTTCCAGCATTCTGTTCCGCCACGTGCTGAAAAACGTGCTGCTGCCGGTGATCACCCTGTTCGGATTGTCGTTCGGTGAGCTGATTGTGGGGGCCTATGTGACGGAAAGCGTCTTCTCCTGGCCGGGGATGGGGCTGCTCGGGATCCAGTCGATCGCCTCGCTGGACTACCCGCTGATTATGGCGATCATCATGCTCTCGTCGATAATGCTGATCGTCGGTAACCTGATCGCCGACGTGCTTTATCGCTTCGCCGATCCCCGCATTCGTACGCTGAGGTAACCGGATGAGCAGACGCTGGCAGCAGGTTCGTCACCAGCTGCGCCGCAACCGTCCGGCGCAGTTCTCCCTGTTTGTGCTTTTTATTTTCGTTGTCGCCGCGTTCTGTGCGGGGTTAAGTCCGTACGATCCAGATCGGATGGCGCTCGGCGCGCGCACGTTGCCGCCGGATGCCGCGCACTGGTTCGGCACCGACGAATACGGGCGCGACTACTTTACCCGCGCGCTGTACGGCGGCCAGATCTCCCTGATGGTCGGTTTTCTTGCCATGCTCTTTTCCACGCTTATCGGCACGGTGGTAGGAACGGTGAGCGGCTATTTTGGCGGCTGGCTGGATAACCTGATGATGCGCGCCGTGGATATCCTGATGGCCATTCCGGCCTTCTTCCTGCTGCTGGTGGTGAATGCTTACCTCAAGCCGGGCGTGGATAACATCATTCTGATTATCAGCCTGCTGACGTGGATGAACATGTCGCGTCTGGTGCGTGCTGAAACCCTATCGGTGAAAGAGTGCGAGTACGTGCTTTATGCCCGCGCGTCGGGAGCGCATCCGCTGCGTATTATCGTGCGCCACATCATTCCCGGCGTGCTGCCGACCATTATCGTGGCGGCCACGCTGAATATCGCCTCGGCCATTCTGATGGAGTCTACGCTCAGCTTCTTAGGGCTGGGCGTGCAGGCACCGGCGGCATCATGGGGAAGCATGCTTAACAACGCCCAGTCTTATATTGGCGAAGCGTCGTGGCTGGCGATGTTCCCCGGCATTCTGATCCTGCTGACGGTGTTCAGCTTTAACGTGCTGGGCGATGTGTTCCGTACCGCCTTTGAGCCGGGAGCAAATCGCGATGAGTAACTTATTAGCGCTTGAGAACCTGCAAACCACGTTCCGCACCCGCGAGGGCGAGGTTCACGCGGTGCGCGGCGTGAGCTTTCAGGTTCAGCCGGGGGAACTCGTCGGTATCGTCGGCGAGTCGGGCTGCGGGAAAAGCGTCACCTGTAAGTCGATTATCCAGCTTCTGGGGAGCAACGGACGGATAACCGGCGGCAGCATTCGCTTCCAGAATGAGGACCTGGCGCAGAAAACGCCCGCGCAGATGCGTGCCATTCGCGGCAACGAGATCGCGATGATTTTTCAGGATCCGATGACCGCCCTGAACCCGGTGCTCACTATCGGCAAGCAGATGTCTGAGATCCTGGTGCGAAATAAAAAACTGTCGAAAAAAGCGGCCAAAGCGGCAGCAATAGCCATGCTGGATCAGGTGGGCATTGCTGAAGCGGAACGCCGATACGACCAGTATCCCCACGAGTTCAGCGGCGGGATGCGCCAGCGGGTGATGATCGCTATTGCGCTCTCCTGCAATCCGAAGCTTCTTATTGCCGATGAGCCGACCACCGCGCTGGACGTGACCATTCAGGCGCAGATCCTGCGCCTGCTGAAAAGTCTGCAACAGCAGACCCGGACCGCGATTTTGCTGATCACCCACGATCTCGGCGTGGTGGCGCAGGTCTGCAGCCGCGTGGTGGTGATGTACGGCGGCCTGGTGATGGAGGAGGGGAGCGTGGAGGACATTTTTTATCGCCCTGCGCATCCTTACACCCAGGGTCTGCTGGCCTCGCTGCCGCGCCCGGATGAGGTGAATCAACGTTTATCGCCCATTGAAGGTTCGCCGCCTGGCCTGCTTAACCCGCCGCCGGGCTGTCCATTTGCGGAACGCTGCTCGAAGCGCATGCCCCAGTGTGAACGGCAACCCGTATTTTACACCGCCGGAGAGGGCCATCGCGCCGCCTGCTGGCTATGGGCCGAGGAGATTCAGGCATGAGTGAACAACAGGCGCCATTAGTGAGCGTGCGCGATCTGCGCAAGCACTATCCGCTCAACGGCGGTTTGCTGCGTAAAGGCGTGGCCGTGAAGGCGGTTGATGGCGTGAGCTTTGATATCCAGCCCGGCGAGACGTTTGGCCTGGTGGGGGAGTCCGGCTGCGGAAAATCCACCCTCGGGCGCGCCATACTGCGCCTTTTCGATATTACCTCTGGCGAGATCCACTTTGCCGGACAGGCAATCGCCCACGCCCGCGAAAGAGAGCTCAAGCCGCTGCGTAAGCGGATGCAGGCAATTTTTCAGGATCCTTACTCCTCGCTCAACCCCGGTATGACGGTGCGACAGCTGGTGGCCGAACCGATGCAGATCCACGGCTACAGCCGCGAAGAACAGCGAGAACGTACGGAAACGCTGCTCTACAAAGTGGGGCTGAAGCACGAACACCTTGAACGGTTCCCGCATGAGTTCAGCGGCGGGCAGCGTCAGCGCATCAGTATTGCCCGCGCGTTGTCCGTGCATCCTGAATTTGTGCTGTGCGATGAGCCGCTCTCGGCGCTGGACGTATCGGTGCAGGCGCAGGTGGTGAATATTTTGCAGGACCTGCAGCAGGAGTTGGGGCTAACCTATCTGTTTATCGCCCACGATCTCTCCATGGTGCGCCATATCTCCAGCCGCATTGGGGTGATGTATCTCGGCAAACTGGTAGAGGTGGCCCCGGCGAATGAACTGTATCAGCGCCCGGCACACCCTTACACCCGCGCGCTGCTGGCGGCGGTTCCCCAGCCCGATCCACGCATCCGCAATCTCGAAGACGCCACCCTGCGCGGCGACATTCCAGGCCCCACGTCCGCGCTGCCGGGCTGTAAGTTCTGCAGCCGCTGCCCGCACGCCATGCCGGTTTGCCAGACGCAGGAGCCTGCGATGCAGGAGATTGCGCCAGGGCATTTCGCGGCATGCTGGCTGTTTTAAATGTTATTCACGCGTCGCGCAGGTGTATGATAAACGCTCCTCTGTCAGGTTAATTACAACGTGCAGACGACGACAACCCATAAAAAATTGCCGCCTGCCTGTTTTAGGTTGGATACATGCGTAAAGGAAAGTTAAGCAGTGATGCGCCATTCGGGACATTGTTAGGCTATGCGCCCGGTGGCGTGGCGATTTACTCTTCAAATTACGGCAGTCTGGACCCGCGTAACTACCCGGAAGACGCGGACTTTCGCAGCTATATCGGCAACGAATACATGGGCCACAAGTGGCAGTGCGTTGAGTTTGCCCGCCGTTTCCTGTTCCTCAACTATGGCTTCGTGTTTACCGACGTCGGCATGGCGTGGGAAATCTTCTCCCTGCGCTTTTTACGCCAGGTGGTGAACGATAACATTCTGCCCCTTCAGGCTTTTGCCAACGGCTCAAAACGCGCGCCGCGCGCCGGGGCACTGCTGATCTGGCAAAAAGGCGGCGAGTTTCACGAGACCGGCCACGTGGCGGTGATCACCCAGCTTCTGGATGATAAGGTGCGTATTGCGGAGCAGAACGTGATTCACTCCCCGCTGCCGCTCGGACAGCAGTGGACGCGCGAACTGCGTCTGAGCGTGGAGAATGGCTGCTATACCCTTCATGACACCTTCAGCGATACCGAAATTCTCGGCTGGATGATCCAGACGGACGACACGGAGCACAGCATTCCCCAGCCTGAACCGGACGGTGAACTGCTGAAAATCCGCGGCGCGCGGCTGAAAAACAAACGTCAGTTCGACGGAAAATGGCTGAACGAAAATGACGCGCTGCAGCAGGCATATATCCGAGCGAACGGCCATGTGATCAACAAAGATCCCTGCCAGTATTTCACCATCACCGAAAGCGCCGAGCAGGAGCTGATCAAGGCCACCAACGAACTGCACCTGATGTACCTGCACGCGACGGACAAAGTGCTGAAAGACGACAATCTGCTGGCGCTGTTCGACATCCCGAAAATCCTCTGGCCGCGCCTGCGCCTCTCCTGGCAGTGGCGCCGCCACCATATGATCACCGGTCGTATGGATTTCTGCATGGATGAGCGCGGGATTAAGGTTTACGAATACAACGCCGACTCCGCGTCCTGCCACACTGAAGGCGGGCTCATTCTCGAAGAGTGGGTGAAAAACGGCTATCGCGGCAGCGGGCATAACCCGGCAGAAGGGCTGCTTGAAGAGCTGACCGGCGCATGGAAGCACAGCCACGCGCGGCCGTTCGTTCACATCATGCAGGACAACGATGTCGAGGAGGACTACCACGCGCTCTTTATCCAGCGCTCGCTGATGCAGGCCGGGTTCGAGACCAAAATCCTGCACGGGCTGGAGGCGCTGAGCTGGGATGGCGCCGGACAGCTGATTGACGACGAAGGTCGTCACGTCAACTGCGTGTGGAAAACCTGGGCGTGGGAGACGGCGATAGAGCAGATCCGCGAGGTGAGCGAAACCGAATACGCCGCCGTGCCGATCCGCACCGGGCATCCTGAGGGCGAGGTACGCCTGATTGATGTTCTGCTGCGCCCGGAAGTGCTGGTCTTTGAACCGCTGTGGACCGTTATTCCCGGCAACAAGGCGATTCTTCCGGTACTGTGGCAGCTGTTCCCGAACCACCGTTACCTGCTCGACACCGATTTTGAGGTTAACGACCTGCTGAAGCAGACCGGATACGCCGTCAAGCCGATTGCCGGACGCTGCGGCAGCAATATCGATCTCATCAACGCCCAGGACGAGCTGCTGGATAAATCCAGCGGCAA
Source organism: Enterobacter sp. 50588862 (assembly GCF_001462935.1). Taxonomy (NCBI): domain Bacteria; kingdom Pseudomonadati; phylum Pseudomonadota; class Gammaproteobacteria; order Enterobacterales; family Enterobacteriaceae; genus Enterobacter; species Enterobacter sp. 50588862. The sequence goes on from NZ_LNHM01000021.1 coordinate 326,355, forward strand.
GTTTGTTGACCGCAAAAATATCTACCAGCAGCTCTGGTGCCTGCCAAACGTCGACGGCAAGTACATTCAGGTCTGTACCTTTACCGTGGGCGGAAATTACGGCGGGACCTGCCTGCGCGGTGATGACTCGCTGGTGGTGAAAAAAGAGAGCGATATCGAGCCGCTGATTGTACTCAAGGATAAGTAACGTGCATCTGCGCTAAAAAAGCCCCCGCAGGGTATTCTCTGTGGGGGCTTTTTGTTACTGCGCTTCCTCGTCCTGCTGCGCGCTGGTTTTCAGTTCGATGATGCGTCCAATCTGGTCATGATAAACCGTCAGCAGGTTGTGCTGGCTCATCTCCGAGATGAGCTGCGGTGAGACGTTAAAGCTGCGGGCAAGTTCGTCATGATGCAACAAGCTCGGCTGACGTCGTCTTACGTTCGCGCGGCGGCGGTTGTACTGATACCACAAAATCAGCAGCCAGCCGTTGAGCGCGGCGAACAGCAAATAGATCAACACCGTATTAAAGGAGGCAATAATCACGCTCCACCGGTGGTCGCTCTCCTCGGTTAACTGCATCCACAGCCTGGCATACAGGAAGAACAGAAACCCGCCCCACGCCACCACGGTTAACGCGGCATCAAAAAGTCGTGGCAGCAACCGATGTTCAGTCAAAATTAAGGTATTTTCATTCATTGAAGGCTTCCTTTTCCCCTGTCCGGACTGATCCAGCGCGCGCGGGCGCGCTGACGTTTAAGCATGACTTTTGGAAATGCGACGAGGGTGGTGAACAGACCAATCATCCAGTAGACCATCGGGAACCAAATCACCCAGAAAAGCGAGCTGGCCACCTTGCGCTCATAGCGCCGCTCGATGTACAAGCTGACCAGGAACTGCAGCAGGCACATCACGCCCAGCAGCAGCCCGGTAAATGCCGGGGGAAACAGGGTTTCAACGGTCAGCCTGGCGGGAATGGGCGCGACGTGGCTGATGATGTACAGCAGCACCGTTATCGCATACGCGAAGGCCCACAGCGTTGACAGCGCGTACTCCAGAAACAGGGGCCACATGCGGTGATGCTCCCAGCGCACCATCTTGCGCAGGTTGACCAGAAATACCTCCGCGCCGCCCTGTGCCCAGCGCAGACGCTGCTTCCACAGGCCCTTCAGCGTCTCCGGCATCAGGATCCAGCACAGCGCCCGCGGCTCGAAAAAGATATCCCAGTGGCGCAGCTGGAGCTTCCAGCTGATGTCGATGTCTTCGGTGATCATGTCCGGGCTCCAGTACCCGACGTCCGCCAGCGCCTGCCGACGAAAGGCGGCGATGACGCCGGAGACGGTAAAGACCCGGCCATAGATCCGCTGCGTCCGCTTGATGAGCCCAATGATGGACGAAAACTCGCCAACCTGAATGCGGCCAATCAGCGTGGAGCGCGTGCGAATGCGCGGGTTCCCGGTAACCGCCCCTACGTGGGGATACTGAATCAGCGGCGCGACCAGATAGGCCGCGGTGTCGCGGTCGAGCAGGGCGTCGCCGTCAATGCAGACCAGCAGATCGCCCCGGGCCGCCGCCGCCCCGGCTTTGAGCGCCACGGCTTTTCCCTGGTTCTCCGCGAGGTTAATCACCCGCAGGCGCGGCTGCTCCAGCGCCAGCTGCTGCAGCACCTGCGCGGTGTTATCAGACGAGCCGTCGTTGATGGCGATCACTTCAATATTCTCGTATCGCTGAGCCAGCGCGGCGCTGATGGTCTCTCTGGCGTTTCTTTCCTCATTGAAGCAGGGGATCAGAATTGAGATGAGCGGCTCGCCGGCGAGCGTCGGGGCGGGCGTGTCTTTATCCCACGACCAGCGGCGTTCAAGCTGAAACCAGAAATAGAGGCCGCCGGTGACCCAGAGCACGGACATAAACAGCGGCCAGAAGAAGACAAAATCCAGAATCAGCTCGCCGGTAAAGAGGGCGGCTACCCCTAACGGCAGCCCGAATACCAGACACAAAATTGAAAAGGCGATTATGCGATCAGTCATTGTCAGGGTACCAGTAGGAAGAAAAGATGGGCCTGATGCGCGAGATATCAGGCTGGTTATTGATGAAATCGTCAGGGTAGTAGCCGTAGTTTTTGATGCCGTTCAGCTGGAGGACGCGCATCCACGCCGCAAGCTGACTGTCGGAGACGGCGCGCTGCGGCTTCTGCTCCCAGTCTCTGGCCTGCAGCTCGAAAATGGTTTTATCCAGCGCGCCGGGCCGCGCGGCGACGGCCTTGATCAAACGCGTCAGCCAGGCATTGCTCTCGTTCGCCGGAACGGACTCCATCAGCGGCATTGCCATGGGCACCGTCCAGTCATAGGCCGCCAGAAAATCATCGAGATTCTGCGCAAACCACGCTTCGCTTTCGGGCTGCAGAATGGGAAGGACGAACATATTGCGGGCGGTTTTTATCTGCGGACCGCGGATGTGCTTCACCGCCTGGCTCAGAGCGCGGGTAAATCCGATAAGCCTCCGGCTTTTCTGGCGCGTCGTGTCCTGCCCGGCAGCGTCAACGTCCGTCAGTACCGCATCGTCATGGAACAGGATCCCGTTGAAGCTGGCATGGCGGGCCAGATCTTCATAGATTTCCGTCACCTGCAGGCGAACCTGCGGATCCCACGGTGAAAGCCTGATGTAGGGCTCATTGGCCTCGCGCAGCTGGCCGGTTCGATCGTCCCGGCGCTGCACGCGCGGCAGGGCAGGATCGAGATCGAACGAGAGCACCGGCATCCACGCATAGACCTTCACCCCCGCGCGGGTTTGCAGCTGCCAGGATACGAAGTTAAAGAGATCGGCCCGGACCGGAAGCCGGCGGTTGGGGAAATAGAGCGCCCTGATCCTGCCGTCGCCCTGCGGGTCGGCAAACGCCTGCAGGAAGACGTGGCTGATTTTCATGTCGTAGACCCGCTGGATCAGCCTGTTGATGTTTTGGGTCTGCTGAGCCGGATCGGGATCGTAAACGTAGTCGAGATCGACGTGCATCACGCGCACGGGATCGCGCTCCTGAACCCGGCTGACCGAACTGGCAAACGCTTTGAGCGAGGGGTTGCCGGCGATCAGCAAACGGGGGATGTTGCCCAGCTCCTGCGCGTTCCCCAGCCCGTCCTCAAGGGTAAAGGCCAGCTGATAACCCTGCTGCCTGGCGATGGCGAGTGACGTACCGCTGGCGGCACCGTAAGGCCAGACCCAGGCGCGCGGCGCTTTGCCCGTCACCTGCGCGATTTTCTCCGTCACCTTGCGGACGTCATCGCCGATCCGCTGGCTGAACTGCTGGTCAGTTTCATAGCGCCCCGTCGCTTTATCATAAAAGCGGTTGGCGATGGCCGGTTCCCGGCTGCCCTGCGGATTGGCGACGATGCCGTAATGCGAGGCCCAGGTATGCGATCCGATCTCAACCAGCGGAGACTGGCTGAGCTCGCGCACCATGTCCCACGTCGCGAAGCGATCGCGGGGCGTCATCAGGCCGCCGAAGTTAACTTTTTGATTTTCCGGCGTATCCACCCAACTGCCCACCGGCGCCCAGAGTGCAGGGACGTTCCACGCCTGAAGCAGCGGCCAGACGCGGGTGTAGAAGCTGCTGTAGCCGTCGTCAAAGCTGAGCAGAACGGCTTTCGGCGGCAGCGATTTTTTGCCGTCATGCGCGTCCAGAATGTCCTGCACGCTGATGGCGTGATAGCCGTTGTGCAGAAGCCAGCTAATCTGCTCGTTTAGCGCGCTGGTGCGCACGGAGAGGTAGCGCTGATCGGCGGCATCGTCTTCGACGTCGTGGTAGGCCAGCACCAGAAACTGGTTCTGCGGCCAGGGTTTGCTCGCCTCCGGCTGCGGCCGCTCGCTGGGCGCAACGAACGAGATCGCCTGCGCCCAGACGCTCGCGCTGAGGCAGAGCCAGCCGATGAGGATCAGGCTCACGGAAAAACGTGTGTTCAGCATATTCATCCTTAAAAGCGTAAAGTCGCATCAAGCGTGACGGAGAGGTTGCTCTCGCGTTTGCCGTCGTAAGGGCGTTTATCCCAGTTCAGCATCACGCCGGTATCAATGACGTTATTCCACTGGACGCGTTGCCCGTAGCCCAGCAGGGCGATGGCGCCAACGGACTGGTTTTTCTGCCAGTAGCTGCCGCCTCCCGCCACCAACTGCTGGCTCCAGAGGGTGTCGTAATGGCGGTACATCTCATGGTCCACGGACAGGGCGGCCGTCACGGACAGATCCCGCGCCGGGTTGTAATAGAGCGTGTCCCGCAGGCTGTTTTTACTGGCGGCGATCCCCGGTTCAAGATCCAGCGTCAGGGTCGGGGTCTGCCAGAGACGCTCCTTACCCGTAAGGGTGTATTCCTGTCGGCGATTATGGTCTGAGAAGCGGCTGACGGCGGCGCTGAACTGGTACTCACGGCGCTCGTTTTGATACCAGCGGATCCCGCCTTCACCCCTGTTGGCGCTAATTCCGTTGCGTAGTGCCCGTAGCGGCGCGGTGCGGGATAAGCGTTCAAGGCTGCCGCTGACCTGCCAGTTATCATTGAGAAAGTACGTGGTTGAGAGGCGAGCACCCGGCTTGTTTTCACCGTGATAGCGGTTGCTGGATACCTCGGCTTCGAGCTGAAGGTCGCGAGGACGCCACTCGACGCCGCCCAGGAGGTGACGGCTGGTGCCTTTGCCTTCATCGAAATTACCTTGCGCATAGCGGGTACCCGCAAACAGCCGCCAGCTATCCGCTACCGGTGGACCATAGAGCGTGGCATCCCCGTTCAGGTCGTGCGTCCCGCTGATGGGGTTATCGGAGTGCAAGCCCTTGCTCGCGTTAAGGCGCAGCTCGGACATGTGATGCACCGTTCTGAGCCTGTCCAGACGCCTGGCGCTGCGAGCAACGGGCGCGCGGGCAAGCACGTCGTCGGCCAGTAAATCCATCTGGCGCCATTCCTGCAGATCCATGGCGACGTAAGCCTGCTGCTGTTCCAGCTCCAGATTAGATGGCTCCAGCGCCTCCGCCCTTTTTAACGTTTGCTCGGCCGCGCGCGGCTGGCCCCGCGCCTGAAGCAGAGTGGCATAGTCAATCTGCAGCCCCTGATTGCCCGGCGCCGTTGTGGCCAGACGGTGCGCCAGCTTATCCGCGTCCGGCAGGGCGTTGGTTGAGAGCAAATAGTTAAATTTGAGCGACTGCCCGGTAAGCCACCGATCGTTGGGCTGCGGAGTGGGCGAGCCGAAATCGTAGCGGGTCCACGGAACGCTGCGGGTCTGGCGCTCAACGTACTGGCGAGCGGCCTGATACTGCCCCGTGTCCAGCCAGGCGTAAAAAAGCGCATGCTCCTCGTCCTGCGGATCGGCGGCGTATTGCGGATAGTGTTGCAGCAGCGAGAAGGCGGCAGTGGCGTTTTTCTCCTGCAGATACGCGGAGATCGCCCAGCCGATGGCCCAGCCCGGCACCGGATGCTGCGCCTCCGTCAGCGACTGATATTCACGGATGACCTGCGGGTAATCGCCATGCGCGTACAGCGCACCCAGCCTGTCGATACGGGCGAGGATGATGTCTTCCGCTGCCTGCGGTTCGTGTTGCCAGCGTGAAAGCAGGGCGTCGTAACGATTCAGTGCCGTTTGCGCCAGCTGCAGGCGCTCCTTTTCCGTTCTGCCAGGCACGTCGGCAAGGCGAACCCATTCTGCGGCGGCATTAAGCTCCAGACGGCGGCGCTGCGCGGGGGTCAGCGTTACCCTTTGTGACAGCATCAGCGCGGGAGTACTCACCCGGTTATCCGTTAGCGCGTCAATCAACTCGCTAAGGAGCGCGTTATTCTCCGGCGAAAGGGTCAGCGCGCGCGTGTCCGCTAAAAGCCGATCCCAGCTTTTTCCCTGGCGTAACCAGACGTACGAGAGCGTCTGAAGATGCGCCGGAGAGGGATCCTCCGTCACCAGCTGGCGGGCTTCCTGCAGAGCGAGCGTATCCATGCGGGCATCGGCCAGGGTTTTGATATAACCGATACGATAATCGTCATTATGTGGCGCAAGGCTACGCGCCTCTTTCCAGAGCGATAAGGCAGGCTGCCACGCTTTTTGATCTCTTCTGGCCTGCGCGACAGCCGCAACGCCGCGAGCGGGCAGCGGCATATAAATGCCATAGCGCTGCCAGAGCTGAATCACCTCGTCATTACGACCTGCCCACACAGCCACCTGTAACCAGTCCGCTACTTGCTCGGGCGTCAGAGCATGCTGTTGCTGATACCGCTGAAGATAATTGAGAAACGGCGTGTAATTACCGTTACGTGCCTGTTGAATCTGTTGCTCATAAACGGATTCCGTTGCCTGAACGAGAACAGGAAACAGAAATAGCAGAAACAATAATCCTGGGGCGCGATAAAAGAATAACGTATTGAAGCGAAGCGATCTTTCCATATCTATTTGCCATTTGTTTATCATGAATCCATTGCATAACACGGCCGCCTTTTAACTCTGCGTTAAAGGCCATAAATGAGAACATTAAATCTGAATGCAGTAACGTTATGGGGTACTTACTTTAAGGTAATTATGGAACCTCCTCTTTGGAAACTGGGTGGAAGGTAATGTACACCTGATATGTTGCCGGATAAATATGGTGAAAAGCAGAGGGGTAGTTTTGGGATAATTCTGGAATGAGATGTCTTTTGTGATTATTTTGAATTGAGTGTGTATTTGTAACTACTTGATATTAATGTAATTTATTTAAGTGTTTTTGAGTTTGTTTATATTCCTGGCGAGGTTTTATTGTAGCAATTAAAGTACTTTCTGGTGCATGTTTGGGAAGTTTCATGACAAAAAGTCTTAATGTTCAGCAAAGTGACTTTTCTGCGATTGTTTTTTATTTATAATTAACGCCAGCCATTGAATGAAAGTCTACAGGAAGTCTTACTCATCAATGTCTGTATTGAGGGATGTTCAACGCCAGAATACATATTGTCGTTAATATTACAGCGCTATAAAACGAAGGCGGCCTTCTTTCGGAAGGTGCGTTCTTGCTTTAATCTAAAAGGGATGGTTAGTGGCAACTTCAATAGTGTTAGTGACCCAGGATCGCTATCTTGTCAGGGGGATGAGGCTATTTTTCCCGGATATTATCCTGCTCGACTCGATTGACAGAAACATATTTGATAACAGTGCAGATGAATATTCTGTGTTGATTGATAGCCGTTCTCCGCTCCGTTTATATGATTACCTGATACGCCATCCGGCCAGAACAAAAAAAACGATCTGCTGCGTTATGCTGGATATGCGACATCGCGAGGAGAATCTACTCAGTATGAAGTTGTTTATGAACACGTCGCTTACGGAGCCGGATATGGCATCGTTATTTAACCTGGTGCTCAATATGAAGGGCAGGCGTCTGACCACCAAATGGCTGCTTAACTTACGGCTTGGCACGCACGAAGCGATCATGCTGCGGTTGTTGAGGGCAGGGATGTCGATGGAAGCGATTGCCGATGAGCTGAACACGTCGGTGAAGAGCCTCTATCGCAAGCGGACAGCGCTGTCGGAACGCCTGGGGGCGGAGAACTTCAACGAGGCGTGTTTGTTTATCTTTAAAAACAAACTGCTGGACGCGGTTGGGAACGATCCCTGAATTCCTGAGAGCCTAAAAGCAAAAACCCGCCACAAGGGCGGGTTCTTTTACTGGAAATAATTCAGAACGACCAGCGCAGATTAGCGTTAACCGAGTTGACGCGGGTATCCGCACCATATTGCCCCTGATAACCCACATCCAGCGTCGCAGCACGTGACAGCTGTACGCTCACGCCGATATCACCCACCATCACGTCCTCATCCACGGCCTGCCCCTGAGTAATGAACGCGTCGCTGCCCGCAAACGCCATGCGCGAAGAGGTATTCTTATCGCCATAGGCGTGCTGCCAGCCCAACGAACCGTAGAGGTTCACGTTCTTCGGCAGCTCGGTCACACCGCGCACCCCGAGGGTGGAGTAGAAGGTGTTCATCGTTTCGTTACTTACGCTCAGCGCGGCGGCACCGCCGTCTTCCCTGAAGCTGTCGGTATGCAGTCGAATGTACGATAAATTGACGAACGGCTCGATATTCATATCAGGCTGGCCGAAGCGGTAGCCAGCTTCGGTGAACGCCAGCAGCGAGTTGGCGTCGTAATCCGACTTCAGCCGATCTGAGAAGCCGCTGAAATCAACGCTGCGCTCGCCTTCGATCTTGTGCCAGGTGTAACCCAGCGCGCCGCGAAGAGAGAACGCATCCTGTTGACCCGCCGCATACAGGCCAAGGTGGTAGTTATCGGTATCCGTTGAGGAACGACGGCTGTCGACGTCGTAATCACCGCGGCTGTAGCCGAAGTAGCCGCCGACACGCACGTTATGATCCGCCAGCTTGCGATCTGCTCCCAGCAGGAAGCCGGTGGTGTTGCCGTCCAGCTTGCCCACGTTACCGTCGCCGTCGTTTCGGCTCCAGGAGCTGAAGGTCTGGCCCCAGACGCCATTGTTTTGCGGCTCCGGCTGCTGCACCAGCGACATCGCTAATGGTGGTATCGGCAGGCTGTCGTTATCAAACGCGCGCTGCATACGCTGGTTTAAGACGTTAAACACCTGCGTGCTGCCGGCGATCAGGTTGGACTGCATTGACGGATAAACTTCACCGGACAGCTGGTTGAACGCCTCGCGCGCTTCCGCCGCGCTGAGTACCAGCAGCGAGTTATACAGCGCCAGCGACGGGCCGCTTTGCGTCAGGGTGGAGAGCGCGCCGGCGGTATTCCACTGGTTGCTGCTTTTGGCGACGGTCTGGAAAATCCCCGGCTTGCCGCTGCCCGGATTCTCACCGCCAGGGTTTTCTCCCCCCGGGTTCTCACCGCCAGGGTTTCCTCCTCCTGGGTTTCCTCCTCCTGGATTTTCACCTCCCGGGTTTTCGCCTCCCGGATTCTCGCCGCCGGTCTCTTTCTGCGCGATAGTCAGATCGACGGCGTTGGTGCTCTGGTTGAGCGCCACGTCCAGGAAGGCGGATTTAGACACCGCCCCCGCGAACTGACCGTCAATTCCCCCGTCGGAGGTTAAAATGCGGTAGCTTTGGCCCGTTTTGTAGCTGGTTTGCGGATCCAGCGCAGTGACCTGTACCTGAGCCCGATCGCTGATGGTCGTTTTGCCTGCGACCAGCAGCTGGTCGCTGCGGCCATCACCGGCGATATCGACATCATAGAAAGAGTCACCCACAAAATTCAGATAACGTTTCAGCGTCAGCGTGCCGATATCGCCATCCCCGGGCGAGATATGCCCGCCGGAAAGGATCTCGGTCTGGCCCAGCGTGCCGTTCCCTCCCAGCGTTCCGCCGGCCTTGATTGACGCGGCGCTGCTGTAGCCCAGCCCGTCGCTAACGTCGGATCCCGCCGTCGCGTTGAGGATCAGCGTCCCGCCGTTCTCGGCGCTAAGGGTCTGAATATCAAAAATATCGTCTTCTGGCTGGGTGTTGATGTTGCTGGCGATAATGACTTTGCCACCGCGCGCGGTCACGTTCGCCTGAAGGGATGAAAGATCGCCATTCAGCGTTGTCTGCCCGGAAGTATTGATCACCTCACCTTCGCCACTCATCTTGTTGCTAAAGACGTAATTTTCGTCGGTATGGTTGAAGTAGACATAGCTGCCGAACAGCCCGCCGCGCAGGCTGATTGCCGTATTCGCATCGAGAGTACCCGCGCCGCCCGCTGTGCCAAGCGTTGGCTCAGTTAAACCCGTGCCGGTGTCCATATTGCCGCGGCTGCCGACAATGAGCGCACCCCGGTTCGAGCCGGAACCCGAGGTCCCCACGATCAGCGTATTGCTGCCAGCGGAAAATGAACCGCCGTCAATCACCGACAGCACGCCATTGCCATAATCGCCCACGCTCACGCTGCTGCCGCTGGTAAAGCGCGAGTCTTTGCCCGCAATAACCAGCTCGGCGGTTTTACCTGCCCCGGAGACGCCCGCCACCTGCACGCCGCCAACGTTAACCGCACCGCCGTTCAGCACGTCCAGGTCGCCATATAGCGTCAACGTACGGCCAACGTTCCACTGTGAGCCGCTCCCCGTGACGGTGGCTTTCGGGCTTAGCGTGTCGGTTTCACCCGGCCCGGTACCGTTGCCGATGCGCGCATCGTAGGCGGTGCTGAGCGCCGCGCCGTCTTCAATCGCCAGCGTGGAGCGTGCCCCCAGATCGGTACCTACGCTGAGAAAATTACTGGTCACGCGAGAGCCGGCGCCAGTGGCGATAAGGTGGCTGTCGTAGCCGCGGGTGGTGCCGACAACAATTTCTTTTGCGCTGGCCAGCGCGCCTTCTTCGACTCGCAGGGTGCCGAGGCCAAGATTCAGGTCGCCGCGCAGGACGTACTGATCGTTCACTGCGTTAAGCTCAGCGTTTGGCCCACGGACCGTGACCACGCTTTCATAAATTTGGCCGTCGAACAGCCGACCGATGTTGATGTTATAGGCGGTGATTTTGCCATTATCGATCAGCAGGTTTCCGGGTTGATTACGTCCAACGTAAACATCTCCGGTGTAACCCAGCGTTTCGGTTATACGCGCCTCGCCATCAAAAATGGCATCGGCTGCGCGCGCGAAATCGGCAGGTGAAAGCAGTAACAGTGGCGCGGAAAATAGAGCGAGGTAAAGTCTGGAAAGCGGCGTCTTAACCGCTAAAGCATGCGATGTAGAGTTATTCACGGGCTATCTCCGTACTCATTAGCGTGATGTCTGGAAAATCGTTTTTATGAAAACTCAGATACGTCAGAAAATATAAAAGGCGTTATTTATGTACGCCTTTTCATTTGCCGTTAATTATTTATGCGTGACAACAGGGGTACAGGTTGGTGCGCTGAGCGTCGGGGCGGATCCTAAAATCCCCGGCATCATCATTGATGAGCAATCGAAAATACGCCCTTTTTCCGTCGTAGCGCGATAAGACAGTTTTTGCCCTCCCAGTGCGTCCGGCTGGGCGCCATTAACATTGGTCACGGTTATTTCATCCGATGAGCCCAGCCCCAGCATTTTAGCGGTCTCCGCCTGCAGGAGTGGAATAGCCTGATCGGTTTTTAGCGTGGAACAACCGGCGAGCATCAACGTAACGCTTAAAAAGATGAGTGGTTTTTTCATAAATTATCCTTGATATCCAATCAGTTAATTTCACTGATTGTATTTATGTTTTCAATTACCCAAATCAGCGAATAATATATTTCCCTTTCCTAATCGAAAAAACCCTCCTAAAGTAGGGTGGGTAGATAATAATTCATCTGTACACTCAGATATGCGAAGGTAAAAGGAGGATCCTTTGGGGCAGAATTATGCGTTGGTCGTTGATGACCATCCATTGGTAGCAAGCGGCATCGCTAATTTTCTGATTTCACATTGCCATTTTAAGCAGGCGAGCGTGGTGACGAATGAGGAAGATTGCTACCGTCAAATTAGGGATAATGGCCCGCCGCGTTTGCTGGTCATCGATTTTTGGCTTTCGTCCGGAACGGCACTGAAATTACTCAAAGAAGTAAAACAACATTACCCACAGGTACGGTTCCTGGTGGTCAGCGGGGACGACAATAATGACATCTGGCAGAAAGTTCACGCCGCCGGGGGACACGGATTTGTATTGAAAAGCGAACCGCCTGAAATGTTCTCACGGGCCGTTTGTGCACTCCTTGATAATCTGACCTGGTTTCCTGAGAGAAACGATTTTCCCGTTGAATCGAATAATGAGAAGTTAAGTAAATTTAACTTAACGCCGCGACAAATAGACGTTTTAAATATGATTATGCGCGGCCTGCCAAATAAACGAATCGCCGCGCAGCTTTCAATTTCTGAGCCCACGGTCAAAGAACACATCAGCAATATATTGAAAAAGATAGGCGTTAACAGCCGGGTCGAAGCCATCACGCTTCTGCATGGCAAGCGGGAATCATCAGAATGAGGTTTTTCCAGAGCTTACAGAAAGATGGTATCTCATCTCCCGCGCAGATCCGTTTGCTAAACAACACTTTTTTGCGGCTGGTGTTCAGCTTTAGCGCGGTGCCATTTGTCGGTATTCCTTTTGCCATCTGGATCTATTTGCTGGGCGATGAACTTGGCCCAACCATTATCTGGATAATTATTTACCTGCTATGTGCCGTGGCAATCCGCATATTGCACCGACGCTACCAGCGCGAAGTGAAAGAGCATGATGAAGAGGACGTCCTGCGCCGCTGGCTTCCGCGCATAAATAAGATCGCTTTTATTCACGGGCTGGGGATTTCATCTCTCTATTTAATTACTCCGCAGACGCAGAACTTTGACTTTTTCCTGCTCCTTAATATCAGTATTGCCGCCATCGTCGCCGCCAATGCGACGCATCTGACGCCAGTCATCAGCACTTTTACGTGCTTTTTCTTCGCCTCCTGGGGAGTATTGAATATCGGCATCATCTGGCGGCTGGACGAGCTGATATTCATTGTGCTGATGCTGAACCTGCTGTACGGCTTCGCCATTTACCGCCATGCGTTAACGTCGCACGCGTACTTTATTCAGCAAGCGCTGCTTGAGGAAAAAAGCTCACGCCTGGCAGAACAGTTTCGTCAGGCCAAAGAGGAAGCGGAGCAGGCGCTGCTGGATAAAAATCAGTTCCTGACGACTGCCAGCCACGACCTGCGTCAGCCAGTACACGCCATGGGATTTTTGATTGAAGCGATTATCCACCGAAACCGGGACGACAGCCTGACGCCCCAGCTGCTTGACCTGCAGCAGAGCGTTCGCTCGGTGCATTTGATGTTCAATTCTCTGCTCGACCTCAGCAAGATTGAATCCGGGAAAGTGCTCACTGCCCCTACCAAAGTTGACATCGGCGCTCTGCTCGACTCGGTGATCACGCTGTTTCGCGAAGAGGCTAATAGCCGTGCACTTAGGCTGTCCACCCGTCGACCCAAACGCCGCATCCACGTGATGGGCGACCCGCTGCTGGTGCGACAATCGCTGATTAACCTGATTCAAAACGCCCTTCGCTACACTCAGCAGGGCGGCGTGCTGGTTGCCATCCGACCGCGCGGTGACGAGTGCCTGGTGGAGGTGTGGGACACGGGTGTCGGTATCGCTGATGACGAGAAAGGTAAAATCTTCTCCCCTTACTACCGCCCCGAACTGGCCTGGAAGATCGACAGCGCCGGACACGGGCTGGGCCTCGCCGTGGTTGCCCGCTGTGCCAGGCTGATGAAGGTGAAGTACGGGATGCAATCCATAGAAGGTAAAGGCTCACGCTTCTGGATGCGCTTCACTCAATATGCTGGCGAAGAGATCGCGACGGACACCCCGCCCGCCGATAACAACGCCTCTGCGCCGGTACGCTATGCGCCGCTGCGCGGTTCTTGCCTGGTCGTCGATGACGACCCGCTGGTGACGTCAGCCTGGGAGAGCCTGATGAGCGTTTGGGGAATCAACGTGCGCTGCGCGGCCTCCGCTGAAGAAGCGTTCGCCATCATCGACGACGGCTTCACCCCGTTCGCCGTGCTGTGCGACCAGCGCCTGCGATCCGGCGAAAGCGGCTTCGACATCCTGAAAGCGCTTTTTGAACGTCTGCCGGACATGAGCGGCGCGATGGTCAGCGGCGAATTTAATTCGCCTGTTCTACTGGAGGCGGAGCAGGAAGGTTATCTGGTGCTGCGCAAACCTCTGGAGCCGGCTAAACTGCATGCGCTGCTGACGCAGTGGTCAGGATGTCGTGGATAGGGGAATAGATAATAGCAGCATTGCGCTTCACTGTAGGGCCAGATAGTTCGCGGTGTCCTGCTGTGATGCCAATGTGTCGGTATGGTTGAGCCGCTGAGGGAGGATTTCGCGGGCCTGATTAATGATTTCATCGTGCATGATTCAGCCTCCTGTGGTGATCTGCATGTTGCTTCTACAGGGCAGGGCGGGAGATGTTGGAAACGGCCCCGAAGGAGTCATTAGAGTTGCTACCAGCGAAGTTCCGCAGTGGGCAATAATGTCAGTTTTCGAGCGTATACTCTAAGATATCTTCAACTCGTTGATATATATAAATTTGACGAATATCGTCAGGTAGCGATTTATCCGCCAAATTAAGTTAAACTTCGTCACAGGTTTCAGTGAGTTATGGGACGGATAACAGAATGACCAGCGAAGAGGCACTTTTAAAATCAGGTTTTAGCAAACGAGATATTCAAAAGCTAAAAAACAATATTGAAAATTACGGTGGTTCGTTTGATAGCGTAACTCATGATCTGGCCAATCGTTTTAAGGCTATGAAGTGGATAACTATTATTGCCTTCATCATACTGGCTTTAACTCTTTTACTTGCATCTAAGGATACAAGCCTGACACTAGCACTCACGTTATTGATTGTACTACCTTTCATCTGGTATATAACGCCAGCAAAACTTGGCTACAAATCCTGGCGTTATCGTAAAATGCTGACTAATTCTGGGACGGGTCGCTGACGGACAACAGATCAAAAATAATCTTAGCTTTCACGCCATAACCCGCTATTTTCATTGTAAGCTGCGGGCGGCTCAGTGTGCTCACCTTTCGGTAATAGTCAGCAGGGAGATAACGAAACAGTCGCCAGGTACCAGGTCGCCGTAACAAGCCAAAAAAGGGTGTACGCATTAGCGGCCAGTGAAATTGATTTGTAGACACCTAACCCATTCTCACGACTAAAGCCCATAAACTCAGCTGTAGACATCGCGGCATTCGCGACCAGCCCTTCACTGGTAGTGTTGTTAGTTGCGTAGCGAGCCACTTCTTTACTGATGCTGTTTGCCCCGTCAGTAACCAGAATCGCACCAGCAAGAACCCCGAGAGGGGTCATAGTGCCTATGAGGGTAAATCCTGCGGCTATTTCAGCACCGGCCAGGACAACACTAACAGCCGAGATCACATACCCAACAATTTTGTTATTCTCTCGGATAAACTCGACTTTAGCGTAAAGCTTCGCTGCCTTCGTTCTTAATAAACGCGCTTGTTCCAGCAGGTTACTGTTTTCTTCTCTGAGAATTTTAACGCATTCCATGCATTCTTCATCTGATTTAGCCCGACGAGCTAACGTAAACTGATGTTCTATGAGGTCCCGAATTTCCTGAACAAACTTCATTCGAGTCAAACTATCGCTGAGATGAAAAGCCGACAGAGTGTTGGCTGTATTTACCAGTTTCCTGGCTTCCATATTCACCATCGTTTCCGCCCAGGCTTTATTTCTTCCACCTGAACGCATCATGTTAAGTAATGCTGCATCCATTGTAGTTCCTCTCAATTGCTTTACCGGCCTCTGCTTAGACTGATAAACGCCCCCCTGACAGCCATGCGTGCCAACGCACACACAATATAGTAGCAATGTGGTTACGGTGTCTGAAGTAGAAGTCGCTTTTTACAGCTTCGTTCCTCGGCCTACTTTACTGCTGTTAGCCTGGGACTGTTCCAGCAGTGTACGGAACGCCGACAGGTCACTTTTCAGGATGTCCCGGATGGATTTACCACCAATCATTCTAATAAAACAGTTAGCCGATGGGGTGTAATCACGGATACGTGATGCCGCTCTGTCGGGCTCTGTCCAGTTGATATGTGCATTTGTAATGCTCAAATAGATCGGTGAAGGTCAGGTTTTTCTGCTTCTGTGTGGCGGTAAAGGCGGTAAACACGCCAGTTGTACCACCGGGAAGCGGGGCCGGAGGAGAGATAAGGGTGTAACTACTGTTCAAACAACGAGTTGCTGACTCAGAAAGCAAAAACCCCCGCCGAAGCGAGGGTTATAAATAAGTGGTGCCCGGACTCGGAATCGAACCAAGGACACGGGGATTTTCAATCCCCTGCTCTACCGACTGAGCTATCCGGGCAACGGGGCGCATTAAACCCGATCTGCCCATTGCCGTCAACGAAAAATGTTGTTTTCGTTACAGACTGCGCAATCTCTCGCCATTTCGCCGCAATCTTAAGCGAAAAAGTGCGTCCAGAGCGCAGAGAGCGGCATGGCGAGCAGTAATGCGGGCAGCATATTCACCACGGCAAACATTTTGATCCCGCAAATACGTAGGCCCGTCGCCAGCAGCAGCAGGCCGCCGACGGCGGTGAAGTCCGCCATCATCGCTGGCGTGGTCAGCGGGAGAATCAAGGTGGCGCAGGTGGCAAGCGCGAGTTGAATCAGCAGCATCGGCACGCAAATCGCCGCAACGGCAACGCCGAGCGTGGTGGCGAAAATGGTGGCGGTGAAGAAATCGAGAAACGCTTTAGCAATCAATATGCTTGGGTCGCCCGTCATCCCTTCCTGCATCGAGCCGAAAATCCCGGTGCCGCTTGCACAAAACAGAATAATGATGGCGACGTAGTTCTGAATAAACGACTCGTGCGTGCCGTGTTTCGCCTTGCCCGGTCGGGCAATCAGGTTTTTGGCTTTGCCCACCGCGCTATTGATGCCTTTTTCCAGATAGCAAAACTCGCCAATCAGTGCGCCGAGCAGTGTAGCCAGCACCATGACGGGCAGGTTGGCGCATTTGATCACTAAAAGGATGCCGATGCCTAAGGATGCCAGGCCGAATATAGAGGGCATGGATGAACGGATACGCTCCGGCAGCCGCTGACTCAACACTGCGCCCAGTACGCCGCCCAGCAATACGGCTCCGGCGTTAATAAATGGCCCGATAACCACAGTTAACTCCTGTTATTTACTCATTGATATTGCATTATTATGGCACGTCAGGGCTGCGCGAGCCTTAGCTTTGGGTGGTTTCGTGCATACTGATTCCTTCTTGCGCGTGAAAATAAAAAGTGACATGATTGCGCGAATTTTCTCCTCCCTGTCTCACCGCTCGGTGAGGGTATTTGCGCTTATGAAAACCATGAAAATTGCCGTCAGCCATGAGCTGGTATCCAAAGTTTCTACGCACCGTGAAAAGGTGACGCTGGATAACACCGATTTCACCGATGTGGCGGCAGTCGTCATTACCGTTGTTGAAAGCTACAGCGGCATTCTCGCGTTGCTGAAGCGTACGGGCTTTCAGCTACCGGTGTTTATGTTCGCGCAAGAGCCTGGAGAGATGCCTGATGGCGTCACGGCGATTATCTCGGGTAAAGCTCAGGAGTTTCTGGAACTTGAGAGCGCCGCCTGCCGTTACGAAGAGGAATTGCTGCCGCCTTTTTTCGATACCCTGAGCCAGTATGTAGAGATGGGCAACAGCACCTTCGCCTGTCCAGGCCACCAGCACGGGGCTTTTTTCAAAAAACACCCGGCAGGGCGACAGTTCTATGATTTCTTCGGTGAGAACGTGTTTCGCGCCGACATGTGCAACGCCGACGTTAAGCTGGGCGATCTGCTGATCCACGAAGGCTCCGCCAAGCACGCGCAAAAGTTCGCGGCGAAGGTATTCAACGCGGACAAAACCTACTTTGTGCTGAACGGCACGTCGGCGGCCAACAAGGTGGTGACCAACGCGCTGCTGACCCGCGGCGACCTGGTGCTGTTCGACCGCAACAACCATAAATCTAACCACCACGGCGCACTGATCCAGGCGGGCGCCACGCCGGTGTATCTTGAGGCGGCGCGCAATCCGTTTGGCTTTATCGGCGGGATCGACGAGCACTGCTTTGATGACGCGTATCTGCGGGATCTGATCCGCGAGGCGGCGCCGGAAAAGGCCGAGGAGGCTCGCCCGTTCCGCCTGGCGATCATTCAACTGGGCACCTACGACGGGACGATCTACAACGCCCGTCAGGTGATCGACAAGATCGGCCATCTGTGTGACTACATCCTTTTTGACTCCGCGTGGGTGGGCTACGAGCAGTTTATTCCGATGATGGCGGAAACGTCTCCGCTCTTGCTGGAGCTTAACGAGAACGATCCGGGTATTTTCGTGACCCAGTCGGTGCATAAGCAGCAGGCCGGGTTCTCACAAACGTCGCAGATCCATAAAAAGGATAACCACATTCGCGGTCAGGCGCGTTTCTGCCCGCACAAGCGGCTGAACAACGCGTTTATGCTGCACGCCTCCACCAGCCCGTTTTATCCGCTGTTTGCGGCGCTGGACGTGAACGCCAAAATTCACGAGGGCGAGAGCGGGCGCAGGCTGTGGGCGGAGTGCGTCGAGCTGGGCATTGAGGCGCGCAAGGCCATCATCGCCAACTGCCATATGATCAAACCGTTTATTCCGCCGGTGGTGGCGGGGCGGCCATGGCAGGATCACCCCACGCAGGTCATCGCGAGCGAGCGTCGCTTCTTTAGCTTCGAGCCGGGGGCCAAATGGCACGGGTTTGAGGGCTATGCGAGCGAGCAGTATTTCGTCGACCCGTGCAAGCTGCTGCTGACCACGCCGGGCATTGATGCAGAAACAGGTCACTATACCGATTTCGGCATTCCGGCGACCATTCTCGCCCACTACCTGCGCGAAAACGGCATCGTGCCGGAGAAGTGCGACCTCAACTCGATCCTGTTCCTGCTGACGCCTGCCGAAAGCAGCGAGAAGCTGGCGCAGCTGGTGGCGATGCTGGGGCAGTTTGAGCAGCATATTGAAGACGACACGCCGCTCGCCGACGTGCTGCCGACCATCTACCAAAAATACCCGGTGCGTTACCGCGACTACACGATCCGTCAACTGTGCCAGGAGATGCACGATCTCTACGTCAGCTTTAACGTGAAGGATCTACAGAAGGCGATGTTCCGCCGGGAAAGCCTGCCCGCCGTAGTGATGAACCCGCAGGATGCCAACCAGGAGTACATTCGCGGGAAGGTGGAGCTGGTGCGTATTCGTGACGCTGAAGGGCGCATTGCCGCCGAAGGTGCGCTGCCGTACCCGCCAGGCGTGCTTTGCGTGGTGCCGGGAGAAGTCTGGGGCGGGGCGGTACAGCGTTACTTCCTGGCGCTGGAAGAGGGCATTAATATGCTGCCGGGCTTCTCGCCGGAGTTGCAGGGCGTTTACAGCGAGAAGGATGCGGACGGGATTAAGCGGCTGTATGGGTACGTATTGAATGTCTGAACGTAGGCCCGGTGGCGCAAGCTTACCGGGCCTACAATACTTCGTCAGGCTTCTGCGCGGCGGTACATCCTCCTCGGATGCCCAATTTTCCCGTACAGCATCTCCACCGTCAGAAAACCCACCTCCACGCAGTGTTCCAGATAGCGTCGGGTGGTGGTTTTACTCAGCCCCGTCTCGCTCACCACCTCATCCACCGTAAAGCAGTGCGCCGCCTTGCTGTTAAACAGCGTTTGCACCCGCGCCAGCGTGTTCTCCTCTATTCCCTTGCTGCCGTTGTCCAGACGATAGTTTTTCGCCTGTAACTGATAGAGTGAATCCACGTTCTGCTGGTCAACAATCTTCCAGACCCGCTGCTGTTCGGCAAACTGCACAAAACGCTCCAGCGACTGGCTGAGCCGCTTCCAGGAGACCGGCTTAAGGATATAGTCAAACGCTCCGTTGCGAATCGCCTGGCTGCAGGTGTCCATATCGCTGGCGGCGGTGATGAAAATCACCGAGCAGTTGGCGCGGGCCAGCATCGGGTTGCTGATAAGGGTGATGCCTTTGCCGTCCGGCAGGTAGTTATCCAGCAGCATCAACTGCGGCTGTTTACTCTCAAGCTGAACCTGCGCGTCGGCCAACGACGCGGCAATCCCCACCAGCCTCAGGCGCGGATGTTTACCGATAAGCTCCGCGTGCAGCTGTGCCAGTTCGTTCTCGTCTTCAACAATCAGTACGTCGATAAGTTCATGTTGCATAGTCGGTATATTCCAGTTGCCGGACGGTTCCCGAGGCCGGGATAAACAGTGAGAAAATGGTCCCGTGCGGCATGTTATCGGCAACTTCTATTGTGCCGGCAGCCTGCGTGACGTAGCTTTCGATCAGATACAGGCCAATCCCGTGATCGCCCCGCTTTTTGGTGGTGATGCCGCGTTCAAATATCCGGTCACGGATCGCCGGGGTAATGCCAACGCCCTGGTCGGCCACTTCAATAATCAGCTCCTGCTCGCTGAGTTTTATCAGCACTTCCACCGGCGCATGCGGGAGCGGCGATCGCTGCGTCGCTTCGATGGCGTTATCCAGCAGGTTGCCAATAATCGAAATCAGCTCTTGCTCTCCCAGCGGCAGGAACGGTTTGTCCAGCCGACAGGCCGGGTCGAAACTCAGCTCGACGCCTTTCTCACGCGCGCGGGCGGCTTTTCCCAGCAGCAGCCCGCAAAGTGTCGGGGAACTAAAGCGGGAGGAGATAAAGTCCAGCAGCTCCTGAGCATGCTCCGACTGCGCCTGAATGTAGCGAATGGCCTCTTCATAGCGGCCCATATGCAGCAGGCCGGAGAGGGTGGTCATCCGGTTCAGCTGCTCATGACGCATAATGCGCAGGTTATCGACGTAGCGTTTTACCTGGCTGAGCTGGCTGCTGAGAGAATCGATCTCGTTGCGATCGCGGAAGGTGATCACCCAGCCCTGCAGCGACCCCTCAAGCATGATGTGCACCCGGCTGGCAATCACCGTGAGATCGTTAAAGCGGCAAATCTCGTCATGGGTATCTTTCGCCAGCATCGTCTGCGTGTCGAAGAACGGGACCGGATCGATCACCTGGCTTATCAGCTGCCCGCGCAGTTCCCGGGCCGGCTGGCTCAGGCCCAGCAGCTTGCGCGCCGCCTGGTTGATCACCTCTATGCGCCGTTCGTTATCAATGGCAATCACGCCTTCGTAGATGGACTCCATCATCGCCTTTTGCTGGCGCACCAGCAGACCGATCTCTCGTGGCTCCAGGGAGAAGATCTGCTTCTTAATACTACGGGTAAAGAACCAGGAGAAGACAAAGAGGGCGATCAGCAGCAGCACGGCGGCAATCAGGATATTGACCACTTTACTGACGGTAATGGTGTCCAGGTAGCTGGTGAGATAGCCAACTGAAACAATGCCGACCACCTGCCCGGCGTCGTTGAAAATGGGCGCTTTACTGCGCAGTGAAATGCCCAACCCGCCTTTACGTATGGTTGTCGTGCTTTTCCCCTGCAATACGGCTTCATTGTCGCCGCCGACCAGCGTCGTGCCCACCCTGTCGGCAAAGACGGAGTGAAAAAGATGCCGTCCCGTATTATCGCCAATGACAATAAAGCTGGCGTCGCTGTGCGCGGCCATTTTCTGCATGAAATCATGAATGGCGTTGATATCTTTTTGTTCAACTTCAGTACGCAATGACGGAATAAGCGCAATCTCTTCTGCCTGTATTTTAGCGCGCGCACTCATTTCCTGATAAAGCTGTTTTCCGACATCGGCATAATAATATCCGCCCAGCAGCACAAAAAGTACTGAGAAAAAGGCAACCAGCGAAATAAACAGCTTAATCTGGAAAGAGACTTTCATAACTATCACGCAAAGTAGCGGCAAAGATCGTCAATATATCATCTTTTTTCATGCGGATGTCCGCTTTGCGGGAAACTTGTGATCCCTTGCACAGCAAGGCCTGTAAATGATTTATCCAGAAGGCTTATGATCTTCATGCTGCTACGTTAAATGTTATTTGGGCGTTCAATTCAGAAAAGAAACCATAAAAACCACGATAATAAATAAGGCATAAATCACATTAAATAAAAGAAACCATAAAAACCATAGCTGCCATTAAAACTTCGCTTTTAATATGCCATTCCTCACATAAAGTAGGCCTTTGTGACTCTAAGCTGAACGCACAAAATAACTAAGGGGCTTATTATGAGCACAACTGACGATTCTTTCTCTGTTACCCACGACCCGATTGAAATTCAGCGGCCATCCCTCAAGGAGCGGTGGTGGCATATTATGGATACCTGGAAAATCGGGATTATTCCTCTGCCGCTGTTCGTTCTGGCGGGCGCGCTGATTGCGATTGATTGCCTGGGCGGAAAGCTGCCGAGCGATATCGTGGTGATGGTGGCGACGCTGGCCTTCTTCGGCTTTGCCTGCGGTGAGTTCGGCAAACGCCTGCCGATTGTCGGCAAGCTTGGTGCGGCGGCGATTTGCGCCACCTTTATCCCTTCCGCGCTGGTCTACTACGGTTTGCTGCCGGACGTGGTGGTGGAATCCACGACCAAATTCTACAAATCCACCAACATTCTCTACCTCTATATCTGCTGCATTATCGTCGGCAGCATCATGAGCATGAACCGCACGGTGCTGATTCAGGGCTTCCTGCGCATTTTCTTCCCGATGCTGTGCGGTGAAATCGTCGGCATGATTGTTGGCATGGGCGTGGGGCTGGCGCTGGGCCTGGAGCCGTTCCAGATCTTCTTCTTTATCATTCTGCCGATCATGGCGGGCGGCGTCGGGGAAGGGGCGATTCCGCTTTCCATCGGCTATGCCACCCTGCTGCATATGGACCAGGGTGTAGCGCTCGGCCGCGTGCTGCCGATGGTCATGCTCGGCGGGCTGACGGCAATCATCATCTCCGGCTGCCTGAACCAGTTCGGTAAACGCTACCCGCACCTGACCGGTGAAGGCCAGCTGATGCCTAACCGCGCGAATGCCGATGCCACCGTCTCTCAGCCTGCGTTTTCCGGTAAAGCGGACGTGACGACTATCGCCTCCGGCGCGCTGCTGGCGGTGCTGCTGTACATGCTGGGCATGCTCGGCCACAAGCTGATTGGCCTGCCTGCGCCCGTTGGCATGCTGTTTATGGCGGTGCTGGTGAAGCTCTGCAACGGCGCCTCTCCGCGCCTGCTGGAGGGCTCGCAGGTGGTGTACAAATTCTTCCAGACCTCCGTGACCTACCCGATCCTCTTCGCCGTTGGCGTGGCCATTACCCCGTGGCATGAACTGGTGGCCGCCTTCACGCTGACCAACCTGCTGGTGATTATCAGCACCGTCTCCGCGCTGGTGGCGACCGGGTTCTTCGTCGGCAAAAAGATCGGTATGCACCCGATTGATGTCGCCATCGTCTCCTGCTGCCAGAGCGGCCAGGGCGGTACCGGCGACGTGGCGATCCTGACCGCAGGCAACCGCATGAGCCTGATGCCCTTCGCCCAGATTGCTACCCGTATCGGCGGGGCGATTAACGTCTCTGTCTCACTGCTGATTCTGGGCAACTTCCTCGTCTAAGTATTCAGGAAAAAACAATGAAACTCGCAAGCTTTTTATACCAGGGAAAACGCAGCTACGGCATCGTCCAGGCCGAGGGCGTGATTGATTTAGGCCGCCGCCTGGGCGACCGCTATGGCGACCTTAAAGCGCTGCTGCAGGGCAACGGGCTGGCGTTGGCCACCCGTTACCTGAACGACGCGGTGGATGTACCGCTGAGCGCCATCACCTTCTTACCTGTGATCGTGCAGCCGGAAAAAATCCTCTGCGTGGGCATGAACTACGCCGACAAGCGCAAGGAGTTTGACCAGCACAACCCGGCCCCAACGCTGTTTGTCCGCTTCCCGGACTCACAGACCGGCCACAACGAGCCGGTGCTGAAGCCGCGCCACTCCAGCGAATTCGACTACGAAGGCGAGCTGGCGGTGATCATCGGTAAGGGTGGGGAGAACATCAGCCGCGATGACGCCCTGCGCCACGTGGCGGGCTACAGCTGCTACATGGACGGCTCCGCCCGCGACTGGCAGCACACCTGGTTCACCGCCGGTAAAAACTGGCGTCAGACCGGGGCGTTTGGCCCCTGGATGGCGACGGCGGATGAGATCCCGGACCCGCACAGCCTGGCGATCCGCACCTGGCTTAACGGCCGCATGGTGCAGGAGGACAACACCAGCAGCATGATCCACAAGGTCGCGGAGCTCATCGAGTACATCAGCACCTTTACCCGCTTAAGCCCGGGCGACGTGATCATCACCGGCTCCCCGGGCGGTGTGGGTAAAAAGCGTAACCCGCCGCTGTTTATGAAAGAGGGGGATCGCATTGAAGTGGAGATCGAGCATATCGGTCATTTGAGCAACGTGATTGTTGAAGCGCCAGCCGTCGGGCTTGCGGCGGCACACTGAGAAAGGCGGCATGAACAGTCAACCCATCGATTTTCGCCAGACGCTGGTGGCGAAACACCCGGAACGCTTAAGCCAGATCCGCTACCTGCTGGCAGACAGCGGCCTTGGCCTGGACAACGACATCACGCTGTTTGTCGAAGCCTGGTCCGGCGCGCAGCTGGTGGGTTGCGCAGGACTTGCCGGCAACGTCATCAAATGCGTGGCGGTCAACGAGCAGCTTCGTGGGGAAAACCTCAGCGCGCGGCTGCTGGCAGAGGTGGAAAATGCGGCGCTGGAGCGCGGCCATTTTCACCTCTTCCTCTGCACCCGTCCGTGCAACCGGGAGCGCTTTGCCCGCAGCGGCTTCTGGCCAATTGCCCAGAGCGGGAACAACGCGGTGCTGATGGAGAACACCCCGCAGGGGATCGCGCGCTACTGCCGTACCTTAAGCCGGATGCGAAAGGGCGGGGAGAAAACTGGCGCGATAGTGATGAACGCCAATCCGTTCACCCTCGGCCACCGCCATCTGGTGGAGCAGGCGGCGCAGCGGTGCGATGCCCTGCATCTGTTCGTGGTGCGTGAAGACGCCTCGTTCTTCCCGTTCAGCGCGCGTCTCGAGATGGTGCGCGCGGGCGTAGCCCATCTGCCGAACGTGGTGGTGCATGAAGGCTCGCAGTACATCATCTCCCGCGCCACCTTCCCGGCCTACTTCCTGAAGGAGACCGGCAAAGTGCAGCAGGCGTGGAGCGAGATCGACGTGCTGATCTTCCGGGACTTCATCGCCCCGGCGCTCGGCATCACGCACCGCTTCATCGGCTCGGAGCCTTTTTGCGACATCACCCGCCAGTACAACCAGACGCTGCATGACATGCTGGCCTCGCATATCGAAGTGGTGGAGATGCCGCGCATCAAGGCCACCGGCAACGCCATTTCGGCGTCCGAAGTTCGCCGTTTACTCAAGACACAGCAGTTTTCCCGGATCCGGGAGATTGTCCCGGACTCCACCTTCGCGCATCTCGAAACACACTATCGTGCGAGTGCGGAAGTCGCATAACTATCAGGAATTTATCATGAATATTGTAAGGGAGGCGCTGGCCGGAACGCAGGAGTCCAGCGACCTGATGGTGAAAATCGCCCCCGCTCACGGCGAGCTGGAGATTGTCATCCACAGTGAAGTGATTAAGCAGTTTGGCGAGCAAATTCGCCAGGTGGTCAACGACACGCTGCGCGCCATGAACGTGCGCCAGGGATTAATCATTATTGAAGACAAAGGGGCGCTGGACTGTGTTATTCGCGCCCGCCTGCAAAGCGCGCTGATGCGTGCCGCCGATGAACAGGCCATCAACTGGGAGGCGCTGAAATGAGCAAACTCCGCCGCAGTATGCTGTTCCTGCCGGGCGCCAACGCCGCCATGCTTTCCACCGCGTTTATCTACCGCCCCGACTCCATCATGTTTGACCTTGAGGACGCCGTCGCCCTGCGTGAGAAGGACACCGCCCGCCTGCTGGTATTCCACGCGCTACAGCACCCGATGTATCAGGATATCGAAACCGTGGTGCGCATTAACCCGCTCAGCACGCCGTTTGGCCTGCTGGATCTGGAAGCCGCCGTGCGCGCGGGTGTGGACGTGATCCGCCTGCCAAAAACCGACACCCCGGACGACGTCTACGAGCTGGAAGGCCATCTTGAACGCATTGAACGCGAGTGCGGCCGCGAGGTCGGCTCCACCCGCGTGATGGCGGCGATTGAATCGGCCATTGGCGTCATCAATGCCGTGGCGATTGCCCGCAGCTCCCCGCGCCTCATCGGCATCGCGCTGGCCGCCTTTGACTACGTGATGGACATGCAGACCGAGCGCGGCGACGGCACCGAGCTGTTCTATGCCCGCTGCGCCGTGCTGCACGCCGCTCGCGCCGCGGGCATCGACGCCTTCGATGTGGTGTGGTCAGACGTTAACGACGAGGCTGGGTTCCTTCGCGAGGTCGATCTGATCCGCAAGATGGGCTTTAACGGCAAATCGCTGATTAACCCGCGCCAGATTGACCTGCTGCACAACGCCTACGCCCCGACGCAGGAAGAGGTGGATCACGCCAAAAGGGTGATTGAGGCGGCAGAAGAGGGCGAGCGTAACGGCCTGGGCGTGGTGTCGCTCAACGGCAAAATGGTGGATGCACCAATTATTAACCACGCGCAGGTGGTGCTGGAGCGCGCGGTGGCTTCCGGCGTGCGTCGGTAAGGATAAGACAATGAATCAGACTGAACTTCTCCACGTAAACTTCCCCCATCTGCGGGACCTGATACCCTTTGATACTGCCCACAGCGCGACGCCCTGGCTGGCGGATAGTGACGCGAAGCACAACCGCAAGCTCTGTGCCTCCCTTGAAGAAGCCGTAGCGCGCAGCGGCCTGCAGGACGGGATGACTATCTCCTTCCACCATGCCTTTCGCGAAGGCGACCGGGTGATCAACACCGTTGTGGCGCTGCTGGCGCGGATGGGATTTAAAAACCTGACGCTGGCCTCCAGCTCGCTGATGACCTGCAACGACGCTCTGATCGAGCATATTGAAAGCGGCGTCATCACCCGGATTTACACCTCGGGCATGCGCGGCAGGCTGGCGGACGCCATTTCCCACGGGCTGATGGACGAGCCGGTACACATTCACTCCCACGGTGGGCGAGTGAAGCTGCTCCAGGACGGCGAGCTGAATATCGACGTGGCGTTTCTCGGCGTGCCGTGCAGCGATGCGTTTGGCAACGCTAACGGCACGCACGGTAAATCGTGCTGCGGCTCGCTCGGCTACGCGATGGTGGACGCGCACTTTGCTCGCAAGGTGGTGCTGCTGACCGAAGAGCTGGTGCCGTTCCCGAATATGCCCGCCAGCCTGGTACAGGACCAGGTGGACTACATCGTGCAGGTCGAGAGCGTGGGCGACCCGGCGAAAATCAGCGTCGGCGCGGCGCGCGTCACCAGCAACCCGCGCGAGCTGATGATCGCCCGCTATGCGGCGGACGTGATCGAGCATTCCGGCTACTTCAAGCCGGGCTTCTCGATGCAGACCGGCTCCGGCGCGGCGGCCACCGCCTGCACCCGCTTTATGGAAGAGAAGATGGAGCGCAGCGGCGTAAAGGCGCGCTTTGCGCTCGGCGGCATCAACGGCAGCCTGGTGGATCTGCACGAGAAGGGGCTCATCGAAAAGCTGCTCGACACCCAGTGCTTTGACGGCCAGGCGGCGGCTTCGCTGGCGCGCAACCCGAACCACGTGGAGATCTCCACCAATGTCTACGCCAACCCCGGCAGCAAGGCGGCAAGCTGCGACCAGCTCGACGTGGTGATCCTCAGCGCCCTGGAAATTGACGTTGATTTCAACGTCAACGTCATCACCGGCTCCGACGGCGTGATGCGTGGCGCATCCGGCGGGCACTGCGACGTGGCGGCGGCAGCCAACCTGACCATCGTGGTCGCGCCGCTGCTGCGCAGCCGCATCCCCACCGTCGTGAAGCGGGTGACCACGCGCCTCACGCCGGGCGAAAGCATCGACGTGCTGGTTACCGATCACGGCATCGCGGTCAACCCGGCGCGCCCGGAGATCCGCGAGCGGCTGCTGGAGGCCGGGTTGAAGGTAGTGGACATCAGCGCGCTCTATGAGCGGGCGATTTCCCTGACCGGCGTACCGAAACCGATTGAATTTACCGACAAAATCGTCGGGGTGATCCGCTACCGCGACGGCAGCGTGATCGACACCGTACGACAGGTGAAGGAGTCAGTATGATTTTAGCGACACCCGTGCGGGCGGGTGTCAGCCTGGAAGAACTGCTGGCGGCGAAAGAGCGTCGCGCAGCCCGTCAGGCTGACATGCTTGAGCACTATAAACAGCCGGTGATCTCCCTCACGCTGGTCACGCCAGGGGAAATCAAGGACAGCCTGCGCTATCGCAACACCATGGGCGTGGCGCTCCAGATGTGCGACCAGCTGCTGTGGGAGAACCGCTGGCAGGTGCTGGACCGCCAGGTGCTGTGGCTGCCCACCGGACCGGAAGCCTTGTGGTGCGTCGCCCATCCGGCGGCGGAAATCAAAGCGCACTGCGCGGAACTGGAGCAGACGCACCCGCTCGGCAGGCTGTGGGATCTGGACGTGATTTGTCCTCAGCATGGCCACGTGGGGCGTCAGTCGCTGGGGGCAAACCTCAGGCGCTGCCTGATCTGCGACGAGCCCGCGCATGCCTGCTCCCGTTCGCGGCGCCATCCCGTTGAGCAGGTTGTTTCCCGCGTGGAGAAGACGATCGATGACTGGTTTGCTCGCGACTAAACCGCGCCCGGTTGACGTGCCCGGGCTTGCCGAAGCGGCGCTGTGGCAGGAGCTGGAGCTGACGCCCAAGCCTGGGCTGGTGGACAAGCTTAACAACGGTTCCCATCGCGATATGGACCACGCGCTGTTTGTCCGTAGCATTGCGGCGATTACGCCGTGGTTTGCCCGTTTTGCGGAGCTGGGCGAGGCACATGCGGACAAGCCAGCCGCTCAGCAGCTGCGGATTATCCGCCCGATGGGGATGGCCTGCGAGCAGGCGATGTACGCCGCGACGAACGGCGTGAACACGCATAAGGGTGGGATTTTTGCTCTCGGCCTGCTGTGCTTCGCTGCCGGGCGTGTGAAAAATATCTCCGCCAGCAGCCTCTGTTGTGAGGTGAGTAACATCTGTAGCGGGCTGGTGTCGCGGGAGCTGGCAGCGCGCAGCGGGCAGGCGACGGCGGGCGAGCGGCAGTTTCAGCAGTACGGCTTAACCGGGGCGCGAGGCGAGGCGGAGAGCGGCTTTGCGACGGTGCGTAAGGCGCTGGGGCAGTGGAACGGACAGTCGCTTCACGACCTGCTGTTGCGCCTGATGGCGGTCAATCAGGACAGTAATCTCGTGTCGCGCGGCGGCATTCAGGGGCTGCGCTACGTTCAGGGCTATGCGCGGGAACTGCTGGCTAACGGCTGGGATCGCGAGGCGTTGCTTAAGATGGATAAGGCACTGATTGAACGAAACCTGAGTCCGGGCGGCAGCGCGGATTTGCTGTCGGTGGGGTGGGTGCTCTCTGCAATAAAATAGCCGGGTGGCGGCTACGCCTTACCCGGCCTACGGTCTGGTTTTGTAGGCCCGGTAAGCGACGCGCCACCGGGCACAACAATTAATGCGCAATCGGCTGTGTACTGTGCGCTGTGCGAACGTGCTTGTACTTGAACAGCGCGAGGAACGCGAAGAACAGCACCAGCGAATACGCCGCGAAGATCAGCCACACGGGCTGCCAGTCGGTGATACCGTTGGTGGTGTACATCTCAACCACTTTACCGCTCACCACACCGCCCAGAATACAGCCGAAGCCGTTAGTCATCATCAGGAACATGCCCTGCGCGCTGGCGCGGATTTCAGGCTTCACCTCTTTTTCCACAAACACCGAACCGGAAATGTTGAAGAAGTCGAAGGCGCAGCCGTAAACAATCATCGACAGCACCAGCAGCACGGTGCCGAACGCGCTCGGGTCGCCGTAGGCGAACAGGCCGAAGCGCAGCATCCACGCGGCGATACTGATCAGCATGACGTTTTTGATGCCGTAGCGGCTCAGGAAGAACGGGATGGTCAGGATGAACAGCGTCTCGGAGATCTGCGAGATGGACATCATCACCGACGCGTGCTCAACGATAAAGCTCCCGGCAAACAGCGGATCGTTATCGAAGCTGTGCAGGAAGGTGTTGCCGAACATGTTGGTGATTTGCAGCTCCGCGCCCAGCAGCATGGAGAAGATAAAGAAGATCGCCATGCGCTTGTTTTTGAACAGCGCGAAGGCGTCCAGGCCAAGCATGGTGCTCCAGCTCTGGTTTTTCTGCTGGTTAGATACCGGAATGGTTGGCAGCGTCAGGGTGAACAGCGCCAGCAGTACGGAGAGCGCAGCACCAATATACAGCTGCATGTGGCTCAGCTCGAAGCCCGCGAAGCTCACGCCCCACATCGCCATGATAAAGCCGATGGTGCCCCAGATACGGATTGGCGGGAAGTCGGTGACGATATCCAGGCCGGCAGATTTCAGGCGGTAGTAGGAGATGGAGTTGATCAGCCCAAGCGTTGGCATATACGCCAGCGAGTTAAGCAGGATCACCATAAACATCGCCCCCGGCGTGGTCACTTCGGCCGCCATAAACAGCGTCCCCGCACCCACCAGATGGCAAAGCATATACAGCCATTTCGCACTTAACCATTTATCCGCCACGATACCGAGCAGCGTTGGCATGAAAACAGCCGCAATACCCAGCGAGCTGTAGACGGCACCGATTGACGCACCATCAAACTTGAGCGTCACAAACATATAGGAGCCGAGTGTAGTCAGCCAGCTACCCCACAGGCAGAACTGCAGAAACGACAAGATTTTAAGCTGCAGCTTAAGGTTCATGTTACTTTCCTCACAAGTGAGCGGGAGATATGTTGTTATAGGAACATTCAGGGTTGTTATTTGATGCAATTCTATCAGTTGGCAACGATATGTTTTGTTACCTCCCGCAAAAAAATGCAATCCACATTAATTTGCAGTTTGGATTGTGATGCAAATAACATTTTCGTATGGGTGGAGGATAGGTGCGGCCTGATGCCCTCACCCTGACCCTCTCCCACAGGGAGAGGGGAAGCAGAACACCTTCTCCTTGCTGGAGAAGGTGTGTTGATTATCGACGACGATAGTTTTTCTGCGCCGTATTCACCTTATACAGGTACCGGCGGGATTCCGCAGACGGGTGGCGGGTGGTGAGGGTGGAGTAAACATCCCCCGGCGTCATGCTGTTGATGATGTTCGCAGCCTGCACTTTGTCATTCGAGAAGACGCGCAGCACGCTGCCCGCGCCGCCGTTATAGGCGGTGATCACCGCGTAGCGACGCGACGTCGGGTTATCAATTCCGCCGAGATAGACATTGTTCAGCATCGCCAGATAGGCCGTGCCGGTATCAATGTTGCTTTGCGGATCGAACAGATAGCTGCGGCTCGGCGTGCCGGATTTCCCCTGTGAGCGGAAGACGTCTTTACCGGCGCTGTGCTGGACAACCTGCATCAGCCCCAGCGCGTCGGAACGGCTCACCGCGTACGGGTTGAACGAGGATTCGGTCTGCATAATCGCCAAGATCAGCGACTCGTCCACGCCATACTTACGCGACGCCTGACGCACCATGCCCAGATACTTATGCGCACGCTTGTCGAGGTGGTTCGGGACAAGGTTAATGGTGACGCTGTAGATAATCTTCAGGCCGTTAGAGCGGCTCTTCAGGCGCGTCTGCAGCAGGTAGTCGGCAAATTTCGTGGCGCGACCTTCCCAGCGGATCGGCTGTCCGGTCTGGTCGACAACCTGACCGTACAGGAACGGCTCTTTCGAAATGGTGATGTCGTCCGCATCGGAGTAGAGATCGATAGATCCCGGATCGTCACCCATCAGCAGGGTTTTGACGATCGCCTGACGCAGCCGTGCCGCAGGGTCGGTGCCTGCGATGGTCTCAATGGTGATCGTACCCTCATCAAAGTTGATGTGGCTACGGGTCAGATAGGCGTCGGTGTACTTAACGTAGTCCTTCGGTCCGGCAATAAGAACTTCGTTAAATCCCCATATGTTCTCGATGTTATGGGCAAACTGCCCCATCAAAATGTCAAAACCGTTGGTGTCCTTGACCCAGGCTTCATTGTAATCATCGCCTTTTTTGGACGAGCACGAGACCAGCAACGGCGCAACAAGGGCTAGCGCTAAAAGTTTTTTCATCATTCCGGGAGTGCGTGTTGTGTTTGCTTTAACGGCGGGGTTTCACCCGCACGCTGTTATTTTTCCGGCGGCGTATAGCCTTCGATGTGGACGTCTTTGCCCTCGAACAGGAAGTTCACCATCTCCTGCTCCAGCAGCTTGCGGTGCTCCGGGTTCATCATGCTGAGCTTTTTCTCGTTGATCAGCATGGTCTGTTTTTTCTGCCACTGTCCCCAGGCTTCTTTGGAGATCTCGTTATAGATGCGCTTGCCCAGGTCGCCCGGGTAGAGCTGGAAATCCTGGCCTTCAGCGTCGCGCTGCAGGAAAGTACAAAAAATGGTTCTGGCCATACGTATTCCTCTTTGTGTTGCCGATGCTAAACCATTGCACCGGCACGTAATTGCTGTAACAGGCGCTCCACGGGAGCCGCCAGCCCGACTGATGGCGGTTGCGCTAAGTTATACCAGAGAGCGGTGCCTTCATCCATGCAGGAGGTGAATGAGGACACGGGAAGCCACATCGGTACTATATCCAGATGGAAATGGCTGAAGGTGTGGCGAAACGCGGTCAGCTGCGTCAGGGTATCTGCCGCAATGCCGCGCTGTTCAAGCCATTCACGCAGCAAGTCTTCATCTTCAAACTGTGGGAAGCAGTATAGACCACCCCACAGACCGCTCGGCGGACGCTGGGCGAGGAAGACCTCGTCACCGTGCTGCATCAGCAGCATATAGCCGGTGCGCTCCGGCAGCGTCTGTTTAGGTTTCTTACCCGGATACTGCGCCCATGACTGGTTGGCATACGCCACGCAGAGGTTGTTCACCGGGCAGAGTTCGCACTTTGGTTTTGAGCGCGTGCAGACCATCGCGCCAAGATCCATCATCGCCTGGTTAAAACGCTCTACGCCCTTCGCCGGGGTGACCGCTTCAGCGATCTCCCACAGGCGTTTTTCAACGTCTTTCTTACCCGGCCAGCCGTCAACGGCGTAGCAGCGTGCGAGCACGCGCTTCACGTTGCCGTCGAGGATCGGGAAATGCTTGCCTAATGAAAGGGAGAGGATCGCGCCTGCGGTTGAACGTCCGACGCCGGGTAAATCGGCCACCTCGTCGAAGGTTTCCGGGAATTTACCGTTGTGGCGGGTGGCGACCTGCTGCGCGGCCTTGTGCAGGTTGCGCGCGCGGGCGTAATAGCCCAGCCCGGTCCACAGGTGCAGCACTTCGTCCAGCGGCGCGTTTGCCAGGTCGGTGACCGTCGGGAAGCGTGCCATAAAACGCTCGAAGTAAGGGATCACGGTGGCGACCTGCGTTTGTTGCAACATCACCTCGGAGAGCCATACTTTGTAGGGCGTTTTTTCAATTTGCCAGGGCAGGGTTTTACGCCCGTATTTGTCGTACCAGTCCAGCACCTGGGCTGAAAATTGAGAGGCTTGCATGGTCATCGATTCGCATAATCAGGGACGCAGATTGCAGCACAGCGTCCATCTGCTGTAAACCGGATCTTTCCCATGCTTGCATAGAAGCCTTAACTTTGGATAATGCCCGTTTCCCGAACATTCTCACAAGCAGACAACTCTTTTATGAAAAACGACGTCATTTCACCGGAATTTGATGAAAACGGTCGCCCGCTGCGCCGTATTCGCAGCTTTGTCCGCCGTCAGGGCCGCCTGACCAAAGGGCAGCAACACGCGCTGGACAACTACTGGCCGGTGATGGGCGTTGAGTTCAGCGAGCAGCCGCTCGACTTTACCGAGCTGTTTGGCCGCGACGCGCCCGTCACGCTGGAGATCGGGTTTGGTATGGGCACCTCGCTGGTCACTATGGCGAAAGCGCGCCCGGAGCAGAACTTCCTCGGCATTGAAGTACACTCGCCGGGCGTCGGCGCGTGCCTGGCAACGGCCCACGAAGAGGGCGTTGAGAACCTGCGCGTGATGTGTCACGACGCGGTGGAAGTGCTGCACAAAATGATTCCTGACAATTCTTTGAACATGGTTCAGCTCTTTTTCCCTGACCCATGGCACAAAGCGCGTCATAATAAACGCCGTATCGTTCAGGCACCGTTTGCCGAGCTGGTGAAAAGCAAGCTCAAGCTGGGCGGCGTTTTCCACATGGCGACCGACTGGGAACCTTATGCGGAACACATGCTGGAAGTGATGTCGTCTCTGGACGGGTACAAAAATCAGTCCGAGAGCAACGACTACGTACCGCGTCCGGAATCGCGTCCGGTGACAAAATTTGAACAGCGTGGCCATCGTCTTGGTCACGGCGTATGGGACTTAATGTTCGAGAGGGTGAAATAATGGCAAAGAATCGTAGCCGTCGTCTGCGTAAAAAGATGCACATCGAAGAATTCCAGGAAGTGGGCTTCTCCGTTGCCTGGCGTTTCCCGGAAGGCACCAGCGTTGAGCAGATCGACCAGGACGTTGATGCGTTCATCAACGAGGTAATCGAGCCAAACAAGCTGGCCTTCGACGGTAGCGGCTACCTGGCATGGGAAGGTCTGATCTGCACCCAGGAAGTGGGCAAATGCACCGAAGAACATCAGGCCCTGGTTCGCAAATGGCTCGAAGAGCACAAGCTGGAAGATGTCCGCGTGAGCGAACTTTTCGACGTTTGGTGGGACTAATAAAGCAGTAAGCGGGCCAGCATTAGCTGGCCCATTTTGTCTGAGGGAGTGTTTAAGATGCGCAAAACGTTGCTGGCTGTTGCTTTGATGGCAACCGGATTCACCGCCCATGCGGATTATCAATGTAGCGTCACCCCGCGTGATGACGTGGTGTTAAGCCCGCAAACCGTGCAGGTCAAAGGCGAGAACGGCAATCTGGTGATTACGCCGGAAGGAAACGTCACCTTTAACGGCAAACAGTACAACCTGACTGCCGCACAGCGTGAGCAGGCGAAAGATTATCAGGCCGATTTGCGTACCGCGCTGCCATGGATTAATGAAGGTGCCCTGACGCGCGTCGAAAAGAGCCGCGTCGCGCTGGACAAAATCATCACTAAAGAGGTGGGGGAGAGCAGTAATATGCGCTCCCGCCTTACGAAGCTCGACAAGCAGCTCAAAGAGCAGATGAACCGCATTATCGAGACGCGCTCTGATGGCCTGACGTTCCACTATAAGGCGATCGATCAGGTCCGCGCTGACGGCCAGCAGCTGGTGAACCAGGCGATGGGCGGCATCCTGCAGGACAGCATCAACGAGATGGGGGCGAAAGCCGTGCTGAAAGGCGGCGGTAACCCGCTGCAGGGCGTGCTGGGCAGCCTGGGCGGCTTGCAGACTTCCATTCAGAACGAGTGGAAGAACCAGGAAGATGATTTCCAGCAGTTCGGCAAAGACGTGTGTAAACGCGTGGTGTCGCTGGAAGATAGCCGGAAGGCGCTGGTGGGGACGCTGAAGTAAGTTCTCTGCGCGCTGGGTCCCTCTCCCCAGGGGAGAGGGTGTAATTGTTCCCTCTCCCTGTGGGAGAGGGTTAGGGTGAGGGCATCAGGCAGCGCAGTCGTTGCCTGATAGCCATTAACACCTCCTCCTCGTTTGTCCTGAATTCGTTATTCCAGAACCGTAGTATTTCCCAGCCGTTCGCATTCAAAAATTCAGTACGACGTGAATCATAGGTTTCGTTATTCTGATGCTGCCCACCGTCCAGCTCGATAATCAGCTTTGCCTTAAAACAGGCAAAATCCACGATATATGCACCAATCGGCATCTGGCGGCGAAACTTATAGCCAAAGAAGCGGCGTCCCCTGAGTAAATACCAGAGGCGTAACTCTTCGGGCGTCATTTGTTTACGGAGTTGTTTTGATTTTTCCATCCCCATACACTGCCAGCCTTTCCCTTAGCCGGCAGAACGGGATGCGAAATTTTGAATCAGCCTTCAGGAATCTTCGGCGAGGAACAGCTCAAGAAGGGAGTTTAAGAACAGCTTGCCGTGCTCGGTGATCTGCCAGCATTCCTCACTCTCGGTGAGATACCCCTTTGCCAGCGCTTCGTCAATCTGCGGACGAATCACCGATTCCGCCAGGCCAGTGTACAGCGAAAACTCCGCGCGCGGCGCGGCTTCCAGCAGGCGGAAACGGTTCATAAAGAACTCAAACGGCTTATCCGCCGCCTCAACGTCGTGCTGACGCTCAAGGTAGCGTCCTTCCATAAATCCGCGCGGGTGGCGGGTTTTGGCGGTGCGAAGGATGCGACCATCCGGGAAGGTCACCTTGCCGTGGGCGCCGCAGCCAATCCCCAGATAATCACCAAAACGCCAGTAGTTCAGGTTGTGCTGACACTGGAAGCCCGGCTTCGCGTAGGCGGACGTTTCATACTGCTGATACCCGGCAGCGGTCAAAAGCTTGTGGCCCTGCTCGAAGATATCCCACAGCGCGTCGTCATCCGGCAGCACCGGCGGGCGCGAGCCAAACAGCGTGTTCGGCTCAATGGTGAGCTGATACCACGACAGGTGCGGTGGATTCAGCGCAATGGCCTGGCGCAGATCGTCCAGCGCCTCTTCCAGCGACTGATCCGGCAGGCCATGCATCAAATCGAGGTTAAAGCTGCGCAGCCCAAGCCCCGTTGCCAGGTTCGCCGCGCGCTTCGCCTCTTCCGGGCCGTGAATGCGCCCCAGACGCTTCAGCTTCGGCTCGCTAAAGCTCTGCACGCCGATGGAGATGCGGTTCACGCCCGCGCGCTGATACTCGACAAAACGGTCGGCCTCAACGGTGCCGGGGTTGGCTTCCATCGTAATTTCTGCATCCGCCGCCAGGTTCAGGCGCGCACGCACGCCGTCCAGCAGCGTCTGCATTGCCGGGCCTGACAGCAGGCTCGGCGTACCGCCACCAATGAAAATGGTCTTAACTTCACGTCCCTGTGCGTACGGCACATCGGCGTCCAGGTCGGCCAGCAGATGCGCGACGTAGTCATCGTGCGGCACTTCGCCCTTCAGCGCGTGCGAATTGAAATC
The DNA here is from genome assembly GCF_001462935.1 of Enterobacter sp. 50588862. Lineage (NCBI taxonomy): Bacteria > Pseudomonadati > Pseudomonadota > Gammaproteobacteria > Enterobacterales > Enterobacteriaceae > Enterobacter > Enterobacter sp. 50588862. The sequence goes on from NZ_LNHM01000021.1 coordinate 362,891, forward strand.
ACAGTACGGGCATTTCTGCACGCACCACGGGATATGAATATAAAGACTCAGAGGCGGCAAATTAGCCATTACGCAGTGCTTCCAGTAACAGTTTCAGCGCGCGTCCACGGTGGGAAATCGCACTTTTCTCTTCGCGGGTCAGTTCCGCAGCGGTTTTGCCCTCGGTCGGGACAAAGAAAATCGGGTCGTAGCCAAAGCCGCCGTTGCCAGCCGCTTCACGGGTAATCACGCCCGGCCAGCTGCCGTGACAGACAATCGGCGTCGGGTCTTCCGCATGACGCATGTAGACCAGCACGCAGTGGAACTGCGCGGTACGCTGTTCGTCGGGAACGTCCTTCAGGGCCACGAGCAGCTTTTCCAGATTCTGCTGGTCGGTGGCGTCCACCCCGGAATAGCGGGCGGAGTAAATCCCCGGCGCACCGCCGAGAAAATCCACGGCCAGACCGGAGTCGTCGGCAATCGCGGGCAGGCCGGTTACCTGCGCCGCATGGCGCGCTTTCAGAATGGCGTTTTCGATAAACGTCAGGCCCGTCTCTTCGGCGGACTCCACGCCCAGCTCGGTCTGAGCCACCACATCCAGCCCAAAATCATTTAATAGCGAGGCCAGCTCGCGCACTTTACCGGCGTTACCGGTCGCGAGAACAACTTTCTGCATGGTTTAGTCCTGTTCTGTCAGAGCCGCGACTTCCGTCGGGATAGATTGCGGATTAAGGATTTTTACCTGTTTATGCCGCCCAAGTTCACCTTTTTCAATGATGACCTGGCTTTTGGCGACGCGAAACTGTTTTGCCAGATATTTGGTCAGATGCGCGTTCGCCTGACCATCGACCGGTGGGGCGGTGATGGCGACCTTTAGCTCGTCGCCATGCAGCCCAACAATACTGTCACGGCTGGCTTTCGGCTGAATATACAGCCGTAAAACCAGCCCGTCGGCGCAGGTGCTTACTGCACTCATAGCGCCATCCACAGCCCCGGCAGCAGCATATCGCCCGTAGACTGGAGCAGTTCGGCGATCCCCATGTTGATCACATAGAGCAGCAGCACCAGGATCATCGGGGAGAAGTCGATGCCGCCCATGGACGGAAGCAGGTTACGGATCGGACGCAGCAGCGGCTCGGCCAGCTGAATCAAGGCGTACTCTACCGGGCTACGTCCCTGGCTTACCCAGCTCATGATCGCCATCACCAGCAGTACCCAGAAGATCAACAAACCGACGGTTTTGATCAGAATCAGGACGGCGGCAATCCAGATAATCGGCTGGAAGGTGATGACCATAAACAGCACGATGGCTTTGAGCACGCTCAGAATAAACGCCACCAGCAGCGAAGCGCTGTCGATGGGGCCCATGGCCGGGATAATACGGCGCAGCGGTCCGACAACAGGTTGCGTGATTTTCACGACAAACTGGGAGAACGGATTGTAAAAGTCACAGCGGGCCCACTGCATCCAGACGCGCAGCAAAAGCGCCATCGTGTACAGCTCAATGACCGTTGAGAGCAGGAAAGTCAACGTCTTCATGGCGTTCCTCAGGTTTCCTTATTATTTGGTGTAGTCGCGCGCACCGAAAATGGCTGTGCCGATGCGCACCATAGTGCTGCCTGCCGCGATGGCGGCTTCCATATCATCCGACATGCCCAGTGAAAGCGTGTCTACCGTTTCATAGCGCGCTTTAAGCGCCTCAAATGCTACAGCCATTTGCTGTGCCACGGCAAACTGCCTTTCATAACTTGACTCAGGTGCCGGAATGGCCATCAGTCCGCGCAGGGTTAAGCGCGGCAGGGCGGCCACCTCTGCGGCCAGCGCATCCAGCTCGTTCAGCGCAATGCCGGACTTGCTGTTTTCATCACTGATGTTGATTTGAATCAGCACGTTAAGCGCAGGCATCTCCGCCGGGCGCTGGTCGCTCAGACGGGAAGCAATACGCAGACGGTCGATGGTATGGCACCAGTCAAAGTGCTCTGCCACCAGACGGCTTTTGTTCGACTGCAGGGGACCAATAAAGTGCCATTGCAGATCGGACGTCTCCTGCTCCTGGAAGTAGCGAATTTTATCCACACCTTCCTGCACGTAGTTTTCGCCAAACGCCCGGTGACCTGCAGCAATCGCTTCTGCGATGGCGCTCGCAGGCTTGGTTTTGCTGACTGCAAGTAGCGTAATTTCTTCTGAAGCACGGCCGCAACGCGTTGCAGCGGCTGAGATTTTGTCCCGGACCTGTGCCAGGTTATGCGCAATGTCGTTCATTTTCCGAGGAGTAGTCTATGGATGTGGAAGAAATTGTGGCCCTTAGTGTAAAGCATAACGTCTCCGATCTACACCTGTGCAGTGATTCACCACCGCGCTGGCGCAGATTGGGCCGCCTTGAGCCGGCCCCGTTTCCGCCGCCGGACGTCGGGGCGTTGCTAAAGGCGTGGCTCAACGACGAACAGCAGGGCGCATGGTGGGCAAACGGGCAGGTCGATTTTGCCGTGACGGTCGCAGGAGACCAGCGTCTGCGCGGCAGTGCGTTTAAGCAGATGAAGGGCATCTCCGTTACCCTGCGGCTGTTGCCGCGTTCCTGTCCGCAGCTCCCTTCGCTTGGGGTGCCGCGCGCTATTCCCGAACTGTTGTCCAGCGACAACGGGTTGATTCTGGTAACGGGAGCGACCGGCAGCGGTAAATCCACCACGCTGGCCGCAATGGTCGACTTCCTCAACCGCCATACTGACGGCCATATCCTCACGCTTGAAGATCCGGTGGAGTTTATGTACCAGAGTGAACGTTGCCTGATTCAGCAGCGGGAGATAGGCCAGCACAGCCCGTCATTTGCAGAGGCGCTGCGCAGTGCGTTACGCGAGGACCCGGACGTTATTTTGCTGGGGGAGCTGCGCGACAGCGAAACGATCCGCCTGGCGCTGACGGCGGCGGAGACCGGGCATCTGGTGCTGGCGACGCTGCACACGCGCGGGGCAGCACAGGCGATTGAACGGCTGGTCGATACGTTCCCGGCGCAGGAGAAAGATCCGGTGCGTAACCAGCTGGCCGGCAGCATGCGGGCAGTGCTGGCGCAAAAGCTGCTTCCCGATCTTCAGGGCGGGCGCGTCGCGCTGTACGAGCTGCTGGTAAACACCGCGGCGGCGGCGAATCTGATTCGTGAGGGGAAGACGTGGCAGCTGCCCGGCATCATTCAAACCGGCCAGCAGGCGGGAATGCAGAACTTTGACCAGAGCCTGGCGGAGAGACGGGCACAGGGGCGGCTGTAGACCCCTGCGTTAAAAGCCCTGTTCGAAGTAGCTTTCGAGGATGATAACGGCTGAAGCGGAGTCTACGCTGCCTTTGTTGAGCGCCCGGAAGCCACCGTGTTCAAACAGGCCTGCACGCGCTTCGACGGTGCTGAGACGCTCGTCGTGAAGCTTCACGGAGACGCCAAAGCGGCCATGGATTTTATTGGCGAATTTACGCGCGCGGGCGGTAAGCGGTTGCTCGGTGCCGTCCATGTTCAGCGGCAGGCCGACAATCACGTCGTCCGGCTGCCACTCTTTGAGCAGGCGCTCAATAAGGTTCCAGTCCGGCGTGCCGTCGTTAGCTTTCAGCGCCGTGAGCGGGCGGGCGGTGCCGGTGATCCGTTGACCCACGGCGACGCCGATGCTTTTGGTGCCGAAGTCGAAGGCGAGAAGGGTGCCGCTCATTACGCGTGCCCCGCTACGCCAGGCATGGTCAGAATATCAATGCCAATCAGTTTTGCCGCGTCACGCCAGCGATCGGCAATAGGGGTTTTAAACAGAATATTCATGTCCGCAGGTGCGGTAAGCCAGGCGTTATCGAGGATCTCTTGCTCAAGCTGGCCTTTCTCCCACGACGAATAGCCCAGCGCCACCAGCACTTCGGAAGGCTGCTCAGCGGTGCCCAGCGTTTCAAGCACGTCGCGCGAGGTAGTGATCACGGTGTTATCGGAGATGCGAATGCTGGAAGAGAATACCGGCGGGGTATGCAGGATAAAGCCGCGATCTTCGGCAAGAGGTCCACCCAGCATCACCGGTTTATCAAGCCGGATTTCCGGCAGGCGCGCTTCAGCCGAGATTTTCAGCTTGTCCAGAATCCCTTCAACCTGCAGGTTTTCCAGCGGTTTGTTGATGATAATACCCATCGCGCCGTCTTCATTGTATTCACAAATATAAACCACGGCGCGGCGAAAAATCGGATCCTGGAGAGCAGGCATGGCAATAAGAAAGTGATGCTGTAAATTCATTGTCAGAGGTACTGTTTCCTGGTTTAAAAAGCGACAGCGCCCAGTATGCGGAGAAACCCGGGCGCTGTCACTCATTGGTGGGTTATTTCTGCAGGCGTTTTTCGATAGCGTCCATCAGCATTCCGGTGATCGAGATCGGGAACTCCGCTTCGATTTCGCGAATGCAGGTTGGGCTGGTGACGTTAACTTCAGTCAGGCGATCGCCGATGATATCCAGGCCAACGAAGATCAGGCCTTTGGCTTTCAGCGTTGGGCCAACGCGGCGGGCAATTTCCCAGTCGCTTTCGGTTAGCGGACGCGGCTCGCCGCGGCCACCTGCCGCCAGGTTACCGCGGGTTTCGCCACCCTGTGGGATACGCGCAAGGCAGTAAGGCACCGGCTCACCGTCCACGACCAGCACGCGCTTATCGCCATCTTTGATCGCTGGAATATAGTTTTGCGCCATGCAGTAACGCGTGCCCAGCTCGGTCAGCGTTTCGGCAATCACGCCAATGTTCGGGTCGCCTTCCTTCACGCGGAAAATAGACGCGCCGCCCATGCCGTCCAGCGGCTTCATGATGATGTCGCCGTGCTTCTGCCAGAATTCTTTCAGCTGCGCTTTGCTGCGGGTGACCAGCGTTTCCGGCGTCAGGTCAGAGAACCAGGCGGTGTAAAGCTTCTCGTTGCAGTCGCGCAGGCTCTGCGGCTTGTTGACGATCAGCGTCCCTTTCTCTTCGGCACGCTCAAGGATGTAGGTGCTATAGATGTATTCGGTGTCAAACGGCGGATCTTTACGCATCAGGATGACGTTGAGGTCGGCCAGGGCAATGTCCTGCTCGGTGCCGAATTCGTACCATTTGTCGTAGTTCTGCTCGACGTTAACGATGCGGGTGCGTGCGCGGGCTTCACCGTTGATCAGATAAAGATCGTTCATCTCCATATAGTGGAGCTCATAGCCACGACGCTGCGCTTCCAGCAGCATGGCGAAGCTGGAGTCTTTCTTGATGTTAATGTTTGCGATGGGATCCATCACGATGCCGAGCTTTATCATGTTCTTCTCCGTTAATACTTCAACCCAGATCGCCAAACCGTACCTGTAGCGCGGTTATGGCCGTGAGTGCCGTTGTCTCAGTGCGCAGAACGCGAGGTCCCAACAGAATATCAGTAAACTGGTAGCGCGCCGTCATCGCAATTTCGTCCGCCGACAGGCCGCCTTCGGGGCCAATCAGCAGGCGTACGCGCTCAACGGGCAGCGGCAGCGTATTGATGCTGGCGCTGGCGCGCGGATGAAGATTGAGCTTCAGCCCGCTATCCTCTTCTGCACACCAGTCCTCCAGATCCATCGCCGGGCGGATCTCCGGAATACGGTTGCGGCCGCTCTGTTCGCAGGCCGCAATGGCGATTTTCTGCCACTGCTGGATCTTTTTGTTCAGACGTTCCGCATCCAGTTTAACGCCACAGCGCTCGGAAAAAAGTGGCGTAATGAGGCTTACACCCAGCTCAATGGATTTTTGAATGGTGAACTCCATCTTTTCTCCGCGCGACATCACCTGCCCAAGGTGGATGTGCAGCGGCGATTCACGGTCGTCCACTTCGCCGCGCAAGACATTTACATGCACGCTTTTTTTATCCGCCCGCGTGATTTCCGCGTCGAAAACCTGATTAGAGCCGTCGAACAGCTGTATTGCCTGGCCAGCCCCCATGCGCAGCACGCGGCCAACGTGGTTAGCGGCGTCGTCAGACAGGGCGATTTCGCGGCCTGCGGTAATCAGTTCAGGGTGGTAAATGCGGGGAATGCGCATAGTCAAAAATTCCATATGTCATGCGGTATAAGCGAATTGCCGTAGTGTAGGTTAGCTCTTTTGCGCCTGGCAAGCCCGCTGGACGTACGGGTTATGATTCCCCTGGACTCTGGCGATACGTTCGTCGCGCTGGCATTCCCATTCCGTCACCGGATACTGCTTATCCCAGGCATTGAACAACTGCGTCTGCTGGCGTGAAAGGTTGAGGTCATAACGGTCACGCATGTAGAAGTAGGTGCGGGCGATGCTGCCGCGCGCGCGGGCAGGGGGCTCGGCGACTTTCTCTTTGAAATCTACCTTCATACCGCACTGGCCGTACTGGCCTTCGCCACCGTTCCACTGGCTGTACATGAAATTGCCGCGGTCGCCGTTCACTTCACCTACCGCAGGCTGCAGGTTATGCATGTCGCTTTCCATCTGGCGATAAACCGGATCTTTGGCGCAATTTTTACGTCCGCCGTCCTGCCAGCACTGGCGCTGGTGACCAAACTGCCAGGCCGGAACGACATGCTCCCACTCGATGCGGCTGGCGCGGTTTTCGTTTTTACGCACCTTATAGCCGCAGGATTCGAGGTCAACGACCCCTTTTTTGCCCTGCCAGTTAATTTTGCAGCCGCAGTAGAAATCGCCCGGCACATCGGCGTTCACCTTCACGCCTGCTGCCTTGGCCTGGGAAAAACTGTTGATACCGTCGGCCAGGGCCTGACCGGAAAGCGCCGTCGCCAGAAAAGCGACCGCGAGAGAAACATTACGGGACATCTTACACTCCGTGTCAAAACGAGCCCGCAACGTAACGAATGTTGTTCCTGTATGCAATCAGTCAGATCAGGAAAGTTCCTGAAAGTTCAGGTGATTACTCTGCAATCAGCGGTTCGCCGCATTTGACGCAGCGGTAGGTCGCCTCACCGCGCACCACGCGGTTATGGCGGCGGACGGTAAGCTGGTGCTGCTGACACTGGCAGCGATAGGGGAAGGTATTGCGGCGTACCGATTCCAGCTCGAACTGATGGGTACGGCGCGCCGGAACGCCGAGCACCGCCTCCATCATCCACTTCCACTCTTTGCCGTGCGGCGCGACGCGGCCAAAATGCTTCCATACCAGAAGGTGCGCCAGCTCGTGCGGCACCACTTCTTCAATAAACGCCTGCTGGTTTTCCATCATCAGCACCGGGTTCAGGCGGATCTCGTACGATTCCAGCCAGGCGGTGCCGGCTGCGGTGCCGCGCTGCTGATAGACCAGCTTCGGTTCAGGGTAATTGCGGCCGAGTTTCAGATTCGCCTGGGCAAGTTTTTCCCGCAGGCTGCGCATAACGGCTTGCTGAATGGCGATGGGGAGACGGGGAGCTTTCATAGGGGCAGAGCATAAAGCGGGAAGCGGGGAGGCGCAAGAGGCGCCTCCCGCAAGAGGATTAGTCGTGGGCGCCGATTTCGCGCAGCGGACGACCTTTCATCAGGTTACGTTCAATGTGTTCCAGAGAAACATGTTTGGTTTCTGGAACCAGCCAGATGGTCAGCACAATAAAGAAGATATTCAGACCGGCGTAGACCCAGAAGGTGTTGGCATTGCCCAGGGTGTTGAGCATGGTCAGGAACGTTGCGCCGACGATCATGTTGGCAATCCAGTTGGTTGCGGTAGAGCAGGTGATACCAAAATCACGCCCTTTCAGCGGCTGGATTTCAGAGCACAGTACCCAAATCAGCGGACCGGCGCTCATCGCAAACCCGACGATAAACATCAGCAGCATGCCCACCGCGAAGTACTGGGCGGTTGGGGAGTGGATGCCCACATGCATCATCGTACCGAGAACGCCCATACCCGTCGCCATCACCAGGAAGCCCAGGGTCAGGGTTGGCTTACGTCCCCAGCGGTCCACCAGGCCGATGGCGATAAAGGTCGCCAGCACGTTGGTCAGGCCCACGATGACGGTGCCCCACATCTGCTCGGTGGTGTTGGTGTAGCCAGCCAGTTCAAAGATTTTTGGCGCGTAGTACATGATGACGTTCATCCCGGTGAACTGCTGCATCACCTGCAGCAGCACGCCGAGGAACACCGCCCGACGGAAGTTGCTGTTCTCTTTAAACAGCGCCCAGCCGGACTGTTTTACCTTCAGGCTTTCGCGGATCTCTTCCAGCTCGTTTTTCGCTTCCGCGCTGGTATCACGCAGGCGGAGCAGCACGCGTTCGGCATCAACGAAGCGACGTTTGGCGGCAAACCAGCGCGGGCTGTCCGGCAGGAAGAAGACGCCAATCAGCAGGAGAATGGCCGGGATGATGATCACGCCGAGCATCCAGCGCCATGCGCCGCTGTAGCTGAACGCGGTATCGGACAGGTAAGCGCCGAGAATACCGATGGTGATCATCAGCTGGTACATGGAAATCATGCTGCCGCGGATTTTCTCCGGCGCAATTTCGGAGAGGTAGAGCGGGGCGGTGTAAGACGCCACGCCCACCGCAAGGCCCAGCAGCACGCGGGAAAGAATAAGCACTTCAACGTTAGGGGCGGCAGCGGAGAAGAGCGAACCGGCGACGAAGAGGATCGCACCGATCATCAGGCTCTTTTTGCGTCCGAGCTTGAAGGAGAGCCAGCCGCTGCCGACGGCCCCAACGGCGGCGCCGAACATCATGGAGCTAACCACCCATTCCTGGGTATGCGCGTTAATCTGGAATTCGTCTGCGATGAAGGGAAGAGCGCCGGCAATGACGCCGATATCCAGGCCAAAGAGTAATCCTGCCAGGGCGGCGAGGAAGCAGACGAAGAAAGTCATCGCCTTGTTGGACGTACGCCCCTGTTTTTTATTGTCAGGCATTATGCCCTCCAGTTGGGTTATCAGTTTTATTGATGATAAGGGTAGGTGAGCGACCCGTAAAAATATGTGAGATTAATCACAATGGTGTAATCGGTTACACTAACGTGCAACCGTAAAAATTATTAAAGCTTTGAAAATATAGAGGTAAACGAGGAGATGCGCATCGCGTTTGTTTGAATTTCAGACTTAACTGAAAGGAAATGTAACAGCAGAAGAAAGGCGATCATGCAAAGAGAATCTTCTGAAAGAGGGATATATCCGGTGCGGTGTAATCGCTTTCAGTTGTGCGGCTTTAGCCGCCCCCCGACATAAAAAAAGCCAGCACAAAGGCTGGCCTGTTTAATACTCTCGGCTGTCGATTACTTCAGACCGGCAGCCTCACGCAGCAGAGCGGCTTTGTCGGTTTTTTCCCATGGGAAATGTTCACGACCAAAGTGACCGTATGCAGCGGTTTCCTGGTAGATTGGGTGCAGCAGATCCAGCATCTGAATCAGGCCGTATGGACGCAGGTCGAAGAACTCGCGCACCAGCAGGGTCAGCTGTTCTGAAGGCACTTTCTCCGTACCGAAGGTTTCCACCATGATGGAGGTTGGCTCAGCCACGCCGATTGCGTAGGAAACCTGAATCTCACAGCGGTCGGCCAGGCCGGCAGCAACGATGTTTTTCGCCACATAACGTGCAGCGTACGCGGCAGAACGGTCAACTTTAGACGGATCTTTACCGGAGAACGCGCCGCCACCGTGACGCGCCATGCCGCCGTAGGTATCAACGATGATTTTACGACCGGTCAGGCCGCAGTCGCCCATTGGGCCGCCGATAACAAAGCGTCCGGTTGGGTTGATGAAGAATTTGGTTGCTGAGCTCAGCCATTCGGTTGGCAGAACCGGCTTGATGATCTCTTCCATCACTGCTTCCTGCAGGGATTTCTGATCGATCTCTTCGGCATGCTGGGTAGACAGCACAACCGCGTCAATACCGACGATTTTGCCGTCGTCGTACTGGAAGGTGACCTGGCTTTTCGCATCCGGGCGCAGCCACGGCAGGGTGCCGTTTTTACGCACTTCAGCCTGACGCTGCACCAGACGGTGTGCGTAGGTCACAGGTGCTGGCATCAGCACATCGGTTTCGTTGGTTGCATAACCGAACATCAGGCCCTGGTCGCCCGCGCCCTGTTCCAGCGGATCGGCACGGTCAACGCCCTGGTTGATGTCCGGAGACTGTTTGCCAATCGCGCTCAGTACCGCGCAGGAGTTGGCATCAAAGCCCATATCAGAATGCACATAGCCGATCTCACGCACCGTGTTACGGGTGATCTCTTCGATATCAACCCATGCGCTGGTGGTGATCTCACCGCCAACCAGAACCATGCCGGTTTTGACATAGGTTTCACACGCTACGCGCGCTTTAGGATCCTGCGCCAGGATCGCATCCAGCACCGCATCGGAGATTTGGTCAGCAATTTTATCAGGATGTCCTTCTGATACGGACTCGGACGTAAACAGGTGTTTTGCCATGTTTTATTTCACCTAAGAGGAATTTGGTTAGCTCAAGCTGCTGTGTGGAATAGCCAAAGGAGATAATTCTACCAAGGCCTGCAGGTTTTTGACACTGGCAGTATGAGTGTTAATCAGTATAGATGGATTAACATCTGGATGGCTATTTTAGGTCACTTCTTCGCCCGATTTCCAGTTTTTTTTGATTCATCTCTCACTGCGTTGAAATGGCTGCTGGAAATTTTTCCTGACGCTGCTGGCAACACGCGTATTTTTGTTTTGCTTTTTAGCCCCCTTCTCGGTATAAAACGCGGCGCGCGGCTCATATAAAATCAGCGCTCGATGAATACATCGTGTCGCCACTTCCAGCCGGGTTGAGCAGTGAACTTTTAGCTTTGGCTTGGGGTCCGTTTCATCAGAGGCGGCCGTGGAGGTGATACGAGATAATGAACCATCGTTTTCCGCTAATTCAGCGCTGCCGTTCTGGCGCGCCATTGATTCCCGCAACCCGCATTTCTAGTCTGCAAACCTGCCGATGTTATACCCATCTCGGCGCTTCTCAGGATTCAAGGGCCGGTTACGCTCTGTGAAAACTGAACAAGGGCGCTCTTGTTAATACAAGAGTTTTCTCGTGGTTTCGCCGAACCTTGTCATACAGAGTTCGGATACGTGTTTTACAATGATATGAATAAGAAACCGGTCGCACGGTCTGGATTTCAGCATACTCTGCTGGGAAACGGAGCCGTTTATGGGTTGTTATCGCCGTATAACGCTGCGATAGTAGTCAACTGTTTTACACTTAATACAAAGAGTTGAGGTTCGCTATGTCTGACGACATGTCTTCTTTTTCGCCTTCGTCAGCGGGCGAACAGGGTGTACTACGTTCTATGCAGGAGGTTGCGATGAGCTCCCAGGAAGCCAGCAAGATGCTGCGCACTTACAATATTGCCTGGTGGGGCAATAACTACTACGACGTCAACGAACTGGGCCACATCAGCGTCTGCCCGGATCCGGACGTCCCTGAAGCGCGCGTGGATCTCGCTAAGCTGGTGAAAGCCCGTGAAGCGCAGGGCCAGCGTTTGCCTGCACTGTTCTGCTTCCCGCAGATCCTGCAACATCGCCTGCGTTCCATTAACGCCGCGTTCAAGCGCGCGCGTGAATCCTACGGCTATAACGGCGACTACTTCCTGGTTTACCCGATCAAGGTGAACCAGCACCGCCGCGTAATCGAATCCCTGATCCACTCCGGCGAACCGCTGGGACTGGAAGCAGGCTCCAAAGCGGAGCTGATGGCGGTTCTGGCGCACGCGGGCATGACCCGGTCGGTGATCGTCTGTAACGGCTATAAAGACCGCGAGTACATTCGTCTGGCGCTGATTGGCGAGAAGATGGGCCACAAGGTCTATCTGGTTATCGAGAAGATGACCGAAATTGCCATCGTGCTGGAAGAGGCCGAGCGTCTGAACGTCATTCCGCGCCTTGGCGTACGTGCGCGTCTGGCGTCGCAGGGGTCCGGTAAATGGCAGTCCTCCGGCGGTGAAAAATCCAAGTTCGGCCTCGCGGCGAACCAGGTGCTGCAGCTGGTGGAGATCCTGCGCGAGCGCGGTCGTCTGGACAGCATTCAGCTGCTGCACTTCCACCTCGGCTCGCAGATGGCCAATATCCGCGACATCGCCACCGGCGTGCGTGAGTCCGCGCGTTTCTACGTTGAGCTGCACAAGCTTGGCGTGAATATTCAGTGCTTCGACGTGGGCGGCGGCCTGGGCGTGGACTACGAAGGGACCCGCTCCCAGTCCGACTGCTCGGTGAACTACGGCCTGAACGAATACGCCAACAACATCATCTGGGCGATTGGCGATGCCTGCGAAGAGCACGGCCTGCCGCACCCGACAGTGATCACCGAATCTGGCCGCGCGGTTACCGCGCACCATACGGTGCTGGTGTCTAACATCATCGGCGTCGAGCGTAGCGAAATCACCGAAGCGACGCCTCCGGCAGACGATGCCCCACGTTCCCTGCAAAGCATGTGGGAAACCTGGCAGGAAATGCACGAGCCGGGCACGCGTCGCTCCCTGCGCGAATGGCTGCACGACAGCCAGATGGACTTGCACGATATTCACGTCGGCTACTCGTCAGGCACCTTCAGCCTGCAGGAGCGCGCGTGGGCGGAGCAGCTCTATCTGAACATGTGCCATGAAGTGCAGAAACAGCTCGACCCGAGCAACCGCGCGCATCGTCCGATTATCGACGAGTTGCAGGAGCGTATGGCGGACAAAATGTACGTCAACTTCTCCCTGTTCCAGTCGATGCCGGATGCCTGGGGTATCGACCAGTTGTTCCCGGTTCTGCCGCTGGAAGGGCTGAACCACGCCCCGGAACGTCGCGCGGTGCTGCTGGACATCACCTGTGACTCTGACGGCGCGATTGACCATTACGTTGACGGTGACGGTATCGCAACGACGATGCCAATGCCGGAGTACGATCCGGAGAACCCGCCCATGCTGGGCTTCTTTATGGTGGGTGCGTATCAGGAGATCCTCGGCAACATGCACAACCTGTTCGGTGATACCGAAGCGGTTGACGTGTTTGTCTTCCCTGACGGCAGCGTCGAGGTTGAGCTGTCCGACGAAGGGGACACCGTGGCGGATATGCTGGAATATGTGCAGCTGGATCCGAAAAAACTGCTCACCCAGTTCCGCGACCAGGTGAAAAACACCGGTCTGGACGACGCGCTGCAGCAGCAGTTCCTGGAAGAGTTTGAAGCGGGTCTGTACGGGTACACCTACCTGGAAGACGAGTAGTAAAACCTCCCTCTCCCGGTGGGAGAGGGTTGGGGTGAGGGCATCAGACCGCACAATGCCCTATACTCACTTGAACCCGTATGAATTACCGGCGATAATTCGCCCCAATATGCGATTTACGAATCAATCCCTTCCTCGTCGGGTTTAACGACGCGGAGGGGATTTTTTTTCATCTGTTTTTAATGTATCGACGTTAAAAGAGGTCAGGACATGAGCACTTTAGGTCATCAGTACGATAACTCTCTGGTATCTAACGCGTTTGGTTTTTTACGCCTTCCAATGAACTTCCAGCCGTACGACAGCGATGCGGACTGGGTGATCACCGGCGTGCCGTTCGACATGGCAACCTCCGGTCGCGCGGGTGGACGTCACGGCCCGGCGGCAATCCGTCAGGTTTCCACCAACCTGGCCTGGGAGCACAACCGCTTCCCGTGGAACTTCGACATGCGCGAGCGCCTGAACGTGGTGGACTGCGGTGACCTGGTGTACGCCTTCGGCGACGCGCGCGAAATGAGCGAAAAATTGCAGGCGCACGCAGAGAAACTGCTGGCGGCCGGCAAACGCATGCTCTCCTTCGGCGGTGACCACTTTGTCACTCTGCCGCTGCTGCGCGCCCACGCGAAGCACTTCGGTAAAATGGCGCTGGTGCACTTCGATGCGCATACCGACACCTACGCGAACGGCTGCGAGTTCGACCACGGCACCATGTTCTACACCGCGCCGAAAGAAGGCCTGATCGATCCAAACCACTCCGTGCAGATCGGCATCCGTACCGAGTTCGACAAAGATAACGGCTTCACCGTGCTGGACGCGGGCCAGGTCAACGATCGCGGCGTGGACGATATTCTGGCGCAGGTTAAGCAGATCGTCGGCGATATGCCTGTGTACCTGACTTTCGATATCGACTGTCTGGATCCTGCATTTGCACCGGGTACCGGTACGCCGGTCATCGGCGGCCTGACCTCTGACCGCGCCATCAAGCTGGTGCGTGGCCTGAAGGATCTGAACATCGTTGGTATGGACGTGGTAGAAGTGGCGCCAGCCTATGACCAGTCCGAGATCACCGCGCTTGCCGCGGCGACCCTGGCGCTGGAAATGCTCTACATCCAGGCCGCGAAAAAAGGCGAATAAGCCTTACGCGCTGATTGCTGCTGCGCGACGCATGTGCAGCAGCAACATTCCCCCGGCAAGCAGGGTGATTGCCTGCGAGACGACCAGCACCGAAAAGCCTGAGCTAACCGACCCCACCGACCTCATTACCATCCCCATCAGCAGCGGAATAAACGCCGCGCAGATATTGCCGATCCCGTTGATAATGCCGTAAGCGCTGCCCACCGCTTCCCGCGCGGCGTGATGCTGGATCACCGCCGGAATAGCCGCCCCCTGTAGCCCCCAGAAGATATTCGCCGAGAGCATAAACAGCGCCAGCCAGGCAGGCTGATGGCTGAGCATCAGCGCGATCACGGACAGCGCCGTCAGCGCGCCGCCCACCACAAACAGCATTGGCGCCTGTTCCGGACGCATTTTGTCGAGCAGCACCCCACCGAGGAACTTCGAGCCCAGACTCAGCAGGAAGGGAATGGCCGCAAGCATGCCCGTGGCGTGCAGCGAGAAATGATGCTCGTCGCGCAGCCACGCGGGCAGCCAGGCGCTGCTCCCCCAGAGATAGCTCAGGGTGGCAATCTCCACCAGCAGGATCCACCCGAGCAGCGGCGTTTGCCAGGCCAGCGAAAACGTCTCTGTAAAGCCCGGTTTTTTCATCTTCACCGTACTCCGCGGCGCGGGCAGGAAGCGCCAGACAAGGCCGCCGCCCAGCACCAGATTCAGTGCCGCCAGGGCATAAAACGATCCGGCCCAGCCGAGATGCGCCATCAGCCACGTTACCAGCGGAAAGCCCACGGCCAGCCCGAGCGAGACGCCCAGCGCGGTCACGGCGTTGGGTTTGCCGATCTCCTGCGCGCTAAAATGATCGCTGATGAAGCGCGTTTTCAGCGAAAAGAGCGGCCCCTCAGCGATCCCCAGGATCGTGCGCGCGACGAGCATGCCCATCAGCGATCCGAGCAGCGGTGAAATGGCGCATACCGCTGCCCACATCGCTATGCTGCTCAATAATCCATGTCGATAATGGAGTTTGCTTTCAATAACCGGAGTTAATAATAAAGCTGAAAATCCATAACCCAGCAGAAAACAGGTCATAAGCATTCCCTGTAACATTCTGTTTTCATTTAACTGAAAATGCTGAGCAAATTCCGGGTTTAAAATCATGACAGAAATATTCACCCGGTCAACGTAGGAAATAATAATCAGTAATAACAATGCCACTGTGCCTTGCCATCTTGCCGTCATAACGCCTGCCTTATGTTTTTGCTTATTTCTATTTTTATGCGCGTGATTATCACGTGGGTAAAATGGTTCACCTGTGAAACTCATTGTTTATTAAGGTAAAAATAAAATTAAGTTTCACAGGTGAAACACCCTGTTTTTCACTTATTTTATTTTTAAGGAACAAAAAGAAAAGAAGTCAATCACTGTTTATTAAAATTTAAGGCCATCGATAAATCGTATTCTTTCACACCGAAATAATGAAAATTTCATATCGCTGCATTTTTTCGTGATCCTTTGCACACTTAGTTAATTAATTACCGTTTGATTAACAAATTCGTCACATTGCGGCTTGACGAAACATTCATCGCTTTTATATTGACCGTATTAAATAAGAAACAGAGTTTCATATATGAAACAAAAGCCTGGAGGATCGTGATGAGCTGGATAGGCGTATGTGACGCAGAACAAGTACAGGAAGATTTCCCTTTTAGCGGCAACGTCGACGGTAAAGAGATCGGCGTGTATTTGATTGACGGTGAATATTACGCGCTGGAAGACGTATGCCCCCACGCCTATGCCCTGCTGAGCCAGGGCTTCGTTGAGGACGGCAAGGTGGAATGCCCGCTGCACGAGGCGGTCTTCGACGTCAAAACCGGCCAGTGCCTGCACGGCCCCGGCGGACGCAACCTTAACCGCTACCCGGTTCGGATTTTTGAAAACCAGATTCAGATTACCTTCGTCGAGGAGACCGTGGCATGAGCGACACCCTGAACTACAACCCGGCGCTGCCGGAAAGCCGTCAGTTTGCCCCCCCGGCTGAGGGCGGTAACGGTGCGATCCATAAGCCGGGTGATTACCAGAACCTTATCTGGCAGACCCGCAGCCGAGAGCCGGAAAGCTGGGAAGTGAACCTCATCGCCACGCTGGAAGATCTCTTCGAGCAGGGGGTTGAAACCTTACCGGAGCTGGTGAACGGGCTGAACGCGGTGCGCATGCACGATCAGCAGGGCGAGCCGTGGAGCGAGGCCAGCTTCCAGGCATTCTTACAGGTTAACGGCTACTGAGGGCAACGCGATGACGACGACCGTACAACACTACCTCGATAAAGGTCTGCGCGGCCTCTGGTATCCGGTGCTGGCTAGCTGGGAGGTGCAGTCTGCACCGGTGGGCATTACCCGCCTGGGCGAACAGATTGTGGTCTGGCGCAACAAAGACGGCCAGGTGCAGGCGCTGGAGGACCGCTGTCCGCACCGCGGCGCACGCCTGTCGATGGGCTGGAACCTTGGCGACCGCATTGCCTGCTGGTATCACGGCGTGGAGGTCGCGGGCAACGGCGAGGTGAAAGACGTGCCCGCCGTGGACAAATGTCCGCTGGTCGGCCAGCAGTGCGTGCGCAGCTACAACGTGCAGGAGGCGCACGGCGCAATCTTCCTGTGGTTTGGCGTCACCGCGGACCAGCAGCCGGACGAGCTGACCTTCCCGGACGAGCTCGCCGATACGGACAGCTTCAGCAACTTCCTCTGCACCGCCGCGTGGAAATGCAATTACCAGTACGCGCTGGAAAACGTGATGGATCCGATGCACGGCACCTATCTGCACTCCTCGTCGCACTCAATGGCGGAAGGGGATCGCAAGGCCGACATGGTGCTCCAGCCGACAAAAACCGGCTTTATCTTCGAGAAGAAAGGGCAGAGCGGCGTCAACTTTGACTGGGTGGAGCTGGGCAACAGCGGCACCTGCTGGATGCGCCTCTCCATTCCGTACAAGAAGCGCTTCGGGCCGGGCGGCCACTTCTTTATCGTCGGCATGGTGGTGCCGGAAGATAACAACAACTGCCGCGTCTTCTTCTGGCGCATTCGCCGGGTGCAGGGCTGGCAGCGCGACATGTGGCGCTTCATGTACCGCAACCGTCTGGAAAAACTGCACTGGGAAGTGCTGGAGCAGGACCGCGTGGTGCTGGAAAGCCTGGCGCCAAACGCCCGCGACCATGAATACCTGTATCAGCACGACGTCGGCCTCTCGCGCCTGCGCCGCATGATGCAAAAGGCCGCCAAAGAGCAGCTGGCGATGCGCGAAGAACAGCAGGGAGCCGCCTGATGAACGAGCTGCTGAGCGGCAAACGCATCGTCATAACCGGCGCCGCGCGCGGGCTGGGCTTTCACTTTGCCAAAGCCTGCGCGGAGCAGGGCGCAGCGGTGGTGATGTGCGACATCCTCAAGGGCGAGCTGGCCGAGAGCGCCCACGCCCTGAGCGAGCGGGGCTATGCGATCGAACCGCACGTTATCGATCTGGCCGATCCACAGTCCATTGAGCAGGTGTTCAGCGCGATTGGCGAGCAGGGTCAGATTGATGGCCTGGTGAACAACGCGGCGATGGCGACGGGCGTCGGCGGCAAAAATATGCTCGATTACGATCCTGATCTCTGGGATCGGGTGATGAGCGTTAACGTCAAAGGCACCTGGCTGGTGACGCGCGCTGCGGTGCCGCTGCTGCGCGAGGGCGCGGGTATCGTGAACGTTGCGTCCGACACCGCTCTGTGGGGCGCGCCGCGCCTGATGGCCTACGTCGCCAGTAAGGGCGCCGTGATTGCCATGACCCGCTCAATGGCGCGCGAACTGGGTGAAAAGCGTATACGCATTAATGCCATCGCGCCGGGGTTAACCCGCGTCGAGGCGACCGAATATGTTCCGGCCGAGCGCCATCAGCTCTACGAGAATGGCCGCGCGTTAACCGGCGCGCAGCAGCCGGAAGACGTCACCGGCAGCGTGGTCTGGCTGTTAAGCGATCTGTCGCGGTTTATCACCGGGCAGCTGATCCCGGTCAACGGCGGTTTTGTCTTTAACTAAGGTGTAGCGATTATGGCAAACGATCAGGAAGTGAAGTATCTGGTGCCGGGGCTGGAGCGCGGTTTACAGCTGCTGTTGGCCTTTGGCGAGCAGCATCGCGATCTGACCTTTGCCGAGCTGCACCGGCTGGTGGATATGCCGAAGGCGACCGCCTATCGCGTGGTGCAGACGCTGGAGTACATGGGCTTTCTGGAGCGCAACGCGCGTACCAATACTTTTTCGCTGGGCATGAACGTGCTGCGTCTCGGCTTTGAGTACATCGCCTCGCTGGACGTGGCGCAGGTCGGCCAGCCGGTGATCGAGCAGCTGCGCGACGTGAGCCAGTGCAGCAGCCATCTGGCGATCCGCGACGGGCGCGACATTATCTACATCGCCCGCGTCAGCGCCGCCGGGTCGCGCATCAATCAGGTCAGCATTGGCACCCGCCTGCCGGTGCACTGCACCTCGCTGGGCCGCATGTTGCTGACCGATATTTCCCGCGCCGATTTTGAACAGTTGTTCCCGCACGAGCGCCTGCCGGGCAACACGCCGGGGCAGCTTCACGACCGCGAAGCCCTGTGGCAGATGGTGCAGCAGGACAAAGCCCGCGGGTTTGTCATCGGCGAATCCTTCTTCCGCCACGGCATCTCCTCCATCGTCTATCCGGTGTATGACCGAAGCGGACGCGTGGCGGCGGTGGTCAGCATTCTGGTGCCGTCGGAAGAGATCCCGCAGACCGACCGCGAGCGGCTGCAAAACGAGGTTCGCCTCGCGGCGGATAAAATTTCTGGCTTCTTAGGCTATTTGTCACAGGCCAGCTAAATCAGTGAGTTAACGTCAGGCGCTTGACTGCGTCGGGCATGTTTTACGCCCAATTTGGGCCAGATGAGGCAACGAACGATGAGTGTAACCGGAATTGAAAAGCTGGAATTTGGCGTGGAAGACCTGACGCACTGCGCCAAATTTATGCGTGATTTTGGCCTGACGGGCGATGCCAGCGGCCAGCGTTTTACCACCCTGAGCGGCGCGCGCGTGGAGCTGAACCCCATCGACAGTCCCGACCTGCCGCCGGCGTTTGAAGCGGGCAACACCCTGCGCCGCATGACCTGGGCGGTTGCCGCACAGTCCGATCTCGACGCGCTGCGCCCGAAGCTGGCGCAGCAGCCCGGTTTTCGCGAAGTGGGCGACGCGCTGGAATGCCTCGATCCGAACGGCATGACCCTGCGCGTGCAGGTCAGCCAGCAGACCGACGTGGAGCTGAACGTTGAGCCGATCAACCAGTGGGGCGATGCCCGCCGTATCGACACGCCGAGCCCGGTTTATGAGCGTGCCCAGCCGATCAACGTCGGGCACGTGGTGTTCTTTGTAGAAGAGCTGGCGGCGGTGGAGAAATTCTACCGCGAGGTGCTCGGCTTCCAGGTTTCGGACCGCTACATCAACCGCGCCGTGTTCCTGCGCTGCGGGGCGCGCGGCGGACATCACAACCTGTTCCTGCTGCAACTGCCGAACCGCAAGCGCGGCCTCAACCACGTGGCCTTCACCGTGCGCGACATCCACGAGGTGATCGGCGGCGGTATCGCGATGAATAAAAATGAATGGAGCACCTTTATCGGGCCGGGCCGCCATCCGGTATCGTCGGCCTATTTCTGGTACGTCAATAGCCCGACCGGCGGCGCGTTTGAGTATTACACCAACGACGACTATCTGACGGAAAACTGGCAGCCGCGCGAGCTGGAGCACTCCCTGGTCTCCTTTACCGAATGGGCGGTGGAGGGGGGGATTGACCACGACACCCGCCGTCAGCAGAAAAAGCCGGAGGCGGTATGACGTCGCGCATTGTCATTATCGGCGGCGGTCAGGCGGGCGGCTGGGCGGCGAAAACCCTGCGCGACGAGGGCTTCGACGGCGAGATCTGCGTGGTGGCGGAAGAGGAGTGGGATTTCTACGAACGTCCGCCGCTGTCGAAAGCGTCTCTGCTGGAGCCGGACGCGGCGCTCCCGCGGCTGTTTAGCGAAGAAGCACAGCAGGCGCTGAACCTGACCTGGTACCGCCCGCTGCGTGCTGAATCAGTCGATCGTGAAGCGAAAACCGTGCGTTTAAGCAACGGCGAACGCCTTAGTTACAACATTCTTCTAATGGCCACCGGCGGGAGGGCGCGCCTGCCTTCACCGGCGTGGGCGGCGCATCCGCAGGTCTACACTCTGCGCCACTGGCAGGATGCGCAGCGCCTGAAGGCGCGTCTGGCGGAAAGTAAAAAACTGGCGATTGTCGGCGGCGGCTGGATCGGTCTTGAGATTGCCGCTTCCGCGCGCAAAAGCGGCGTAGCGGTCACGCTGTTCGAGCAGCAGCCCGCGCTGTGCATGCGCTCGGTGAGCGGCGAGGTGTCGCAGCGCTTAGAGGCCATCCACTGCGAGCAGGGGGTGGAAATCCGTACCGGCTGCGGCGCGCTGGAGCTGGAGGACGATAACGGCCTGCCGGTCATCCACTGCGACGGTCAGCGTGAAACCTTTGATGCGGTGGTGGTGGGGATCGGCGTCGATCTCAATCTGGAACTGGCGCGCGATGCGGGACTTCGCACCGAGCGGGGGATCGTGGTGGATGCCCAGGGGCGGACGTCGGATCCGTTCATCTTCGCCGCCGGCGACGTGGCGCAGCACCATCACTACGGCCTGTGCATTCAGTCCTGGGCCTTCGCCCAGAACCAGGCGGTGGCGACGGCGAAAGCCATGCTTAACACCGATGCGCCAGGCTACGACGACGCACCGTGGCTGTGGTCGGATCAATACCAGCACAACATCCAGATCCTCGGCATTCCGCAGCCGGGCAGCCGAACGATAGTGCGTGAAGAGGCGCTGTACTTCTCGCTGGACGACAACGGTCGGCTAACGCAGCTGGTGGCGTTCAACGATGCGCGCACCGTCAAGCTGGCGAAACGCTGGATGGCGGCGGGGCGGGACCTGTCGGACGTACCGCTCGCCGACCCGGCTTTTTCACTGATGTCATTGCGATAGCTAACCCGCACCCGTAGGGGGAGATATGACCACATTAGAGACCAACACCGCGCCCGTTGAGGCGAGCGGTGAGGGAACCCGCACGCCTGAAAAAGCGGTGCGCTGGGCCATCCCGCTGTCGCTGCTGGCCTGCGTGCTGCTGGCCTTTTTCGACAAAATCAGCATCGCGGCGCTCTTTTCCGACACCCATTTCCAGCAGGCCATGGGCATCGATTTTGACACCACGCGCCTCGGCATTCTGATGAGCGCCTTCCTGCTGAGCTACGGCTTTTCGTCGGTATTTTTGAGCGGTTTAGGCGACAAAATCGCGCCGCTGCGCCTGCTCACCGGGATGATGGCGATCTGGTGCGTGCTGATGGTGGCGATGGGTTTTACCCATAACTACACGCTGATGATCGTCCTGCGCATCCTGCTGGGCGTGGCGGAAGGGCCGCTGTTCCCGCTGGCTTTCGCCATCGTGCGCCACAACTTCCCGCAGCATTTACAGGCGCGCGCCACCATGCTGTGGCTGCTGGGCACGCCGGTAGGGGCGGCGATTGGCTTCCCGCTCTCCCTCTGGCTCCTGAACACCTTCGGCTGGCAGAGCACCTTCTTTGTCATGGCAATGCTGACCGTGCCGGTGCTTATCTTTGTGCGCATCGGCCTGCGCGGGATCCGTCTGGAAGCAAAACCCGGCACCTCGCAGGCGTCTCAGGACGAGCGGCGCGCGGCGCGGCGCGAGCTGTTTGTCAGTCCGCACTTCTGGATCATCTGCATCTTTAACATCGCGTTCCTGACCTACCTGTGGGGCATCAACGGCTGGCTGCCTGGCTACTTAATTAAGGGCAAAGGCATCCACCTGGAGCACGCGGGCTGGCTGTCGTCGATGCCGTTCATCGCCATGCTGGCGGGAGAGGTGATTGGCGCGTGGCTCTCTGACCGGGTCGATAAGCGCGCGGCGGCCTGCTTTATCTCGATGGCAGGGGCAGCCGTCGGGCTGGCGGCGGTGATGCACCTTGATACCCCGCTTGCCATCATCGCGGCGATGAGCTTCAGCACCTTTATGTGGGGCACCGGCGCCCCCAACATTTTCGCCCTGCTGGCGAAGGCCACCCATCCCCGGGTGAGCGCCACGGCGGGCGGCATCTTCAACGGGCTGGGAAACTTTGCGGGCGCGCTGTCGCCGGCGGTGATGGGCGCGCTTATTGCCTTCACCCACAGCATGGATTCCGGGCTGATTTTTCTGGCGGTGATGGCGGCGGTGGGCTGCGTCCTGTTACTGCCGCTGCTGAGACGTTACTGAGGAGAGTGTCATGACTGATTCAACCGTAACCAACAAAACAGGCATCAAACCTGACCACCTGACGATGGAAGAGTGGGTCGAGTCGCGCATCGCGCGCTTCGAAGGCCGCAAGTACGACTGGAACGCGCTGAAGTTCCAGGCCGATTTTGACCCGAAATACCGCCGGGCGCAGATGCGCTACATCGGCACCGGGGCAACCGGCGTGGCGAACGACACCAATACCGTGCAGGCGGACCATTTTACCTTCTCCACCATGGTGCTGCCGTCGAAGTGCGAAGGGCCGCTGCACCTGCACGACGACGTGGAGGAGGTGTTCTTCATGCTCAAAGGGCAGATCACGCTGATGATCCAGGACGGCGACAACTACACCGAAACCGTGCTGCGAGAGCGAGACCTGATCTCCGTCCCGCCGGGCATCTATCGCGGCCTGTTTAACCACGGGGAAGAAGAGGCGCTGATGTGCGTCATGCTGGGAACCAATAAGCCGGAAATCCCGACCTATCCCTCCGATCATCCGCTCTCAAAAGTGAAGCGGAACTAAGGGGGCGACATGACGGGTTTTCGTGAACAGGGAAGCGGCATCCCGCTGATGCTGCTGCACGGGATCAGCTCTGGCGCTGCGTCCTGGCATAAGCAGATGACGCTGAACGGTTTTCGCGTGCTGGCGTGGGACATGCCCGGTTACGGCGAAAGCCCAATGCTGGCGGTTGAGCGGGCGAACGCCGGAGATTACGCCGACGCGCTGGCGGCGATGCTCGACCGCGCAGGCGTCTGGCAGGCGGTACTGGTGGGCCATTCCCTGGGGGCGCTGGTGGCCAGCGCGTTTGCGGCGAAGTTCCCTGAACGCGTTATTCATCTGGTGCTGGCGGACGCCGCGCAGGGCTACGGTAATGCCGCGCCGGCGCAGCGAGAGCAGGTCTGGCGTAATCGCGAGCAGCAGATGGCGCTCGGTGGCGACATTCTCGCGCAGACCCGCGCCGCGAAGCTGCTGCGCCCCGGCGCGCGCCCGGACGATATCGCCACCGTCGCGGCGGGCATGCGCAGGCTGCGCCCCGAAGGCTACCTCGCTGCCGCGTGGATGCTGGCGCATGACGACATTCACGGCTGGCTTAAGCGTTACGCCGGTCAATTTGAAGTCTGGTGCGGCGAGCAGGACGCGATCACGCAGCCCGAGCTGGTACAGGGGCTGGCGCTGCGCTACGGCATGCCGTTTACCGCGATTCCGCAGGCCGGACACGCGAGCTATCTCGATAACGACGCGTTTTTTAATCAACAGCTTTTACGCATTAACGAAGAGGTGCGCGATGAATGCACACATTGACGGCCGCGTAGCGGTCGTTACCGGCGGTTCGTCCGGCATTGGCTTTGAAACGCTGCGCCTGCTGCTGGGCGAAGGGGCGAAAGTCGCCTTCTGTGGGCGCGACCCGGACCGGCTCGCCAGCGCCCATGCGACGCTGCAAAACGACTATCCCGACGGGGAGATTTTCTCATATCGCTGCGACGTGCTGAACGCCGACGAAGTACAGGCCTTCGCGGATGCGGTGCAGGCGCGCTTTGGCGCGGCGGATATGCTGATCAACAACGCCGGTCAGGGCTACGTGGCGCACTTCCATGACACGCCGCGCGAGGCGTGGCTGCACGAAGCCGAACTCAAACTGTTTGGCGTCATTAACCCGGTGCAGGCGTTTCAGCCCCTGCTGGAACGGTCCGACATCGCCTCCATCACCTGCGTGAACTCCCTGCTGGCGCTTCAGCCGGAAGAGCACATGATCGCCACGTCGGCAGCCCGCGCCGCGCTGCTGAACATGACGCTGACGCTCTCGAAAGAGCTGGTAGGCAAAGGGATTCGCGTCAATTCCATACTGCTTGGCATGGTCGAGTCCGGCCAGTGGCAGCGCCGCTTCGAAAGCCGGGCGGACAAAAGCCAGAGCTGGCCGGAGTGGACGGCGGAGATCGCGCGCAAGCGCGGCATCCCGATGGCGCGTCTCGGCAAGCCGCAGGAGCCCGCGCAGGCGCTGCTGTTCCTCGCCTCGCCGCTGTCCTCGTTTACCACCGGCGCGGCGCTGGACGTTTCCGGCGGCTTTTGCCGCCATCTGTAAGGACGCATCATGAAAAAGGTAATGTTAATTGGTTATGGCGCCATGGCGCAGGCGGTGATTGAGCGTCTGCCCGCCGGCGTGGCTATCGGCTGGATCGTGGCGCGCGCGTCTCACCATGCCGCCATTCGCGACCAGTTTGGCGATGCGGTCGAGGCGCTGACCTCGCCGATGGCGTGCGCACAAACGCCCGATCTGGTGCTGGAGTGCGCCAGCCAGCAGGCGGTTGCGCAGTACGGCGAAGCGATTCTGCGCCGCGGCTGGCATCTGGCGGTTATTTCCACCGGCGCGCTGGCGGACAGCGCGCTGGAGCAGCGCCTGCTCGCGGCGGGCGGAAAGCTGACGCTGCTTTCCGGGGCGGTCGCCGGCATCGACGGGCTGGCGGCGGCGAAGGAGGGCGGGCTTGAGCGCGTCACCTATCAGTCACGCAAAAGCCCGGCCAGCTGGCGCGGCAGCTACGCCGAGCAGCTTATCGACCTTAACGCAGTGTCAGAAGCGAAAGTCTTCTTCGAAGGCAGCGCCCGCGAGGCGGCGCGCCTGTTCCCGGCGAACGCCAACGTGGCGGCGACCGTGGCGCTCGGCGGCGTCGGGATGGATGAAACCCGCGTGCAGCTGATGGTTGACCCGGCAACGAAACGTAACACCCACACGCTGCACGTAGAAGGGCTGTTTGGCGAATTCCATCTGGAGCTGAGCGGGCTGCCGCTGGCGTCTAACCCTAAAACCTCCACCCTGGCGGCACTCAGCGCGGTGCGCGCCTGCCGCGAGCTGGCCCTGAGCTAAGGAGTGACGATGGACGATCTGAATATTTTTATCGGCGGCCAGTGGCGACGCGGCGGTGGCAACCCGATGCAGAGCCACTTCCCGGCTGACGGGTCGATCAATGCGACGCTGAACGCGGCAAACCTTGACGATCTGCACGACGCGATCGAGGCCGGCGAGCGCGCGTGGCGCGATCCCGCCTGGCGCAACAGCCTGCCGCACATGCGGGCGAAGATCCTGCACAAGGTGGCGGATCTGATTGAGTCCCGCGCTGACGAGCTGGCGCAGATGCAGAGCCGGGATAACGGCAAGCCGCTGGCGGAGGCGCGCGGGCTGGTGATGAGCGCGGCGGGAACGGCCCGCTACTTCGCCGCCGCCTGCGAGCTGCTGGAAGGGGAGCTGCCCACGCCGCGCCAGCCGGATCTGCTGACGCTAAGCCGCTATGAGCCGCTCGGCGTGGTGGCGGCCATCACGCCGTGGAACTCGCCCATTGCCAGCGAGATGCAGAAGGTCGCCCCGGCCATCGCCGCCGGGAACGCGGTGATCCTCAAGCCTGCCGAAGCCACGCCGCTGATGGCGCTTGAGCTGGCGCGCATTTTTGAACAGGCCGGGCTGCCAGCCGGGCTGCTGAGCGTCCTGCCGGGCAAAGGCTCGGTGATTGGCGACGCGCTGGCGCGCCATCCCCGCGTGCGAAAAATTTCCTTTACCGGCGGCACCGCCACGGGCCGCCATCTGGCGCACGTGGCCGCGGAAAAGCTTATTCCGGCGTCGCTGGAGCTGGGTGGTAAATCCCCGACCATTGTGCTGGAGGATGCCGACGTTGAGCAGGCCGCGCGCGGGATCTGCTACGGCATTTTCAGCTCAGCAGGGCAGGCGTGCATCGCCGGGTCCCGGCTGTTTATCCACGAAAGCCTGTACGCGCCGCTGATGGCGCGGCTGCTGGAATTAACTCGCGGGCTGCGCGTTGGGCACCCCTTCACCGACGGCGTTCACGTTGGGCCGCTGATCAATGAGAAACATCGCCAGAGCGTGCAGGAATACGTCGAGCTGGCGAAGCGCGAGGGGGGCCGGGTGCTGTGCGGCGGGGAGATCCCGGCAGATCCGGCGCTCGCAAACGGCAGCTTCTTCCAGCCGACCATTATCGAAGGGCTGACGAACGGCGCCCGCGCCTGCCAGGAGGAGATCTTCGGCCCGGTGCTGGTGGCGATGCCGTTTCGCGATGAAGCGGCGTTGATCCGCGAGGCGAACGACTCGGTTTACGGCCTGGCGGCAGGGATCTGGACCCGCGATACCGGGCGGGCGCTGCGCCTGAGCGAGCAGCTGGAGGCCGGTACGGTGTGGATCAACACCTACAAAGTTTTTGCGATTTCGACCCCGTTCGGGGGCTTTAAAGAGAGCGGTCTGGGCCGCGAAAAGGGCATTCAGGGGCTGAAAGCCTGGATGCAGCAAAAGAGCATTTATCTGGCGACGGGTAACAGCGTCAACCACTGGTGCGACTGAGAAAGGGTGAGCAATGAGCGAAATGATAACCGTCGGCGACGCCATCGCCAGAACGCTGGAGCAGTATCAGGTTGAGGCCATCTACGGCGTCATCTCCATTCACAACCTGCCGATCGCGGACGCGGTAGGGCAGCGGGGCAAAATCCGCTTCGTGCCCGCGCGCGGCGAGGCGGGTTCCGTCACCATGGCCGACGCCCACGGGCGGTTTTCCGGCCTCGGCGTGGCGCTGACCAGCACCGGCGCGGGGGCGGGGAACGCGGTAGGCGCGCTGGTGGAGGCGATGAACGCCTGCACGCCGCTGCTGCATTTAACCGGACAGGTTGAGAAGGCCTGGCTGGACGCCGACACCGGGTTTATCCACGAGACCCGCGACCAGCTGACCTTCCTGAAGGCCAGTTCAAAACGGGCGTACCGCATCAGCAATGCCAGCCAGGCGATAGCCATCCTGCATAAAGCCATTCAGGAGGCGCAGACGCCGCCGTGCGGGCCGGTCTCTGTGGAAATTCCGATTGATATTCAGGGGGCTAAAATTCCTCTGTCTCTGGTGACCGCACCGGTGAAACCGGCTTCGGTTGCAGCCGTGGATCCCGCGATGGTGGATGCTTTATGGGCGCAGCTCAGGCAGGCTAAACAGCCGCTGCTGTGGCTGGGCGGCGGGGCGCTGGGAAGCGCTGACGCGGTGAAAAAGCTGGCGGATGCGGGCGTGACGGTGATCTCCAGCACCCACGCACGCGGCGTGCTGCCGGACGGCCATCGTGCCAGCCTGCGCGCGTTCCACAACTCGCCGTCGGTTGAGGCGCTGATTGAGCAGTGTGATTTTACGCTGGTGGCCGGTTCTCGCCTGCGCAGTAACGAAACCCGCTCCTGGACGCTGGAGTTGCCGTCTCCGCGGGTGCAGATAGATATCGACCCGGCGGCGGCGAGCCGTAACTACCTGATGGATAATACGCTGATAGCCGACTGTTCAGCGCTGCTTGGCGCGCTGGCTGAAAAAGCGCAGGGCCGCGAGTGGGGCAACGCCCAGTGGGACGCGCAGGTGCAGCAGGCGGTATTGCAGGCTGAACAGGGCCTGCGCGAGCAGTGCGGCGCCTATGCGAAGCTCAACGACGCCATTGAAAAAGCCCTGCCGCAGGACGGCCTGCTGGTGCGCGATATCACCGTTTCCGGCAGCCTGTGGGGCAGTCGTCTGTTCCGCGCTAACGGTCCGCTGATGAACATTCACTCTCTTGCCGGGGCGATTGGCATGGGGCTGCCAATGGCGATTGGTACCGCGATTGCCAACCCACAGCGTAAGGTGGTGGGGCTGGTGGGCGACGGTGGCCTGAGCCTGAATTTAGGCGAGCTGGCGACGCTTGCGCAGGAGAAAGCTAACGTGACGCTGCTGATCATGAACGACGGGGGCTACGGCGTGATGCGCGGCATTCAGGATAAGTACTTCGGCGGGCGACAGTATTATAACGAACTGCATACGCCGGACTTTACCCTGCTGGCACAGGCAATTGGCCTGCAGGCGTGGAGCGTTGAGCGGGCAGAGGATTTTGAAGCCGTGATGACGGAAGCGCTGGCGATGCCGGGGCCGTCGGTAGTGGAAGTGCGGATGGGTCAGATTGGCGCGCTGAAGTTTGCCGGGCCGCCGCAGAAAACGCTTTACTAGCTGTTTCCCCTCTCCCACGGGGAGAGGGAGAAAACAGTAGTCCGGGTAAGGCGAAACCGCCACCCGGCTTGTTTTATCAGAACACGTTAAACGGGTATTCCACGTAAGCGCGGATCTCGTCCCCGCCCACGTTATAGTCGCTGGCGTTGCTGGAGACGCGCAGCACGGAGTAGCGCAGTTTCAGCTTCAGATCTTTCGCCGGGCCGTCCTGCACCTGGTACTGGATCTGGTTAAACCACTCGTGCTCTTTGCCGTTGCTGGTTTCAGACGTCTTAATGTTGTCGCCGCGCACGTAGGCGGTGGTCCAGCTCAGGCCCGGCAGGCCGAGACCCGCGAAGTCCAGACCGTAGGATGCCTGCCATGAGCGCTCGTCTTCACCGTTAAAGTCAGACCAGTAGGAGTTCGCCAGCCAGATGGTGTTGCCGCCGTCGCCCACGCCGCCCTTGTCGCGATAGCCGCCGTAGTTATAGCCGGTGCTGCCGCTGCTCTGCTGGTACGCCACTTTGAACGTGTGAATATCCCAGATGTAGCTCGCCGCCAGGCTCCAGATGGTGTTGCTGCGGCCCGTGTCGAGGCTGTCAGCGTAGCCCTGATCCAGACGCGAGTTATAGCCGTTAAAGTCGAGCACCAGCTGCTGCCCGGTGCTGAACGGCTGTTTGAAATTCAGCCCCAGGTACTGTTTGTTCATCACCTCTTCGTTATGAGAGGCGTATAGCGCGCCGCTGAACTGGTCGTTGAACTGGTAGCTTGCGCCACCGAAAGTCAGGCTTTTCAGGCCGCTGTCGTGGCGGTCGTCGCTTTTACGCTGCTCGTCGGTGAAATAACCGGCGTTCACTTCCAGCCCGTCGATCTCTTTCGAGGTCAGCATGGCACCGGTGTAGCTTTCAAACAGCAGGCGGGAGCTGTCGGCGTTAACGATAGGCAGTTCAGGACGCTGGTTACCGTAGCTCAGCACGGTATTCGAGATCCGCATTTTGGCGGTAGCGCCAAATTTCGCTAAATCGGATTTGGCCCGGCCATCGTCTTCCTGTTTAAAGAAGTCGATACCGCCCGCGCCGCTCTTGCCGCGACCGCCGTCCAGGCGCACGCCGTACTGCGCGATGCCGTCCACGCCAAAGCCCACCAGCCCTTCGGTATAGCCGGATTCAAAGGTGGCGATGATTCCCTGACCCCATTCGGCTTTATCCTGCTGGCCCTGATGGTAGTCACGGCTGATATACGCATTGCGTAAAAACAGGTCTAAATGACTGTCGTCGATAAAACCCTTGCTGTCAGATTGCTGGCTTGCAGCGGCGGGTAATGCGGCGAATAAACTTAAAGCAATTAACGATAATTCTTTTTTCACGGAGGGAACGTCTCTGTCTTAATATATTAAATTGAATTACTGCGTGTTTGATAATTACCGGAAAGATTAACGATTGCAATAAATATGTGACCAGACGTTTCAGTCGGAAAGGGTTGATTTGACGGGGCTTTCAGAGGTGTTACCGATACGTGCGATTTAGTTAGCAATTCATGCGAAATAAAAAGGAGGCAAAATTGCCTCCTTCCAAAATTATTTAATTCCGTCAGCGGCCATTCGGTCGCGAATATGCTGTGCGCGCGCTTCTGAGGCCGGGTGATCATCAAACATGGAGCTCTGGCGACCCGCTTCCAGTTTTGCCAGCTTTTCGAAGCTGGTGGCTAAACCGGATGGATTAATACCGCGTTTGCGCAACAGATCGTAGGAGTAGTCGTCCGCTTCGGACTCCTGACGCTGCGAGAACTGGGAGTTAACCAGTTTTTCACCTACGTCTCCAAGCTGCGACTGGGACAGGCTGCCAACGATGCCGCCCGCAGAGGCCGCCGCCGCGCGAATGGCGTTGGTGCCTAAGGCAACCTGCATCCCTTTCTTCACGTGGCCGAGCGCAACGTGACCCATTTCATGGCCGATAACCGCTTCCACTTCGTTGTCGGTCATCATATCCATCAGCCCGCTGTAGACGCGGATACAGCCGTTAGCCATCGCGAAGGCGTTGACGTCTTTCGCCATGTAAACCTTGTAGTTCACCGGTTGGCCGTTGATGTTATCGCCGAGCGCGGAAGCAATCTTATTCAGACGCTGCGTGTAGGTACTGTCAGCCGGCGCAAGCGTGGCTTTTCCGTCCATATCTTTACAGGCCTGATCGCTCAGCGCTTTAACCTGCGCGTCGCTCAGGGAGTAGGCCTGAAAGGCTTCTGCACCTGAGGTCATCAGACCGTTAGAGTCCATATTCTGACAGCCGCTCAGCACGAGCGTTGTACCCAGGGCCAGCACTATTGCACGCATTTTCATGAGGTTGCTTCCGTACTCGTTAAACTGAATAAAATCCGAAAAGTGCACCCGCAACGAAGCCGGGGCGGGATAAGTATAAGGAATATCTACAGGCGCGGGCGAGCAGATTGCGCAACATGCGAGCATGATCCAGAGATTTCTTAAGCTGCAAAAGAATGGTCCATGTACATGCCCTGCGGCTTGGGTTACATTGTTGGCACTTTTTTCCGGCGTAGCCCAAAACGCGCTGTCGTCAAGGGCATGGCCTTTAACAGTCCGATCTGGAGTTAAAATGTCCTCACGTAAAGAGCTTGCTAATGCTATTCGTGCGCTGAGCATGGACGCAGTACAGAAAGCCAAATCCGGCCACCCGGGTGCCCCTATGGGTATGGCTGATATCGCCGAAGTCCTGTGGCGTGATTTCCTTAACCACAACCCGCAGAACCCGGCATGGGCTGACCGCGACCGTTTCGTGCTGTCTAACGGCCACGGCTCTATGCTGATCTACAGCCTGCTGCACCTCACCGGCTACGATCTGCCAATCGAAGAGCTGAAAAACTTCCGTCAGCTGCACTCCAAAACTCCAGGTCACCCGGAAGTGGGCTACACCGCTGGCGTAGAAACCACCACCGGCCCGCTGGGTCAGGGCATTGCTAACGCTGTGGGTATGGCGATTGCCGAGAAGACCCTGGCGGCGCAGTTCAACCGTCCTGGCCATGACATCGTTGACCACTTCACCTACGCTTTCCTGGGCGACGGCTGCATGATGGAAGGCATTTCTCACGAAGTGTGCTCCCTGGCTGGTACCCTGAAGCTGGGTAAACTGGTGGCGTTCTACGACGACAACGGTATCTCCATCGACGGTCACGTTGAAGGCTGGTTCACCGACGACACCGCCGCACGTTTCGAAGCCTACGGCTGGCACGTTGTGCGTGGTGTTGATGGCCACGATGCTGACTCGATTAAACGTGCAGTAGAAGAAGCTCGCGCAGTCACCGACAAACCGTCCCTGCTGATGTGCAAAACCATCATCGGCTTCGGTTCTCCGAACAAAGCGGGCACCCATGACTCCCACGGCGCACCGCTGGGCGACGCGGAAATCGCACTGACCCGTGAAGCACTGGGCTGGAAACACCCTGCCTTCGAAATCCCGTCTGAGATCTATGCTCAGTGGGATGCTAAAGAAGTGGGCCAGGCGAAAGAAGCGGCCTGGAACGAGAAATTCGCTGCCTATGCGAAGGCGTTCCCACAGGAAGCGGCTGAATTCACCCGTCGTATGAAAGGCGATATGCCGTCTGACTTCGACGCGAAAGCCAACGAATTCATCGCGAAGCTGCAGGCGAACCCGTCTAAAATCGCCAGCCGTAAAGCATCTCAGAATGCGATTGAAGCGTTCGGTCCGCTGCTTCCAGAATTCCTGGGCGGCTCCGCTGACCTGGCGCCTTCTAACCTGACCCTGTGGTCTGGTTCTAAGCCAATCAACGAAGACACTGCCGGTAACTACATCCATTACGGTGTACGTGAGTTCGGTATGACCGCTATCGCGAACGGTATCGCTCTGCACGGTGGTTTCCTGCCATACACCTCTACCTTCCTGATGTTCGTGGAATATGCACGTAATGCTGTGCGTATGGCTGCACTGATGAAACAGCGTCAGGTGATGGTCTACACCCATGACTCCATCGGTCTGGGCGAAGATGGTCCAACTCACCAGCCGGTAGAGCAGGTAGCTTCCCTGCGCGTAACCCCGAACATGAGCACATGGCGTCCATGTGACCAGGTTGAATCTGCGGTGGCGTGGAAATACGGCGTTGAGCGTCAGGACGGCCCGACCGCTCTGATCCTCTCCCGTCAGAACCTGGCGCAGCAGGAGCGTACCCCTGAGCAACTGGCGAACATCGCCCGCGGTGGCTACGTGCTGAAAGATTGCGCGGGCCAGCCTGAGCTGATCTTCATCGCGACCGGTTCTGAAGTTGAACTGGCTGTAGCAGCATGGGAAAAACTGACTGCCGAAGGCGTGAAGGCGCGCGTGGTCTCCATGCCGTCTACCGATGCGTTCGACAAGCAGGATGCGGCTTACCGTGAATCCGTACTGCCTAAAGCGGTTTCCGCTCGCGTGGCAGTGGAAGCGGGTATTGCTGACTACTGGTTCAAATACGTGGGTCTGAACGGCGCTATCGTCGGTATGACCACCTTCGGTGAGTCTGCTCCGGCAGAACAGCTGTTCGAAGAGTTCGGCTTCACCGTTGAGAACGTGGTCGCTAAGGCGAAAGAACTGCTGTAATCGCCGTTTTGCCCGGTGGCGCTTACGCTGACCGGGCCTACAAATGGCTCAAAAGTAGGCCGGGTCAGCGCTAGCGCTTACCCGGCTTTTTTTGCGTCATTATTCCAACGAAAATGTGACGCAAGTCATATAGCTCGCTTATTCATCTGGACAGACATTCCTTTTATTCCCCGATTCGCTTATTCTTGCTGAAGCGTTTCAGTCGATTAAATGTTCGACAATTGACCAATCAATCGCAGTTTGTGATAGCAAAGATTCCCCTTCGGGCGTCGCTGGATTACTCTTTCAGCCACCTCAAACTCAGGGATTGCTTTGCAGGAGATCTATGACCGTACGCGTAGCGATTAATGGCTTCGGTCGCATCGGGCGTAATGTGGTTCGTGCTTTGTATGAATCCGGACGTCGGGCGGAAATCACCGTGGTGGCAATCAATGAACTGGCGGATGCTGCTGGCATGGCGCATTTATTGAAGTATGACACCAGCCACGGCCGCTTTGCCTGGGATGTGCGCCAGGAAAGAGATCAGCTTTTTGTGGGTGATGACGCTATTCGTGTGCTGCATGAGAACAGCATTTCCGGGCTACCCTGGCGTGAACTGGGTGTGGATGTCGTGCTTGACTGTACCGGTGTGTATGGCAACCGCGAACACGGCGAAGCGCATCTGACAGCAGGCGCGAAAAAAGTCCTGTTTTCTCATCCCGGAAGTAACGACCTCGACGCGACCGTCGTGTTTGGCGTCAACCAGCATGAGCTGCAAGCCGAACACCGCATTGTTTCCAACGCCTCCTGCACCACCAACTGCATTATTCCGGTCATCAAACTGTTAGACGATGCGTATGGCATTGAATCCGGCACCGTAACTACGATTCATTCCGCCATGCACGATCAGCAGGTTATCGACGCCTATCACCCGGATTTACGACGCACTCGCGCGGCGAGCCAGTCAATCATCCCGGTGGACACGAAACTGGCTGCAGGGATCACCCGAATTTTCCCGCAGTTTAATGACCGTTTCGAAGCGATTGCCGTGCGTGTTCCGACGATAAACGTCACCGCAATCGACCTCAGCGTGACGGTGAAAAAACCGGTAAAAGCCTGTGAAGTCAACCTGTTGCTGCAAAAAGCGGCACAGGGAGCATTTCATGGTATAGTTGACTATACGGAATTACCGTTGGTCTCAGTAGATTTTAACCACGACCCGCACAGCGCCATCGTGGATGGCACGCAGACGCGAGTCAGTGGTGCGCACCTTATCAAGACGCTGGTCTGGTGTGATAACGAATGGGGCTTTGCTAACCGAATGCTCGACACCACGTTAGCCATGGCCGCAAAAGGTTTCAGGTAGAGCGCACCTTGCGCTTGCAAAACTTTAAGAATCAACGAGAGGATTCACCATGTCTGTAATTAAGATGACCGATCTGGATCTGGCAGGTAAACGCGTTTTCATCCGTGCCGATCTGAACGTACCGGTTAAAGATGGCAAAGTGACCAGCGACGCGCGTATCCGTGCATCTCTGCCAACCATTGAACTGGCTCTGAAGCAGGGCGCTAAAGTGATGGTCACCTCCCACCTGGGCCGTCCAACTGAAGGCGAGTACAACGAAGAGTTCTCTCTGCTGCCGGTTGTTAATTACCTGAAAGACAAACTGTCCAACCCGGTTCGCCTGGTGAAAGATTACCTGGACGGCGTAGACGTTGCCGAAGGTGAGCTGGTTGTTCTGGAAAACGTTCGCTTCAACAAAGGCGAAAAGAAAGACGACGAAACCCTGTCCAAAAAATACGCTGCACTGTGCGACGTATTCGTGATGGATGCATTCGGTACTGCGCACCGTGCGCAGGCATCTACCCACGGTATCGGTAAATTCGCAGACGTCGCGTGTGCGGGTCCTCTGCTGGCTGACGAACTGGAAGCACTGGGTAAAGCACTGAAAGAACCTGCTCGCCCAATGGTCGCTATCGTTGGTGGTTCTAAAGTGTCTACCAAACTGACCGTTCTGGATTCCCTGTCTAAAATCGCTGACCAGCTGATCGTTGGCGGTGGTATTGCGAACACCTTCGTTGCCGCTCAGGGCCACAACGTGGGTAAATCCCTGTACGAAGCAGACCTGGTTGACGAAGCCAAACGCCTGCTGGGTACCTGTGATATCCCGGTTCCAACTGACGTTCGCGTGGCGACTGAGTTCTCCGAAACCGCAACCGCGACCCTGAAATCAGTAAACGACATCAAAGACGAAGAGCAGATTCTGGACCTGGGCGACGTTTCTGCACAGAAACTGGCTGAAATCCTCAAAAACGCAAAAACTATCCTGTGGAACGGTCCTGTTGGCGTGTTCGAATTCCCGAACTTCCGCAAAGGGACTGAAATCGTGGCTAACGCAATCGCAGACAGCGAAGCGTTCTCTATCGCAGGCGGTGGTGACACCCTGGCAGCAATCGACCTGTTCGGTATCGCTGACAAGATCTCCTACATCTCCACTGGTGGCGGCGCATTCCTCGAATTCGTGGAAGGCAAAGTACTGCCAGCAGTAGCAATGCTCGAAGAGCGCGCTAAGAAGTAAGCCATTCAAGGGCAGGGAAACCTGCCCAATTTTCAGCGCGCTTTTAAGAGCTCGCACCTTTTCTAACGGCCGAAGATACAGGACTAAGCAACATGTCTAAAATTTTTGATTTCGTAAAACCTGGCGTTATCACTGGTGATGACGTACAGAAAGTGTTCCAGGTAGCTAAAGAAAACAACTTCGCTCTGCCAGCAGTTAACTGCGTAGGTACCGACTCCATCAACGCCGTACTGGAAACCGCTGCAAAAGTTAAAGCACCGGTTATCGTTCAGTTCTCTAACGGCGGCGCTGCGTTCATCGCAGGTAAAGGCGTGAAAACTGACATTCCTCAGGGTGCTGCTATCCTGGGTGCTATCTCTGGTGCGCACCACGTTCACCAGATGGCTGAACACTACGGTGTTCCAGTTATCCTGCACACTGACCACTGCGCGAAGAAACTGCTGCCGTGGATCGACGGTCTGCTGGACGCGGGTGAAAAACACTTCGCGGCAACCGGTAAGCCACTGTTCTCTTCTCACATGATCGACCTGTCTGAAGAGTCACTGCACGAAAACATCGAAATCTGCTCTAAGTACCTGGCGCGCATGGCCAAAATGGACATGACCCTGGAAATCGAACTG
This sequence comes from Enterobacter sp. 50588862, assembly GCF_001462935.1. NCBI lineage: Bacteria > Pseudomonadati > Pseudomonadota > Gammaproteobacteria > Enterobacterales > Enterobacteriaceae > Enterobacter > Enterobacter sp. 50588862. The sequence goes on from NZ_LNHM01000021.1 coordinate 399,208, forward strand.
GGTTGCACCGGTGGTGAAGAAGACGGCGTGGACAACAGCCACATGGACGCTTCTGCCCTGTACACCCAGCCAGAAGACGTTGATTACGCTTACACCGAGCTGAGCAAAATCAGCCCACGCTTCACCATTGCAGCGTCCTTCGGTAACGTACACGGCGTTTATAAGCCAGGTAACGTGGTTCTGACCCCGACCATCCTGCGTGATTCTCAGGAATACGTGTCTAAGAAACACAACCTGCCGCACAACAGCCTGAACTTCGTCTTCCACGGCGGTTCCGGTTCTTCTGCTCAGGAAATCAAAGACTCCGTAAGCTACGGCGTAGTGAAAATGAACATCGATACCGACACCCAGTGGGCAACCTGGGACGGTATTCTGCAGTACTACAAAGCGAACGAAGCTTACCTGCAGGGCCAGCTGGGCAACCCGAAAGGCGAAGACCAGCCGAACAAGAAATACTACGATCCACGCGTATGGCTGCGCGCTGCTCAGACGTCCATGGTGACCCGTCTGGAGCAGGCTTTCAAAGAACTGAACGCAATCGACGTTCTGTAATTTGAGCTGCTGACAGCATCAGAAGGCCCGCAAATGCGGGCCTTTTTTTATGCTTTTTCAATACCCTGTCAGACCTGTTTTTGTGATCTGTTTGGCAAAGCCGGTGCTTTTTGTTTACCCTTTACTGACCTGCCTGTCTCCATGGGGGATGGATTTTGTGTTTTGGTTTAACAAAAGGAAGAATAAATGGAACAACTCGATGTTGTAGACAGCATCAATAACGCCGGTAACTGGCTGGTGCGCAACCAGGCCCTGCTGCTGAGCTATGCCGTGAACATTGTCGCGGCGATTGCCATCATCATCGTCGGGATGATCGTGGCGCGTATCGTGTCGAACGCCGTCAACCGTGTGATGGTCGCACGACACATTGACGCCACGGTGGCTGACTTCCTCTCCGCACTGGTGCGCTACGGCATTATCGCCTTCACGCTGATTGCCGCGCTGGGCCGTGTTGGGGTGCAAACCGCCTCCGTGATTGCCGTTCTCGGTGCCGCCGGTCTGGCCATTGGTCTGGCACTGCAGGGCTCGCTTTCAAACCTGGCGGCGGGCGTACTGCTGGTGACTTTCCGTCCGTTCCGTTCCGGTGAATATGTTGACCTTGGCGGCATCGCCGGTACCGTGTTGCAGGTACAGATTTTCTCTACCACCCTGCGTACCGTCGATGGTCGTATTGTTGTGGTACCGAACGGGAAAATCATTGCGGGCAATATCATTAACTTCTCCCGCGAGCCGGTGCGTCGTAACGAGCTCATCATCAGCGTGGCGTATGATTCCGATATCGATCAGGTGAAGTCGCTGATCGCGAATATCATCGCCTCTGACGACCGCATTCTGAAGGACCGCGAGCAGACGGTTCGCCTGAACGAACTGGGTGCTTCCTCTATTAACTTCGTGGTGCGTATCTGGAGCAAAAGCAGCGATCTGCAAAACGTTTACTGGGATGTGCTGGAGCGCATCAAGCGCGATTTCGACGCCAACGGCATCAGCTTCCCTTACCCGCAGATGGACGTAAACGTCAAAAAAGTCAAAGAAGCAGAATAACGTCACCCGAAGGCCCGGTAAGCGCTCGCGCCACCGGGCTTTACTTTCATAAGCTCCGCTAATACCCAATTAATATTATCCATTTCCTCTAATGTGATTCGCGCAGTATAGTCAGCCTCCAGAACAACACTGCGAGAAAATCGTCATGCTATCTTATTATTTTCAAGGACTTGCCTTAGGTGCGGCCATGATTTTACCCCTCGGCCCGCAAAACGCCTTCGTGATGAATCAGGGCATTCGCCGCCAGTATCATCTGATGATTGCCCTGCTGTGCGCGGTGAGCGATCTGCTGCTGATTTGCGCCGGCATTTTTGGCGGCAGCGCGCTGCTGATGCAGTCACCCTGGCTGCTGGCGCTGGTGACCTGGGGCGGCGTGGCGTTTCTGCTGTGGTACGGATTTGGTGCCCTGAAAACGGCGATGAGCAGCAACCTCGAACTGGCGAGCGCGGAAGTCATGAAGCAGGGCCGCTGGAAGATTATCGTCACCATGCTGGCGGTCACCTGGCTAAATCCGCACGTCTACCTCGACACCTTCGTAGTGCTGGGTAGCCTGGGCGGACAGCTGGACGTTGAGCCGAAACGCTGGTTTGCGCTCGGCACGGTCAGCGCCTCTTTCCTCTGGTTCTTCGGTCTCGCCATTCTGGCGGCATGGCTGGCGCCTCGTCTGCGGACTGCCAAAGCCCAGCGCATTATTAATACCCTGGTGGGGCTGGTGATGTGGTTCATTGCTTTTCAGCTGGCAAAAGAGGGCATTCACCACGTCCAGGAATTGTTCAACTAATCCTTGTCTTATGGACAACTGAGCAAGACCCGCTAAGCTTGCTGGCATGAGCCCTGTTGTTAGGGCACTCTTCGCAACATGGAGGAATGACAGTGAAGTTTAAAGTGATGGCCCTCGCGGCATTAGTAAGTTTCGGTGCGGTGTCGGCGCAGGCAAGTGAACTGCCGGATGGCCCGCACATCGTCACGTCAGGCACCGCAAGCGTGGACGCGGTACCGGATGTTGCAACCCTGGCAATTGAAGTGAATGTGGCGGCGAAAGATGCCGCTTCCGCCAAAAAACAGGCAGACGATCGTGTTGCGCAATATCTCTCTTTCCTGGAACAGAACGGTGTTGCTAAAAAAGACATCAGCTCTGCGAACCTGCGTACCCAGCCCGATTACGACTACCAGAACGGCAAAAGTATCCTGAAAGGCTACCGTGCCGTGCGCACCGTGGAAGTGACCGTGCGTCAGCTTGATAAGCTTAACTCGTTGCTTGATGGCGCGTTAAAAGCGGGGCTGAATGAAATTCGTTCTGTCTCACTGGGCGTTGCGCAACCGGAGAAATACAAAGACGAAGCGCGTAAAGCGGCGATTGATGATGCCATTCATCAGGCGGAACAGCTGGCGTCTGGCTTCAAGAGCAAGCTTGGCCCGGTATACAGCGTGCGTTACCACGTCTCTAACTACCAGCCAAGCCCGATGGTTCGCATGATGAAGGCGGACGCCGCGCCGGTTTCTGCTCAGGAAACCTACGAGCAGCCAACGATTCAGTTCGACGATCAGGTTGATGTGGTGTTCCAGCTGGAACCCGTTGCAGCACAGCCGAAACCTGCACAATAATCAATAGGCCGGGTAAGGCGTAGCCGCCACCCGGCTTTTCATTTTAATCCTGTCTCAACACCTTATGTCCAAACGCCAGCAGCGCATCAGTCACGTTGCGCATCATGCGGCTTTCTGGCGCAAAACGGTGCCAGTACAGCATCCGGCGCTGATACAGCCCCGGCGTCAGGTCAATCAGCTCACCGCTTTTCAACTCTTTCTCAATCTGTAAATGCGGGATCATGCAGCAGGTGGTGCCCTGACGCGCCAGCTGCACAAAGGCTTCGGACGAGTTAACGATATGACACGGCACGCTGCCCGGCGGCAGGTCGAAGTTTTGCTGCAAAAACGCCTGGTGCATATCGTCCAGATGGTCGAACGCCACGGCAGGCGCCTTCAGCAGCGCGGCGCGGGTGACGCCATTCGGGAAGTAGCGCTCCGCAAAGGCTTTTGAACCGACAAACAGGTAGTCGAGCGCGCCCAGCTGATCGACAAGACAGCTTGGCAGGGCCTGAGGCTGGATACTGACCGCCCCAACCACTTCGCCGCGACGCAGGCGCTCCTGGGTGCGGGTTTCATCTTCGACCTGAAGATTCAGGCGGATAGGGGAGTCGGCCAGCACCGGCGCAAGGGCCGGCAGCAGCCAGGTCGCCAGACTGTCGGCGTTCACCGCCAGCGAGAGCAGCAGCGGCGTGGAACCCGTTTGTTCGTCACCCAGCCACTCGTCTTCCAGCAGTTCAACCTGACGCAGCAGGGCGAGAAGCTTTTGCCCTTGCTCCGTTGGGCGCGGCGGCACGGTACGCACCAGCAGCGGCTGCCCGAACATGTTTTCAAGCTGTTTGATACGCTGTGATACGGCGGACTGGGTGATGCACAGCTTTTGCGCTGCGCGCTCAAAGCCGCGTTCACGAATAACTGCATCAAGTGCCTGTAGTGTTCTGTAGTCCGGACGTTTCATTGCTCTGGCTGGCTCCTAAATTTTGCTTAATCTGCACTATGACACAATTTTCCCTTCCTGGCAGACGAAATCCATTCGACGTGTTCTATAATGCGCCCTGAGTTTTCACACCACAGGCAAAACGATCATGACGCAGGATGAACTGAAAAAAGCAGTAGGATGGGCCGCTCTCCAGTACGTACAGCCAGGGACCATTGTCGGTGTTGGTACGGGGTCAACGGCGGCGCACTTTATCGATGCACTGGGCACGATGAAGGGGCAGATCGAGGGCGCGGTTTCCAGCTCCGATGCGTCCACGGAAAAGCTGAAAAGCCTCGGCATTACCGTTTTCGATCTCAACGAAGTGGATCGTCTGGGCATTTACGTTGATGGCGCGGATGAAATCAACGGCCATATGCAGATGATCAAAGGCGGCGGCGCGGCGCTGACCCGTGAAAAGATCATCGCCTCCGTGGCGGACAAGTTCATCTGCATCGCGGATGCCTCCAAGCAGGTCGACATTCTGGGTAATTTCCCGCTGCCGGTTGAAGTGATCCCGATGGCGCGCAGTGCGGTTGCCCGTCAGCTGGTGAAGCTGGGCGGCCGTCCGGAATACCGTCAGGGCGTGGTCACCGACAACGGTAACGTCATCCTCGATGTTCACGGTCTGGAGATTCTCGACGCGATTGCGCTGGAAAACGCCATCAACGGCATTCCAGGCGTCGTCACCGTAGGATTATTTGCCAACCGCGGCGCGGATGTAGCGCTGATCGGTACGGCTGACGGTGTGAAAACCATCGTAAAATGATCTGACGGGGGGAGTGCTCCCCCCGCTAAAAAATTTTTGAAAAGCTAAATTTGGTGACTTGTGTCACGCTTTTCCGCCTCTTTTGCCGATCCTGCCACGTTTGTAAATTTCCTCAGCATTTTACTCTGTCATTTTGCCCTGTATGACTTTTCTTCAGAGTGCCGACGCAAACGTTCATATTGCTGCAATAGTTTTTTTTGATATGTTGGCTACAGCGGATTTCAATCCAGCACAACATCAGTTCAGATAAAAACAGGGTCGGGGAAATGGCAAAGGTATCACTGGAGAAAGACAAGATTAAATTCCTGCTGGTCGAGGGCGTGCATCAGAAAGCGCTTGATAGCCTTCGTGCGGCGGGTTACACCAACATCGAATTTCACAAAGGCGCGCTGGACACGGAAGAGCTGAAAGCCGCCATCCGTGATGCCCACTTCATTGGCCTGCGATCCCGTACCCACCTGACTGAAGACGTGATTGCCGCGGCAGAAAAGCTGGTTGCTATTGGCTGTTTCTGCATCGGCACCAACCAGGTCGACCTGAACGCTGCCGCAAAACGCGGTATCCCGGTCTTTAACGCCCCGTTCTCTAACACCCGTTCCGTGGCGGAGCTGGTGATTGGCGAGCTGCTGCTGCTGCTGCGCGGTATCCCGGAAGCTAACGCCAAAGCGCACCGTGGCGTGTGGAACAAACTGGCCGCGGGCTCATACGAAGCCCGTGGTAAAAAGCTGGGTATCATCGGCTACGGCCACATCGGTACCCAACTGGGGATCCTGGCGGAATCGCTGGGGATGCACGTCTACTTCTACGATATCGAAAGCAAGCTGCCGCTGGGTAACGCGACGCAGGTACAGCATCTGTCTGACCTGCTGAACATGAGCGACGTGGTCAGCCTGCACGTGCCGGAAAACGCCTCCACCAAAAACATGATGGGCGCGGAAGAGCTGGCGCTGATGAAGCCAGGATCTCTGCTGATCAACGCCGCGCGTGGTACGGTGGTCGATATCCCTGCACTGTGCGATGCGCTGAAGCGTAAGCATCTGGCGGGGGCGGCCATCGACGTGTTCCCGACGGAACCGGCCACCAACAGCGATCCGTTTAACTCTCCGCTGTGCGAATTCGACAACGTGATCCTGACGCCGCACATCGGCGGTTCTACTCAGGAAGCGCAGGAGAATATTGGTCTGGAAGTGGCGGGTAAGCTGAGCAAATATTCCGACAACGGTTCAACGCTTTCTGCGGTGAACTTCCCGGAAGTGTCTCTGCCGCTGCACGGCGGTCGTCGTCTGCTGCACATCCACGAAAACCGTCCTGGCGTGCTGACCGCCATCAACCAGATTTTTGCCGAGCAGAGCGTTAACATTGCCGCCCAGTATCTGCAAACCAACTCGCAGATGGGTTATGTGGTTATCGATATTGAAGCCGATGAAGATGTTGCTGAGAAAGCGCTGCAGAGCATGAAGGCCATACCGGGAACGATTCGCGCGCGCCTGTTGTACTGATAGTGCGGTCTGTGGTGTCGGGTGGCGGCTACGCCTTACCCGACCTACGTTGAGCTTTTGTAGGCCGGGTAAGCGTAAGCGCCACCCGGCTTTATGCTACCAAAGCCACGTTTTACCTGGCGTTACCACCGCCGGCAGCGGCACATCCCATTTCTCCACCGGCAACGCCTCCACGCACTGACAATCATGCGCGTAGCCTACCGGCTGCAGCCTGTACTGCTGCCAGTTTTGCAGCGTTCGGTCATAGAACCCCCCGCCCATGCCTAAGCGCTGTCCCTGCTCATCAAACGCCACCAGCGGCGTAATCAGCACGTCCAGCTCGGACAGCGGGAGTACGTCGCGCACGTCGAGTTTCGGCTCGGTGATTTTCAGACGATTCACCACCAGCTCGCTGTGCGGATGGTAGTGCAGAAACAGCAGATTGCCCCGGCTGAACGGATGCAGTACCGGCAGGTAAACTTTTTTCCCGGCGCGCCAGAGCTGGTCGATAAGCGGCTGGGTGTCCAGCTCGCCGTCAAACGAGAGAAAGAGCGCGACGGTATTTGCCATCACCACGGGCGGATAGGCCATCATGCGGGCGGCGGCCTGCTGCGCAAAGTGTGCCTGTTGTTCGACGCTTAAGGCGCGACGACGCTGGCGAATGAGCTGACGAATGTCCTGGCGTAAAGCAGAAACTTCAGGGAATTGAGTCATGGTAGTCGGTAGAAGAAGAGAGAGGGAATCTCCGAGATGCCGCCGCAGGCTGTAACCCTTGAACCCTTGGTTCAAGGTGAATGTGTCGTCATAGTTTTAAGGCTTCTCGGACGAACCGAGCATGCTCACCAACCATGGAGCGCCACATTCTTGTGGTATGAAATATCGGCTCAGGGGACTGGCCCGCTTGCAAACATCTCAGAGAAATTTTGTCTTCACAGTTACTCTACCATAGTCAACTGCGAAGTGTTATTCAAACTTTGGTCCCGGTCTTTCGGGATTGCGACCTTGATCAAGCAACGCCTGTTCAATGGTCTGCTGGAGCATTTTAATGCGCTGCTCCATGCTAGCCGCGTAATCGCGGGTCTTCGCTTTTTCCTGAGTCAGTTCATAGCTGATGTTCAACGCGGCGATGAAAACCAGCTGCTCAGTATTTGTGACTCTAGTGCGTTCTTTTAGATCTTGCAACCGCTGATTCAAATCGTCCGCAGCCTGATTCAAAGCATCCCTTTGTTCAGGTGGACAATTCACTCGCAGTGAACGGCCAAAAATCTGGAGATCGACGGGTTGTGCAGACATGCCACCTTCCTGCTGATTGACTGCGCTGCCTTCGCTTACTGCCCCGGGGGCTGCGAAGGGGCGACACTATAGCTACCCTGATGTGAAGATACAAGCCCTTTTCTGGTATCACCAGGGTCCAAAGTGGTAGCATATCATGAATATCCTCCCTTTGATGACGAATGCGTATGTCTATACAGAACGAAATGCCTGGTTACAAGGATTTAAACCAGTTACTGAACCAGCAGGGCGTCGGTCTTACCCCTGCCGAAATGCACGGTCTGATCAGCGGCATACTGTGCGGCGGAAACAGCGACAGCTCATGGCAGCCGCTGATCCACGACCTCACCAACGAAGGGCTGGCGTTTGGCCACGAACTGGCGGAAGCGCTGCGAAAAATGCACGCGGCAACCAGCGATTCGCTGGAAGACGATGGCTTCCTTTTTCAGCTTTATCTGCCTGAAGGCGACGATGTCAGCGTCTTCGATCGCGCCGATGCGCTCGCGGGGTGGGTAAACCACTATCTGCTTGGCCTGGGCGTCACCCAGCCTAAGCTTGATAAAGTCACCGGCGAAGCGGGTGAAGCGATTGACGATCTGCGCAACATCGCCCAGCTTGGCTACGATGAAGAGGAAGATCAGGAAGAGCTGGAAATGTCTCTCGAAGAGATCATCGAGTACGTGCGCGTGGCGGCGCTGCTGTGCCACGACAACTTTACGCGCTCGCAGCCGACCGCGCCGGAAGTTCGCAAGCCAACCTTACATTAAGAAAAATAACGCACAGGAGGGTGTCATGGTTATCTCGCAACAAGAGTATTTGCGCCGTCGTCAGGCGCTGCTGGCAAACATGCAGCCGGGAAGCGCGGCGCTGATTTTTGCCGCGCCGGAAGTGACGCGCAGCGCCGACAGCGAATACCCCTATCGCCAGAGCAGCGATTTCTGGTACTTCACCGGCTTCAACGAGCCGGAAGCGGTGCTGGTGCTGATTAAGAGCAATGACACCCACAACCACAGCGTGATTTTCAACCGCGTACGAGACTTAACCGCTGAGATCTGGTTTGGCCGCCGCTTAGGGCAAGAGGCCGCCCCGGAAAAGCTGGGCGTTGACCGCGCGCTGGCGTTTAGCGAAATCAACCAGCAGCTCTATCAGCTGCTTAATGGCCTCGACGTGCTCTACCACGCGCAGGGCGAATACGCCTACGCCGATGAGATTGTTTTCAACGCGCTGGAAAAACTGCGTAAAGGCTCGCGGCAGAACCTGTCCGCGCCCGCCACCCTCACGGACTGGCGTCCGGTGGTGCACGAGATGCGTCTGTTCAAATCTGAAGAAGAGCTGAACGTGCTGCGCCGTGCGGGCGAAATCAGCGCCCTGGCGCACACCCGCGCGATGGAAAAATGCCGCCCCGGAATGTTCGAATACCAGCTGGAAGGCGAAATTCACCACGAATTTAACCGCCACGGCGCGCGTTATCCCTCCTACAACACCATCGTTGGCGGCGGGGAAAACGGCTGCATTCTGCACTATACCGAAAACGAAAGCGCGCTGCGCGACGGCGATCTGGTGCTGATTGACGCCGGTTGCGAATATCAGGGCTACGCGGGCGACATCACGCGTACCTTCCCGGTGAACGGCAAGTTTTCGCCAGCGCAGCGGGCGATTTATGACATCGTTCTCGAATCTCTCGAGACGGCGCTGACGCTGTATCGCCCGGGCACCTCCATTCAGGAGGTGACCGGTGAGGTGGTGCGTATCATGATTACCGGGCTGGTTAAGCTTGGGATCCTCAAAGGGGATGTCGACACCCTGATTACCGAGAATGCTCACCGCCCGTACTTTATGCACGGCCTGAGCCACTGGCTGGGGCTGGACGTGCACGACGTGGGCGCGTACGGCCCTGAACGTTCGCGCGTGCTTGAACCGGGCATGGTGCTGACCGTCGAGCCGGGCCTGTACATCGCGCCGGATGCCGACGTGCCAGAGGAATACCGCGGAATTGGCATTCGTATTGAAGACGACATCGTCATCACCGAAACCGGCAACGAAAACCTGACCGCGAGCGTGGTGAAAAAAGCGGACGATATCGAGGCGCTGATGGCAGCGGCGCGCGTATGAGCGTGATTATCGTTGGCGGCGGCATGACTGGCGCCACGCTGGCGTTAGCCATCTCGCATTTGACGAAGGGGCAGCTTCCGGTGCATCTGGTTGAAGCCGTCGCGCCGCAGGCGAAGAATCACCCTGGGTTTGATTCCCGCGCCATTGCTCTGGCGCAGGGCACCTGCCAGCAGCTATCCCGCATTGGCATCTGGCAGGCCATCGCCGACTGCGCTACCGCCATTAATACCGTGCACGTGAGCGATCGCGGTCATGCCGGGTTTGTGACGCTGGATGCCCATGATTACCGTATTGACGCGCTGGGTCAGGTCGTTGAACTGCACGATATTGGCCTGCGCCTGTTCCGCCTGTTGCAGGACGCGCCGGGCGTTACGTTGCACTGCCCGGCACGCGTTGCCAGCTTCACCCGCAGTGAAGACGCGGTCAGCGTAACGCTGGACAATGGCACCGTGCTTGACGGACAGCTTCTGGTGGCGGCTGACGGGTCGCGCTCGGCGCTCGGCACCCAGTGCGGCGTAGCGTGGCGGCAGCAGCCTTACGGGCAGGTCGCGGTCATCGCGAACGTCTCGACCGCAGCAGAACACAACGGCCGGGCGTTTGAGCGCTTCACCCAGCACGGCCCGCTGGCGATGCTGCCGATGACGGGCGGGCGCTGCTCGCTGGTCTGGTGCCACCCGCAGGAAAAGGCCGAAGAGGTTAAATCCTGGTCCGACGAACGTTTTTGTACCGAGCTGCAGAAAGCCTTTGGCTGGCGGCTGGGGCGTATTACCCATGCCGGGAAACGTGCGGTCTATCCGCTTTCGTTAACCACGGCGTCACAGTCTGTTTCTCACCGCGTGGCGCTGGTCGGCAACGCGGCGCAAACCCTCCACCCCATCGCCGGTCAGGGCTTTAACCTTGGCCTGCGGGATGTGATGAGCCTGGCCGAAACGCTTTCGCAGGCGTGGAGCGAACAAAAAGACTGTGGCGCTTACCCGGTGCTAAGCCATTACCAGACGCGACGTCAGGCCGATAAAGAGGCGACAATTGGCGTCACCGACGGCTTAGTCCATCTCTTTGCCAATCGCTGGGCGCCGCTGGTTGTTGGTCGCAACCTCGGGCTGATGGCGATGGAACTGTTCATTCCGGCACGTGACGTGCTGGCGCAGCGGACCCTGGGTTGGGTCGCGCGTTAAGGAGTTATCACTGTGCAAAATGTTGATGTTGCCATCGTTGGCGGCGGAATGGTTGGGCTGGCGCTGGCCTGTGGATTACAGGGCAGCGGCCTGCGCGTGGCCGTGCTGGAGCAAAAGCAGCCCCAGCCTGTCGCATCAGATGCTCCGCCGGAACTCCGCGTGTCGGCGATTAATGCGGCCAGCGAAAAGCTTTTGACGCGTCTCGGCGTCTGGTCAGATATCGTCGCCCAGCGCGCCAGCTGCTATCACGGCATGGAAGTGTGGGACAAAGACAGCTTTGGCCATATTGCCTTTGATGATGAAAGCATGGGCTATAGCCATCTGGGGCATATCATAGAGAATGCGGTGATCCACCACGCGCTGTGGCAGAAAGCAGAGCAGTGCAGCGACGTGACGCTGGTTGCGCCTGCGCAGATCCAGCAGGTGGCATGGGGCGAAAACGAGGCGTTTATCACCCTGCAAAGCGGCGACATGCTGACCGCGCGTCTGGTGGTCGGTGCCGACGGCGCTAACTCCTGGCTGCGCAACAAGGCTGATATCCCGCTAACGTACTGGGATTACCGCCATCATGCGATGGTGGCAACGATCCGTACTGAAGAGCCGCACGGCGGCGTTGCGCGGCAGATTTTCCACAACGACGGCATACTGGCGTTCCTGCCGCTTGCCGATCCGCACCTGTGCTCGATTGTCTGGTCCCTGGTACCGGATAAAGCGCAGCAGATGCAGGATGCGACGCCGGAGGCCTTTAACCAGGCGCTGTGCGTGGCGTTTGATAACCGCCTTGGCCTGTGCGCGCTTGAAAGCGAGCGGCTGGTTTTCCCGTTAACCGGCCGCTACGCGCGTCAATTTGCCGCGCACCGTCTGGCACTGGTGGGGGATGCGGCCCATACCATTCATCCGCTGGCCGGGCAGGGCGTTAACCTCGGCTTTATGGACGCGGCGGAACTGGTGGAAGAACTGCGTCGCCTGCACCGTGAAGGTAAAGATATCGGCCAGCATCTGTATCTGCGTCGCTACGAGCGCAGCCGCAAGCACAGTGCGGCGATGATGCTGGCAGGAATGCAGGGCTTCCGCGAGCTGTTTGCCGGGGCAAATCCGGCGAAAAAACTGCTGCGCGATATCGGCCTCAAGCTGGCCGACACCCTTCCCGGCGTCAAACCTCAACTTCTTCGTCAGGCAATGGGTCTTAACGATCTTCCCGACTGGTTACGCTAACCTCGATCCCCGTCACACTTTATTTTCCCGGCCTCTGCGTCGGGGAAATCCCCTCGTTTGAAATATTCTAATTCCACGCCATTTTTCGCATTAGTTATTCTCATGTCGTGATTTTCACGTGACGGAAATTCGGCCCGTTTTTCCGCACGAAATATCACCATGTGCTAAATCCTGTTAGATCATTGTTAATTTTGTGCGGGGTTAATCGCATTTTTCCAGTGAATAACTCTGTAGGCTTTCCAGCGTTTTTTGGTCATAAGCTAATGTGATGACCCGTTTTACCTTATGGTTAACCGCCGGTTTCGGTGGTAAGTTCAGGTAAAAGAGAACGTTTGCGTCGGCATTCGGGAACGAGGCCGATACCGGGTTTCACGGTGAATTTTTCAACGAGGACAAGATGGCTCAACAGACTCCTTTGTACGAACAGCACGTGTTATGCGGCGCCCGCATGGTGGACTTCCATGGCTGGATGATGCCACTGCACTACGGCTCGCAGATAGATGAGCACCACGCGGTGCGCACCGATGCCGGTATGTTCGACGTGTCCCACATGACGATTGTCGATCTGCGCGGTAGCCGCACCCGGGAGTTTTTGCGTTATCTGCTGGCAAACGACGTCGCCAAACTGAAGACGCCGGGTAAAGCGCTCTATACCGGCATGCTCAATGCCTCGGGCGGCGTGATTGATGACCTTATCGTCTACTACTTCACCGAAGATTTCTTCCGCCTCGTTGTAAACTCCGCCACCCGCGAAAAAGACCTCTCCTGGATCACCCAACACGCCGAACCTTATGCCGTCGACATCACCGTCCGCGACGATCTGTCGCTGATCGCCGTGCAGGGGCCGAACGCGCAGGCAAAAGCCGCCTCTCTCTTTAACGACGAGCAGCGCACCGCCACCGAAGGCATGAAGCCGTTCTTCGGCGTGCAGGCGGGGGATCTGTTTATCGCCACCACCGGCTACACCGGTGAAGCGGGCTACGAAATTGCGATGCCGAACGAGAAAGCTGCCGATTTCTGGCGTGCCCTGGTAGAGGCGGGCGTGAAGCCTGCGGGTCTGGGCGCGCGCGATACGCTGCGTCTGGAAGCGGGCATGAACCTCTACGGTCAGGAAATGGATGAAGGCGTCTCTCCGCTGGCGGCCAACATGGGCTGGACCATCGCGTGGGAACCGGCTGACCGTGACTTTATTGGCCGTGAAGCGCTGGAGATGCAGCGCGAGAAGGGCACCGAACAGCTGGTGGGACTGGTGATGAAGGAAAAAGGCGTGCTGCGCGGTGAGCTGCCGGTGCGCTTTACCGATGCTGACGGCAATCATCGCGAAGGCGTGATCACCAGCGGAACCTTCTCCCCGACGCTGGGCTACAGTATTGCACTGGCACGCGTGCCGGCAGGCATTGGCGACACGGCGGTAGTGCAAATCCGCAACCGCGAAATGCCGGTCCACGTGACCAAACCGATTTTTGTTCGCGCCGGTAAGCCGGTCGCCTAATCATTTTTATCAGGAGAACTTCAATGAGCAATGTGCCAGCAGAACTGAAATACAGCAAAGAACACGAGTGGCTGCGCAAAGAGGCGGACGGCACTTACACCGTCGGGATCACCGAGCACGCGCAGGAGCTGCTGGGCGACATGGTGTTTGTTGACCTGCCTGACGTGGGCACGACTGTTAGCGCGGGCGACGACTGCGCCGTGGCGGAGTCCGTAAAAGCGGCGTCTGACATCTACGCACCGGTAAGCGGCGAGATTGTTGCGGTCAACGATGCGCTGAGCGATTCGCCAGAGCTGGTCAACAGCGAGCCTTATGAAGGCGGCTGGATCTTCAAGATCAAAGCCAGCGACGAATCGCAAGTTGCCGCGCTGCTGGATGCAACCGCGTACGAAGCACTGTTAGAAGACGAGTAAGCCATTATCCCTCTCCCCTTTGGGGAGAGGGTAGGGCGAGGGGAACAGACGACACCCTCACCCCAGCCCTCTCCCTAAGGGAGAGGGAGAAAACACATTCACTGCACGTATCAGGAACCATCGCTCATGACACAGACTTTAAGCCAGCTTGAAAACCGTGGCGCCTTCATTGAACGTCACATTGGGCCGGATGCTCAGCAACAGCAGGAGATGCTGAAGACGGTTGGCGCGGATTCATTAGACGCACTGATCGGCCAGATTGTGCCAAAAGACATCCAGCTTGCCACGCCGCCTCAGGTAGGGGAAGCCACCACGGAGTTCGCCGCGCTGGCGGAGCTGAAGGCTATTGCAGGCCTCAACAAGCGCTATAAGTCTTACATTGGCATGGGCTACACCAACGTGCAGTTACCGCCGGTTATCCTGCGCAACATGCTGGAAAACCCGGGCTGGTACACCGCTTACACCCCTTATCAGCCAGAAGTCTCCCAGGGGCGTCTGGAAGCGCTGCTGAACTTCCAGCAGGTGACGCTGGATCTGACCGGTATGGATATCGCTTCCGCCTCACTGCTGGATGAAGCGACCGCCGCTGCCGAAGCGATGGCGATGGCAAAACGCGTGAGCAAGCTGAAAAATGCTAACCGCTTCTTCGTGGCGGCGGACGTGCATCCGCAGACGCTGGACGTGGTGCGCACCCGTGCAGAAACCTTCGGCTTTGAGGTGATCGTCGACGACGCCGACAAAGTGCTGGATCACCAGGACGTCTTCGGCGTGCTGCTGCAGCAGGTGGGTACCACCGGCGAAGTTCACGACTACGGCGCGCTGATTGCCGAGCTGAAATCCCGCAAAGTGGTTGTCAGCGTTGCCGCCGATTTTATGGCGCTGGTGCTGCTGACGGCGCCGGGCAAACAGGGCGCGGATATTGTATTCGGCTCCGCGCAGCGCTTCGGCGTGCCGATGGGCTACGGCGGCCCGCACGCGGCGTTCTTCGGCGCGAAAGATGAATTCAAACGCTCCATGCCAGGCCGTATCATTGGCGTGTCAAAAGATGCTGCCGGTAATACCGCGTTGCGCATGGCGATGCAGACCCGCGAGCAGCATATCCGCCGCGAGAAAGCGAACTCCAACATCTGTACTTCCCAGGTACTGCTGGCAAACATCGCCAGCCTGTATGCGGTATTCCACGGCCCGGCTGGCCTGAAACGCATTGCCAGCCGCATTCACCGCCTGGCCGATATTCTGGCCTGCGGCCTGCAGCAGAAGGGCCTCAAGCTGCGCCACGCGCACTATTTCGACACCCTGTGCGTGGAAGTGGCAGACAAAGCCGCCGTGCTGGCGCGCGCGAATGCAGCAGAAATCAACCTGCGCAGCGACATCCACAACGCGGTCGGCATTACGCTGGATGAAAGCACCACTCGTGACGATATCCTGAGCCTGTTCAGCGTGTTGCTGGGCGACGCACACGGTCTGAACGTTGATACGCTCGACAAAGAGGTCGCGCTCGACAGCCGCTCCATTCAGGAAAGCATGCTGCGCAATGACGCGATCCTGACTCACCCGGTGTTCAATCGCTACCACAGCGAAACCGAGATGATGCGCTATATGCACTCTCTGGAGCGCAAGGATCTGGCGCTGAACCAGGCGATGATCCCGCTGGGCTCCTGCACCATGAAGCTGAACGCCGCGGCAGAGATGATCCCGATTACCTGGCCTGAATTCTCCGAACTGCACCCGTTCTGCCCGCCAGAACAGGCGGAAGGCTATCACATGATGATCAACCAGCTTTCAGACTGGCTGGTGAAGCTGACCGGTTACGACGCGCTCTGCATGCAGCCGAACTCCGGCGCGCAGGGTGAATACGCGGGCCTGCTGGCGATCCGTCACTATCACGAAAGCCGTAACGAAGGCCACCGCGATATCTGCCTGATCCCAAGCTCCGCCCACGGCACCAACCCGGCCTCAGCCCAGATGGCGGGCATGGAAGTGGTGGTGGTCGCGTGCGATAAGAACGGCAACATCGATTTGGCCGACCTGCGTGCGAAAGCCGAGCAGGCGGGCGACAAGCTCTCCTGCATTATGGTGACCTACCCGTCCACCCACGGCGTGTACGAAGAGACCATCCGTGAAGTGTGCGAAGTGGTGCACCAGTTTGGCGGTCAGGTATACCTCGACGGCGCGAACATGAACGCTCAGGTGGGCATCACCTCTCCGGGCTTTATCGGCGCGGACGTGTCGCACCTGAACCTGCATAAAACCTTCTGCATTCCGCACGGCGGTGGCGGCCCGGGCATGGGACCAATCGGCGTGAAAGCGCACCTGGCGCCGTTTGTGCCGGGCCACAGCGTGGTGCAGATTGAAGGCATGCTGACCCGTCAGGGCGCGGTCTCTGCGGCCCCGTTCGGTAGCGCGTCAATCCTGCCAATCAGCTGGATGTACATCCGCATGATGGGCGCGGAAGGGCTGAAGCAGGCGAGCCAGGTGGCTATTCTGAACGCCAACTACATTGCGACTCGCCTGAAGTCCGCCTTCCCGGTGCTCTATACCGGCCGCGACGGTCGCGTGGCGCACGAGTGCATTCTGGATATTCGTCCGCTGAAAGAGCAGACCGGCATCAGCGAGCTGGATATCGCCAAGCGTCTGATCGACTACGGCTTCCACGCGCCAACCATGTCGTTCCCGGTTGCGGGGACGCTGATGGTGGAGCCGACCGAGTCTGAAAGCAAAGCCGAGCTGGACCGCTTTATCGACGCGATGCTGGCCATCCGCATGGAGATCGACCGCGTGCAGGACGGCGAATGGACGCTGGAAGATAACCCGCTGGTCAACGCCCCGCATACCCAGCACGAGATGGTGGCAGAGTGGAACCACGGTTACTCCCGCGAACTGGCCGTCTTCCCGGCAGGCGTGGCAAACAAATACTGGCCGACCGTGAAGCGTCTTGATGACGTTTACGGCGACCGTAATCTGTTCTGCTCCTGCGTGCCGATGAGCGAATACCAGTAATTATTTGCCATACTGTAGGCCGGGTAAGCGTAAGCGCCACCCGGCTTTTTTTTATCTGGAGGTTGTGAATGGCAATTGCACTGGTCACCGGCGCGAGCCGGGGCATTGGGAAAGCCACCGCGCTGCAGCTGGCACGTGAAGGCTACACCGTGGCGGTGAACTATCACCACAACATTAAAGCCGCGACGGACGTTATCAATCAGATCGTTGAGGCCGGCGGTAAAGCGTTTGCCGTGCGTGCGGACATCAGCGACGAAGCTCAGGTGCTGGCGATGTTTGACAGCATCGATCGTGAAGGTGAGCCGCTTCGCGCGCTGGTCAATAATGCAGGCATTCTGTTTGAGCAATCCACCATCGAGAATCTGTCCGCAGAGCGCATTAACCGCGTGCTGGCGACCAACGTCACGGGCTACTTTCTCTGCTGTCGTGAAGCGGTGAAACGCATGTCCATCAAGCATGGCGGCAAGGGCGGGGCGATTGTGAATGTCTCTTCCGCCGCGTCTCGTCTGGGCGCGCCGGGTGAATATGTCGATTACGCTGCTTCTAAAGGCGCGGTAGATTCGCTGACAACCGGGCTATCGCTGGAGGTGGCGGCGCAGGGCATTCGCGTGAACTGCGTGCGGCCTGGGCTGATTTATACCGATATCCATGCTTCCGGCGGAGAGCCGGGGCGAGTGGATCGCGTGAAATCGTTACTGCCGATGCAGCGCGGCGGCCAGCCGGAAGAGGTGGCGCAGGCAATTGTCTGGCTGCTGAGCGAGAAGGCGTCTTACGTGACGGGCAGTTTTATCGAGCTGGCTGGCGGGAAGTAAACCCCTCACCCTAACCCTCTCCCCAAAGGGAGAGGGTTAGGCGCCCGGCGTTAAAGTTTCTCGCCGTTGCTGGCAATCACGCCTTTATACCACTCGAAGCTCTTCTTACGGGAGCGCGACATGTCGCCCGTGCCGTCGTCGTGCTTGTTGACGTAGATAAAGCCGTAGCGCTTGCTGTACTGACCGGTGGTGAACGACACGCAGTCGATGCAGCCCCACGGCGTATAGCCCATCAGATCCACGCCATCGTGCGTGACGGCTTTGATCATCTCTTCCACGTGGGCACGCAGGTAGTCGATGCGATAGTCATCGTTGATGCTGCCGTCTTCTTCCACCTTGTCGTAGGCACCGAAACCGTTCTCAACGATAAACAGCGGCTTCTGATAACGCTCGTACAGTTCGCACAGGGAATAACGCAGGCCCACCGGGTCAATCTGCCAGCCCCAGTCGGACGCCTTCACGTGCGGGTTCGGCACGCTGCCTTCAAAGCCGGAAATGGCGTCACCAGTGCCGCCTTCCGCCTTCACCGCGTTGGTCATGTAGTAGCTGAAGCCTAAGTAGTCGCAGGTACCTTCACGCAGGATCTGCTCGTCGCCCGCCTCCATTTTGATGGAAAAGCCGCGGCGCTCCCACTCGTTCAGCACGTAGGACGGGTAGTAACCACGCAGCTGGACGTCGGTAAAGACATAGCGCTCGCGCATGGATTCCTGGGCGAACATCACGTCTTCAGGCTTGCAGGAGAACGGATAGAGCGCCACCATCGCCAGCATGCAGCCGACTTTCATCTCCGGGTTGATGCGGCGCGCGGCTTTCACCGCCAGGGCGCTGGCCACAAACTGGTGGTGCAGCACCTGGTACATGGTCTCTTCCGGGTTGTCATGTTCGGTGTAGACCACGCCCGAGCAGCAGTAGCCGAACAGCGGGGCGCGCCAGTTGCGCTGGTTGTTGATTTCGTTGAAGGTCATCCAGTATTTGACCTTGTGCTTGTAGCGCTCAAACACCACTTCCGCGAAGCGCACAAAGAAATCGACCACTTTGCGGTTGGTCCAGCTACCATACTCCTGCACCAGGTGCAGCGGCATTTCGAAGTGGGAGAGGGTGATCACCGGTTCGATGTTGTACTTCAGCAGCTCATCGAACATGTCGTCGTAAAACTTCAGCCCTTCTTCGTTTGGCTGCGTTTCGTCACCTTTCGGGAAGATGCGCGTCCAGGCGATAGAGGTACGGAAACACTTGAAGCCCATCTCGGCAAATAGCTTGATGTCTTCTTTATAGTGGCCGTGGAAGTCGATGGCTTCGTGGTTTGGGTAGTATTTACCCGGCACCACCTCCTGCGTGATTTCGCGCGGCACGCCGTGTGCGCCGCCGGTCAGCACGTCGCAAATGCTTGGCCCTTTGCCGCCTTTGTTCCAGCCGCCTTCAACCTGATGAGCGGCAACCGCGCCGCCCCATAAAAAATCTTTCGGTAAGGTTATTTTTTTCATCGCTGCTATTCTCAATAAATGGCTTATTGGCATTGAGTCTAGCAAAGCGAAATTGAATGTCACGATATAACAATTTGCGAAAATTGTGATTTGTCACATCGAAAAAACAGGGTGTTTTATTCCGTCAGTTTTTTCGCCAGCTTGCGTCCGAGAGATTCCAGAATATAAATGACGGGAATTTGCGTGGTGATATCGTAGACGCCGCCAATTCGCGTCTGGGGAACGTGCCAGGAGAGATTAAAGTCCGCCAGTTTTGTCAGGCGCGAGTGCTCGTGGCTGGTGATAGAGAGCACCTTGCAGTGATGCAGGCTGAACTGGCTGGCGAAGCGCAGGATCTCCTCGGTTTCGCCCGAGACGGAGAGCACAATCGCCAGCGCATTTTTCGCCATATCATTGGTGACCGGGAAATAAGGGTCATCAATATGATTACTGAATTTACCAATATTTGAAAAGAAGCGTGCGCCATATTTGGCCAAAGAGCCTGACGTGCCCGCCCCGACAAATATAATTCGCTCGGAAGACAAAATGATATTTACCGCCTCATTTAATAGCGCGTCGAACTCTTCATTATTCACGCTTTTAAAGAAGCTGATAATTTCGCTGGCGCCGAAATTCGCCTGCTGGGGCTCGTTCTGCTCAAGATAGAGCTTAAAGCGCACGCGAAATTCAGAATACCCTTCACAGCTAAGCTTGCGGCAAAAGCGCAGGATAGTGGTGGTTGAGACGCCAGCCGCATCCGCCAGCTCGCGGATGGTCATGTACATCACTTTGTCCCGGTTTTTGATGACATAGTTGTAGACCATCATTTCCAGGTTATTGAGACTGGCAATGGCGGAGTGGGTGAACATACTCACAGTGGCAAAACTCTCATTCAGACCTCATTTATCCATCATATCATGCAGCCAGACGGCAGGAGCCAATTTTATGCCATTGATTAGTAACGCTTAAATTTTTATGTGAACAAATGTCAGGTGAATTGTTCGTTTATGTTTTTGATTTTAATTATAAAAATTTACTTTAAAATTATTTTAGCTAACAGGTGTTCACTGGAATCATTCTCAGTTAGCATAGTCATGCGATGAATAATCATCTTTAGTTTTCCCGGAGTTTAGTATGGCGAGCAGACCATTAATCGCACAGGGATATTCGCTGGCTGAGGAAGTAGCCAACAGCATCAGCCACGGCATTGGCCTGGTGTTTGGGATTGTCGGTTTAGTGTTATTGCTGGTACAGGCGGTGGATACCAATGCCAGCGCGATGGCCATTACCAGCTATAGCCTGTATGGCGGAAGTATGATCCTGCTGTTCCTGGCCTCGACGCTCTATCACGCGATTCCGCATCAGCGGGCCAAAATATGGCTTAAGAAATTTGACCACTGCGCTATCTATCTGCTGATTGCGGGTACCTATACGCCTTTCTTGCTGGTGGGGCTAAACTCACCGCTGTCGCGCGGCCTGATGATTGTTATCTGGAGCCTGGCGCTGCTGGGGATCCTGTTTAAGCTGACCATTGCGCACCGGTTTAAAGTGTTGTCGCTGGTCACCTATCTGACGATGGGCTGGCTGTCGCTGATTGTGGTGTATCAGCTGGCGATTAAGCTGGCGGTCGGCGGCGTCACGCTGCTGGCGGTGGGCGGTGTGATCTACTCGCTGGGCGTTATTTTCTACGTCTGCAAGCGCATCCCATACAACCATGCCATCTGGCACGGCTTTGTGCTGGGCGGCAGCGTGTGCCACTTTTTGGCGATTTATTTGTACGTGGGGCAGGTTTAGTTTGTTGTCGGGTGGCGGCTTCGCCTTACCCGACCTGGATTTGCACCCGTAGGCCCGGTAAGCGCAGCGCCACCGGGCGATAGAGCATCACTCTTCCAGTGAATACGGTAGCGGCTCAATACTCAACGTATTCGCGTCGTCGCGCACGCGGAACACGCTGTCCGCTTCCATGTCGTTGTTCATTACAGCCTGTACCAAAAGACGGCCATCGTCCAACTGGACTGCGGCTAACACGGTACCGGTGCGGCGCCAGTTGTCGCCCATCTTCAGTTCTAAGTCTTCACCTGC
The DNA here is from genome assembly GCF_001462935.1 of Enterobacter sp. 50588862. Taxonomy (NCBI): domain Bacteria; kingdom Pseudomonadati; phylum Pseudomonadota; class Gammaproteobacteria; order Enterobacterales; family Enterobacteriaceae; genus Enterobacter; species Enterobacter sp. 50588862. The sequence goes on from NZ_LNHM01000021.1 coordinate 420,644, forward strand.
TTCCGGTACGCGGCTGGCATGGCCTGCCAGTGTCCACAACGCGCGTTTGTTTGCCCCACGGAATTTTGCACGCGCGACCATTTCCTGACCGGTGTAGCAGCCTTTTTTAAAGCTGATGCCCCCCAGCGCCTGCAGGTTAGTTGCCTGAGGAATAAACTGCGCGCTGTTGGCTGCGTCAATTACAGGCAGACCCGCTTCGATGTTCAGCGCCAGCCACTGCTGGCTGTTGTTGAGCTGCGCTTCGCCGCGCAGCGCCTCGGTCACGCGTTCGGCTGTTGCGGCATCCGTGACTAACAGGAAGCGCTCTGCCGGGTGTTCAAACCACAGGATGGAAGTTGCGCCCTCGCTGACCACCTGTTTTTCTGCATCCGGCAGCTCAGCAAACAGGTTTTTCAGCGCCGCACGCGCCTGGAAGCCCGCCACGCCCAGCAGAACATGTTCATCGTCCGGGGCGATGGTGACTTTGGAAAAGACCGCGTATTTTTTCAGTTCTTTGAGCTGCGCATCGCGCAGGCTGCGGCGCTCAATAAAGGCAAAACCGTCCTGACGGCGGAAGAGACGCAGGTTGCTCCACATTTTGCCCTTAGGATCGCAGTGCGCGGCCAGCAGATGCTGGTGTTCAGTCAACTGCGCAACATCCGCAGTCACCTGACCCTGCAAGTATTTTTCGGCGTCGGCGCCGGAGAGGGTTGCCAGCGCCCAGTCATCAAGAGAAATAAGCGTCAGCGGCAGACGCGCAGAGGCGGCGGGCTGGCGAGGAGAAAATGGTGTAAAGGCCATAACGGTATCCTGAATTGCTTAACGCTTTGATAATGCCTAATGGTAAAAGAGCCTGCAGGCATTGCAAGCGCTTTCAGCAGACCATTTGTGCCATAAACGGGTTATGCGTAGCGCTACGCAAAATAGTGTAATCCGCTGTCTATGTAGGGATTATTCTGGAAGCCTGCTCGTCAAACGCAATATTCCAGTAATGAAACGGTCAAAAACACGTTACACTAGCTGGTGTCCCCGTAGAGAAATTAAGAACAGAAAACGGGGTACCGACTGTGCCAAACGTAATGCAGGAACCTGAACATGGATATTAACAACAAGGCCCGTATTCACTGGGCATGCCGACGCGGAATGCGTGAACTTGATATTTCCATCATGCCTTTCTTCGAATATGAGTACGACAGCTTAAGCGATGATGATAAGCGTCTGTTTGTTCGCCTGCTTGAGTCTGACGATCCGGATTTATTCAACTGGCTGATGAACCACGGCAAACCCGCCGACACCGAGTTGCAACGGATGGTGCAATTAATTCAAACACGGAATCGGGAACGTGGTCCTGTGGCAATCTGATCTTCGCGTCTCGTGGCGCTCGCAGTGGATGTCTTTATTGCTCCACGGGCTGGTTGCGGCCATCGTTTTACTCATGCCGTGGCCGCTCAGCTATACGCCGCTGTGGCTGCTATTACTTTCGTTTGTTGTTTTTGACAGCGTACGCAGCCAGCGTCGCATTAACGCGCGTCAGGGCGAGATCAAGCTGCTGATGGATTCCCGCCTGCGCTGGCAGGGAAAAGAGTGGGATATTCTCGGTGTGCCCTGGATGCTTAACGCCGGGATGATGTTACGGTTACGCAAAGTGGGGGGCGGACGTTGCCAGCACCTGTGGCTGGCGGCGGACAGTATGGACGCATCAGAATGGCGGGATCTGCGCCGGATGTTGCTGCAACAGCCGACGCAAGATTAACGCGCGTTAGCTGAATTTTTCTGCCATTTCGCCGAGGATCTGCTCGCACCAGGCCTGCAGGCGCTCGTCGCTGAGATCGTACTGATTGGTTTCATCCAGCGCGAGCCCGACAAACAGCTCGCCGTCGGCAATAATCGGCTTTTTACTGGTGAATTCATACCCTTCGGTTGGCCAGTAGCCGATAAACGCCGCCCCTTTTGGTGCCAGCTTATCGTGCAGCATGCCGAGTGCGTCCAGGAACCATTCGCCGTAGCCTAACTGGTCACCCATGCCGTACATCGCAATAATTTTACCGTCGAAATTGACTGAATCGAGCTGATCCCAGATGGCTTCCCAGTCTTCCTGTATCTCACCAAAATCCCAGGTTGGGATGCCCAGAATCAGCACATCGTACTGCTCCATCAAGGCGACCGCGTCATCTTTCAGGTTATGCAACGTCACCAGTTCCGGGCCAATGATGTCGCGAATTTTCTCCGCCGCCATTTCGGTGTAGCAGGTGCTGGAACCATAGAACAGACCAATATTCATCGCGTAACTATCTCAATTCTTGCTATGACTTTGCGCGTAGTGTACCAGAAACCGGTCGCAATCAGGCATAATGGCCTTAATGCAAAATCAAAGGGGCTGATGTGGAAAAGGATCTCGCACTCGTTGAACAGTTTCTCGACGCGCTGTGGCTGGAGAAAAATCTGGCCGAGAATACCCTCAGTGCCTACCGGCGCGATCTCACCATGCTGGTGGAGTGGCTGGCGCGTCGGGAGCTATCGCTTGCGAGCGCGCAAAGCGACGACCTGCAGGCGCTGCTCGCTGAACGCGTAGAAGGGGGGTACAAAGCCACCAGCTCTGCACGCTTGCTCAGCGCCATGCGTCGGCTTTTCCAGCATCTTTATCGGGAGAAGATTCGCGAAGACGATCCCAGCGCGCTGCTGGCGTCCCCGAAACTCCCGCAGCGGCTGCCGAAAGATCTCAGCGAAGCACAAGTTGAGAGATTATTACAGTCACCGGCTGTTGACCTGCCGCTGGAGTTACGCGATAAAGCCATGCTTGAGCTATTGTATGCTACCGGCTTGCGCGTTTCGGAACTGGTTGGCCTGACAATGAGCGACATCAGCCTGCGTCAGGGCGTGGTGCGCGTCATCGGTAAAGGAAACAAGGAAAGGCTGGTTCCGCTGGGAGAAGAGGCGGTTTACTGGCTGGAGACGTATCTTGAGCATGGCCGCCCCTGGCTGCTCAATGGTGCGTCTATCGACGTCCTGTTTCCGAGCCAGCGCGCGCAGCAGATGACGCGACAAACGTTCTGGCATCGCATCAAGCATTACGCCACACTGGCGGGTATCGACAGTGAAAAGCTTTCGCCGCACGTATTGCGTCACGCCTTCGCGACGCATCTGTTAAACCACGGCGCAGATTTACGCGTGGTGCAGATGCTGCTGGGACACAGCGATCTTTCAACGACGCAAATTTACACCCATGTCGCGACGGAACGCCTGCGGCAGCTACACCAACAGCACCACCCTCGTGCGTGAGTGCCGACAAATTGTAACAGGATCAATTATGAAAAAGTCTTTCGTGCTGTTCACCCTGCTGGCAGCCTCATTTACCGGCTTCGCCCATGCGGATGACGCCGCCATCAAACAGTCTCTGGCTAAGCTTGGCGTCACCAGCAGCGACATCCAGCCTGCGCCGGTTGCCGGTATGAAAACCGTACTGACCAACAGCGGCGTGCTGTACGTCACCGAAGACGGCAAACACTTTATTCAGGGACCGCTGTACGACGTGAGCGGCGCGCAGCCGGTGAACGTCACCAACCAGCTGCTGATGAAAAACCTGAACGCGCTCGAAAAAGAGATGATCGTCTATAAAGCGGCGCAGGAAAAACATGTGATTACCGTCTTCACCGACATCACCTGTGGCTACTGCCACAAGCTGCATGAACAGATGAAAGACTATAACGCGCTGGGCATTACCGTGCGTTACCTGGCCTTCCCGCGCGCAGGCGTCCAGAGCAAGCCAGAGCAGGACATGAAAGCGATCTGGTGTGCCAAAGACCGCAACAAAGCGTTTGATGACGCGATGAACGGTAAAGACGTTAAGCCTGCCTCCTGCGACATCGACATTGCTAATCACTACGCGCTGGGCGTGCAGTTTGGCGTGAGCGGTACGCCAGCGATTGTCCTGAGTAACGGCTATGTTGTTCCGGGCTATCAGGGACCGAAAGAGATGAAAGAGTTTCTCGACGCGCACCAGAAACAGTTTGGTGGTAAATAATTCGCGTGAAAGCCCCCATCAAATTGCGCCGCCGCGAGGCGGTTGAACACGTTGATTTACCGGACGATCTCCCGCCGCTGCTAAAGCGCCTCTACGCCAGCCGCGGCGTGCGCCGCGCAGAGGATCTTGAGCGCAGCGTGAAAGGGATGCTGCCCTGGCAGCAGCTGAACGGTATCGAAAAAGCCACTGAAATGCTCTACAACGCGCTGCGTGAGGGAACGCGCATTGTGGTGGTAGGGGATTTCGACGCCGACGGCGCAACCAGCACCGCCCTGAGCGTGCTCAGCCTGCGCGCGCTGGGCTGCGATAATGTCACCTATCTGGTGCCGAACCGCTTTGAAGACGGCTATGGCCTCAGCCCGGAGGTGGTCGATCAGGCCCATGCCCGCGGTGCGCAGATGATCATGACCGTCGACAACGGGATCTCCTCCCATGCGGGCGTCGATCATGCTCACGCTTTGGGGATCCCGGTGCTGGTCACCGATCATCACCTGCCCGGCGATACGCTCCCCGCAGCAGAAGCGATTATTAACCCCAACCTGCGCGACTGCGATTTCCCGTCGAAATCCCTCGCCGGCGTGGGCGTGGCGTTTTATCTGATGCTGGCGTTGCGTACTCTCTTACGCGATAAGGGCTGGTTCGAATCCCGCGGCATTGCCGTTCCAAACCTGGCCGAATACCTCGACCTGGTGGCGCTGGGCACCGTGGCGGACGTGGTACCTCTTGATGCCAATAACCGCATTTTGACCTGGCAGGGCTTAAGCCGTATTCGCGCGGGCAAGTGCCGTCCCGGAATTAAGGCGCTGCTGGAGATTGCCAACCGCGATCCGCTCAAGCTGGCGGCAAGCGATTTGGGCTTTGCGCTCGGGCCGCGCCTGAACGCGGCCGGAAGACTGGACGATATGTCCGTTGGCGTCGCGCTGCTGCTGTGCGACAACATCGGCGAGGCGCGCGTGCTGGCGAACGAACTGGACGCCCTGAACCAGACCCGTAAAGAGATCGAGCAGGGGATGCAGGCCGAAGCGCTGACCCTGTGTGAAAAGCTGGAGCGCAGCGGCGATACGCTGCCGGGCGGCCTGGCGATGTACCATCCCGAGTGGCATCAGGGCGTGGTCGGCATCCTGGCGTCGCGCATCAAAGAGCGCTTCCACCGTCCGGTGATTGCGTTTGCCCCCGCGGGCGACGGCACGCTGAAAGGCTCCGGTCGTTCAATTCAGGGGCTGCACATGCGCGACGCGCTGGAGCGTCTCGATACGCTGTATCCGGGCCTGATGATCAAGTTCGGCGGCCATGCGATGGCGGCTGGCCTGTCGCTGGAAGAGGCGAAATTCGACGAGTTTCAGCGCCTGTTCGGCGAGCTGGTGACTGACTGGATTGATCCAGCGCTGCTGCAGGGCGAAGTGGTCTCTGACGGTGAGCTGTCCGTCTCCGAAATGACGATGGAGGTCGCGCAGATGCTGCGCGATGCCGGTCCATGGGGGCAAATGTTCCCGGAACCGCTGTTCGACGGGCGATTCCGCCTGCTGCAGCAGCGTATCGTTGGCGAACGTCACCTGAAAGTGATGGTTGAACCGGTGGGCGGCGGACCGCTGCTGGACGGCATCGCCTTCAACGTTGACACCTCCATCTGGCCGGACAACGGCGTGCGCGAGGTCGAGCTGGCGTACAAACTGGATATCAACGAGTTTCGCGGTAACCGCACCCTTCAGATCATCATCGACAATATCTGGCCAATTTAGCGGCAGTAATCTCTATAAAAAAGGGCGTGGATTCGGTACAATCCCGCTCTTATCACCGCATTTTGACAAGTCCATAAAAGAAAACAGACCATGTTTGAAATTAATCCGGTAAAAAACCGTATTCAGGACCTCACGGAGCGCTCTGACGTTCTTAGGGGGTATCTTTGACTACGATGCCAAGAAAGAGCGTCTTGAAGAAGTAAACGCCGAGCTGGAACAGCCGGACGTCTGGAACGAACCTGAACGCGCACAGGCGCTGGGTAAAGAGCGTTCCTCTCTCGAAGCTATCGTAGATACGTTGGATCAAATGGCTCAGGGGCTGGAAGATGTTTCCGGTTTGCTGGAGCTGGCCGTCGAAGCCGACGACGAAGAAACCTTTAACGAAGCCGTGGCAGAACTCGACGGGCTGGAAGAGAAGCTGGCACAGCTGGAATTCCGTCGCATGTTCTCCGGCGAATACGACAGCGCTGACTGCTATCTCGATATTCAGGCAGGTTCTGGCGGTACCGAAGCGCAGGACTGGGCCAGCATGCTGACGCGTATGTATCTGCGTTGGGCGGAAGCGCGCGGCTTCAAAACCGAAATTATCGAAGAGTCTGAAGGTGAAGTGGCCGGTATTAAATCCGTCACTATCAAGATCATTGGCGACTACGCCTACGGCTGGCTGCGTACCGAAACCGGCGTTCACCGCCTGGTGCGTAAGAGCCCGTTTGACTCCGGTGGTCGTCGTCATACCTCCTTCAGCTCCGCGTTTGTTTACCCGGAAGTTGACGAAGATATCGATATCGAAATTAACCCGGCGGACCTGCGTATTGACGTTTACCGCGCGTCCGGTGCGGGTGGTCAGCACGTTAACCGTACAGAATCTGCGGTGCGTATTACCCACATTCCAACCGGGCTGGTAACACAGTGCCAGAACGACCGTTCCCAGCATAAGAACAAAGACCAGGCCATGAAGCAGATGAAAGCGAAGCTTTATGAGCTGGAGATGCAGAAGAAAAATGCTGAGAAACAGGCGATGGAAGACAACAAGTCCGACATCGGTTGGGGCAGCCAGATCCGTTCTTACGTCCTTGATGACTCCCGCATCAAAGACCTGCGTACCGGGGTTGAAACCCGCAACACGCAGGCGGTGCTGGACGGCAGCCTGGACCAATTTATCGAAGCAAGTTTGAAAGCAGGGTTATGAGGAACCAACATGTCTGAACAACAAGCACAGGGCGCTGACGCGGTAGTCGATCTTAACAACGAACTGAAAACCCGCCGCGAGAAGCTGGCAGCGCTGCGCGAGCAGGGCGTGCCGTTCCCGAACGATTTTCGTCGTGACCACACCTCAGACCAACTGCACGCTGACTTCGACGGTAAAGAGAACGAAGAGCTGGAAGCGCTGAACGTTGAAGTGTCCGTGGCTGGCCGTATGATGACCCGTCGTATTATGGGTAAAGCGTCCTTCGTGACCTTACAGGACGTTGGCGGCCGCATTCAGCTGTACGTCTCCCGTGACGACCTGCCGGAAGGCATCTACAACGAGCAGTTCAAGAAGTGGGACCTGGGCGATATCCTGGGCGCGAAAGGTAAACTGTTTAAAACCAAAACCGGTGAACTGTCTATCCACTGCACCGAGCTGCGCCTGCTGACCAAAGCCCTCCGCCCGCTGCCGGACAAGTTCCACGGCCTGCAGGATCAGGAAGCGCGCTATCGTCAGCGTTACCTGGATCTCATCTCTAACGATGAATCCCGCAAGACCTTCAAAATTCGCTCCCAGATCATGGCCGGTATCCGCCAGTTCATGGTCAACCGCGACTTTATGGAAGTGGAAACCCCGATGATGCAGGTGATCCCTGGCGGCGCGTCTGCGCGTCCGTTCATCACCCATCACAACGCCCTGGACCTGGACATGTACCTGCGTATCGCGCCGGAACTGTACCTGAAGCGTCTGGTGGTTGGTGGTTTTGAGCGCGTGTTCGAGATCAACCGTAACTTCCGTAACGAAGGTATCTCCGTTCGCCATAACCCAGAGTTCACCATGATGGAACTCTATATGGCGTACGCGGACTACAAAGATCTGATCGAGCTGACCGAATCCCTGTTCCGTACCCTGGCGCAGGACATTCTGGGCACCACGCAGGTTCCTTACGGTGAAGAAGTCTTCGACTTCGGCAAGCCGTTCGAAAAACTGACCATGCGCGAAGCGATCAAGAAGTACCGTCCGGAAACCAACATGGCGGATCTGGATAACTTCGATTCTGCGAAGGCCATCGCTGAAAGCATCGGTATCAAGGTTGAGAAGAGCTGGGGTCTGGGCCGCATCGTGACCGAGATCTTCGAAGAAGTGGCAGAAGCGCACCTGATTCAGCCGACCTTCATTACCGAATACCCGGCGGAAGTCTCTCCGCTGGCGCGTCGTAATGACGAGAACCCGGAAATCACCGACCGTTTCGAATTCTTCATCGGCGGCCGTGAAATCGGCAACGGCTTTAGCGAGCTGAACGATGCGGAAGACCAGGCGCAGCGTTTCCAGGACCAGGTAGATGCGAAAGCGGCAGGCGACGACGAAGCGATGTTCTTCGACGAAGACTATGTGACCGCGCTGGAGCACGGCCTGCCGCCAACCGCAGGTCTGGGTATTGGTATCGACCGTATGGTGATGCTGTTCACCAACAGCCACACTATTCGTGACGTGATCCTGTTCCCGGCAATGCGCCCGGTGAAATAAGGCGTTACGTTGCTAAAAAAGCCCCGAAAGGGGCTTTTTTATTGCGCCGCGAACGCTCTCAGCGCGTCTCGCGCGACCGTTGCTTCCTGCACCATCCACGGGCTAAAGCTCCATGGGGCGGCGTCCAGCGCGCGGAATAACGATTCCAGCGTCACCCATTCAAATGCCATCACTTCATCATGGTTAATTCGCAGTTCGCTGGTGACGCGGGCAGCGAAGACCGGGCAAATCTCGTTTTCCACGATCCCGGAAGGATCCGTTTCGCGGTAGCGGAATTCTGAGGCGACAGGCGTAATCGCGGTAATTTCTGCGCCAATCTCATCGCGGCAGCGACGGATAATTGCCTCTTCCGTCCGTTCACCAGATTGAGGGTGACCGCAGACAGAATTCGTCCAGACGCCCGGCCAGGCTTTTTTACTTAGTGCGCGTCGGGTTACCAGACACTCGCCTTCGGCGTTAAACAGCCAGGATGAGAACGCCAGATGCAGCGGGGTTTGGGCAGTATGCGCGGCGTATTTTTCCTGAGTGCCAATCACCATTCCCTGGTCATTAACCAAAATAACGTGTTCTTGAATACTCATTCATGCTCCAGTGCCAACGATGCGGATGGTTCTGCACCATCAACAGGGAGCATTATACGGCAATCTTATACGAACGGTTTGTTTCCAGGAGCGGAAAAGGGCTGACCCATATCTCTCCGGGCTGGTATCATAGTGCGCCATTCACGCTGACCGAGGATCTGTTTTGTTTGCAGGAAGCCTGACGAGAAACCCCATCATCGCCATCTTTTGCCTGACGCTGACGCTATTCCTGGCAGGCTGTTCAGGAAGCAAATCGTCGGATATGGGTAGCTATTCCGGTTCGGTCTATACCGTTAAGCGCGGGGATACGCTGTACCGGATTTCGCGCGCAACGGGGACCAGCGTGAAGGATCTGGCGCGCCTGAATAACATCTCTCCGCCGTACACCATCGAAGTGGGGCAAAAGCTCAAGGTGAACGGCAGTTCATCCTCGGGCAAAAAATCCTCATCGAAAGGCAAAACCGCCAAAGTGACGCCGTCCTATCAGGTACCGCAATCGTCATGGCCGCCGGTTGGACAGCGCTGCTGGATTTGGCCTGCCAGCGGTAAAGTGGTCGCCCCTTACTCACTCTCTGAAGGTGGCAACAAGGGGATTGATATCGCCGCTGCGCGCGGTACGCCGGTTTATGCCTCTGGGGCAGGGAAGGTGGTTTATGTGGGTAACCAGCTGCGCGGCTACGGTAACCTGATCATGATTAAGCATGGCGAAGATTACATCACCGCCTACGCGCATAACGACACGATGCTGGTTAACAACGGCCAGAACGTGAAGGCGGGGCAGAAGATTGCCACCATGGGCAGCACCGGTACCGATTCGGTGAAGCTGCACTTCCAGATCCGCTATAAGGCGACGGCCATCGATCCGCAACGCTATCTTCCTGCGCCCGGCAGCAAACCGAAGTGCTAAGTGATTATTTAATCGCCGGTTAGTTGTGAAGAGGCTTGTATGAAGGTGCGTAAGGTCTATAATGCCTTACGCACCTCAAAGCGGGCGTAGTTCAATGGTAGAACGAGAGCTTCCCAAGCTCTATACGAGGGTTCGATTCCCTTCGCCCGCTCCAGCCTCCTGATAAATCAATAAGTTATAGCTTATCAGTTAGTTACGTAGCCCTGCTTTAGCAGGTACAACTTAAACTACCCATTGCTCTACGCCCGCACCTGTCGCGTGATTGGTCTGTGGTACAAGAGAGCATATCATCACGCTGGCGGTGGTTCCTGGTTCTTACCGCGACAGCACAACAACGAACAAAAAGCCGCATACCTGGCATAACTCCCGAACAGATTGATCATACGCATTTAAGCCCGATGTGCGGCCTTTTGGCTGCTATTGTCTGAAATCTGATACATTGCACAAACATCATGTGGATTGCTGTAAAGTTCATCAGTATGATTATTTGCACAATCAGCGATTGAGAAAACACTTCTGGGAGATAAGGGACGAGACGATATGAAAGTGACTGATGAGGCTTTGTTACGTTCAGGGTTTACGCAGCCCGAATTGCAGAAGATAAAAAGCAACATTGAAAAATATGGAGGAACGCTTGGAGAGGCCATAAATGACCTTGCCAGGCGATTTGTTACCTTGGCGGGAGTGGTGGCTGTGTGTGCCTTAATCCTACTGCTACTTATCGTCTTCAGCTCACCCGATAGAGCAGTTGCATGGGGGCTGGCGATGATCTTTGGGGTTGCCATTATGTCCTTCGCGCAGCCGCCGGTAATTTCCTATAAATCCTGGCGTTACCGAAAAACTATCAAGGATTAATTGGTTCCATTTTCGGTTGTCAATAGATCGAAAATCACTTTTGCTTTAACACCATAACCGACAATCTTCATTGTTAGCTTAGGAGTGCTCATTGTGCTGACTTTGAGATAGTAATCGTGTGGAAGCCAGCGAAATAATCTCCAGGCTCCAGTTTTTCGAGCGAGTCCTACAATGCTGTACACACTGGCACCAAGAGTAACACCATTATAGAGAGCCAGGCCTGTGTTAGGATTAAATCCCATGAACTGGGCCGTATGCATCGCGGAGTCAGCAATGATACCTTGCGAGGGTTTATGTCCTGCTGGCTGAGCAAAGTTGAGCACTTCTTTCGTTAATCCGTTCATTCCATCGGCAATCAGGACTGCCCCAGCCAGCATACCAATCGGCCCCATAGTGGATAACATCATAAAGCCACCAAAGAGAACCACGCCTGATAGCACCACATTTACAGCGGATATAACATAACCGACGATTTTATTATTTTCCTTAACAAATTCGACCTTCGCGTAAAGCTGTGCGGCTCTGGTTCTTAACAGGCGTTCTTGTTCGTGTAGATTATCCGTTTCGGCACGCAGATTTTTGATGCAAGCAATGCATTCTTCATCGGTTTTGGCCCGTCGTGCAGTTTCAAATTCTTTATCTACAACCTGTTTTATTTCTTCGACAAACTTGATTCGTGTAAGACCATCCTGCAAATAGAATGCTGACAGCCGATTTGCTGTTTCGACGAGTTTCCGGGCTTCAAGATTCACCATGGTATCTGACCATGTTCTGTTCCAGCCCCTGTTGAGCAGCGCAATATCCATTAAAGACTCCTTCCCAAAATATGTCTGGTCATTTTACGTGCAATAAGGTCGAAGGCAACAGGAAATACTTTCACAACCCGCCCACGTGGATGTCCCGTTTCTTTATCCTCCAGGTTTACATTCTCCTGTTGAAAATATCCCCGGCTCTGTTGGAGCACTGCCAAGTAACTAATTAGGCCGCTAACTATTTTGCTAGGATCTGCATGAAATATCTTGGTGTTGTCACTGCGTCACACCACTTTGCTTGCGTTGCAAAATGCCTCGCAATTTTACAACAGGCGAAACACTGTCTTCCGGTAGTAAAAAGCCTTAATTTAAGGGAATACAGTATTATAGTTTAATCTGTTATGGCATTTTATAACATGATGGAAAGGGGATGAGATGGCGAACATAGGTTACATCAGGGTAACAGCCTGATAAATTAATCTATGTGTAATATGCTTTAATCATATTAATTACAGGAATGTATGGGCTCGAATGAGAATGGTCAGGATTTATACACTATGTAAAATCCGGAACGGCCTGTTTCCTTTTTAAGTTTCGTAATTATTTAGAAAGAATAAGTATTGATTGCTGTATTAAGAATAATCATTAATGAAATGATGCGTAAAAAGACAAGATTATTCAGGTTTTAATGGTCTTTTCTCCGTGATTTTTCATGGGTTTTAAAGCAAGCACCAATAAATATCAGTTATATATCACTAATGTTCTGAGGGGAAATTCAAAAATAAACAAAATTTCTTTTTACTCATCCTTTTCCATCTGATATCACTTCTCCCTCATACTTGTCTGAGCCATGACCGCTGTAGTCTATAATGGCTATTACCCAACGCTAAAAGGTGGTGTCATGAATATTTTACCTCCCGTTCGGCCTGAACAATCTATTGAACGTCTTACTGCCATCCTTGAGCCGATCGCGGAAAAAGTGAAGCTCGTGCCGCGTAAGCGGATCAACTGGAAACACAAAGGCCACCAGCAAATCTATCTTTTTCAGGAGGGTGAGCTTTCTTTGCTGCGGGCATCTGATGGTCTGCTCCTGGTGACCGTTTTTGAGCCTCATCTGTTCGGCATTGCCGAGATGATTCAGCCGACACAGGGGCATATTTTACGTGCAGAAAGAGAGTCTATCATTTTACGTGCTGATGCAGCTGAAGCAGCTACGCTATTTCGTCAACAGGGCGTCTGGGAAGATGTTGCGGCCTTGCTGTCGTATCATACGGCGTATCTCATTTATCGTGATGCGCAGGTTGTGCAGCAACGTACCTATTCCGTGATTCGTAGTTATTTGCAGGAAATGGTATTATTGCCCGAAGAGGCGCGTATGCGAACCAGCATTCTTGAATATATTCAGGACCGTACGCTTCTTTCACGCAGCAGTATTCTCAACGTATTATCAGCCCTTAAACAAGGTCAATATATCGCATTTAAGCGCGGCGGGTATTTAATGGAATTGGGAGATTTACCGGAGTCGTTCTAAAATTTAAAATTAAACAGAAAAGTATTTCACGTTGTTCTCGTTTGTCGATATCGTTTGCTCACTGAAACTATTCAACGGAGTAAACGGGATTTGTATGAAGAAGACACTTTTCGCATTAATTATTGCTAACGCATTCACAGCCACAACTGCATTTGCAGCTGCGGATACAGGTACATGGTACAGCGGGGCTAAATTCGGCTGGTCACACTATTTTGACGCCAGCACCGGTTCAAAAGCGAGCGATAATAACAGTGGCTCCAGCCAGTATAATATCGATCATGATAACGTCGGTGGCGGGGTTTACGCTGGCTATCAGATGACCCCCTGGCTGGCAGTAGAAGGTGGTTACGATTATTTAGGAAATATGCAGATGAAAGGCAACCATAGTGCGGGCGCACAAATGAAAAGCCAGGGGCTGCAGATGTCCTTAAAAGCCAGCTATGCCGTGACCGACAGCTGGGATATCTATGGGCGCGCCGGTGCGATGGCATATCGGGCAGAATCTGATGTAAGTGGTCACAATCGTTTCGATACAGGCGTTCGCCCGCTTGCTGCGGTGGGGACGGAGTATGCGTTCAACAAAAATTTGGCTGGTCGCCTCGAATATCAATGGGTAAGCAATGTGGGTAATGCCAACCAGATTGGCGTCAGCAGCGACGTAAGCTCCGTAACAGCAGGCCTGACATGGCGATTTGGACAGCACGATTGATCGTTGTTAGCCTCTCAATGATAAAAGCCCGACTGCTTAGCAGTTGGGCTTTTTGGTATTTAAGTAACTAAAGGATCAAGAGCAAGTTTAATCTTTTGCAGGCCGGTAACGTTTTTGTCTTTCAGGTATTGCTGATTAATCATTTCAAGCTGTTCCAGTTTTGTCAGCGAGGCGTAGACCGGCTGAACGGGGCTATCTTCGGTAAAAATATCCTTCGCGGTAGCGTGCTGCAAATACTCTGATTTCAGTTGTGCCGATAATCTGTCTATCTGTACTTTATTCTCCTGATAAAGCGCTGCAATATGCGAGGCCGGAATGGAAGGCGGTTTATCTCCCGGTAGAACTAGCGGAACCTGCAGATGATGTATCTCTTCAACCTTATCCGGATGAGATGCGCTGCAGGCGGTAACTAAATTGAGGCTGAACAGCGCCAGTAATAATGACCGTGTCTTCATTGGACAACTCAGGGTTAATAAGCGGAACGGACATTATCGTAAACAACAGGAAGATCTTCAGAGTAAACTTGTTTAATTTTAAATAACTTAGCGGGTATGTTTCACAACGGCGTAGACATAAACGGTTGTTCACGCTGTTAAAGTAAAACAGGCTGCAGTACGCAGCCTTTTTTATCAGTTTTTCGGGAACACCCAAACATGCTTCTCCGGCAGCGAAAGATGGCAGTGCTGCGGATCCCGAACCTCATGCCCATACGCGCGAATGACAAAATCATCTCCCGGCGTGCGGAACAGGTACTCCCAGCGGTCACCAAGATACATGCTGGTGAGCAGCGGCAGTTCAAGCTGATTTTCCCCTGGCCCCTCAACCACCGCCACGCGTTCGACCCGGATCACCGCCGTAGCGTCATCACCGCTCTGCACCCCTTCGCCCGCCTGGCCCCACAGCACCCAGCCTTTTCCTTCGATACGCGCTCTGCCGTCGCGCACTTCGGTGACCTTACCGTGCAGGCGGTTGTTGCTGCCCATAAACTCGGCGGTAAACAGCGTTTTCGGCGAGCCGTACATCTCCTGCGGCGTGCCCTGTTGCTCAATTTTGCCGTTGTTAAGCAGCAGGATGCGGTCGGATATGGACATCGCTTCGTTCTGGTCGTGCGTCACCATCAGCGCGGATAACCCGAGTTTGATAATCAGCTCGCGCAGGAACACGCGGGCCTCTTCGCGCAGCTTGGCGTCGAGGTTGGAAAGCGGCTCGTCCAGCAAAATCACCGGTGGGTTGTACACCAGCGCCCGGCCAATCGCCACGCGCTGCTGTTGCCCGCCGGAGAGCTGGTGCGGGTGACGTTTGCCTAGATGGCCCAGACCCAGTTGGTCCAGCACGTCCTGTACGCGCTGCTGGATCTCTTTGGCCGGAACTTTACGCAGCTTGAGCGGATAGGCCACGTTCTCAAACACGGTTTTGTGCGGCCATAGGGCATAGGACTGGAACACCAGCCCCAGGTTACGCTCTTCTGCTGGGATCTCACTGCGCGGCGTGCCGTCGTAAACTTTATTGTTGCCAATGACAATCGACCCCTGCGTCGGTTTTTCCAGACCCGCGACGGCACGCAGCAGGGTGGTTTTACCACTGCCGGAGGGGCCTAACAGTGAGACCACTTCGCCGCGCTTCAGGTTCATGGAGACACCTTTTAAAACAGGATTGTCGCCGTAGGTTAAGTGCAGATCGTCAACCGCTAATTCAATCATGTATTTTCACTCCGAAACGAAGGGCAATGCCCAGACCTACCACGACCAGCAGGATGTTAATGAAAGAGAGCGCCGCCACGATATCAATGGCACCCGCGGCCCAGAGGGAAACCAGCATTGAACCGATGGTCTCCGTGCCGGGGGAAAGCAGATACACACCCGTTGAGTATTCGCGCTCAAAGATCAGAAACATCAGCAGCCACGAACCAATAAGACCGTAGCGGGAGAGGGGAATGGTCACATGGCGGGTGATCTGCCCGCGCGTCGCCCCGGTGCTGCGCGCGGCTTCTTCAAGCTCTGGCCCCACCTGCAGCAGCGTGGAAGAGATAAGCCTCAGCCCGTAAGCCATCCACACCACGGTATAGGCCAGCCAGACGCTGAAAATGGTGCTGCGCAGCGAACGCAGCCAGACGATGACGTTCTCGCGCATCCAGTCGGTCCAGGCGAACCCGGAAAGCCAGCCGGATTTCAGCGAGTTGTCCAGCCACATCGGCAGGAACAGGAACACCCACAGGAACGCCAGACCGGCAAGCAGGCCAGGCACGGCGCGCGGCACCAGCACGCTGTAGTCCAGGAAGCGCGTGGTGTTATCCGGCTTACGGTGCATCGCAATCCCGACGAACAGGTAGCACGCCACGGCCAGCGCGCCGCCAATAACCCCAATTGCCATGGAGTTGACGATGGCGCGCAGCAGGTTGGGCTGTGCCCAGATGGTGCGGAAAGTGCTCAGCGAAAGCTCATCCCACAGCGAAACGCCGACGCCCCAGTTGGAGATAAACGCGCGCAGCACCACGCCGAGCAGCGGCACGCCGATGGTGACGGTGAGCCAGAAGGCAACCACCGCCCCGGCAACCCAGCGCCATTTGCCCAGCGGTAACGCGCGAGCCTGTGAGGCTTTCCCTTTCATAGTGACGAAGCGGTTGGCGGTGCGCATCAGACGGCGCTGGAGCATCACCAGCGGGATGGTGATGCAGATCAGCACCACGGCAACCGCCGCCATCAGGTGATAGGAAGGCGTGCCGAGCTTGTTCGTCAACTGGTACAGGTAGGTTGCCAGCACCATATTGCCTTCCGGATCGCCGAGCACCAGCATCAGGCCAAATACTTCCAGCCCGAGGAAGAACAGCAGCACGATGGCGTACAGGATCGACGGGCGCACCATCGGCAGGCTGACCGAGGTCATCACCTGCAGCGGAGAGGCACCCGCAATGCGCGCGGCTTCTTCCACATCAGAGCCGACGCTGCGCAGCGCGGATGAAATATAGAGATAGGCATGCGGCACGTGCGTCAGGCCAGCAATGACCACGATGCTCGACATATCGTAGATGTTCCACGGCACAAAGCCGATCAGCGCCTGCGCCCACAGGGACAGAAAGCCCACGGGACCGGCAGCCACCACATAGCCAAAGCCGAGCACCATCGGCGATACGAAAATGGGGACCAGGATCAGCGGTTCAATCAGGCGGCGGCCGGGCAGGTCGGTGCGAACCATCAGAAACGCCAGCACGCCACCCAGCGGAATGGCGATGATGACCAGCCCGAAGGCGAGAATAAAACCGCTTCTTAGGGCCTTATAGAAATCAGGGTCGGTGAAGATAAAGCCAAATGATTCAAGGCTCCACTCTTTTGCCGGAGAAAAGAACGGAGCGGACAGGAAGCTCTGTATCACGATAAACGACAGCGGCGTGTAGATAACCAGAGCGGTTATCAGCACGACGATGCCGCGCGGCAGGCTTTGCCACTTTCTGCGTAATGTATTCATGGGGTATCCCTGGTGTTGCAGCCCAATAAAACGAACTCAGTCGACAGGGAGCGCGACGGCGTGCGCCACGCCCGAACGCTTATTTGGCGGCGGCTGCACGCCACTCTTTGATGTACTCCAGGCGTTTTTTCGGCTGCAGGTACTCCAGCAGCGTTTCGTCAACCGGGATCGGCTTCAGTGCGTTACCGAGGATTTTGGTCAGGCCGTCAATATCATTTTTGCCTTCGATATCGTTACGGATGGAGGGAATATCCGCCTGACTGGCCAGAATGCTTTGCCCTTTTTCAGACAGTACATAGTCCAGCCACAGTTTTGCCGCATTGCTGTTTTGCGCCTGCTGGCTGATGAACGACACGCGCGAGAGCACCAGCGTGTAATCTTTCGGGTACGAAATGCCGAGAGAAGGATCGTTCTTCGCACGGGCTTCAGCATAGGATCCGAGGATGTTAAAGCCGATCAGGTTTTCACCGGAGGAAACCCTCTCCATCATGGTGCCCGTTGATGACTGCACCGCTAAGCCGCCTTTGGCGACGTCGGCCAGGGTTTTAAAGTAGTTTGGATCGGCCTTGTGATCCTGCACGGAAAGCATAAAGCCAAGACCCGATTTTTCGATGTCGTAGGTGGTGACTTTGCTCTTGAATTTGTCCGTCTGGCTGGCAATCAGCTTCGCCAGCGCGGCGTGAGAATCCGGCACGTCGCCAGCCGGGATCAGGCGCTTGTTGTAGATAAAGACCACTGGCTCATAGGTGGTGCCGTATGCCTTATCTTTCCAGACTGCCCATTTCGGCAGCTGACTTTGCTCCGGCGATTTGTACTCCATGGCGTAGTCGGTGGCGAGTTTCAGCCCGGTGTCCATTGAGGAGCTCCAGACCACGTCGCCGCTACCGCCACCGGAGGCCTGTTCGCTGATAAAACGGTTGTACAGCTCGGTGCTGTTCATGTCGTTGTATTCAACTTTGATGCCCGGGAAGGTTTTTTCGAAGCCCGCAATCAGCGGCCCGGCGGCTTTGGTGTCGGTGGTGGAGTAAATCACCACCTTGCCCTCTTTGGTGGCGGCATCGACAACTTTTTGATACTCAGCAGGATAGCCCTGCGGCAGGGCAGAGAGTGCAGAAGCAGAGAACAGGACGGTAGCGGTAAGCAGAGAAATTCGGAACGTGTTCGACATTATAGTTAACCTTTTAGTTACATTTGAGGAACTAATTGTCAACATAGCGTAAAGCGCGCCTCCGACAATAGGGAGGCGCGGGCAATGATTCCGAAGTGTGACTGTCACCATCGTTTCAGCAATTAACACCATAAAATCCGCGAACGTTTGCCTGCGAACGGTTTCGGATTACGGTTTATCGTCGGCTTTGCGGTATAGCCGCCGTGGATGACCAATATTGCCATACAGCATTTCGACGATGATTAACCCGCTCTCCACACAGTATTCCAGGTAGCGACGCCCCGTGGTTTTGCTGATCCCCACGTTTTCCACCACCTCTTCAACCGACATCGCGCTGTCGGGATGTTCGGCGAACAGGCGTTTAATCCTTTCCAGCGTTTGGGGTTCAATGCCCTTCGTCGACGGCGTAATGGAGGCTTCCGCGGCAGGCAGATTAAACAGACGATCCAGCGCGTGCTGGTCGACCACCTTCACCTGCTGCACGGTGTGGACGAAGCGCATAAACCGCTCCAGCGAGGCGTGCAGGCGCTGGAAAAAGACGGGCTTGATCAGGTAGTCAAACGCGCCGCTGCGCATGGCATGGCTGCAGGTCTGCATATCGCTGGCGGCGGTGATGAAGATCACCGAGCATTCATAGCTTTTCAACAGCGGGTTATCGATGAGCTCCACGCCTTTACCGTCCGGGAGATAGTTGTCCAGCAGGATAAGCCGCGGCTGATGCTGACGAATCAGGCTGCATGCCTGCTCAATCGACGCGGCGATGCCCACCACGCGCAAGTGAAAATTCTGCTCGATATACTCGCGATGCAGCTCCGCCAGGTGCGGTTCATCTTCAACGATCACAACGTCAAGTGGTTGGGTCATGCGGTTGTCCATTGGGAATAAACACAGAAAAAATGGTGCCCTGCGGCGTGTTGTCGGCGATCTCTATGCTGCCGCCCGCTTTCCTGATATAGCCTGCCACCAGAAACAGGCCAATACCGTGCTCGGTACCCACAATGTCGTTTTCACTTTCCGGTTTGCTGCTGAATCCCTGGCGGAAAATGTGTGGCTTCACCGCCTCATCCACACCGCAGCCTCTGTCTGCCACCTCTATCAACAACTCCTGGTTGCGGTCAGAAATGTAGAGTTCCACCGGCGCGGGGACCGGTGCCTTAAGGGTCGCGTCCACCGCGTTATCCAGCAGGTTACCAATAATGGACATCAGCTCCGTTTCGTTGAGCGTGCCGGGCATGCGGGTGAGCTGGCAGGCCGGGTCAAATTGCAGTTCAACGCCTTTTTCGCGCGCGCTGACGTATTTTCCTAACAGCAGCCCGCACAGGGCCGGAGAGACAAAATGGGCGGAGACAAAATCCAGCACGCGCTGCGCGCCTTCTGACTGCACCTGGATGTAACGGATCGCCTCGTCATAGTGTTTCATCTGCAGCAGCCCCACCAGCGTGGCGGTCCAGTTCAGCTGCTCGTGGCGCATAATGCGCAGGTTGTCCGCATAGCGCTTGATCTGGCTCAGTTGGCTGCTGAGGGTGTTAATGTCGTTTTTGTCGCGAAAGCTGTACACCCAGCCGCTTTCAACGCCGGGTTCGACCTCAATCGCCACGCGGTTAACGATCACCTCTCGCTGGTTAAGCACTGCGATCTGATCGTGGCGACCAGCGCTTACCGAGGCGTAGCGCTGGGATAAAAAGCCCGGCGACGTCTGCAGAACGTCTTCCAGCGGTTTGCCGATAAGTTCTTTCTCACTTTGATGAATATCCAGCATCTCCCTGGCTGCCCGGTTAATTAAAATCAGCTGCTTCTCTTCATTGATGGCAAATACCCCCTCGTACATCGCTTCTAATAGCGCGCGTTGCTGCAAAACCAACTGGGCGATATCTTTCGGCTCAAGGCGGAACATCTGCTTTTTAAGATTGCGGGTAAACAGCCAGGAGAAAATAAACAGCAACAGCAGAAGGGCAATACCGTACAGTCCAGCCTGCCAGAGAATGCGGGCGTTAATATTGGCGATATACGAGGTCAGATAGCCGACCGAGACGATGCCAATGACCTGATGCTGCGCATTAAAGATTGGCGCTTTGCTGCGCAGCGACACCCCAATCCCGCCCTGACGCACGGAAATAATGGTTTTGCCTTTTAACACCTCCGCATTATCCCCTCCAATCATCGGTAAATTAATGCGCTCCGGTGATTCCGAATGATAAAGGTGCTGTTCCCGGGTATCGCCAATCACAATATAGCTGGCATCGCTTTCGGCACGCAGCGGCTGTATTAAGCGGGCGATACCGGGGATATCTCTGGCTGCCACCACTTCCGCCAGACCCGGTATCAGGGCGATTTCACTGGCCTGTACCCGGGCGCGCTGGCCCAAATCGTGGTGTAGCTGTCGGTCAATAAAATGAAACAGGATCGTTCCCAGCAGAACTAACAGCAGGCAGGAGAAGCACACCAGCGCTAAAAACAGCTTTACCTGAAAAGAGAGTCTGCGTTTCATTCAACCTGTGCTAGCCCTATGAAAGTGAGAGATTTGCGGAGCCTGACATGTGCCAATAGCGGACGCAATCTGGCGAGAAAAGAGTTGTGACCTGGCTTTTCGTTTTCGGCGTTATAGCCATCAGGATCCCGTAAGGCTATGCTTCATTCAGCACGATAATAATTACAGAGGCAATGTCATGGATAAAGAACTACTGGATGAGGGGTACCGGGCCTATACCGGCGAGAAAATTGACGTTTACTTTAATACCGGGATCTGCAAACACTCAGGTAACTGCGTGCGTGGGAGCGCAAAGCTGTTTAATCTGAAACGTAAGCCGTGGATCATTCCCGATGAAGTGGACGTTGAAACGGTTGTACGCGTGATTGATACCTGCCCGAGCGGTGCGCTGAAGTATCGCCAAAAATAAGCGAGGAACCATGGAAATTCTGGAAGGCCATAACAAGTTTTACGTGAATGATGAGAACGGCAATCAGGTCGCAGAGATTGTCTTCGTGCCGACCGGCGAGCACCTGAGCATTATCGAGCACACTGATGTGGATGAGAGCCTGAAAGGGCAGGGCGTCGGTAAACAGCTGGTGGCGAAAGTGGTGGAGAAGATGCGCGGTGAGAACCGCAAAATTATTCCGCTGTGCCCGTTTGCGAAGCATGAGTTTGATAAGACGCGGGAATATGACGATATTCGGGCGTAAATAACGCGCCCGGCAGCACGCCGGGCACGAGTACGTCTAGCCAACAAACATCACCGACACGCACAGCACGCCGACGATCAGCGTCAGCAGGCTGCCAATTGAGCGGTACGGTTTCAGGGAAGGGATCAGATACGTCGACAGCGTCGGCATGATAAACAGGATCATGGCGATAAGCGGGCCGCTGATGGCGTAAATCATCGAGATGGCGTTCGGGTTAATGCAGCAGACCGCAAAGGTGATTAACGACACTCCCATAATGGAAATCGCGCGGTTAAAGGCGCGGCTCTTTTTAATCCCCACCTGATTTAGCGACGACTTCACGATCTCCGTCGCCCCTTCAATCACCCCAAAATAGGTGCCGAGGAACGATTTCGACATCGCTACGATCGCCACGATAATCCCGGAAATGCCGAGCCAGGCTGGGGAAGAGGGCATCATCGACAGCGCAGACAGGATCGTCACCCCTTCCTCTTTGGCCGTCACAATGTACGACGGTGGAATAGAAAGCAGGCAGCTGAAGACAAAGAACAGCACGCTCAGGCAGATAATCAGGTACGCCACCTTCATGATCTTCTTGCATTTATCCATGGCACCGTCGGCAAACTTCTCGCGACGGTCAACGGCAAACGTTGAGATAATCGGGGTATGGCTAAAGGCAAACACCATCACCGGAATTGAAATCCATACCTGATGCAGCGTTTGGCGATCGAAAGCCATCTGGCTGGTAAGCAACGAGGGCTGCCAGCTTCCGGTGAGATAGATCGAGACAAACAGGAAATAGGCAATCAGCGGAAACACCAGGAAGCCCATCACTTTTATCGTGATATGCCGTCCCATCAGGAAAATCAGATTCAATACCAGCACCACCCCCAGGCTGACCAGCACGCGAACGGTGGTGTCCACCGTCAGGTGTTTTGCCAACTGCTCGGTTAACGAGTTGGTAATGGCCACCGCATAAATCTGCACCACCACAAAAAAGGCGATGAAATAGAGCGTGGTGATCAGATTGCCAATCTTCTTACCATAGTAGTGGGAGACGGCGCCGGTGATCCCTTCATTACCTTTTGTGTTTGACGAGAGAATAAATTGCGCCAGCGCCCGGTGCGGCCAGTAGGTTAACGGATAGGCCACGAGGGCGGTGATAAACAGGACAATAGCGCCTGCGGAGCCCAGCTGAATGGGCAAGAACAGCGTTCCTGCGCCCACGGCCGTGCCATAGAGAGCGAAACTCCAGAGAGTCTCATCTTTTGACCAAATTTTCGACATTAGAGCAACGTTTCAACTAACAAACCATCAGAATGGCGTGCAATTTACCATAGTTATGCCTGAAGAGCGCAGTTGCTTCGACGGAGTTTGGCCGGAACAGGCGTCCGGCCAGCGAGGGTTTAGCCTGCCAGAGCGCGTCGTTGCTGGCGACGCTTAAGGAATTTCTCACGCAGGTTATCGTATGCCCAGTTATAGAACATGGTGTATGGCAGGAAGAACAGGAAGAAACCAATTTCTAACGTGAATGCCTCAAGCAGGGTCACGCCCAGCACGGCGGCGACAATCGACACGCCGATTACAATAAACCCGCATTCGAACCCCAGGGCGTGCAGCGCGCGCACTTTTGCCGTACGTTTTACGCGCTGGACAGGCCAGAAACGGTCGAAGCCGAAGTTATAGATAATGTTCCAGAGCATGGCGGTGGTAGCCAGGATAATGGTTAACCCACCCATCTCCACCACCGAGCGCTGCATCAGCCATGCCGCCGTGGGGGCGAGAATTGCCGTGGCAATCCCTTCGAAACAGACAGCATGAAAGATCCGCTCCGGCAGCTTACGTTGGAGTGCATCCTGATGTTGCATAGTGTAGACCTCATTTATTCACCGGTATGGGCGTTGATGCAGCCTATTTTTATCGCTAAAGCTGATATATTAAAGATAGTATCCATCGATAAAGTAGATAGTTTATGCGCTATTCACCTGAAGCTCTTACCGCGTTTGTTGAGACCGTTGCGGCAGGCTCTTTCTCTGCTGCCGCGCGCAGGCTGCGTAAAAGCCAGTCGACGATCAGCACCTCCATTGCCAACCTTGAAGCCGATCTGGGTTTCGAACTGTTTGACCGCTCGGCGCGCCAGCCGGTGTTAACGGTCCAGGGAGAACAGGTGCTGGGCTATGTGCAGGCCATTCTCGCCGCCAGCACGCGGCTGGATGAGCTGGCGGTGTCGTTAACGGCACAAACGGAGGCGCGTCTGACGTTTGTCCTCTCCGATACCCTCAACCCCGACGTGCTTGAAGATCTGATGAAGCAGTTTGACGCTCGCTTTCCCCACACGGAGTTCGAATGCCTGATTGGCGAGGAAGAGGACGTGATCGATCTGCTGCAAAAGGAGCGCGCGCAGGTGGGGCTGACGGAAGCGCGAGACGGTTATCCTACGGATATTGGCGCTACCCGGCTGCCGGTGCAGACCCGAATGGCGATATATGCCGCGACCACGCATCCGCTCGCCGGACAACACGAGGTGCAGAGCGACGAGCTGCACGGCTGGCGGGAGCTGAGGCTCAGCACCTACCTTGAGCGCGAGGCTGAGATCGCGCGCGGGCCCGTCTGGTCAGCGCCGAACTACCTGTTACTGCTGAGTATGGCCGTCCAGGGGTTCGGCTGGTGCGTGCTGCCGTGCGCGCTGGTAGATGAATTCGCCGCTGCGAAGTCGCTGGTACAGCTCAATGTTCCCGGCTGGCCACGGGCGATCGGCATCGATCTGCTGTGGAATAAACGATCCCCTCCCGGCGTGGCCGGAAGCTGGCTGCGGCAGTATCTGCAGGATGCACGCTAATCCTTGTGATTAAACTCACTATTTTTAAACAATTAAGATAATTGCCAGTAACAATCCTCTACTATCGTCATGTCATTTAACACAGAGGTCGTGATGAAAGATGTCGTAATAGTGGGTGCGTTGCGTACGGCTATCGGCTGTTTTCAGGGAGCGCTTGCGCGTCACTCGGCGGTTGACCTGGGCAGCGTGGTCGTTAAAGCGCTGGTGGAACGTAGCGGGATCGCAGCCCATGAAGTTGATGAGGTGATCCTGGGGCAGGTTCTCACGGCCGGTGCCGGGCAAAACCCTGCGCGACAGGCGGCGCTGAAGGGGGGGCTGCCCAACACCGTCTCCGCCATTACCATCAACGACGTCTGTGGTTCAGGGTTAAAAGCGCTGCATCTCGCCACTCAGGCCATTCAGTGCGGTGAAGCGGATGTGGTTATAGCTGGCGGGCAAGAGAACATGAGCCGCGCGCCGCACGTTCTCACCGATAGCCGAACCGGCGCGCAGCTGGGTAACAGCCAGCTGCTCGACAGCCTCGTGCATGACGGGCTGTGGGATGCGTTCAACGACTATCATATGGGCGTGACGGCAGAAAACCTGGCGCGCGAGTACGGCATTAGTCGCGAATTGCAGGACGCCTATGCGCTCAGTTCGCAGCAAAAAGCGCGTGCCGCGATTGATTCCGGTCGCTTTCGCGACGAGATTGTCCCGGTCAGCACGCAGCGTCAGAACGGCGAGGCGATCGTCGTCGATACCGATGAACAGCCGCGCACGGATGCCAGCGCGGAAGGCCTGGCGAGACTGAATCCCGCGTTTGAAACACAGGGCTCGGTCACCGCGGGCAATGCCTCGTCCATTAACGACGGTGCCGCCGCCGTGATGATGATGAGCGAAAGCAAAGCCCTTGAGCTCGATCTCCCCGTGCTGGCCCGCATTAAGGCGTTTGCCAGCGTGGGCGTGGATCCTGCGTTGATGGGGATTGCGCCGGTCTACGCTACCCGTCGCTGCCTGGAGCGCGCAGGGTGGCAACTTTCGGATGTCGATCTGATCGAAGTGAACGAAGCTTTTGCCGCGCAGGCGATCTCGGTCGGCAAAATGCTGGAATGGGATCCGCTGCGGGTCAACGTGAACGGCGGTGCAATTGCGCTGGGTCATCCCATCGGCGCGTCCGGCTGCCGAATCCTGGTTTCGCTGGTCCACGAAATGAAAAAGCGAAACGCGCGCAAAGGGATCGCTACCCTCTGTATAGGCGGCGGACAGGGCGTGGCGCTCGCCATCGAACGCTAATTTCTCCTCCCTTAAAAAACCTCCTTCGGGAGGTTTTTTTTATCGTGCTCTTCTCTTCATGGGAAGTAATCGTGATCCGCGCGTCATTTCTGTTATAAACAAAAATAAAAAATGAAACGTTGTTTTAATTGCAATTGAAAACCCTATTTTATGCCGCTAGTATGTGCTCATCATAAAACGAAACGTCGTTTCGTTTAATTTCTGCCTTCGGGCATGACCACATCTGGAGGTTACCGTGGACGTCAGACAAAGCATCCACAGCGCGCACGCCAAAGCGCTGGATACTCAGGGACTGCGCAGCGAGTTTTTAATTGAGCAGGTGTTCGAAGCCGATAAGTACACCATGGTCTATAGCCACATCGACCGCATTATCGTGGGCGGCATTATGCCGGTGGCGAAAACCGTCTCCGTGGGCGGGGAAGTAGGCAAGCAGCTGGGCGTAAGCTACTTCCTGGAGCGTCGTGAACTGGGCGTGATTAATATTGGCGGGCCGGGCACGATTACCGTGGACGGCCAGTGCTACGAGATTGGCCACCGCGACGGGCTGTACGTCGGCAAAGGGGCGAAAGAGGTGGTCTTTGCCAGCATCGACGGCGGTAAACCCGCGAAGTTTTACTACAACTGCGCCCCGGCGCACACCGCTTATCCAACCAAAAAAGTAACGCCCGCTGACGTTGCGCCCGTGATGCTGGGCGACAACCTCACCAGCAACCGCCGCACCATCAATAAATACTTCGTGCCGGATGTGCTGGAAACCTGCCAGCTCAGCATGGGTCTGACCGAACTGGCCCCGGGTAACCTGTGGAACACCATGCCGTGCCATACCCACGAACGCCGCATGGAAGTCTACTTCTACTTCAACATGGATGAAGACGCCTGCGTGTTCCACATGATGGGACAGCCTCAGGAAACCCGCCATATCGTCATGCATAACGAGCAGGCGGTGATTTCACCCAGCTGGTCTATTCACTCCGGCGTGGGGACGAAAGCATATACCTTCATCTGGGGGATGGTTGGAGAAAACCAGGTCTTCGATGACATGGACCACGTCGCGGTTAAGGATCTGCGCTAGTCGCGGGCAGTTAAGCATACATCTGCCTGTTGATGACAGGCGCTGAAAGAGTAAGGAACAAACATGATTCTGGATGCATTTTCTCTGCAGGGTAAAGTGGCCGTTGTTTCCGGGTGTGACACCGGACTGGGCCAGGGGATGGCGTTAGGCCTGGCGGAAGCGGGCTGTGATATCGTCGGGATTAACATCGTTGAGCCCACGGAAACCATCGAACGCGTAACCGCGCTGGGCCGCCGTTTTCTCAGCCTGACCGCCGACCTGCGTAAAATCGACGCTATTCCGGAGCTGCTGGATCGCGCGGTGGCGGAATTTGGCCATATCGACATTCTGGTCAACAACGCGGGGCTGATCCGCCGTGAAGACGCGATTAACTTCAGCGAGACCGACTGGGACGATGTCATGAACCTGAACATCAAGAGCGTGTTCTTTATGTCCCAGGCGGCGGCGAAGCACTTCATCGCGCAGGGCAAGGGCGGCAAGATCATTAACATCGCCTCGATGCTCTCCTTCCAGGGCGGCATCCGCGTGCCGTCTTACACCGCGTCGAAAAGCGCGGTGATGGGCGTGACCCGCCTGCTGGCGAACGAATGGGCGCAGCACAACATCAACGTCAACGCGATTGCGCCGGGCTACATGGCCACCAACAACACCCAGCAGCTTCGTGCTGACGAAGAACGCAGTGCGGCGATCCTGGAGCGTATTCCGGCGGGCCGCTGGGGGCTACCGAGCGATCTGATGGGGCCGGTAGTGTTCCTGGCTTCCCCGGCATCGGACTATATCAATGGTTATACCGTCGCGGTTGATGGCGGCTGGCTGGCGCGATAACCCTATTTATGACAAATACCTCTGCTCTTCGGCGGAGGTTTTTTTTGCTTAAAATTTGTCAAAGTCCATATTGATAAACACGAAAAATCCATACTTAAAAATCATAGATGACTGCCATCACACTTTTATTATTGAAAAATTAAGTGGTTAGTAAAATCAGGTGATTATCCAGCATTAGTTGAAATTGTAATGTCCATCACAGATCGCTATGCCATAGCGAAATAATCCATATCTTCACGAATTCCGGCCTGACACTTTTCCCCGCTATCTCGTAATTTCATTTAACGAATTTTGCTGTTGAGGCAGGAAAAATATGACATCTATAAATGACTCTACCCTGATGCCTGCCGCGCTGCGCGATACCCGCCGCATGAACCAGTTTGTCTCCATTGCGGCAGCCGTGGCCGGTTTGTTGTTCGGCCTGGATATCGGCGTTATCGCCGGGGCGCTGCCGTTTATTACCGATCACTTTACGCTGAGTAACCGCCTGCAGGAGTGGGTGGTGAGCAGCATGATGCTCGGCGCGGCCATCGGCGCACTGTTTAACGGCTGGCTTTCGTTCCGCCTTGGGCGTAAATACAGCCTGATGGTCGGGGCGGTCCTGTTTGTTGCCGGGTCCATAGGTTCGGCGTTTGCCACTAACGTTGAAGTGCTGCTGCTCTCCCGCGTGCTGCTGGGCGTGGCGGTGGGGATTGCCTCCTACACCGCGCCGCTGTATCTCTCCGAAATGGCGAGCGAGAACGTGCGCGGCAAGATGATTAGCATGTACCAGCTGATGGTGACGCTGGGCATCGTGCTGGCGTTCCTGTCCGATACGTACTTCAGCTACAGCGGTAACTGGCGGGCGATGCTCGGCGTGCTGGCGCTGCCTGCGGTAGTGCTGATTGTTTTAGTGATCTTCCTGCCCAACAGCCCGCGCTGGCTGGCGCAAAAAGGGCGTCACGTGGAAGCGGAAGAGGTGCTGCGCATGCTGCGCGACACGTCTGAGAAAGCGCGTGAAGAGCTGAACGAGATCCGCGAAAGCCTGAAGCTGAAGCAGGGCGGCTGGTCGCTGTTTAAGGCTAACCGCAACGTGCGCCGCGCGGTGTTCCTCGGCATGTTGCTGCAGGCGATGCAGCAGTTCACGGGGATGAACATCATCATGTATTACGCCCCGCGCATCTTCAAAATGGCCGGTTTTACCACCACCGAACAGCAGATGATCGCCACGCTGGTGGTGGGGCTTACCTTTATGTTCGCCACCTTTATCGCGGTGTTCACCGTCGATAAGGCCGGTCGTAAGCCTGCGCTGAAAATTGGCTTTAGCGTGATGGCGCTTGGCACCCTGATCCTCGGCTACTGCCTGATGCAGTTTGATAACGGCACGGCGTCCAGCGGCCTCTCCTGGCTCTCCGTGGGCATGACCATGATGTGTATTGCTGGCTACGCGATGAGCGCCGCGCCGGTGGTGTGGATCCTGTGCTCTGAAATTCAGCCGCTGAAATGTCGCGATTTTGGTATCACCTGTTCCACCACCACCAACTGGGTGTCGAACATGATCATCGGCGCGACCTTCCTGACGCTGCTGGATGCGATTGGCGCGGCGGGAACCTTCTGGCTCTATACGGTGCTGAACGTGGCGTTTATTGGCGTGACATTCTGGCTAATTCCAGAAACCAAAGGCGTGACGCTGGAACATATTGAACGCAAGCTGATGAGCGGGGAGAAACTGCGAAATATCGGCGTGTAAGGGGTAATGCCGGGTAAGCGCAGCGCCACCCGGCGTTTTGTAACCGTGATGCTGAATAACTACCAACTTTGATAGCCGTTCCTCAGATAGTCCATTCTCGTGTTCAGATTATTCTTAGTTTCTTGTATTATTGGGCAACTGAACTCACCCGGCAGGAATTTACTGCACCCGAAACATAAGAACGGCTATGTCAGCAATGGATTTCAAAAAAAATACGGACCTCGATTTTCCCTCATATGCTCCTCCAGCAGTCAGTTCAAAAGAGATCGATCTTCTGGGCCTGTTAGATATTCTGATTACCGCGAAAAAACGTATTGCCACCATTATCTTTGTTTTCGCGCTGGCAGGTCTGGCAATTGCGCTTCTACTGCCGCAAAAATGGACCAGTAAAGCGGTGATCACTCCGGCGGAACAGACACAGTGGAATCCGCTGAGCCAGATGATGGTTGCGCTGCAGGTTCTTGATGTGAAGGTGCCGGTTACCCGTCAGGAAGTCTTTGACCTGTTTATTAAAAAATTCCAGTCGCAGTCATTGCTTGAAGAGTATATGACCTCTTCCCCTTACGTGATGGC
Source organism: Enterobacter sp. 50588862 (assembly GCF_001462935.1). NCBI lineage: Bacteria > Pseudomonadati > Pseudomonadota > Gammaproteobacteria > Enterobacterales > Enterobacteriaceae > Enterobacter > Enterobacter sp. 50588862. The sequence goes on from NZ_LNHM01000021.1 coordinate 450,533, forward strand.
GCAGCTCAAGAATGCGCAAGTGGACCCGCTTGAACTGCACCGTGCGGTTGTCAATATTGCAGACAAAATGAAAGCGGTGAATGATGTTCAGGGAAAAGATGCGGATAAAGCGCCTTTCGTCTCCTGGACATTGAGCTTCACCGCGCCGACCGCAGCCGATGCCCAATCCGTTCTGGAGGGGTATATCAACTATATCTCGGCAATTGTTGAGAAAGAAACGGTGCAGAATATCCGCAACCAGATCGCCCTCAAAACGAACGAGGTAGAACAGCAGCTGGCGCTCGACCGCGTTCGTCTGACCAATGTGCATAACACCAACCTGCAGCGGCTGAACTATTCGCTGGAAGTGGCGAATGCGGCGGGCATTAAGAAGCCTGTTTATAGCAACGGACAAGGGATAAAAGACGATCCGGATTACTCCGTCGCGCTCGGGGCTGACGGTATCGCGGAAAAGCTAAGGATTGAAAAAAATCTTAAGGATGTGACGGAGCTGAACGCGGACTTCCAGAACCGGGAATATTACCTGGCGCAGCTGAAAAAACTCTCCTTCGCAGACGTTAAGCTTGAGCCATTCAGGTATCAGCTTTCGCCATCGATGCCGGTGAAAAAAGACGGCCCGGGCAAAGGCATGATTGTCATTCTGGCGGCGATCCTTGGCGCTCTGTTTGCCTGCGGCAGCGTATTACTCCGTGAGGCCATGCTCAGCCGAAACCCATTGCCAGAGCCGGTAACGGAATAAATTCTGCACACATGAAGGCGCTGCAACAGCGCCTTTTTTATTTCAGGAAATCCTTGCGAACAGGCGTAAAGGTGTCCAGCAGCGTGCCGGCCCTGAGGCAGACGCAGCCGTGCATCACATGTGGTTGTTTGTAGAGGGTATCTCCCGCCGTCACGACATGCTTCTCTTCACCAATGGTAAACTCAAATTCTCCAGAGAGAACATAGGTTAACTGTTCGTGCGGGTGGTTATGCAGTGGGCCAATCGCGCCCTGCTCAAAATGTACTTCAACCGCCATCATCCTGCCGCCGTGGGCCAGCACGCGACGCGTAACGCCGTTCCCCAGATCTTCAGACGCGGTCTCTTTGTGGAACATAAACATGGCTTTGCCCTTCATAATAAAACAGTGTTTTATTTAATTTACATTGGCCAGCTTAAAAAGAAAACGACGTAATAAAGAACTGGAAACAGGATCACAAGTTTGCTTCACTGGCTTAAACAGATAAGGAGCGATGATGAAAACGATTGGCCTGATAGGTGGGATGAGCTGGGAATCGACAATCCCTTATTACCGCCTGATTAACGAAGGCGTAAAGCAGCGTCTGGGCGGCCTGCACTCCGCGAGCCTGCTGCTGCACAGCGTTGATTTTCATGAAATCGAAGCCTGCCAGTCGAGCGGCGAATGGGATAAAGCCGGAGAAATCCTGGCTGATGCCGCGCTGGGGCTGGAGCGTGCGGGGGCGCAGGGCATTCTGCTGTGTACCAACACGATGCACAAAGTGGCCTCGCACATTGAAGCGCGCTGTTCGCTGCCGTTCCTGCACATCGCGGACGCCACCGGACGCGCCATTCGCGCTTCGGGAATGTCGCGCATGGCCTTGCTGGGCACACGTTACACCATGGAGCAGGATTTCTATCGCGGGCGCTTGCACAGCGAGTTTGGGATTGAAAGCCTGATCCCGGATGAGGGGGACCGGGCGCGCATCAATCAGATTATCTTCGACGAGCTCTGCCTCGGAACCTTCAGCGAAACCTCCCGCGCATATTACGTCAGCGTAATAGATAAACTGGCGCAGCAGGGGGCTGAAGGGGTGATTTTCGGCTGCACGGAGATCGGTTTGCTGGTGCCGGCCGAACGAAGCCCCATCCCGGTGTTTGATACCGCGGCCATTCACGCGGCAGATGCCGTGGAATTTATGCTGTCATAACGGGTTTTGCAGGTCAGGTAAGCGAAGCGCCACCTGACGCGCATGCTCAACTAAGTGTTCGGTGAATGCGTCCACCAGCGCGGAAGCCGGACGGTGCAGCGGGCGGATAAGGCTTACGGTGAACGGGACGGAAACGCTAAAACGGCGGATGACGATCCCGCTTCCTGCATAGTCCAGCGCCGTAAGCGGATTGACGACCGCAACGCCGACGCCCGCGCGCACCATCGCGCATATTGACGCCGCGCTGTGGGTTTCAACGACCATCCGCCGCTTCACCTGATGCTCAGAAAAAAGCGTATCCAGCAGCTGCCGGTAGCTGTCCGTTTGCGACAGGCTAATGTAGTTTTCACCATGAAAATCCGCGGGCGTCAGCACTGCTTTGTGGGCAAGCCGATGCCCGGCGGGCAGAACGCACACTTCATCCAGCGCGAGCAGTTCCGTGCGCGCCGTTCCTGCGGGTGTCGAGAGGGTTTCGGTTAACCCGAGATCGTGCCGCTGTGCCGACAGCCACTCTTCAAGCAGAGGCGACTCCTGCGGGACGATGGTGAGATTGACCTCAGGATAGCGGGCCAGAAAAGGCTGGAGCAGCGTCGGTAAAAAGGACTGAGAGAAGACGGGCAGGCAGACAATCGACAGCTCGCCCTGACGAAACTCGCGCAGGCTTTCCGCCGCGCTGACGATTCTGTCCAGCCCGTACCATGAGCGCTGCACTTCCTCAAACAGGCGCAACCCCTGCACCGTCGGGTGAAGCCTGCCCCGGGCGCGTTCGAACAGCTTCAGCCCCAGCACTTTCTCGAAGCGCGCCAGCTCGCGGCTGACCGTCGGCTGCGAGGTGTGCAGCATCTGCGCGGCTTCGGTGAGATTGCCGGCGGTCATCACGGCGTGAAAAATCTCGATGTGGCGTAAATTGACGGCGGGCATAGGGCACCTGAAAGCAAGGAACTGTCCATATCATTTTTGCATAGACTCGCGATAAAACGATATTTTTTATTCTGCTTCCGCTGTGGCGTAATCATAAAAAATGAATTGAACCGGAGAAGACCATGCCACGCCCGCTCAACCAGACGGATACCGATTTGAACGCTGAAAACCTGCTGCGCCTGCCCGCCGAGTTTGGCTGCCCGGTATGGGTCTACGACGCGCAGATCGTTCGCGAGAAGATCGCCGCCCTGCATCAGTTTGACGTGGTGCGTTTTGCCCAGAAGGCCTGCTCCAATATTCATATTCTGCGCCTGATGCGCGAGCAGGGCGTGAAGGTTGACTCCGTGTCGCTGGGTGAAATCGAGCGTGCGCTGGCGGCAGGCTTTGATCCGAAAACCGATCCTGACGCGATCGTCTTTACCGCGGATGTGATCGACGACGCCACGCTTGCGCGCGTGCATGAACTGCAGGTGCCGGTGAACGCCGGTTCTGTGGATATGCTGGAGCAGCTTGGGCAGGTTTCACCCGGCCATCGCGTCTGGCTGCGCGTCAACCCGGGCTTTGGACATGGCCATAGCCAAAAAACCAACACCGGGGGCGAAAACAGCAAGCACGGGATCTGGTATGCCGATATGCCTGCCGCGCTTGAGGTACTGCAGCGCTACAGCCTGAAGCTGGTCGGTATTCATATGCACATTGGCTCCGGCGTCGATTACGGGCACCTGGAGCAGGTGTGCGGGGCGATGGTGCGCCAGGTTGTTGACTTCGGTCAGGATCTGGAGGCGATCTCCGCCGGTGGAGGTCTTTCCATTCCTTATCGTGAAGGGGAAGAGGCGATCGACACCGATCACTATTACGGCCTGTGGAGCGCCGCGCGCGATCAAATTGCCGCACATCTGGGCCATGCCGTGAAGCTGGAAATTGAGCCGGGTCGTTTCCTGGTAGCCGAAGCCGGCGTGCTGGTGGCTCAGGTACGCAGCGTCAAAGAGATGGGCTCCCGCCACTTCGTGCTGATTGATGCGGGCTTTAACGACCTGATGCGTCCGTCCATGTACGGCAGCTACCATCACATTACCGCCCTGGCTGCCGATGGCCGCGATTTAACGCACGCGCAGCGCCGCGAGACGGTGGTCGCAGGCCCGCTGTGTGAATCCGGTGATGTGTTTACCCAGCAGGAAGGTGGCAAAGTTGAAACCCGCGCGCTGCCCGAGGTGAAGCCGGGCGATTACCTGGTGCTGCACGACACCGGGGCGTACGGGGCGTCTATGTCCTCGAACTACAACAGCCGTCCGCTGCTGCCGGAAGTGCTGTTTGATAACGGCAAGGCGCGGCTGATCCGTCGTCGCCAGACCATTCAGGAACTGCTGGCGCTGGAACTCGTTTGATTAAAGTACGGCCCCGTTGTGACCGAATCGCGTAATACCAGCGTGCCGGTAAACGGCGGGATCGCATCGACCGGCTGGTTCTTCGCCAGCCGGATCGCCTGATCGATAGCCGTGACGATCATGTTATCTATCGGCAGATAAACCGACGACAGCGCAGGCTCCAGCCACTTTGCGCTTGGGGCATCGTCAAAGCCGAACAGGGAGATATCCTGCGGGATCTTAAGCCCTGCCTGATGCAGCGCTTTGGACGCGCCCAGCGCCATATCATCGTTACAGGCAAACAGCGCGCTGAACGACACCCCTTCAGCAATCAGCTCCTTACACAGCTCATAGCCCCGCGTCATTCCCGCATCACCGTACTTTATTCGACGCTCGTCCAGACGAATGCCGTGCTTTTCCAGCGCCTTACGGTAGCCCATCAGCCGTGCTTTACCCGTGGGGGTGTGGATCGGAACGGTAATGCAGGCGATCTCCCGGTGGCCCTGATTGATCAGGTAATCCACCGCCTTAAACGCGGCATCCTGTTGTTCGAAGAACACGCAGCGCTCCGGTGCCTGGCTGACTTCACGGTTGATGACCACCAGCGGCGTTTGCACGGTATTAATCAGCTTGATGATCGCTTTTTCGCTCATATAGCGCGTGTAAAGCACGATGGCATCGCACTGGCGGTCGGCCAGCATTTGCACCGCCTGCTCTTCCTGCTCTGGCGCGTCGTGACCGTCGGTGACGATCAGCTGTTTCCCGTGGGTTTCGGTCTGCCGCGACGCCTGCTGCAAAAGACGACCAAAGTAAAAGCCGTCGAAGGTAGAGACGACCAGACCAATGCTGTTGCTGGTCTGGTTAGCCAGCGAACGCGCGAGAAAGTTTGGGCGGTAGCCCAGCTCTTCCATCGCAGCAAAGACCTGCTGACGCGTGCTCTCTTTAACCTGACCTGTGCCGTTCAGCACGCGCGAGACGGTAGCCTTCGACACGCCCGCGCGCAGTGAGACATCCAGCATTGTTGCCATTCTACATTCCTGCTTCCACGTAATGGTTTGCAGTTTAACACAGACCTGACAGCGTATAAGCGATGCGGGAAGCGCAAAACTTCTGCCACGATCACGCTTTTTGGTCACGATTCGCCTGGCCTGCCGGAAGTAAAACTAAATAGTCTGACTCTGGTAAAATAATCGCCAAACCGGGCTGGAGGCGTCAGGCCAGCATATTCATTAAAAACGCAGGTGAAACGTGAAAAAGACCGTCATTCTCCCGCTTTACGAGGCACCGCGCTATGCGGAGCAGGTCACCGACTGGCTCTGGCAGGCCTTTGGCGAGGGGCTTGCGCGGGATTTTTTCCATAGCATCGTCGAGCACAGCCAGACGCCGGGTGCCCTGCCGCTGACCTTTATCGCCGTAGAGGATGAACGGCTTCTCGGGACGGTGGGACTCTGGCGCTGTGATTTGATTACCCGTCAGGATCTCTGTCCGTGGCTGGCGGCGCTCTACGTTGATGACGCGGCGCGAGGCAAGGGGCTGGCAGGAAAGTTACAGCAGCATGTTATTCGCTTCGCCGCACGGGCCGGGTACGAGGAACTTCATCTCTGGTCTGCCTGCCGCGACTTCTATGAACGTTACGGCTGGCAGTATATTGGCGATGGGCTGGAGTATCCGGATAAAACGGTACACCTGTATCGCTATTCGCTCTGTGCGTCAGCGGGGGCAGCAACGGAGTGACGGCGCACTAACGTTGGACTGAAGAGATGGGTAATCTCCGGCGGCTGGCGTTGTTCGGCCAGCGCCAGCGCCAGCTCTGCGGCCTGGGTGGCCATCGTGATGATGGGGTAGCGTACGGTGGTCAGGCGCGGGCGCACGTACCGGGAGACCAAAACATCGTCGAAGCCAATCAGCGAGATTTCAGCCGGCACCTCGATCCCGTTGTCATTCATGACGCCCATTGCCCCGGCAGCCATCGAATCGTTATAGCTGGCGACCGCGGTGAAATTCCGTCCGCGACCCAGCAGCTCCGTCATGGCCTGTTCGCCGCCGCTCTCATCCGGTTCACCGTAGGCCACCAGACGGTCATTGCACGGCAGACCGTTTTCGCGCAGGGCGTCGTAGTAGCCCTGCAGGCGGTCTTCCGCATCAGAAATGGGGTGATTGGAGCAGAGATAGCCAATCCGGGTATGACCCTGTTGAATCAGATGACGGGTCGCAAGCCAGGCGCCGTAGCGGTCGTCGAGGGCTACACAGCGTTTTTCAAAGCCGGGGATAATACGGTTGATAATCACCATGCCGGGCATCTGCTTCATCAGGTGAATTAGCTCGGCATCCGGGATCATTTTGGCGTGTACCACCAGTGCAGCGCAGCGGTGGCGGATCAGCTGCTCGATGGCCTGGCGTTCTTTTTGTTCATTATGATAGCCATTGCCGATCAGCAAAAAATTACCCGTCTGATAAGAGACCTGTTCAACCGCTTTTACCATGGCACCGAAAAAGGGATCGGAAACGTCTCCCACCACCAGCCCAATAGTCTCTGTTGACTGCTGGGCGAGCGCGCGGGCGTTGGCATTCGGATGGTAGTTCAGGGTTTCCATGGCGCTTTGTACCGCCTGGCGTGATGCGTCACTGGCTTTGGGTGAATCATTAATCACGCGGGAGACGGTGGCTACCGACACACCTGCCAGACGAGCCACATCCTTTATTGTCGCCATTTATAACCTTCTTATTTGGGGTAAGCGTTTACACACTGAATAGTGTTGCGGAAAAGTGACGTCCATTCAAGGGAAGCCGGTTTCCGGGAGCCACAAACGTGACGCAGACCAACCCTGGTAGTGTAATCGTTACACGCCTGGTCATGTCAGAAGAATGTCATTCTGAACCTTTAGTTACACTTTGCCTCAGGCTGTTGCGATTGTCCGGTGGCGATGACGTTAAAGAGGTTGGTAGAGTCGAGATCCCAGAGGTATTGATAGGTGGAATCAACTCCGGTTGATTAACACGACTTACACCAGCCTGCGTTCTTACGCAGGTTTTTTTTGCCTGATAGTTCAACCTGTAACAGCAAAAGAGAATATTCACACCTGGTTGCATTTCGGCTCATTCCCTTGCGTTTTCCTGCTGGCGAAGTGCAGGGTCAACAGCCACAATCAAGATCCCAGAGGTATTGATTGGTGAGAATTCTTAGTACGGTTTCGTACTCATCTCTTGCACCAACCTGCGCGGATGCGCAGGTTTTTTTTCGCCTCCATTTTTGCTGTCGCTCCCGTATCACTTCTCGTGTAATCTGCCACCATTTACTGTCAACCCACCACACTGTCTGGCAAAGGGAGTTGAGATGCTATTTGGGTTTTTCCGTACACTGTTCCGTATTCTTTTTCGCATCCGCGTCACTGGCGATGCCCAGGCGCTTCGTGGCGAGCGCGTTCTTATCACACCCAATCATGTTTCCTTTATAGACGGCATCCTGCTTGCGCTGTTTCTGCCCGTGCGTCCGGTGTTTGCGGTCTATACCTCCATCAGCCAGCAGTGGTATATGCGCTGGCTCACCCCACTGATCGATTTCGTACCGCTTGACCCGACAAAGCCGATGATGATTAAACACCTGGTACGTCTGGTAGAGCAGGGGCGTCCGGTGGTCATTTTCCCGGAAGGGCGCATTTCAGTGACCGGTTCGCTGATGAAAATCTACGACGGCGCGGGGTTTGTCGCGGCGAAATCAAACGCGACCGTGGTGCCGCTGCGCATTGAAGGCGCAGAGTTGACCCATTTCAGCCGCCTTAAGGGGCTGGTGAAGCAGCGTCTGTTCCCCAAAATCACCCTGCATATCCTGCCGCCAACGTCGTTACCGATGCCGGAAGCGCCGCGTGCCCGCGATCGCCGTAAAATCGCCGGGGAAATGCTGCACCAGATTATGATGGAAGCGCGCATGGCCGTTCGTCCGCGCGAAACGCTGTATGAATCCCTGCTTTCGGCGCAGTACCGCTACGGCGCGAAGAAAAACTGCATTGAAGACATCAACTTTACCCCGGATACCTATCGTAAACTGCTGACCAAGACGCTGTTCGTGGGCCGCATTCTTGAGAAGTACAGCAAAAAGGGCGAAAAGATCGGCCTGATGCTGCCAAACGCGGGCATCAGCGCGGCGGTGATTTTTGGTGCGGTTTCCCGTGGCCGTATACCGGCGATGATGAACTACACGGCGGGCGTGAAAGGGCTGACCAGCGCCATTACCGCCGCCCAAATCAATACCATCTTTACCTCCCGACAGTTCCTGGACAAAGGCAAGCTGTGGCATCTGCCGGAACAGCTGACCCAGGTACGCTGGGTCTTCCTGGAAGATCTAAAAGCGGACGTGACCACCGGCGACAAGCTGTGGATTTTTGCGCATCTGCTGGTGCCGCATCTGGCTCAGGTCAAACAGCAGCCGGAAGATGACGCGATTATCCTTTTCACGTCGGGTTCGGAGGGTAACCCGAAAGGCGTCGTCCACAGCCACAAGAGTATTCTGGCGAATGTTGAGCAGATCAAAAGCATTGCCGACTTTACCGCGAATGACCGTTTTATGTCGGCGCTGCCGCTGTTCCACTCCTTTGGCCTGACGGTGGGGCTGTTCACGCCGCTGCTGACCGGTGCCGAGGTGTTCCTCTATCCTAGCCCGCTGCACTACCGCATTGTGCCGGAGCTGGTGTATGACCGTAACTGCACCGTCCTGTTCGGGACCTCAACCTTCCTGGGTAACTATGCCCGTTTCGCCAATCCGTATGATTTCTATCGCGTGCGGTACGTGGTGGCCGGTGCGGAAAAGCTGCAGGAGAGCACGCGTCAGATCTGGCAGGACAAGTTTGGCCTGCGCATTCTTGAAGGTTATGGCGTTACCGAGTGCGCGCCCGTTGTCTCGATCAACGTACCGATGGCGGCGAAACCGGGAACGGTGGGCCGAATTCTGCCGGGGATGGATGCGCGCTTGCTGGCGGTGCCGGGCATTGAGGACGGTGGCCGCCTGCAGCTGAAAGGGCCGAACGTGATGAACGGTTACCTGCGCGTGGAAAACCCAGGCGTGCTGGAAGCGCCAACGGCGGAAAACGTCAACGGCGAGATTGAAACCGGCTGGTACGACACCGGTGACATCGTTCGTTTCGATGAGCAAGGCTTTGTACAGATTCAGGGGCGCGCAAAACGCTTCGCCAAAATCGCCGGTGAGATGGTCTCTCTGGAAATGGTTGAACAACTGGCGACGGCCGTGTCCGCCGAGAAGATGCACGCCACGGTCGTGAAGAGCGATGCCAGCAAAGGCGAGGCGCTGGTGCTGTTTACCACTGATGCTGAGCTTAAGCGCGACAGGTTACTGAGCTATGCGCGTGAGCATGGCATTCCAGAGCTGGCGGTGCCGCGCGATATTCGCTACCTGAAGCAGCTTCCGGTGCTGGGTAGCGGCAAGCCCGATTTCGTGACCCTGAAAGGTATGGTTGAAGAGGCGGAACAGCAAAATGCGTGAGTCAGTACACACTAACACCTCCCTCAGGTCGAAAGGCATGATGGCCGTCATCGCCGCGCAGTTTCTCTCTGCATTCGGTGATAACGCGCTGCTGTTTGCCACGCTGGCGCTGCTGAAAGCCGAGTTTTACCCTGACTGGAGTCAGCCGATCCTGCAGATGGTGTTTGTGGGCGCTTACATTATCTTTGCCCCGTTTGTGGGGCAGGTGGCGGACAGCTTCCCGAAAGGCCGGGTGATGATGTTTGCCAACGGTCTCAAGCTGCTGGGCGCTGCCAGTATATGTTTTGGTTTTAATCCGTTTGTTGGCTATACGCTGGTGGGCATCGGTGCTGCCGCCTACTCCCCGGCGAAGTATGGCATTCTCGGAGAACTGACTACGGGCGATAAGCTGGTGAAAGCCAACGGCCTGATGGAGTCGTCAACGATTGCCGCTATCCTCCTCGGCTCCGTCGCGGGTGGCGTGCTGGCCGACTGGCATGTTCTGGCGGCCCTGGGCGTGTGTGCAGTGGTGTATGGTGGGGCGGTCGTGGCTAACCTGTTTATTCCGAAGCTGCCGGTGGCTCGCCCGGGCCAGTCCTGGCGCTTTAAACCAATGACCGGCAGTTTCTTTAACGCGTGCCGCGTGCTCTGGCGTAACGGGGAAACGCGTTTCTCCCTGATGGGAACCAGTATGTTCTGGGGGGCGGGCGTCACGCTGCGCTTCCTGCTGGTTCTGTGGGTACCGGTGGCGCTGGGGATTACGGACAATGCGACGTCGACCTATCTTAATGCGATGGTGGCGATCGGGATTGTGGCTGGGGCGGGCGCGGCGGCGAAGCTGGTGACGCTTGAAACGGTTGCACGCTGCATGCCAGCGGGGATCCTGATTGGCCTCGTGGTGCTTATCTTCTCGCTACAACATGCGTTATTGCCCGCTTATGCTCTGTTGATCCTGATTGGTATTCTGGGGGGCTTCTTTGTGGTACCGCTGAATGCGTTACTCCAGGAGCGTGGCAAGCAGACCGTCGGGGCGGGGAATGCCATTGCGGTTCAAAATCTCGGTGAAAACCTGGCCATGCTGTTAATGCTGGGGCTCTACTCGCTGGCGGTAAAAGTGGGTGTCCCGGTGGTGGCGATTGGCGTTGGATTTGGTGGGCTGTTCGCGGCGGCGATTGCGGGATTGTGGATCTGGCAGCGTCGCCGTTAATAAGTAGCCGGGTGGCGGCTTCGCCTTACCCGGCAAAAGCATCAGGCTACGGCGCAGGATAGGTATAAACCTGATGCACCGCTTCAATCTCCGCTAATACCTCTTCACTCAGGTTCAGATGGAAACTCTCAATGTTAGTTTTCAGCTGTTCCATGGTCGTCGCGCCAAGCAGGGTACTGGCAACAAACGGCTGACGGCGCACGAAGGCCAGCGCCATCTGCGCCGGATCCAGGCCGTGGCGCTTCGCGATATCCACATAGGCAGCAACGGCTTTTTGCGTCTGCTCGCCGCTGTAGCGGGTAAAGCGGCTAAAGAGGGTATTACGCGCCCCGGCCGGTTTCGCACCGTTCAGGTATTTCCCCGTCAGGGTGCCGAAACCGAGGCATGAATAGGCGAGCAGTTCCACTTCCTCATATTGCGTCACTTCGGCCAGCCCCACCTCGTAGCTGCGGTTAAGCAGGCTGTACGGGTTCTGGATGGTGACGATGCGCGGCAGATCGTGTTTATCCGCCAGGTGCAGATAGCGCATTACGCCAAAGGCCGTTTCGTTGGACACGCCAATGTAGCGGATTTTTCCCGCTCGCTGGCATTCGGTCAGCGCCTCCAGCGTTTCCAGCAGCGTAACGGCGGGGGCGCTCTCATTCCAGCTGTAGCCGAGCTTGCCAAAACAGTTGGTTGGACGCTGCGGCCAGTGGACCTGGTAAAGGTCGAGATAGTCGGTTTGCAGGCGCTTCAGGCTCGCGTCCAGCGCGGCGCGGATATTTTTGCGATCGAGGATTTGGTTTGGGCGGATCCCGGCATCGTTGTTTCGCGCGGGGCCACTCACTTTCGAGGCGATAACCAGCTTTTCACGGTTACCGCGTTTTGCCAGCCAGTTACCGACGTAGGTTTCGGTAAGTCCCTGCGTTTCAGGGCGTGGAGGCACAGGGTACATCTCTGCGACATCAATCAGGTTAATCCCCTGGCTGACGGCATAATCGAGTTGTGCATGGGCATCGGCTTCGCTGTTTTGTTCACCAAATGTCATCGTGCCCAACCCCAGTTGACTTATCTCCAGAGCGCTGTGGGGGATACGGTGATAATGCATAGCCGGCTTCCTTCAATAGACATGTAGACCGCGTCAGGAACCTCCCGACAAAGGAATATAAACATGGCAGAGGGGAAGCAAAAGGGGAAGAAAAAAATCAAAAAGGCCAGTAGGCTACTGACCTCCGACTGTTATCGCTCAATAATTTGCGAGACTTCGTCGCGATTGATCTGCATTTTATTGCCTGCCTGGTCGTGGTAGCTGACCAGACCGGTATCATCGTCGACTTCAGGTTTACCGTCAGTCAGGATCATCCGGCCGTCTTTCGTCGCCATGACGTAATCGCTGCTGCAGCCCGAAACGGCAAACGCCAACCCGACTGCTGAAATTAACACCGCCCATTTTTTCATCGTTATCGTCCTCATCTGGCTCGTATCAAATCATAGTGTAGTATTAACCCGTTATAGCAACAGGGTGAAGCGGTAAAATCTTAAAAACCAGGCGATTATGTTTATGAGCTCGCAAAATAAGTAAAAAACTATGTTTTAAGTAAGAAATGACGAGCAAGCAGCGCGCCGGTGAAATTTTTTTTAAGATAAAAACCGCGCGGCAGCGTCAATATGGGTTCGCCCATCGCGCCGATCGCCTCGGTAAGCGCTTTGCTGTTTGCCGCTTTCGGGCGCAGCTGTAACACTTCTCCGTGCCGGGCGGTAATTCGCTCGACCTGACCGAGCACAATCATGTCCATCAGTTCTTCCCAGTCCAGGCGAAGCTGATGCTCCTCTTCTTCATCCGGGCTCCAGAGCAGCGGCGCGCCAACTCGGCGTTCAGCTAACGGGATCTGCCGTTCACCTTCAACCGGAACCCAAAGCACGCGATTCAGCTTATGGCGCACGTGGCTGGTTTCCCACGTTACGCCGGTATTGCCGGTTAAGGGTGCAACGCAGACAAAGGTAGTCTCCAGGGGCCGACCCTGGCGGTCGATAGGAATGGTTTTTAACTCTACGCCAAGGGCCGCGAAATCTTGCTCTGGCTTGCTCCCGGCGCTTGCCCCCAGCCACAGCTCCAGAAGCATGCCGATCCATCCCTTATCTCGTTTCAGATCCTTCGGGATCTGTAGCCCTGCCATCGCCGCCAGTTCGCCCAGCGAGAAGCCTGCAAGGCGCTGAGCCTGCTGTAGCAACTGGCTTTCGCTCGAAGGCGGTGAGAGCAAGGGTGAAAGCGGATGCATGACGATAACCTTTTGATTAAAAAATAAACGAAGAAACAGTCCCCTGTGGATAGAGTTTAACTTTTTCTGTACCAATATTCCATGTGCATGATTTATAGGTTTTTTATGAATTTTTTCACGGTTTCATCAGGGACGCAAAACGGGTTGTTCAAATCTGGTCACTGACAATAAACAGGATCTTACACCATGTTATCCACAGAAAAATGGGATAACTGGGCATAACCCTGACTACTGTTTCAATTTACAGCCTTGACGTGCGACGAAAATCCAAATTTCAGACAAATTGTGCCTAACTTATTGGCACAATCTGTGGATAAAACCGACGCTGTTCGATCTTTCATCAGCACGACGATCCCTGCTGTGACGATCGTCACGCTATTCTGCATTTTGTTTGTCGATATGAATATAAAATAATGAAAAATATGACTTTATGTTGAAGGCGAGAAATGGGAGGGCAGAGGTCATTTCAGGTTGTTCATCGGTAATCAGACACTTCTTCACAACTATATCCACAGAAAAGGTGAATAAAATTGCCCTTGAGACCGCACATCTGTTTATAACTCTGCGCTTATTTGTGAGTTATTCAAATGTTATTAGGTTGCAGGCCTGTAAGAGAGTGGTTTACCGCCTCACTGTAGTGTGAAACAATCATTCATATATAAGGTTTAGTTTGGGGTAGTCCGGTGATTGATGACGATGGCTACCGCCCGAACGTAGGAATAGTAATTTGTAATCGTCAGGGCCAGGTCATGTGGGCCCGTCGATATGGTCAGCACTCCTGGCAGTTCCCGCAAGGCGGGATCAATCCGGGAGAGTCCCCAGAACAAGCGATGTACCGGGAGCTTTTTGAAGAGGTCGGTTTAAGCCGAAAAGATGTTCGCATCCTTGCCTCGACCCGCAACTGGTTGCGTTACAAGTTACCGAAACGTTTGGTGCGTTGGGACACAAAGCCGGTTTGTATCGGCCAGAAACAGAAGTGGTTTCTTCTGCAGTTGGTGGGCAACGATTCGGACATCAATATGCAAACCAGCAGTACGCCGGAGTTCGATGGCTGGCGCTGGGTGAGCTATTGGTATCCTGTTCGTCAGGTCGTGTCATTTAAGCGCGATGTTTACCGTAGGGTGATGAAAGAGTTTGCAAGTGTGGTGATGCAGCTTCAGGAGATCCCGCCTAAGCCGCAGAGCGCACCTGCCTGGCGACGTAAAAGAGGTTAAGCTACGCAAATCATGCTCACCCGCTTGCGAGAAATAGTCGAGAAGGTGGCCAGCGCTCCGCGCCTCAACGAGGCGCTGAATATTTTGGTCACTGACATCTGTCTTGCGATGGAGACCGAGGTCTGTTCGGTGTATCTGGCCGACCACGATCGGCGCTGCTATTACCTGATGGCGACCCGCGGTTTGAAAAAGCCGCGGGGGCGCACCGTAACGCTCGCATTTGATGAAGGTATCGTCGGGCTGGTTGGGCGGCTGGCTGAACCTATCAACCTTGCCGACGCGCAAAAACACCCCAGCTTTAAATACATCCCTTCCGTAAAAGAAGAACGCTTCCGCGCGTTTCTGGGTGTGCCGATTATTCAGCGTCGTCAGCTACTCGGTGTGCTGGTGGTCCAGCAGCGCGAGCTGCGTCAGTATGATGAAAGCGAAGAGTCCTTCCTCGTCACGCTGGCGACACAGATGGCGGCGATCCTCTCTCAGTCTCAGCTTGCTGCGCTCTTTGGTCAGTACCGCCATACGCGCATTCGCGCCCTTCCGGCATCGCCAGGGGTGGCGATTGCGGAAGGCTGGATGGACGCCACGCTGCCGTTGATGGAGCAGGTCTACGAAGCCTCTACGCTTGATGAAGCGCTGGAGCGCGAGCGTCTTACCGCCGCGCTGGAAGAGGCGGCCAATGAGTTTCGTCGCTACAGCAAGCGCTTTGCCGCTGGTGCGCAAAAAGAGACGGCGGCCATCTTCGACCTCTACTCGCACCTGCTTTCCGACGCGCGTCTGCGCCGTGAGCTTTTTGCTGAGGTTGATAAAGGCGCAGTCGCGGAGTGGGCGGTTAAAAAGGTCATCGAAAAATTTGCCGAGCAGTTCGCTGCTCTGACCGACGGTTATCTGAAAGAGCGGGCGGGAGATCTCCGCGCGCTGGGACAGCGCCTGTTGTTCCACCTCGATGATACCATTCAGGGGCCGAATGCCTGGCCAAAACGGTTTGTGCTGGTGGCCGATGAACTTTCGGCAACAACACTGGCCGAGCTGCCGCAGGACAGACTCGCCGGGGTTGTCGTACGTGATGGTGCAGCGAACTCCCATGCCGCCATTATGGTGCGCGCGCTCGGTATCCCTACCGTTATGGGGGCGGATATTCAGCCCTCGGTGCTGCACCGCCGCACGCTGGTGGTTGATGGTTACCGCGGTGAACTGCTGGTCGATCCTGAGCCGGTTCTGCTCCAGGAATATCAGCGTCTCATCAGCGAAGAGAATGAATTAAGCAAGCTGGCGGAAGATGACGTTAACCTGCCCGCGCAGCTGAAAAGCGGAGAGCGGATCAAAGTCATGCTCAACGCCGGCTTAAGCCCCGAGCATGAAGAGAAGCTTGGCAGCCGAATTGACGGGATCGGTTTATACCGCACTGAAATCCCCTTCATGCTGCAGAGCGGTTTCCCCTCCGAAGAGGAGCAGGTGGCGCAGTATCAGGGGATGTTGCAGATGTTCAACGACAAGCCTGTCACCCTGCGAACCCTGGATGTCGGGGCGGATAAACAGCTGCCGTATATGCCCATCAGCGAAGAGAACCCGTGTCTGGGCTGGCGCGGGATCCGCATTACGCTCGATCAGCCGGAGATTTTCCTGATCCAGGTGCGCGCGATGCTGCGCGCCAACGCCGCGACGGGCAATCTCAGTATCCTGCTGCCGATGGTCACCAGCATAGATGAAATCGACGAAGCGCGGCGCCTGATCGAACGTGCTGGTCGTGAAGTGGAAGAGATGATTGGCTATGCGATCCCGAAACCACGGATCGGCGTCATGCTCGAAGTGCCATCTATGGTCTTTATGCTGCCGCAGCTGGCAAATCGCGTTGATTTTATCTCTGTCGGTACCAACGACCTGACGCAATATATTCTGGCCGTCGACCGGAACAACACCCGCGTCGCCAGTATCTACGATAGCCTGCACCCGGCGATCATTCGCGCGCTGGCGATGATTGCCCGTGAGGCTGAACAGTACGGTATTGATCTCCGCCTGTGCGGTGAAATGGCCGGAGACTCGATGTGTGTCGCGATCCTGATTGGTCTGGGGTATCGTCATCTGTCAATGAACGGCCGCGCAGTAGCGCGCGTGAAGTATTTGTTGCGGCATATCGACATCAATGATGCCCGCGAGCTGGCTGAGCGCAGCCTTGAGGCGCAGCTGGCCGCAGAGGTTCGTCACCAGGTGGCGGCATTTATGGAACGGCGCGGTATGGGCGGCCTGATCCGCGGTGGTCGCTAATCGTCTTTCGTCCTCTCCTTGTGGAGAGGGCGCCAGTGCGCACAAAATCCTATACACATCTTTTACATCTCTGGCGCATCCTCCGCGCCCGCCTTATGCTATGATTCGCAACTTTGGAGCCTCTGCTTAAGGCAGAATCGCATGTCTACCGCTGTCCACTTTCAGCGGAATAACAACATCTTGTGGTGACAGATGAACAGTGGTTATCTGCATTTTCCGGAGTTTGATCCGGTCATTTTCTCAGTAGGACCTGTTTCGCTTCACTGGTACGGTCTGATGTACCTGGTGGGCTTTATTTTTGCCATGTGGCTCGCGGGCCGTCGCGCCAGCCGTCCTGGCAGCGGCTGGACCAAAAACGAAGTTGAAAACCTGCTGTACGCGGGCTTCCTCGGCGTGTTCCTCGGTGGCCGTATTGGGTATGTACTGTTCTATAACTTCCCGGTGTTCCTGAACGATCCCCTCTACCTGTTCCGCGTCTGGGACGGCGGCATGTCCTTCCACGGCGGCCTGATTGGGGTGATCCTGGTGATGGTGATTTTTGCCAAACGCACCAAACGCAACTTCTTCCAGGTGTCAGATTTTATCGCACCGCTGATCCCGTTTGGTCTGGGGGCGGGTCGTCTGGGCAACTTTATTAACGGTGAGCTATGGGGCCGCGTTGACCCAAGCGTACCGTACACGATGCTCTTCCCGGGCTCCCGCGCGGAGGATATCGCGCTGCTGCCGTCGCACCCGGAGTGGCAGTCCATTTTCGATACCTACGGCGTGCTGCCGCGTCATATGTCCCAGTTGTATGAACTGGCGCTGGAAGGCGTGGTGCTGTTTATCATCCTCAACCTGTTTATTCGCAAGCCGCGCCCGATGGGAGCTGTTTCCGGACTGTTCCTGATTGGCTATGGCGCGTTCCGCATCATCGTTGAATTCTTCCGCCAGCCGGATGCGCAGTTTACCGGCGAATGGGTACAGTACATCAGCATGGGGCAGATCCTCTCCATTCCGATGATTGTCGCGGGTGCCATTATGATGATTTGGGCGTATCGTCGTCGTCCACAGCAACAACTTTCCTGAGGAACCATGAAACAGTATCTTGAATTGATGAAAAAAGTGCTCGATGAGGGCACGCCGAAAAACGACCGTACCGGTACCGGTACGCTCTCCATTTTTGGCCACCAGATGCGCTTCAATCTGCAAGAAGGCTTCCCTCTGGTGACGACGAAGCGCTGCCACCTGCGCTCGATCATTCATGAACTGCTCTGGTTCCTGCAAGGCGACACCAACGTTGCGTATCTGCACGAAAATAACGTCTCCATCTGGGACGAATGGGCAGATGAAAACGGCAACCTGGGCCCGGTTTACGGCAAGCAGTGGCGCGCATGGCCAACGCCTGATGGCCGCCATATTGACCAGATCACCACCGTGATGAACCAGCTGAAAAACGATCCGGACTCGCGCCGAATCATCGTTTCCGCCTGGAACGTGGGCGAGCTGGATAAAATGGCGCTGGCTCCGTGCCACGCGTTCTTCCAGTTCTATGTCGCAGACGGCAAGCTCTCCTGCCAGCTCTACCAGCGCTCCTGTGACGTGTTCCTCGGCCTGCCGTTTAACATTGCCAGCTATGCGCTGTTAGTCCACATGATGGCGCAGCAGTGCGACCTGGAAGTGGGTGATTTCGTCTGGACAGGTGGGGACACCCATCTTTACAGCAATCATATGGAACAGACGCATCTTCAGCTCACTCGTGAACCGCGCGCGTTGCCGAAGCTGATTATCAAACGCAAACCGGAATCGATCTTCGATTACCGCTTTGATGATTTTGAGATTGAGGGCTACGACCCGCACCCTGGCATCAAAGCGCCTGTCGCTATCTGATGCGGTAAAGCGTGACATAACCGGTGCTGTTTAGCGCCGGTTTTTTTTCGTCTTTATTTCGTTTTCCGAGGCGTTATCCAGAAAACGTGCAACGCGCTGCAACTCTCCTGATACTTCGGATAACGCCTCGTAAAACCATTATTCACCGCTCGCCACGCCCACGGCGAATCGCCACACTTCCCGCATGAAAAAAGAGAACGGCTTTACGCTTATCGAAACGCTGGTGGCAGTCTCGCTGGTTGTCATACTCAGCGCCTCAGGTCTGTACGGCTGGGACAGCTGGCAGCGGCAGCAGCGGCTGTGGCAAACCGCTGGCCAGGTGCGCGACTATCTGGTGTTTCTGCGCAACCATGCCAACCGCTACAACCGTGACCATCAAATTAGCCTTCAGCGGTTGGGGGAGACAGAGTGTCTGGTGAGCGCTGCCGTACAAGGCTGTGAGAAGGGCAGCCCCTTTGTTCTGATTCCAATCTGGCCAGAGGTCGCGGTGAGCGAGGTCACACCTTCATTAGGGTTCTATGGGTTAAGGGATACGGCATGGGCAGGGCGGATACGCCTGCAAAGCCGTGCCGGAGAATGGCTTATCCTGGTCTCAGACGGAGGGCGCATCAGAATGTGTAAGGTCTCACAAGGAGGTTCATGTCGATGAGACAACGCGGTTTCTCGCTGACAGAAGTTCTGATTGCCACGGCCATCAGTAGCCTGTTGTTGATTGGCGCATCGCGCTTTCTACCCGGATTGCAGCAGGCGGTATTACTGCAATCCGGCCAGAGAGAGCTGGAAGAAGAGGTCTGGCAGCGCCTGTTTGCTCTCGGCAAACAGCTTCAGCGTGCGGGTTACTGTGCGGGGAACTGCCAGGGGCAAGGGCTGGCGATCGCAAGGCAGGGCAGCTGCGTCATTGTTCGGTGGGATGCCAACAGTAACGGTCGCTGGGATCGCAGTGCATCAGAAAACGACAGCACCGGTTTTCGTCTGGAATCGGGCGCGCTGGAAACGCTTCGTGGGGCAACCTCGTGTGAAGGTCAGGGATGGGAAAAGCTCACGGACCCGGACAGGCTCGCCATCGCGCATTTTGTGGTGAGGAAAGTAACACACACCGGGTTTGCGCCGGAGCTGAATATCGAACTGTCCGCCCTGCGCAACGGCGATCATGGAGAGCCTTATCAGGCTTTGTATACGGTCACGGGGTACAACCTGTGAACCGTCAACGCGGTATGTCTTCGCTGGCGCTGGTTCTACTTTTACTGGTGCTTGGTACGCTGATCCTCACCGGCCTTAACCAGCAGCTGACAACGTTCAGCGCGCTCGTTGGCGGTGAGAGCCGTTCGCTGCAGCAGCAGGCTTCTGTACAGTCAGCGCTTGAGTGGGGACGCGTTCAGAGCTGGTCACCCGATCCTGAAGTCCAGTGCAAAAAGGCATCCGCGTGGCAAGTGTGTTTGCGGCGGCTGAGTGAGACCACTGTTTTACTGATTGCCGGAGTCAACGACCTGCTGCTCTGGCGTTCAGGAGAGATTATTGACGGTAATATTCGCTTTTCGCCTCACGGCTGGAGTGATTTTTGCCCGCTAAAGGAGCGTTCGCTATGCCAGCTGCCGTAAGCAAAGAAAAAGGATTTAGCATGGTTGAGGTTCTGCTGGCGATGATGCTGCTGGTCATCATCGTCACGGCACTGGCCGGTTATCATCGGGCGCTGGCGGCGCGGTTTACGCAGTTTAACCAGTATCGTCAGCTCTGGCACCACGCCTGGAATCAGGCTCAGCTCTCAACAAATGTTCTGCCCGCAGGCTGGCAGGCCAGTCGGGTGCAGACAACGCACGCAGGATGTGTCAGCATCACGGTTACACTTATTTCTCCTCTGGGGCGACGCGGTGAAATAACGCGTCTGCATTGCCCGGTTAGCCAGTAGTCGGGAGCGTCTATGTTAAGGGTCTACCACTCAAATCGTCTGGATGTGCTGGAAGCACTGATGGAATTTATTGTTGAGCGCGAGCGGCTCGACGATCCTTTTGAGCCTGAAATGGTGCTGGTGCAGAGCACCGGTATGGCACAGTGGCTGCAAATGTCGCTTTCCCGTAAGTTTGGCATTGCCGCGAATATTGATTTCCCGCTGCCCGCGAGCTTTATCTGGGAGATGTTTGTTCGCGTGTTACCGGACATCCCCGAGCAGAGCGCCTTCAACAAGCAGGGCATGAGCTGGAAGCTGATGGCGCTGCTGCCGGAAATGCTCCAGCACGATGAATTCGCCATGCTGCGCCACTACCTCAATGACGATACCGATAAGCGCAAGCTGTTCCAGCTGGCGTCGCGCACCGCCGATCTCTACGACCAATACCTTGTTTACCGTTCTGACTGGTTAATTCGCTGGGAAGCGGGCGAACTGGTTGAAGGGTTACCGGAGGCGCAAATATGGCAGGCACCGCTTTGGAAAGCGCTGGTCGAGCATACGGAGAAACTTGGGCAGCCTAAGTGGCACCGTGCCAACCTCTACGATCGGTTTATCTCAATACTCGAGAATGCGTCGGCGCGTCCAGCCCGACTGCCGTCACGCGTTTTTATCTGTGGGATATCCGCATTACCGCCTGTTTATCTGAAAGCGTTGAATGCGCTGGGTAAACATATCGATATTCATATTTTGTTCACCAACCCTTGCCGACAGTATTGGGGGGATATCCTCGACGAACGTTGGCTTGCGCGGCTGGTGACTCGCCAGCGAAAGCGCCTTTTTGAAGAACGATCCGTCCCGCTGTTTAAAGACGGCTCGACTGCCGGGCAGCTTTTTGATGAAGACGGCATCCAGAACCTGCCCAATCCACTGCTTGCCTCATGGGGGAAGCTGGGGCGTGATTACATTCACATGCTCTCCGATATTACGTCATCAGGCGAAGGTGACGTTGACGCCTTTGTCGAGATCGCCCCGGATAGTCTGCTGCATAATATTCAGTTAGATATTCTGGATCTGGAGAACCGCGCCGTCATGGGCGTGACGGCGAAAGAGTTTGAGCGCAGCGACAGCAAGCGGAAGCTGGACGCTGAGGATCGCAGTATCACGATCCATGTTTGTCATAGCCCGCAGCGTGAGGTCGAAGTGCTTCACGATCGACTGCTGGCGATGCTGCAGGACGACCCTGAACTGACGCCGCGCGATATCGTGGTGATGGTGGCGGACATCGACAGCTACAGTCCCTTTATTCAGGCCGTCTTCGGCAGTGCGACGGGTGAGCGATATCTGCCTTACGCCATCTCTGACCGTCGTGCCCGTCAGTCGCACCCGGCATTGCAGGCATTTATCACCCTGCTTTCACTGCCGGATAGCCGGTTTATCTCCGAAGATGTTCTGGCGTTACTGGATGTTCCCGTGCTGGCAGCCCGCTTCAACATCAATGAAGAAGGGCTGCGCTACCTTCGCCAGTGGGTAAACGAATCAGGCGTTCGCTGGGGCATCGATGACGATAACGTTCAGGAGTTCGAGCTTCCCCCAACCGGCCAGCATACCTGGCGGTTTGGCCTGACGCGTATGCTGCTGGGCTACGCCATGGAGAGCAGCCAGGGCGAGTGGAACGAAGTGCTGCCTTACGATGAGTCCAGTGGTTTGATTGCTGACCTGGTAGGGCATTTAGCTTCTCTGCTGATGCAGCTTAACCGCTGGCGCCGTGAGCTAATGCAGCCGCGTCCTCTTGAAGAGTGGCTCCCGGTGTGCAGGGCGTTACTTAATGATTTCTTCCTGCCAGACAACGACACCGAAGCGGCGATGGCGCTCATTGAAACGCAGTGGCAGGCTATCGTTGACGAGGGCGTGAATTCCCACTATCGCGAAGCGATTCCTTTGTCGCTGCTGAGAGATGAGTTGACGCAGCGCCTTGACCAGGAGCGAATCAGCCAGCGTTTCCTGGCAGGCCCCATCAATATCTGTACCCTGATGCCAATGCGCTCAATTCCCTTTAAGGTGGTCTGCCTGCTCGGCATGAACGACGGTATTTATCCTCGGGCCCTGGCACCGCTGGGGTTCGATTTGATGAACGCAGATCCAAAGCGGGGTGACCGTAGCCGTCGTGATGATGACCGCTATCTCTTCCTTGAAGCGCTTATCTCCGCTCAAAGTAAGCTCTATATCAGCTATATCGGTCGTTCCATTCAGGACAACAGCGAGCGCTTCCCCTCCGTTCTGGTGCAGGAACTGGTGGACTATATCGGCCAGAGCCACTATCTGGCTGGGGATGAGGCGCTTAACTGCGATGAAAGCGAGCAGCGGGTGAAGGCGCACATTACCTGTATCCACAGCCGCATGCCGTTTGACCCGGTAAACTATATTGTCAGCGAACAGCAGAGCTATGCCCGCGAATGGCTGCCAGCAGCGAAAAAAGAGGGGAGAGCCCATACGGATTTTATTCAGCCGCTTGATCCGCTGCCCATTAACACTCTGACTTTCGAACAGCTTCAGCGGTTTTGGGCGCATCCGGTGCGCGCCTTCTTCCAGCAGCGATTACGGGTCAACTTCCGCTCTGAAGAGAGCGAAATTCCTGATGCAGAACCCTTTACTCTGGAAGGGCTGGAGCGCTATCAGCTAAACCTCCAGCTGCTTAATGCGCTGGTTGAAGAGGAAGATGCAGACAAACTTTACCGGCGCTACCGTGCCGCAGGGCAACTACCTTACGGTGCGTTTGGGGAAATCGTCTGGGAGGCGCAGTGCCAGGAGATGACCGCTCTGGCGGAGCGCGTCAGGGAGCACCGCCAGCCCGGACAAAGCATCGAAATCGATCTCAGTTGCAAGGGCATACAGCTCACGGGCTGGCTAACCCAGGTTCAACCGGATGGGCTACTGCGCTGGCGGCCTTCTCTGCTCAGCGTTTCACAAGGATTGCAACTCTGGCTGGAACATCTTGTCTACAGTGCGGGTGGGAATAAAGGTGAAAGCCGGATCTTCGTGCGCAAAGAGGGCGAATGGCGCTTCCCACCTATGGAGGCAGAACAGGCGTTACGCTATCTGTCCTTGTATATTGAGGGCTATCTTCAGGGAATGAACAAACCCCTCCTGTTACTGCCCGAAAGTGGCGGTGCGTGGATAAAAGCCTGTTATGACGCGCAGAATGATGCGATGTTAACGGATGAGGCTTCGCTGCAGAAAGCGCGCAGTAAATTTATGCAGGCCTATGAAGGAAACATGATGGTACGCGGTGAAGGTGAGGATGTCTGGTATCAACGTCTATGGCGAACGCTTGAGCCAGAATACTTCGAGGCTATTACGGAAGAGGCACAGCGCTACCTGTTACCGTTGTTTAAGTTTAATCAGTCCTGAGCGCTGTATAAAAATTGCGCAGTATGGGGTGTTCATTTATGATGCACTTCTTATCACGGATTGATGTACCTAAATAAAGAGATGTTGGCGTGTCCAGCACGCAGTTTGTTAATGATGTAGCCGTGATAAAGAGGTCGTAATGCCAGGCAGCACCTTGTTCAAAGCGTTTGTTTTGTTTGTCGCCCTTTGGGCTCCCGTCACTCAGGCAGACTCCGGTTGGCAACCCGTTCAGGAAACTATCCGTAAGAGCGAAAAAGATACCCGTCAGTATCAGGCTATCCGCCTCGATAACGGTATGACCGTGCTGCTGGTTTCCGATCCGCAGGCGGTGAAATCCCTCTCGGCGTTAGTGGTGCCGGTTGGATCGCTGGAAGATCCTGAGGCGCATCCGGGGCTGGCGCATTATCTCGAACACATGACGCTGATGGGCTCTAAAAAATATCCGCAGCCGGATAGCCTTTCTGAATTCCTGAAAATGCACGGCGGCAGCCACAACGCCAGCACGGCACCGTACCGCACGGCCTTTTATCTCGAAGTCGAAAATGACGCGCTGGCAGGGGCGGTTGATCGTCTTGCCGATGCTATCGCCGCGCCGCTGCTGGATAAAAAATACGCCGACCGCGAGCGCAATGCCGTCAATGCGGAGCTGACTATGGCCCGTACCCGGGACGGTATGCGTATGGCGCAGGTCAGCGCCGAGACCATCAACCCGGCGCATCCGGGCTCACGTTTCTCGGGCGGTAACCTGGAGACGCTGAGCGATAAACCGGGAAGCCCGGTCATTGACGCCCTGCATGCGTTTCGTGACAAATACTACTCCGCCAACCTGATGAAGGCGGTTATTTACAGCAACAAATCGTTGCCGGAGCTTGCCGGACTGGCGGCACAAACGTTTGGCCGGGTGCCGAATAAAAATATTGACCTGCCGAAGATAGACGTACCGGTTGTCACGGACGCGCAAAAAGGGATCGTCATCCACTATGTCCCTGCCATGCCCCGCAAAGTGCTGCGCGTTGAGTTCCGCATTGATAACAACACAGCCCAGTTTCGCAGTAAAACCGACGAGCTGGTGACCTACCTGATTGGTAACCGCAGCCCGGGAACCTTATCTGACTGGCTGCAAAAACAGGGGCTGGTGGAAGGGATCCGCGCCGATTCCGATCCCGTGGTAAACGGCAACAGCGGCGTGCTGGCGATCTCCGCCACCCTGACCGACAAAGGTCAGGCCAACCGTGATGAAGTGGTGGCGGCTATCTTTAGCTACCTCTCTTTACTGCGCGAGAAAGGCGTCGATAAGCGCTATTTTGATGAACTCGCGCACGTGCTGGATCTCGATTTCCGTTACCCTTCCATTACCCGCGATATGGATTACGTGGAGTGGCTGGCGGATACCATGATCCGCGTGCCGGTGGCGCACACGCTCGACGCGGTCAATATTGCCGATCGTTATGATGCCGAGGCGGTAAAAGCGCGCCTGGCGATGATGACGCCGCAAAATGCCCGCATCTGGTACATCAGCCCGAACGAACCGCATAACAAGACGGCATACTTTGTTGATGCCCCTTATCAGGTAGACAAAATCAGCGACCAGACCTTCGCCGACTGGCAGAAGAAGGCCGGTGAGATTGCGTTGAAGCTGCCGGAGCTGAACCCCTATATCCCGGATGATTTCTCGCTGATCAAAACGACTAAGGATTATCCGCACCCGGAGCTCATTATTGATGAACCGACGCTGCGCGTGGTGTATACCCCAAGCCGTTATTTTGCGAGCGAGCCAAAGGCCGATGTCAGCGTGGTCCTGCGTAACCCGAAAGCGATGAACAGCGCCAAAAATCAGGTGATGTTCGCGCTCAATGACTATCTGGCCGGTATCGCGCTCGATCAGCTCAGCAACCAGGCGGCCGTGGGCGGGATCAGCTTCTCCACCAATGCCAACAACGGTTTGATGCTTAATGCAAATGGCTATACTCAGCGTCTGCCTCAGCTTTTCAAGGCACTGCTCGAGGGTTACTTCAGCTACACGCCAACGGAAGAGCAGCTTGAGCAGGCTAAATCCTGGTATGCGCAGATGATGGATTCTGCAGAAAAGGGCAAAGCTTACGATCAGGCGCTTATGCCGGCGCAAATGCTGTCGCAAATACCTTATTTCCAGCGTGAAGAACGCCGTGCCTTGCTGCCATCAATCTCATTAAAAGAGGTGCTGGCTTACCGTGACTCGCTAAAAACCAACACGCGCCCGGAGTTTCTTATCGTCGGCAACATGAGCGAAGATCAGGCCAAAACGCTGGCAGAAAATGTTCGCACGCAGCTCGGTTCGAAAGGGGACGAGTGGTGCCGTAACCAGGACGTGCTGGTTGAGAAAAAACAGAATGTGATCTTTGAAAAAGCGGGGAGCAGCACCGATTCCGCGCTGGCCGCGGTGTTTGTGCCAACGGGCTATGATGAATTCGCAAGCTCTGCGCAGAGCGCCGTTCTGGGTCAGATTATTCAGCCGTGGTTCTATAACCAGCTGCGCACAGAAGAGCAGCTTGGCTATGCGGTATTTGCTTTCTCAATGAACGTGGGGCGTCAATGGGGGCTGGGCTTCCTGCTGCAAAGCAGCGACAAACAGCCAGCCTATCTCTGGCACCGCTATCAGGCGTTCTTCCCGCAGGTGGAAGCAAAACTGCGGGCCATGAAGCCGGAAGAGTTTGCTCAGATCCAGCAGGCCGTCATCGCGCAGGTGATGCAGCCGCCGCAGACGCTGGGCGAAGAGGCGTCACAGCTGAGCAAAGATTTCGATCGCGGTAATCTGAAATTTGATTCGCGTGATAAAGTAGTGGCCGAGATAAAACAGCTGACGCCGCAGAAGGCTGCCGATTTCTTCCATCAGGCCGTGATTAAGCCGCAGGGCATCACTATCCTGTCTCAGGTTTCCGGTAGCCAGAACGGGAAAACGGACTACGTGAACCCGAAAGGCTGGAAAGTCTGGAAGAGCGTCAGCGCGTTGCAGCAATCTATGCCCTGGAGTAAGAAAGAATGACCGATACCGCTGAGTCCCTTGATCCCTTACGTTTACCTCTGCAGGGTGAACGATTGATTGAAGCCTCAGCGGGAACGGGAAAAACCTTCACCATCGCCGCGCTCTATCTGCGCCTGCTGTTAGGGCTTGGCGGTAACGCCGCTTTTCCTCGTCCTTTGAGCGTTGAAGAGCTACTAGTTGTTACCTTTACCGAGGCCGCCACCGCTGAGCTGCGCGGCCGTATTCGGAGCAATATCCACGAACTGCGTATCGCCTGTCTGCGCCAGAGCACGGATAACCCTCTTTACGCGAGCCTTCTGGAAGAGATCGCCGATAAGCAACAGGCAGCCCAGTGGCTGCTCCTCGCAGAAAGGCAGATGGACGAAGCGTCCGTCTTCACCATTCACGGTTTTTGCCAGCGCATGCTGAGCCTGAATGCGTTTGAATCCGGCATGCTGTTTGAGCAACAGCTTATTGAAGATGAATCCGTGCTTCGCTATCAGGCCTGCGCGGATTTCTGGCGTCGCCACTGTTATCCGTTACAGCGGGATATTGCGGAAGCGGTACATGCGTTGTGGAAGGGGCCCGAAGCGCTGCTGCGCGCCATCGATCGTTATCTTCAGGGGGAAGCGCCGGTCATCAAATCTCCGCCCCCGGCGGATGAAACCCTGGCCTCACGCCATGAAAAAATCATCGCTAAAATTACCGACATCAAACAAAAATGGATTGAGTCAGTCGGTGAGATTGACGCGGTCATCGAGAATTCCGGGATCGATCGACGTAAGTTCAATCGCGGCAACCAGGGCAAATGGATCGAGAAGATCAGCGCGTGGGCGCAGGAAGAGACGCGCGGTTACCAGCTCCCGGATGCGCTGGAGAAATTCTCCCGGCGTTTCCTGGTTGAGCGGACCAAAGCCGACGGTATCGTTCCTGAACATCCCCTGTTTCTGGCGATTGAAACCCTGCTGGCGGAGCCCCTGACGCTCAACGATCTGATGATCACTCGCGCCATGACGGAGATCCGCGACGCCGTCGCGCGTGAAAAGCGTCGCCGGGGCGAACTGGGGTTCGACGATATGCTGAGCCGACTTGATGCGGCGCTGTGCAGTGAAAATGGCGAAGCGCTTGCCGCCGCGATTCGCACCCGCTTCCCGGTGGCAATGATTGACGAATTTCAGGATACCGACCCTCAGCAGTACCGCATTTTCCGCCGTATCTGGCGCCAGCAGCCCGGCACCGCGCTGTTGTTAATCGGCGATCCTAAGCAGGCCATTTACGCCTTCCGCGGTGCGGATATTTTCACCTACATGAAAGCCCGCAGCGAGGTTGACGCGCACTACACGCTCGACACCAACTGGCGCTCTTCTCCCGGCATGGTAGAAAGCGTCAATGCGCTCTTCAGCCGCATGGATACGGCGTTTATGTTCCGGGACATCCCTTTCCAGCCGGTCAAGTTCGCCCCTAAAAATACCGCGTTGCGCTTCGAGGTTAATGGCGAAACTCAGCCAGCCATGAACTTCTGGCTACTTGACGGGGAAGGCTGGGGCGTCGCGGACTATCAAAATGCTATGGCCCAGCACTGTGCGGCGCAAATTAGGGACTGGCTCAGCGCAGGCGCGCGCGGCGATGCGCTGCTGTGGAAGGAGGATAAACCAGCCCCGGTAAAGGCATCTGATATCACGGTGCTGGTGCGCAGCCGTCAGGAGGCCGCGCTTATCCGCGACGCCCTGACGCTACTGAATATACCGTCCGTCTACCTCTCCAACCGCGACAGCGTTTTTGAAACGCTGGAAGCCCTCGAGATGCTATGGCTGCTGCAGGCTGTGCTGGCCCCGGAGCGTGAAAGCACGCTCCGCAGCGCCTTAGCGAGCGCGATGCTCGGGCTGAACGCGCGTGACATTGATGCGCTTAATACTGACGAATCCGCGTGGGATGCTGTGGTAGAAGAGTTTGTGCGCTACCGTGAAAAATGGCAGAAGCGCGGCGTGATGGCGATGGTGCGCGAGCTCATGGCACATCGTCACATTGCGGAAAACATGCTGGCGACAGCGGGCGGCGAACGCCGTCTGACCGATATTTTGCACATCAGCGAGCTGCTCCAGGAAGCGGGTACGCAACTGGAGAGCGAGCATGCTCTGGTGCGCTGGCTGGCCCAGCAGATTGCCGACCCTAACAGCAATTCTTCCAGCCAGCAGATGCGCCTCGAGAGCGATAAACATCTGGTGCAGATCGTCACCATTCACAAGTCGAAAGGCCTGGAGTATCCGCTGGTCTGGCTGCCGTTTATCGCCAATTATCGCGTGCAGGACCAGGCTTTTTACCACGATCGCGAGTCGTTCGAAGCGGTACTCGACCTCAGCAACGCGGAGTCCAGCGTCGAGCTGGCCGAAGCGGAGCGTCTCGCGGAAGACCTGCGCCTGCTATACGTGGCGCTGACCCGTTCGGTCTGGCACTGTTCCCTGGGCGTCGCGCCGCTGTTCCGTCACCGTGGCGAAAAGAGCGGCGAGAGTGATTTTCATCTGAGCGCGCTGGGGCGGCTTATTCAGCGCGGCGAGCCTAAAGATGCCGCAGGGCTGCGCCAGTGCATCGAATCACTTTGCTCAGAGCATGTTGCCCTGCATATTCCCTCCCAGCCCGACAGCAGCCGCTGGCAGACGCCGGAGCAGGGAGAGTCAGCGCTGCATGCCCGCGAGGTGGCTCGCACAATCGCTGACGACTGGCGCGTCACCAGTTACTCCGGTTTACAGCAGCACGGACAGAGTATTGCGCAGGATCTGATGCCAAAACTGGACGTGGATGCCGCTGGGGCCGGGAGCGTGCCCGTCGAGCCGGCGCTCACGCCGCATCAGTTTCCGCGCGGCGCCTCGCCGGGCACGTTTTTGCACAGCCTGTTTGAAGAGCTGGATTTTACCCAACCGGTATCAGAAGAGTGGGTGCTGAAGATGTTACAGAGCGGAGGCTACGACGCACAGTGGCAGCCTGTTCTCACTGAATGGATCCGCGCTGTTCTGCACGCGCCGCTCACGGCGCAGGGGATCTCGCTGAGCCAGCTGACCGCCAAAGATAAGCAGGTGGAGATGGAGTTTTACCTCCCCATCGCCAGCCCGCTCAGGGCCGAGGCGCTTGATGCGCTGATCCGCGAGTACGATCCGTTATCCGCCGGGTGTCCGCCGCTGAATTTTCGCCAGGTGCAGGGGATGCTGAAAGGCTTTATCGACCTGGTTTTCCGCCATGAAGGGCGCTACTACCTGTTGGATTACAAATCGAACTGGCTGGGGGCAAACAGCGAAGCTTATACCCAGCAGGCGATGGCCTCAGCGATGCAAATGCATCGCTACGATCTGCAGTATCAGCTTTACACCCTGGCGCTGCACCGTTACCTGCGCCATCGCATGGCCGATTATCGCTATGAAGATCATTTTGGCGGCGTCATTTACCTGTTTCTGCGCGGCGTGGATGCTAACGACCCGCGTTCGGGTATCTTCAGCACCCGCCCGGCTGCGGAGTTGATTGAAAAGATGGATAACCTGTTTGCTGCAAGCACGGAGGAAGTAGCATGACGATGCAGGCGCTACTGCTGGACGCAATTGAACAACGTGCACTTCGCCACCTGGACGTACAATTTGCCATGATGGTGGCGAGCGAAGAGCCTGCCGTCATGCTTGCCGCGGCGATCCTGAGTAAAGATGCGGGAGAAGGGCATGTCTGTCTGCCGCTTTCACGTCTGGTGGTGGATGAGAAAATGCCGCCGGCTTTACAGGCGTGTTTCGCGCTTCTGGGTGAGGCAGTGGACTGGCAAGAAATATTACTCCGCTCGCCCGCCGTCAGCAGCGCCGATACCGGTACGCCAATGATTTTGACGGGTGAACGTTTGTATCTGAACCGGCTGTGGCGTAACGAACTGACGGTGGCGCGCTTCTTCAGCGAGACCAATACTCCGCTTCCGTGCGATGAAGCACTGCTCCGGCAAACGCTGGATACGCTGTTTACCTCTGACGACGAGACAGACTGGCAGAAAGTGGCGGCAGCAGTGGCGTTAACGCGGCGGATATCGGTGATTTCGGGCGGGCCGGGCACCGGTAAAACGACCACCGTAGCTAAGCTGCTTGCCGCGCTGATTCAGTTATCGGGTGAGCAAAAGTGTCGTATCCGCCTGGCGGCACCCACCGGTAAAGCGGCTGCACGTCTGACGGAGTCGTTAGGCGGCGCGCTGCAAAAACTGCCGCTCACCGGGGAGCGGCTTGCGCTTTTCCCTAATGAAGCCAGCACGCTGCACCGCTTGCTCGGCGCGCAGCCGGGTAGCCAGCGTCTGCGCTACCATGCCGGTAACCCGCTGCATCTGGACGTGCTGGTGGTGGATGAAGCATCGATGATTGACCTGACGATGATGTCGCGTTTGATTGATGCGTTGCCGCCGCACGCGCGCGTCATTTTCCTCGGCGACCGCGATCAGCTTGCCTCCGTTGAGGCCGGGGCCGTGCTGGGCGATATCTGCACCTATGCCAGCCTGGGGTATACCGCTGAACGCGCTGAGGAGCTGGCGCGCCTGACCGGATGTTCGCTCGCGGCTGAAAACCATTTACTTGCGGGGGCGCTGCGCGACAGCCTGTGTCTGCTGCAAAAAAGCTACCGTTTTGGCAGCGACTCCGGCATTGGTCAGCTTGCGGCGGCGGTGAACCGGGGCGACCGGCACGCTACCTGTGCGGTATTTGACGGAACCTTTACCGATATTGAGAAAAAATCGCTGCAAACCGGGGAAGAGTATCAGGCGATGCTGGATGACGCCCTGCTGGGGTATCAACATTTTCTGACGGGCGTACAGCAGCAAAGCACGCCGGAGCAGGTCATTGCCGCGTTTGGCGAATACCAGCTGCTCTGCGCGTTGAGGGAAGGGCCCTTTGGCGTCAGCGGCCTGAATGACAGGCTGGAACAGCTGCTGGCGCAAAAGCGTAAAATCAACCGTACTCCGCACTCGCGCTGGTATGAAGGCCGGCCGGTGATGATCTCCCGCAACGACAGCGCGCTGGGGTTGTTTAACGGGGATATCGGGATTGCGCTCGATCGCGGGCAGGGGCTCCGCGTCTGGTTCCAGATGCCGGACGGTAGCGTGAAGTCCTTCCAGCCGAGCCGTTTGCCCGAGCATGAAACTGCCTGGGCGATGACGGTGCATAAATCCCAGGGTTCTGAGTTTAACCATGCGGCACTTATCCTGCCCACACAGCTTTCCCCCGTCGTTACCCGCGAGCTGATCTATACCGCCATTACGCGCGCGCGTCAGCGCCTGTCGCTGTATACCGATGAACGGGTGCTGGTACAGGCGATTGCCACCCGCACGGAGCGCCGAAGCGGGCTGAGCGCGATATTTGACTCCCTCTGAACGACGCCGGCAAAGAAAGGATTACCCCAGGTCGGCCATCAGCACTTTCGAACGGCGCTGATAGTTGTACATCTCTTTCTTCGTTTCCGGCAAAGAATCAATATCCACCGGCGTGAACCCGCGTTCCTGGAACCAGTGAATGCTGCGCGTCGTCAGGACGAACAGCTTGCTCAGCCCCATCTGACGCGCCTGTGCCGCCACGCGCTCAAGCAGCATTTCGCCGCGTGAAGAGCTGCGGTAATCCGGGTGCACCGCCACGCAGGCCATTTCTCCGATTTTCTCTTCCGGGAACGGATAGAGGGCGGCGCAGGCAATGGTCAGGTTATCGCGCTGGATAATGGTGAATTTGTCGATCTCCATCTCCAGCTGCTCGCGGGAGCGACGAACCAGAATACCCTGCTGTTCCAGCGGACGGATCAGCTCCAGAATGCCGCCGATATCGTTGATGGTCGCGCGGCGAATCTGCTCTGCACTTTCCATCACAATCTGGGTGCCAATACCGTCGCGGGAGAACAGCTCCTGCAGCAGAGCTCCGTCTTCCTGATAGCTGATCAGGTGACTACGGCGCACGCCGCTGCGGCAGGCCTTCACGGCGCCACGCAGGAAGCGGACGGTGCCGGAGTGGTAATCCCCTTCGGCTTCCAGCGCTTCAACGCGGGCCTGCGCTTCATTCGGGAAGAGTTCCGGCACAATCACCCCTTCATCGTTTACGACGCCCTGGGAGGAGCAAAACCCAATCATTTTTTCCGCCTTCAGCTTGATCGCCAGCTGGGTGGCAATCTCTTCGGACGTCAGGTTAAAGCTTTCACCGGTTACGGAAACCGCCACCGGCCCCATCAGCACAATGGCACCGCTGTCGAGCTGACGGTGAATGGCCTCTTCATCAATACGACGAATGCGGCCGCTGTGGCAGTAATCCACGCCATCGTCCACGCCGAGCGGCTGGGCAATGATAAAGTTGCCGCTCACGACGTTGATATGCGCGCCCTGTAGCGGCGTGTTGTTCAGGCTCATCGACAGGCGAGCGGTGATATCCAGCTGCAGCAGACCCGCCGCCTGCTTCACCAGCTCCAGGGTTTTGGCATCCGTGACGCGGGTATGTTTGTGGTAAATCGGCTCGTGGTGGTGAGCGGCCAGGTTGGCGTCGATCTGCGGGCGCGCGCCATAGACCACCACCAGGCGGATCCCGAGGCTGTGCAGCAGGCCAATGTCATTGACGATGCTGGAAAAATTTTCATGCTCAATGGCTTCGCCGCCCAGCATGATGACAAACGTTTTTCCCCGGTGGGCGTTGATATAGGGAACAGAATGGCGGAATCCCTGGACCAGTTCGGTTCTACGTTCCTTCACCATGGCACAACCCTTAATGAATGTTTATTCGTAATTTATGTATTTTTATTCGATTGTGGGCGCGTGTGCAAGTGCAAATTTTCTGCGACCTACAGAAATTAATAAGTAATCCGTGCGTTAACGTATGATTGTTTACCCTTTTATAGATGACAGTTTATGCGTCATTCGTTAAAGTTTTCGTTCAATCTGCACTTTTGTATATCAGTTTGTTTTCTTGCTCGGGAGAAGCATGTCGGGATCCAATTCAGCAATAAGCCGCCGCCGTTTGTTAAAAGGGGCCGGGGCAATGTGGTTGCTTAGCGTCAGCCAGGTCGGTCTTGCCGCCACGAGTCAGGTGGTGGCGGTGCGCGTCTGGCCGTCGTCGACCTATACGCGCGTGACGGTTGAATCCAATCGCGTGCTGAAATATAAGCAATTTGCCCTCAGCAACCCTGAACGCGTGGTGGTGGATCTCGAAGGGGTGAACCTCAACTCCGTGCTGAAAGGCATGGCGGCGCAGATCCGCGGTGACGATCCGTTTATTAAATCGGCGCGCGTCGGTCAGTTTGATCCGCAAACCGTGCGCATGGTGTTTGAGCTTAAGCAGAACGTTAAGCCGCAGCTGTTCGCCCTGGCGCCCGTCGCGACGTTTAAAGAGCGTCTGGTGATGGATCTTTACCCGGCGAATGCGACGGATATTCAGGATCCGCTTCTCGCCCTGCTGGAGGATTACAACAAAGGCGATCTTCAGCGTCAGGTGCCGCCTGCGCAAAGCGGCCCGCAGCCGGGGAAAGCAGGGCGCGATCGTCCGATTGTGATCATGCTCGATCCCGGCCACGGCGGCGAAGACTCCGGTGCGGTGGGGAAATATCATACGCGTGAAAAAGACGTGGTGCTGCAAATTGCCCGTCGTCTGAAGGCGTTAATTGATAAAGAGGGCAATATGCGCGCCTACATGACGCGCAATGAGGATGTCTTTATCCCGCTGAAGGTGAGGGTGGCGAAAGCGCAGAAGCAGCGTGCCGATCTGTTCGTCTCGATCCATGCGGATGCCTTTACCAGCCGCCAGCCGAGCGGCTCGTCGGTGTTTGCGCTCTCAACCAAGGGCGCGACCAGTACCGCGGCGCGATACCTTGCGGACACTCAGAACGCCTCGGACCTGATCGGTGGCGTGAGCAAAAGCGGCGACCGCTACGTCGACCACACCATGTTCGACATGGTGCAGTCCCTGACCATTAACGACAGCCTGAAGTTTGGTAAAGCGGTGCTGGGCAAGCTGGGGAATATCAATAAGCTGCACAAAAACAGCGTTGAGCAGGCCGGGTTTGCGGTGCTGAAGGCACCGGATATCCCGTCCATTCTGGTAGAAACCGCGTTTATCAGTAACGTTGAAGAAGAGCGTAAGCTCAAGACGGCAAAGTTCCAGCAGGAGGTGGCGGAGTCGATTCTGGCGGGGATACGGGCCTATTTCTCAGACGGGGCGACGCTGGCGCGGCGCGGGTAGGTTTTTAGCCGGGTGAAATGCCCGGCAAATTCACAAACGGCAGATACAAAAAAACACCCTTAAGGGTGTTTATTTTTTTCAGAAGTGTTGGTTGCGGGGGCCGGATTTGAACCGACGACCTTCGGGTTATGAGCCCGACGAGCTACCAGGCTGCTCCACCCCGCGGCACCGTACTTCTTATCTTTTCTAAAATTTGATTGGTTGCGGGGGCCGGATTTGAACCGACGACCTTCGGGTTATGAGCCCGACGAGCTACCAGGCTGCTCCACCCCGCGTCACCGTACTGCTTATACTTCATCAAATTTTAATTGGTTGCGGGGGCCGGATTTGAACCGACGACCTTCGGGTTATGAGCCCGACGAGCTACCAGGCTGCTCCACCCCGCGTCCGTGGAAGCGCACTATACTCGGATAGGTTTGTGATGCAACCCCTTTTTCACATAAATCATTAACTTTGTATGTAAAGTGAACGGCATTGCGACATTTAGACTATTTTTTGCTCTGAATTTGCCAAAGGGCATGCGATCGCATTTCATTCGCTTTGTCGGTTTGTTATCTTCATCACGCGGAAATGGGCAACTTAAAGACGAGATATAATGAAAGGACGTTGGGCGAAGTATCTGATGGCGGGCGCAATGGTAGCGATTCTTGCGGCCTGTTCTTCCAAACCGACCGATCGCGGTCAGCAGTATAAAGACGGGAAGTTATCCCAGCCTTTCTCTTTAGTTAATCAGCCTGACGCCGTTGGCGCGCCGATCAACGCCGGTGATTTCTCCGAGCAGGTCTACCAGATCCGCAATGCGTCGCCGCGTCTGTATAGCTCACAGAACAATGTTTATAGCGCGGTACAGGACTGGCTGAAGGCGGGCGGCGATACGCGCAACATGCGCCAGTTTGGTATTGATGCCTGGCAAATGGAAGGGGCGGATAACTACGGCAACGTCCAGTTCACCGGCTATTACACGCCCGTGGTTCAGGCGCGACACACGCGCCAGGGCGAGTTCCAGTACCCTATCTACCGTATGCCGCCAAAACGCGGCCGTCTGCCGTCCCGCGCCGAAATCTACGCCGGTGCGCTGAGCGAAAACTACGTCCTGGCCTACAGCAACTCCCTGATGGATAATTTCATCATGGACGTGCAGGGCAGCGGCTACATTGATTTTGGCGACGGTTCACCGCTTAACTTCTTCAGCTATGCCGGGAAAAACGGCCATGCCTACCGCAGCATCGGTAAGGTGCTGATTGACCGCGGCGAAGTGAAAAAAGAAGATATGTCGATGCAGGCGATCCGCGAGTGGGGCGAAAAGCACAGTGAAGCAGAGGTGCGCGAACTGCTGGAGCAGAACCCATCGTTCGTCTTCTTCAAGCCGCAAAACTTCGCCCCGGTGAAAGGGGCCAGCGCTGTGCCGCTGATTGGCCGTGCGTCGGTGGCATCGGATCGTTCTATCATTCCTGCGGGTACCACGCTGCTGGCGGAAGTCCCTCTGCTCGACAACAACGGCAAGTTCAACGGCAAATATGAGCTGCGTCTGATGGTAGCCCTGGATGTGGGCGGAGCGATTAAGGGACAGCACTTTGATATCTATCAGGGCATTGGCCCGGATGCCGGTCACCGTGCAGGCTGGTATAACCACTACGGACGCGTATGGGTGCTGAAGGCCGCGCCGGGCACCGGAAACGTATTCAGCGGCTGATTGTGGTATTCTGAGCGCAATACGGATTACTGTTCAGGGTGAGGAAAACCTCACCCTTTTTACATCTGAGGTTTTATGTCTGTGGTAATCAGTGATGCCTGGCGCCAGCGTTTTGGCGGCACGGCACGTCTCTATGGTGAAAAAGCCCTGCAGCTGTTTGCGGATGCGCACGTCTGCGTCGTGGGCATTGGCGGTGTCGGCTCCTGGGCGGCGGAAGCGCTGGCGAGAACCGGGATTGGCGCAATCACGCTGATTGATATGGATGACGTTTGTGTGACCAACACTAACCGTCAGATCCACGCCCTGCGTGATAACGTCGGCCTGGCGAAGTCCGAGGTGATGGCGGAGCGCATTCGCCTCATTAATCCGGAGTGTCGGGTGACGGTGATCGACGACTTTGTGACGGCAGATAACGTCGCGGAGTACATGAGCAAAGGCTACAGCTATGTGATTGACGCCATCGACAGCGTGCGGCCTAAAGCGGCGCTGATCGCATACTGCCGTCGTTACAAGGTGCCGCTGGTCACGACTGGTGGCGCGGGCGGGCAAATCGATCCCACGCAGATCCAGGTTGCCGATCTGGCGAAAACCATTCAGGATCCGCTGGCTGCCAAGCTGCGTGAACGCCTGAAGAGCGACTTCAATGTGGTGAAGAACAGCAAGGGCAAGCTGGGCGTCGACTGCGTGTTCTCCACCGAAGCGCTGGTCTACCCGCAGGCGGATGGTTCAGTTTGTGCGATGAAAAGCACGGCGGAAGGGCCAAAACGCATGGACTGCGCGTCAGGCTTTGGGGCGGCCACCATGGTAACCGCCTCTTTTGGCTTTGTGGCGGTCTCTCACGCCCTGAAGAAAATGATGGCGAAGGCGGAACGTCAGGCCTGAGCCTGACGTGCGGCGTCCAGCACCGCGTCGCTGAGCGCGATCAGGCCCTGACCGCGCGAGGCGCTAAGCTGTGCGCGCAGCCCCAGCTCGTCGAACAGCGCCAGCGGCGAGTGCGTTAACAATTCCGCCGCGCTTTTCCCCTCAATGGCGGTTAACAGGACCGCCAGCAGGCCCCGGACGATGCGCCCTTCGCTGTCGCCGAAGAAATGCAGCTTCTCGCCGGAGACGCTCACGCCCAGCCAGACGCGGTTTTCACAGCCCGCAATTTCTTTCGCCTGCGCTTTAAGATCGTCGGAAAGAGCTGGGAGCTGTTTACCCAGCAGGATCAGCTGACGATATT
The DNA here is from genome assembly GCF_001462935.1 of Enterobacter sp. 50588862. Taxonomy (NCBI): domain Bacteria; kingdom Pseudomonadati; phylum Pseudomonadota; class Gammaproteobacteria; order Enterobacterales; family Enterobacteriaceae; genus Enterobacter; species Enterobacter sp. 50588862. Next base: position 488,443 of record NZ_LNHM01000021.1, read on the forward strand.
TATCTTCCCACTGCTGGAGCGGGGCGAAGGTCTGTTTTAAGGTCTCTTCAGTGATGACCGTGCCAAACGGATGTCCGGCTAAAGCAGCGCTAGTCATTAATCCACCAGTATTTCAAGGGCGCGGTCAACGGCGCTAACCAGCGCGTCGACATCGCTTTGGGTATTATACGGCGCAAACGAGGCGCGCAGCGTACCGCTGACGCCGAGCGCCGCCAGCAGCGGCTGGGCGCAGTGCTGTCCTGCGCGCAGGGCAATGCCGTATCCTGCCAGCAGCGTCACCATATCGCTATGATGCACGCCAGCAAAATCAAAGGCGAGCAGGCTGGAATCCTGAACGCGGAACGAGCGGAAACCCGGGCGTTTTTTCAGTTCTTCCTCTGCCAGCGTCGCCAGTCCTCGGCTCCAGCTTTCCGCCTGAACCGCGTCCGTTTCCGCCAGCCATTCAAGTGCGGCGCTGAGGCCGATGACCCCGGCCACGTTCGGCGTGCCCGCTTCCAGACGGTAAGGCACCTCCTGCGTTTTAAAACCGTCGAAGGTCACTTCGGTAATCATTTTGCCGCCGCCGAGCCACGGCGTCATTTTTGCCAGCAGTTCTGGCTTACCGTACAGCGCGCCAATCCCGGTTGGCCCGTAGAGTTTGTGTCCGGAGAAGGCGTAGAAGTCGATATCCAGCGCCTGCACATCAGCGGGGAAATGAACCACGCCCTGAGCACCGTCGACCATCACCACCACGCCGCTGGCATGGGCAATCTCAATGGCGCGAGCCAGATCCGGACAGCCGCCGGTGACGTTGGACATCTGCCCCAGCGCCAGAATACGGCTGCGGGGGGTAATCAGCTCAGGGAGACGGGCCACGTCAGGCAGAAAGTCTGCACTCAACGGGAGCTTAATAACGCGCGCGCCCGTTTGCTCAGCCACCATCAGCCACGGCACCAGGTTAGCGTGGTGCTCTGCTTCGCTGACAATGATCTCGTCCCCTGGCTGCAGCAGCGGGCGGGCATAACTCTGGGCCACCATATTGATGGCTTCGGTCGTGCCGCGCGTCCAGACGATATTTTTCCCGCTTTCGGCATTGATCAAGCGTGCAACCTGATCGCGTGCGGCTTCATAGCGCGCGGTCAGGCGCTGCGCTTCGGCAAACTGGCTGCGATGTACGTTGCCGGCGCTCAGGCTGTAGAACTGCTGCGTGGCCTCGATCACCGCCTGGGGCTTCAGGGCCGTGGCGGCGCTATCAAGATAAATACCGGCATCGGCCAGCGCCGGAAACTGTGCGCGAAACTGCGCAGGACTGAAAGCGTTCATGGAATTCCTCGTGTCGATAGAGAGATCGTCGCGCAATTTCTGCGGCAGGGCAAGGAGGTTGATATCTATCAGATTTGTCTGCTTATCCTGGCGACCTCGAAAAAGCAGGTTATGCTAAATAGTGTTAGGCGGATGTTTTAGCCTGTTATAAATCGAGGTTTGAATAGCATTAATTGCTAAAGGAGAATAATCATGAATAAGACAGCTGCAATCATTTCTGCCTGTGCGTTTACTTTTGCCCTGAGCGCCTGTTCTGGTAACAACTACGTGATGCACACAAACGATGGTCGTTCTATCGTTTCGGAAGGGAAACCGACTACCGATAACGATACCGGGATGATTTCGTACAAAGATGCTAACGGGAACAAGCAGCAGATCAACCGCACGGACGTGAAAGAGATGAAAGAGATCGAGCATTAACCGATCGCAGGCGAAAAAAAAGCACCGCAAATTGGCGGTGCTACATTAATCACTATGGACAGACAGGGTAAATGTACAGGAAGTGAAAAATTGGTAGCGTTGCTACCGTGGTCTGAATCGCAGACCAATTGCAAACACAACAACACAACATCACAACCGTAAGCCAAAAGCCCTTCAGAACACGCATTCCGAAAAAAGCTCTTCGTTCCGGCTCAGGAAGTGCCGCCACTATAGGTATTTGCTGGTAGTTCCTCAACGGACAAATTATAATGGCTCAGATAAAAAAAACTAATAGGTTAAACGTTGTTTCCTGTTTGTTAAATTCCGTTAACATCTAAGCCAGATAACCATGTCCAAGCGATTGCCACCCCTTAATGCATTACGCGTTTTTGATGCAGCAGCACGTCACCTGAGCTTCACCCGTGCGGCAGATGAGCTTTTTGTGACACAGGCCGCAGTAAGTCACCAAATCAAGTCCCTGGAGGATTTCCTGGGCCTTAAGCTGTTCCGCCGACGCAATCGTTCCTTGCTGTTGACCGAAGAGGGGCAGAGCTATTTTCAGGATATTAAAGAGATTTTTTCCCAGCTCACGGAAGCCACGCGTAAGCTGCAGGCCCGCAGTGCAAAAGGTGCCCTGACTGTTAGTTTATTACCCAGTTTTGCCATTCAGTGGCTGGTGCCTAGACTCTCAAGCTTTAACTCAGCTTATCCGGGGATCGACGTTCGAATCCAGGCGGTGGATCGTCAGGAAGACAAGCTGGCCGATGATGTGGATGTCGCCATTTTTTATGGTCGCGGCAACTGGCCGGGCTTGCGTGTCGAGAAATTATACGCAGAATATCTGCTGCCGGTCTGTTCGCCTCTGCTTTTAACAGGTGACAAGGCGCTGAAAACACCCGCTGACCTGGCGCAGCATACGCTTTTACATGATGCCTCTCGCCGCGACTGGCAAACTTATACCCGTCAATTAGGTCTTAGTCATATAAACGTGCAGCAGGGCCCCATTTTTAGCCATAGTGCGATGGTGCTACAGGCTGCCATTCACGGACAGGGCGTGGCGTTGGCGAACAACGTGATGGCGCAGTCCGAAATTGAGGCAGGCCGTCTGGTTTGCCCTTTTAATGATGTACTGGTCAGCAAGAATGCATTTTATCTGGTTTGTCATGACAGTCAGGCAGAACTGGGTAAAATAGCCGCCTTCCGGCAGTGGATACTGGCGAAAGCGGCAAGCGAGCAAGAAAAATTCCGCTTCAGGTATGAACAATAATGTTTGTGTGCCGGGCACGCATTAATTCAGGACTTAAACATGACCAGCCGATTCATGCTGATTTTTGCCGCGGTGAGTGGCTTTATTTTTGTTGCACTGGGCGCCTTTGGCGCGCACGTATTGAGCAAGTCTTTGGGCGCCGTCGAGATGGGCTGGATCCAGACCGGCCTTGAATACCAGGCGTTTCATACGCTGGCTATTTTTGGGCTGGCGGTGGCGATGCAGCGCCGGATAAGCATCTGGTTTTACTGGAGTAGCGTATTTATGGCGCTGGGTACCGTGCTGTTTAGCGGCAGCCTTTACTGTCTGGCCCTCTCGCATTTGCGCCTGTGGGCGTTTGTTACACCTGTCGGCGGCGTGAGCTTCCTGGCGGGTTGGGTATTAATGTTTATCGGAGCTATCCGTCTGAAACGCAAGGGCGTTGTTCATGAATAAGGTTGTTTTATATTGTCGCCCGGGGTTTGAGAAAGAGTGCGCCGCGGAAATTACCGATAAAGCGGCGAAGCGCGAAGTCTTCGGCTTTGCTCGCGTAAAAGAAAATGCGGGCTATGTGGTATTCGAATGTTATCAGCCTGAAGACGCCGACAAGCTGGCGCGCGAGCTGCCGTTCAGCTCGCTGATTTTCGCCCGCCAGATGTTCGTCGCGGGTGAGTTGCTGAAAGATCTTCCGCCGGAAGATCGCATCACGCCGATTGTGGGCATGCTGCAGGGCGTGGTGGAGAAGGGCGGCGACCTGCGCGTTGAGGTTGCCGATACCAACGAAAGCAAAGAGCTGATGAAGTTTTGCCGTAAGTTCACCGTGCCGCTGCGCGCAGCGCTGCGTGACGCGGGCATACTGACAAACTACGAAACGCCGAAGCGTCCGGTGGTGCATATCTTCTTTATCGCACCGGGCTGCTGCTATGCGGGCTATTCGTACACCAATAACAATTCGCCATTCTTTATGGGCATCCCGCGCCTGAAGTTCCCGGCAGATGCGCCGAGCCGTTCAACCCTGAAGCTGGAAGAGGCGTTTCACGTCTTTATCCCGGCAGATGAGTGGGACGAGCGTCTGGCTAACGGCATGTATGCCGTCGACCTTGGCGCGTGCCCGGGCGGCTGGACCTATCAGCTGGTGAAACGCAACATGTGGGTGTCGTCTGTGGATAACGGTCCAATGGCGCAAAGCCTGATGGACACCGGACAGGTCACCTGGCTGCGAGAAGACGGTTTCCGCTATCGCCCAACCCGCAACAACATCTCGTGGATGGTGTGCGACATGGTGGAGAAGCCGGCGAAAGTGGCCGCGCTGATGGCCTCCTGGCTGGTGAACGGCTGGTGCCGTGAGACCATTTTCAACCTCAAGCTGCCGATGAAAAAGCGCTACGAGGAGGTATCCCAGAACCTGGCCTATATTCAGGCACAGCTGGATGAGCACGGTATTAACGTGGAGATCCAGGCGCGTCAGTTGTACCACGACCGCGAAGAGGTGACGGTACACATTCGTCGCTGGTGGGCGGCTGTAGGCGGACGTCGCGACGAGCGATAGTGCGTGCTTTGTTTTGCCCGGTGGCGCTGCGCTTACCGGGCCTACAAAACGGTGTTGACGTTTTAACGTTCTAACCGCAACTGCTGTAAATTCCCGTCCAGCTGTAAATCTGTCTGTAGCGTCGCCACCTCGCGGCAGATAAACGCCATCTCTTTATGCGCCTCCAGCTTCTTGCGCCACTTTTCTGGCACCTCATCCAGACGGGCGTAAATCCCTTCCAGACTCTGAAAATCGGTCAGCAACTGGGCGGCGCTCTTTGGTCCAATACCGGCGACACCCGGAACCTTAGAGCTGCTGATGCCTGCCAGACCCCAATAATCCGGCAGTTGCTCAGGCAAGACGCCGAACTCGCTGGCAATAAACGGCGCGTCCAGCCAGCGTTTTTGAAAATAGTCGCGAATGCGGATAGTTGGGGAGAGCAGCTGGCAGTAGCCTTTGTCAGTTGAAACGATAGTGGCCTGATGCCCGGCACTTGCCACTTTTACGGCCAGGGTGGCCGCGAGATCGTCGGCTTCATTGCCCTGTGCACCCCAGCAGGGGACGCCACGCTGCACAAAGGCGGCACGCAGGGCGGGCATTTCGGCATGCAGGTCGTCCGGCATCGGCGCGCGTCCGGCTTTGTAGTCGGGCAGGCGCTGATGTCGCCAGCCGCTGTTGCGCGCTTCGTCATCAAACACGGCCACGACGTGCGTCGGCTCGCTGTGGCGAATAAGCTGCTCCAGCGCGTGCAGGCAGGTGTCCTTGCAGGGCGTGCCTTGTACCGCATGGATTCGGCGAATCAGATTGAGCGCGTCGACGATAAGCAAATGAACAGCCACAGATATTCTCCCTTAAATCTAATGGGTAAAGGGTATCACTGTCGGCAGGATGAAACGAATAGCGTGAGGGAAAACAGGAAGAAGCCTCGCAAAACGAGGCTTCCTGAGAGGCTTAATCGCAGGTTACGATCTTCATCGCCAGGCCGCCGCGAGAGGTTTCGCGGTATTTGGCGTTCATATCTTTACCGGTTTCGTACATGGTTTCGATAACTTTATCGAGACAGACGCGCGGCTCACTGGTGCGGCGCAGCGCCATACGCGCCGCGTTCACCGCTTTGACGGAGGCGATGGCGTTACGCTCGATGCACGGCACCTGTACCTGTCCGGCAACCGGATCGCAGGTGAGCCCCAGGTTATGTTCCATGCCGATTTCCGCAGCGATGCAGACCTGCGCCGGGCTTGCGCCCAACAGCTCCGCCAGGCCCGCCGCCGCCATGGAGCATGCCACGCCGACTTCGCCCTGACAGCCTACTTCCGCACCGGAAATGGAGGCGTTCATTTTATACAGAGAACCAATCGCGCTGGCGACCAGCAGGTAGCGCGCCAGGGAGTTAGCGTTCACTTCACGGATAAACTTGTCGTAGTACGCCAGCACGGCCGGAACGATACCGCAGGCACCGTTGGTTGGTGCCGTGACGACGCGGCCCCCTGCGGCGTTCTCTTCGTTCACCGCCAGGGCGAACATGTTGATCCAGTCGACGACGGCCATCGGGTCCGTTGTCGTTTTGTCGGTGCTCACAAGCATACGACGCAGCGCCGCCGCACGACGCGGTACGCGAAGCTTGCCCGGCAGAACGCCTTCGGTGGTGATCCCGCGCTCAATGCCGCCGCGCATCACTTCCCAGACGCTAGCGAAGTGCTGTTCCAGCTCCTCTTTGCTGTGAAGGGCCAGCTCGTTTTTCATCATCAGGCCAGAGAGGGAAAGCCCCGTCTCCTGGCAGTGGCGCTGGAGATCTGCCGCGGTTTTGTACGGATACGGCACCTCAACAGGAGAGGTGGTGGTTTGACCAAAGTGGTCTTCGTCGACGATAAAGCCGCCGCCGATGGAGTAATACGTCTGGCTGTAAACCGCTTTGTCGCCGGCCAGCGCGGTAATGCGCATGCCGTTTTCGTGCAGCGACAGGTTGTCCGCATGGAAATTCATGCAGTGGTCAACCGGGAATTCAACCTCATGCTCACCGTTTGCCAGCAGCAAACGACCGTGGGTGTTCACGTCCTGGATGAAGCCAGGGATCGCGTCAATATCAACGGTATCCGGCAGATTTCCCGCCAGGCCCATGATAATGGCGATATCGGTATGGTGGCCTTTCCCGGTCAGGGAAAGCGAGCCGTACACATCGACAACCACGCGGGTGATGTCGTGCAGAATGCCGCGTGCAATCAAGTCATCCGTGAACTGCTTACCGGCTTTCATTGGTCCGACGGTGTGAGAGCTGGAAGGACCAATACCGATTTTGAAAATATCGAATACGCTAATCATGATGCGTCCATTGCTTTCAGTCAGAGGGGGAGGAGTGCGCCGCCCGAAGGCGGCGCGGGCGTTCATCAGAACATGGTGTACAGGGAGTAGAAGATCGCAGAGATAGCGATAAGGCCCATGATAACCACAAACACGTTGCTGACCTGGCCGCTGTACTTGCGCATGGCAGGCACTTTCTGAATCGCGTACATCGGCATCAGGAACAGAATCATCGCGATAACCGGGCCACCCAGGGTTTCAATCATGCCCAGGATGCTTGGGTTCAGGGTCGCTACCGCCCAGGTGGTGAGCAGCATGAACAGTGCAGTGATTTTGTTCAGCTTGTTGATTTCAATGCTCTTGCCTTTACCGCGCAGAGATTTAATCACCATACCGTTGAAGCCTTCACGCGCGCCCAGGTAGTGGCCCAGGAAGGATTTGGTGATGGCGATCATCGCGATGATCGGTGCCATCCACGCAATCAGCGGTGCGTTAAAGTGGTTCGCCAGGTAAGACAGAATAGAGATGTTCTGTTCTTTCGCTGCCGCCAGGTCCGCCGGGGAGAGGCTCAGTACGCAGCTGAAGACGAAGAACATCACGGTCAGCACCATCATCACGTGAGCGCGGGCCAGGATGCTGGAGCACTTCTTCTCTGCACCATTACCGTACTCTTCGCGTTTCGCCACGGCGAAAGAGGAGATGATTGGAGAGTGGTTGAAGGAGAAGACCATTACCGGGATCGCCAGCCACAGGGTCATCAGCAGGCCGTTACCGGTCGCAGACGCGCTGCTCAGGGACAGGGTTTCCAGCGCTGCACCGTTCCACTGTGGGATCAGGTAGCAGGCCAGCAGCATCAGCGCAGCCACAAACGGGAAGACCAGCACGCTCATGGCCTTAACAATCATCTGCTCGCCGAAGCGCACGATGGTCATCATGCCGACGATCAGTATCAGAGACAGAATGGCACGCGGTGGCGGCGTCATGTGCAGCTGGTGCGTCATGAAGCTTTCAACGGTGTTGGTGATCGCCACGCTGTAGACGAGCAGGATTGGGTAAATCGCGAAGAAGTAGAGCAGGGTAATCAGTTTACCTGCGCCAACGCCGAAATGTTCTTCAACCACTTCGGTGATGTCTTCGCCCGGGTTTTTACCGGACAGCACGAAGCGGGTCAGACCGCGGTGAGCGAAGTAGGTCATAGGGAAGGCGATGATGGCCATGATGATCAGCGGAATCAGACCGCCGACGCCTGCGTTGATAGGAAGGAACAGTACACCAGCGCCGATTGCCGTGCCGTAAAGGCCCAGCATCCACATGGTATCCGTTTTGCGCCAACCACTTCGGGATTCAATCGAAGCAACGGTGCTGGTTTGAGTGGTTTCCATCTGTATCTCCTGGAGGAAGCAAATTGTCAGGTTTTTAGTCAAATCCGATGAAAAAGTGCCTGACGGTAATATGAAATTCGTTCAGTGACGGTTTTTTAATAATTTTCGCCCGTAACTATTGGCGGGCGGAAAGATACATTCTCGTTATGAATCTATCAGTGATCGCGATCCCAAATGCAATAATCCACTTATGATGTGGGCATCTTTAGACCATTTATCTGTTAAAAAAACATCAAATAGAATTTACGGGCGCGAAGGCTACCACCAACGACATGTGGGCTAAAAGAGCGGCCCGCAATATAGGTGTCTTCCGCTGTAAAGATATGGGTTTTTAGGATTTTCTTGCGGGTAATTTAGTTTAAGGCTGATAAATTACGGTTGTTAAATGGAGGTAATCGATTGCGTTCGCCGTAAGTTTGTTAAATTTATAAGTGAAGCCTATGAATTGATTCGGTAATAAAAAAAGCCGGGATCCGCTACAGGGTGCCCCGGCTTTGAGGAGAAGAAACTGAGCGTTACGTGCAGATTTCGTAGCACGGAATGTAGGCTGAACCCGGCAACTTCATGCGGTGTTGAGCCACAAAGCCCTGAAGCATGTCGTCCATACGGCGCATCATCTCCGGGTCGCCGTGGATCTTGTACGGACCATACTGCTCAATCGCGCGGATGCCCATCTCCTTCACGTTGCCCGCCACAATCCCGGAGAAGGCGCGACGCAGGTCGGCGGCCAGCACTTCCACCGGCTGGTCCGGGTAGAGTTTCAGGTTCGCCATATTTTCATGGGTCGGCTCGAACGGGATCTGCAGGTCAGGCGCAATACGGATTGACCAGTTAAAGCTGTACGCATCACCGGTATCACGACGATTCTCTTTCACCAGCGGCATCGCTTTTTTCATCTGGCGCGCCACTTCCGCCGCATCATCAATGATGATGCGATAGTGACGACGCGCGGTTTCTCCCAGCGTATGCACGATAAACTCGTCCAGCACGCGGAAGTAGTCGGCGCTCTCTTTCGGGCCGGTCAGGATCAGTGGCAGAACCTGATCTTTGTTGGCCGGGTTCATCAGAATCCCCAGCAGATAGAGCAACTCTTCCGCCGTTCCCACGCCGCCCGGGAAGATGATAATCCCGTGAGCGATACGAACAAACGCCTCAAGACGCTTCTCGATATCCGGCATGATAATCAGCTCATTGACCAGCGGGTTAGGCGGCTCAGCGGCGATGATTGACGGCTCGGTCATGCCGATAAACCGCCCTTCTTTGTAACGCTGCTGCGCATGACCCACGGCTGCACCTTTCATTGGTGCTTCCATTGCACCCGGACCACAGCCGGTACAGATATTCAGCTCGCGCAGGCCAAGCTGCGTTCCGACCCGACGGGCATAGAGATATTCGGTTTCGTTAATCGAGTGGCCGCCCCAGCAGACGACCATGTTTGGTGCTTCGCCAACGTGCAGGGCGCGGGCGTTGCGCAGAATAGAGAACACCAGGTTGGTGATATGAACGGAGCTTTCCAGGTCGAGATGCTGGAAGCGGCCCGCGTTGTGAATCTGCCCGTTAACAAACAGGATGTCGCGCAGGACGGCAAACAGGTTGGCCTGAAGGGAACGAATGATACGTCCGTCGACAAAGGCCTCTTCCGGCGGGTTGATCACTTCCAGTTTCACGCCACGCTCGCGGCGCAGCACGTTAATATCAAAGCTTTCGAAGCGGGACAGCAGTTCTTTACTGTTATCTGTCAGGCTTCCGGAGTTCAGTACGGCAAGTGAACAGTTACGAAACAGTTGATAAAGATCGCTGCTGACCGTGCGTTTAAGCATGTCCACTTCCAGCTGCGACAACATATCCATTGAGCCAAGCGGGCTAATATGTGTAATCAAGTGAGCTCCTTATGGGACGATTATCGTCATTCCCTTTGATTACAATAGCCCTGGCACGTGACGTTTCACAACACTTCGGCGGAATACCGCACGCATATTGTGAAAATATTTATATTATTGACGCACCAGCCGGCCCGTTGCTGGCACAAAATCGGTGTTGGTGCGCCACGGGTTAATGTCCAGCCCGCCACGGCGGGTATAGCGCGCGTAAACGCTCAGTTTCTCCGGCTGGCAGAAACGCTGAATATCGTTAAAAATACGCTCCACGCACTGCTCGTGAAATTCGTTGTGATGGCGGAACGACACCAGATAGCGCAGCAGTTTTTCCCGGTCAATTTTCGGGCCGCGGTACTGGATCTGCACCGAACCCCAGTCCGGCTGGTGGGTAATCAGGCAGTTGGACTTCAGCAAATGGCTGACGAGCGTCTCTTCAACCACTTTTCCGCCCGCCGCGTTTTCGAGGTAATCGGCGCTGAATTCATAATTCTCCACCTCGATGTCCTGCTCGTCGATGCAGGTCCCGTGGAAGTGGGCAATGGGCTGTCCTTCCAGCTCGTGCAGGCGGTATAACGAGACGGACACGTTCCCCTGCGCGCAGGCGGCTAAATCCCGCTCCAGCGTTTGCTGAACCTCGTCCCAGCTGTTGAATCGGGTCTGGTTGAAGCTGTTGAGATAGAGCTTAAAGCTTTTGGACTCGACCAGGTTCACGCTGGCATAGTCCAGCTCAACGTGGCCCACGGCCACCTGCGGCAGACCGCGCTCGTTAAGCCAGGAGAGTTCGTACAGCGTCCAGATATCGCCGCCGACAAACGGCAACGCGTCCGCATGCAGTCCAAGAGGATCGCGGTTCAGGCTGCGCGGCACGCCCTGCAGCAGGCTTGCATCGTAGGTATCGCGGTAATCGGTCGATTTACCCAGCGTTAGGCCGGTTAACGCCTGATGATTTTCGTAAGACATGTTTCATAGCCACTTTACAGGTACACTTATGGGCAGAGTTTATCCTGTCTTACAAGAAGAGAGAAATCGGTGGACATCGAAACTGCAAATGCCCTTACTACCTTCACAACCCGCTATTGCGACGCGTGGCATGAAAAGCACGGAACATGGCCACAAAGCGCTGATTTATATGGCGTGCCGTCGCCGTGCATTATCTCTTCGCAGGATGACTATGTTATCTGGCAGCCGAAGCCCAATACCGCTGAGCAAAATGTAAATGCGGTTGAACGGGCTATGGACCTTGTGGTACAACCAGCGGTTCACGCGTTTTATGCCACGCAGTTCGCAGGGGATATGCCCGCGCGCTTGGGTGATTTGACGCTGACGCTGTTGCAGACCTGGAGCGAAGACGATCTGCAGCGTGTTCAGGAAAACCTGATTGGTCATCTGGTCACGCAAAAACGCCTTAAGCTTTCTCCGACGCTCTTTATTGCCACGCTGGACAGCGAACTGGATGTGATATCCGTCTGCAACCTGTCCGGGGAAGTGATTAAAGAGACCATCGGTACCCGCAATCGCGAAACGCTCGCCCCCTCTCTTGCGGATTTCCTTACCCGGCTTGAGCCGCTTCTGTAATCCATGATGCTACGACGCGTGTGAGAGATCTCTTACAAGGTTTGTGAGAGATCGCTGGATCATTCAGTATTGCCTTATTTAATTCAGATTAATATCACTCTGTTTTTCAAAGAATTAGTTGTTCATCGCATCTTTTTTAGGGATTTCTTACGGCTTACAGTGCTGCAAGGGTGGGTTGTAAGACGAAGCGGAATAGCGGATTCTATCTCCGTCGGCAGGACGCCGACACGAGAAACGAACATCAGGATGATGGCGTTTCTTACTCAGGACACGTCAGGATGGCGCTGCAGGAAGGCTTCAGGATGAAGCAAAAGGATAACGCAGGACGCGTAAGGGACACCTCCAGGAAGGAGAACGAGAACCGAACAGGATGGTCGGTGGGTCAGGAAGGCCAGGACGTTTCAGGATGAAACAAACACGTCAGGAAGATGTGTGCAGGATGCAAAAGGTATAAGGATGACCAGGCCTTCGGGCATCAGGAAAAGTTGTCACGGAAGAGCAGGGAGCACGAATTGTAGCTGGAATGCTGCGAAACGAACCGGGAGCACTGTTTTTACAGTGCTCCCTTTTTTATTTCTGTCTTCCGCAATGCTATGCTGCGCGCCGTTCACTTTTTCAGTTGAGGTTACTATGACGCAACACGATAGCGTTCGTGCTCAGTTGCACGCCATCGAAGCCCTTTTGCGCCAGCATCAGCTGTGGCAGGAGACCGCGCCGAATCCGGAAGCGTTTGCCAGTACCCAGCCATTCTGCCTGGATACGCTGGCACCGTTCGAGTGGCTCCAGTGGGTATTAATTCCGCGCATGCACGCGCTGCTGGAAGGCGGTCATCCTTTGCCGCAGGCGTTCGCCGTTTCTCCCTACTATGAAATGGCGCTTGAGGCGACGCACCCTGCGCGCGATGTGATGCTGGTTGAGCTGGAAAAACTGGACGCCCTGTTTGCCGGTGAAGAGGCATGACGCTGGAAATCCTCTATCAGGACGAGTGGCTGGTGGCGGTGAATAAACCGTCTGGCTGGCTGGTGCACCGCAGCTGGCTGGATCGCGATGAGAAAGTGGTGGTGATGCAAACCGTGCGCGACCAGATTGGTCAGCATGTGTTTACCGCGCACCGCCTCGACAGACCGACTTCCGGCGTGCTGCTGATGGGGCTTTCCAGCGAGGCGGGCCGCCTGCTGGCGCAGCAGTTCGAACAGCACCAGATCCAGAAGCGCTACCACGCGATCGTTCGTGGCTGGCTGACCGAATCCGCCACGCTGGACTATCCGCTGGTGGAGGAGCTGGACAAAATCGCCGATAAATTTGCCCGCGATGACAAAGGCCCGCAGCCCGCGGTGACGGATTATCGCGGCATGGCGACAACGGAAATGCCGGTAGCAACCAGCAAATTCCCCACCACACGCTACAGCCTGGTTGAGCTTTTGCCCAAAACCGGACGCAAGCACCAGCTTCGCCGCCATCTTGCGCACCTGCGCCACCCGATTATTGGCGACAGCAAGCACGGCGATCTGCGCCAGAACCGCAGCGCGGCAGAGCATTTTGGCTGTAACAGACTGATGCTGCACGCCAGCGAGCTTAGCCTGACTCACCCGTTTACCGGTGAACCACTGATTATTCGTGCCGGGCTGGACGACGTCTGGACGCAGGCGCTGTCACAGTTTGGCTGGCGGGGACAACTCCCCGAAAATGAAAGGGTTGAGTTTGTATCAGGCAACGTTCAGGATGAACGGTAAGCGCAATAATTACGGGAGCAAAGCATGGCTGAAGTAGGCATTTTTGTCGGCACAATGTACGGCAACTCGCTGCTGGTAGCGGAAGAGGCTGAGGCGATTTTGACAAGCCAGGGCCATAAAGCCACGGTCTATGAAGACCCGGAGCTGGCGGACTGGGAAAAGTATAAAGATAAATACATTCTGGTAGTGACCTCCACCACCGGTCAGGGCGATCTCCCGGACAGTATCGTGCCGCTTTTCCAGGGCATTAAAGATCGGCTTGGCTACCAGCCGGACGTTCACTACGGCATTATTGCCCTTGGCGATAGCTCTTACGCCAACTTCTGCGGCGGCGGCAAGCAGTTCGATGCGCTTCTTCAGGAACAGAGCGCCCAGCGCGTCGGCGAGATGCTGCTGATTGATGCCGGTGAGCATCCTGAACCCGAAAGCGAGTCGAACCCGTGGGTTGAACACTGGGCAACGCTTCTTAAATAGTTTCGTAGGCCGGGTAAGGCGTAGCCGCCACCCGGCAACAAAGCCGCATCAAATCCTCAATTCCGTGAAGTATCTTCCACTGCTTTGGGCTTATGCCTCAAACCACGTTCCCCACACTCCTCAATGTTGTGTTTCTGCACGGTGAGCGAACCTGTCACTCCTTCATATACTTTTCCGGTCACAATAAAACGGCTTCAGGCCGTACTAAAACGACAAAACTTATCTCATTCTGATTACCCTACCGGTGCTGTACAGAATGAACAGGCGAAAGCTATGTTTCAGGAGTGCAACAATGAGTACATTAAGCCACGCAGCGAGCAGCGCTGAAAAGCGCACTAATGCCCGCTACTGGATAGTGGTGATGCTGTTTATCGTCACGTCCTTTAACTATGGTGACCGCGCCACGCTGTCGATTGCCGGCTCGGAGATGGCAAAAGACATCGGCCTTGATCCGGTGGGCATGGGTTACGTTTTTTCTGCATTCTCGTGGGCCTACGTCATCGGCCAAATTCCTGGCGGCTGGCTGCTGGACCGTTTTGGCTCTAAACGCGTCTATTTCTGGTCCATCTTTATCTGGTCTGCTTTTACCCTTTTGCAGGGTTTCGTCGATATCTTCAGCGGCTTTGGCATTATCGTGGCGCTCTTTACGCTGCGCTTTCTGGTAGGCCTGGCGGAAGCCCCTTCCTTCCCGGGCAACAGCCGCATTGTCGCGGCCTGGTTTCCTGCGCAGGAGAGGGGAACAGCGGTGGCAATTTTTAACTCTGCCCAGTATTTCGCGACGGTGATCTTTGCGCCCATTATGGGCTGGCTGACGCATGAGGTGGGCTGGTCGCACGTCTTCTTCTTTATGGGCGGGCTTGGGATCGTCATCAGCTTTATCTGGCTGAAAGTGATCCACGAACCGAATCAGCACCCTGGCGTGAACAAGAAGGAGCTGGAATACATTGCTGAGGGCGGGGCGCTGATCAATATGGATCAGAAATCTGACAAAGCAAAAGTCCCCTTCAGCCAGAAATGGGCGCAGATCAAGCAGCTCGTCGGCTCGCGCATGATGATCGGTATCTATCTCGGTCAGTACTGTATCAACGCCTTAACTTACTTCTTTATCACCTGGTTCCCGGTTTATCTGGTGCAGGCGCGCGGCATGTCGATCCTCAAAGCGGGGTTTGTTGCCTCGGTCCCGGCAATCTGCGGCTTCATCGGCGGCGTGCTTGGCGGGGTCATTTCCGACTGGCTGATGCGCCGCACGGGTTCGCTGAACATCGCGCGTAAAACGCCGATTGTGCTCGGCATGCTGCTCTCCATGACCATGGTGTTCTGTAACTACGTCAGTGCCGAGTGGATGATTATCGGCTTTATGGCGATGGCCTTCTTCGGCAAAGGGATTGGCGCGCTGGGCTGGGCGGTGATGGCGGATACGGCACCGAAAGAGATCAGCGGCCTGAGCGGCGGTCTGTTCAATATGTTCGGCAACGTTTCCGGGATTGTTACACCTATCGCTATCGGCTACATCGTCGGCACCACGGGGTCTTTCAACGGCGCGCTAATCTACGTTGGTGTGCATGCCCTGGTGGCGGTGCTGAGTTATCTGGTGCTGGTGGGTGATATTAAACGCGTCGAACTTAAACCTGTTGTGGAGCGCGGATGATGACAACACAATCAAGCCCTGTCGTCACGGAAATGAAAGTTATCCCGGTGGCCGGTCAGGACAGCATGCTGCTCAATATTGGCGGCGCGCATAACGCATGGTTTACCCGCAATATCGTGGTGCTGACCGATAGCGCAGGCAACACCGGGGTAGGTGAAGCCCCCGGCGGGGAAGTGATCTACCAGACCCTGGTAGAGGCTATTCCACAGGTCGTAGGCCAGGAAGTGGCTCGTCTGAATAAGGTGGTTCAGCGGGTGCATAAGGGCAATCAGTCGGCGGACTTTGATACCTTCGGCAAGGGCGCGTGGACGTTTGAACTGCGCGTCAATGCGGTCGCCGCCCTGGAAGCGGCGCTGCTGGATTTACTCGGTAAAGCCCTTAACGTTCCGGTCTGTGAACTGCTGGGGCCAGGCAAACAGCGCAATGCGGTCACCGTGCTGGGCTATCTGTTCTACGTTGGCGATCGCAATAAAACCGATCTCCCCTATCTGGCTCGTTCACCGGGTGACCACGACTGGTATCAGCTGCGCCATCAGGAAGCGCTCTCCGGCGAGGCGGTGGTCCGGCTGGCTGAAGCTGCTCAGGATCGCTACGGCTTTAAGGATTTCAAGCTGAAAGGCGGCGTGTTGCCCGGCGAGCAGGAAATTGAAACAGCCCGGGCGCTGAAAAAACGCTTCCCGGAGGCGCGCATCACCGTTGACCCGAACGGCGCCTGGCTGCTGGATGAGGCGATTAGGCTGTGTAAAGGTCTCGGGGACGTGCTGACCTACGCGGAAGACCCGTGCGGCGCCGAGCAGGGCTTCTCAGGCCGCGAGGTGATGGCCGAATTCCGCCGCGCAACTGGGCTGCCGGTTGCGACCAATATGATCGCCACCAACTGGCGCGAAATGGGCCACGCGGTGATGCTAAACGCCGTCGACATTCCGCTGGCAGACCCGCACTTCTGGACGCTCTCCGGCGCGGTGCGCGTGGCGCAGCTGTGCGATGACTGGGGCCTGACCTGGGGCTGCCACTCCAATAACCATTTCGATATCTCGCTGGCAATGTTTACCCACGTTGGCGCGGCGGCGCCGGGTAACCCGACCGCCATCGACACCCACTGGATTTGGCAGGAAGGCGAAGCTCGTCTGACGAAAAATCCGCTGGAGATCAAAAACGGTAAAATTGCCGTACCCGATGCGCCGGGGCTGGGCGTGGAGCTTGACTGGGATCAGGTTCATCAAGCCCATGAGGCGTATAAAAAGCTACCGGGCGGCGCACGTAACGACGCGGGTCCGATGCAGTACCTTATCCCCGGCTGGACATTTGACCGTAAGCTCCCTGTTTTTGGACGTCACTGATAAAAGGATTACACGATGAGTACTTTTACGACCCCTGTCGTCACCTCCATGCAAATCATTCCGGTCGCAGGTCATGACAGCATGCTGATGAACCTGAGCGGGGCGCATGCGCCGTTCTTCACGCGCAATATTGTCATTATCAAAGACAATGCCGGCCATACCGGCGTGGGTGAAATTCCAGGCGGGGAGAAGATCCGCAAAACGCTGGAGGATGCCATTCCGCTGGTGGTGGGCAAAACGCTGGGTGAGTACAAAAATGTCCTCAACACCGTGCGCAATACCTTTGCCGATCGCGATGCCAGCGGCCGCGGTCTGCAAACCTTCGATTTGCGCACCACTATCCACGTGGTGACCGGCATTGAAGCCGCGATGCTTGATCTGCTGGGCCAGCACCTGAGCGTTAACGTCGCGTCGCTGCTGGGCGAGGGCCAGCAGCGCAGTGAAGTGGAGATGCTCGGCTATCTGTTCTTTGTCGGCGACCGCAAGCTGACGCCGCTGCCGTATCAGAGCCAGCCGGATGACCAATGCGACTGGTACCGCGTACGTCACGAAGAAGCGATGACCCCGGATGCGGTGGTGCGGCTGGCAGAAGCCGCGTATGAAAAATATGGCTTCAATGATTTCAAACTGAAAGGCGGCGTGCTGGCGGGGGAAGAGGAGGCGGAAGCCATTACCGCGCTGGCAAAACGTTTCCCGCAGGCGCGCGTGACGCTGGATCCGAACGGCGCGTGGTCGCTTGATGAAGCGATCGATATTGGCAAGCAGCTCAAGGGCGTACTGGCCTACGCCGAAGATCCATGCGGGGCTGAGCAAGGCTTCTCGGGCCGCGAAGTCATGGCGGAATTCCGTCGCGCTACGGGGCTACCGACCGCGACCAATATGATCGCCACCGACTGGCGTCAGATGGGGCACACGCTCTCTCTGCAATCGGTGGATATCCCGCTGGCGGACCCGCACTTCTGGACAATGCAGGGCTCGGTGCGCGTGGCGCAGATGTGCCACGAGTTTGGCCTGACCTGGGGCTCGCACTCCAACAACCATTTTGACGTGTCGCTGGCGATGTTTACCCACGTTGCCGCCGCCGCGCCGGGCACCATTACCGCTATCGACACGCACTGGATCTGGCAGGAGGGTAACCAGCGCCTCACCAAAGAGCCGTTTGAGATCAAAGGTGGAATGGTGCAGGTGCCGTCCACGCCGGGGTTGGGCGTTGAGCTGGATATGGATCAGGTAATGAAAGCACACGAGCTGTATCAAAAACACGGTCTGGGCGCGCGCGACGACGCGATGGCGATGCAGTACCTGATCCCTGACTGGACATTCGACAATAAACGTCCGTGCATGGTACGATAAACGCATTGGGACCGCTCCCATGAGCGGTTTCCTACGTGGTGTATGCTTAACGTAACGACTATGCGTAAGGATGGCTTATGAAAATTGTTATCGCACCGGACTCGTATAAGGAAAGTTTGAGTGCGCTTGAGGTTGCGACAGCGATCGAGCGCGGTTTTCGCGAGATTTTCCCTGAGGCGGAGTACGTCAAACTGCCGGTCGCTGATGGCGGTGAAGGCACGGTTGAGGCGATGATCGCGGCAACCCGGGGACGCATTGTGCACGTTCCGGTGACCGGTCCGCTGGGCGAGCGCGTGGACGGATTTTATGGAATATCCGGTGACGAGCAGAGCGCCTTTATTGAAATGGCGGCGGCAAGCGGTCTGGAACTGGTAGCCCCTTCACTGCGTGACCCTCTGAAAACGACCTCCTGGGGCACGGGGGAACTTATCCGCCACGCGCTGGATGCGGGCGTTAAGCATATCATCATCGGTATCGGTGGCAGCGCCACCAATGACGGCGGCGCCGGGATGGTGCAGGCGCTGGGGGCTAAGCTGCTGGACGACAATGAACAGCCGCTGGGGCAGGGCGGGGGCGAGCTGGATAATCTTGCGCGGATCGACCTGAGCGGCCTCGACCAGCGTCTGGCGGAGTGCCGGATAGAAGTCGCCTGCGATGTGACGAATCCGCTCACCGGTAAGGATGGCGCGTCAGCGGTATTTGGCCCGCAAAAGGGCGCTACACCCGAGATGATCGTCACTCTGGACAACGCGCTTGCGCACTATGCAAGAGTCATTGCCCGGGATCTGGACATTGATGTGCTCAACCTTGCTGGCGGCGGTGCGGCGGGTGGCATGGGCGCGGCGCTGTACGCTTTTTGTGGCGCGGAGTTGCGCCAGGGCATTGAGATTGTGACCGATGCGCTACACCTGGCCGACCAGGTGGCCGATGCGGATCTGGTGATCACCGGGGAAGGCCGCATCGACAGCCAGACGATCCATGGCAAAGTGCCGGTAGGAGTGGCGAAAGTGGCGAAACGCTTTAATAAGCCCGTTATCGGTATTGCAGGTAGCCTGACGGCGGATGTTGGCGTTGTACACGATCACGGCTTAGACGCGGTGTTTAGCGTGATCTACACCATCTGCTCGCTGGAGGACGCGCTGGAAAATGCCAGCGAGAATGTACAGATGGCCGCAAGGAATATCGCGGCGGTGCTGAAAGTGGGGCAGGGGATGTAGTTCTCCCTCTCCCCGTGGGAGAGGGGCGGGGTGAGGGCATCAGGCCGCACCCGCAATCGTAGGCCCGGTAAGGCGAAGCCGCCACCGGGCTTTTACCTCAGCTCCCCAACACCTTCATCGCTTCCCGCGTCACGTTATCCATCTCATCCAGCAGTTCCAGGAACTCCGGTTCAAGCTCCGATTCCGGCGTACCCGCGCGCAGCTGCTGCTCCAGCAGCTGGCAGAGGTTTTTCAGCCGCGGTACGCCGCTGTAGCCGCAGCTGCCGTGCAGCTTGTGGATCGCTTCCAGCAGCTCTTCCGGGTTCTCGCCCACCAGCTGTTCTTCAACCTTATTACGGATCTCCGGCAGAAACGCGACCAGCATTTGCAGCATCTCTCGTGCTAAATCGGGTTTCCCTGCCGCCTGGCGCAGCGCCAGCTGCCAGTCAAAGGTCGCATTTTGATTAACGCTTACCTCAACCGGCTCGCTGAAAACCGTATATGTTCCGCCAATGTGCCCCGGCTTATAGCGTAACAGCAGGTTATGAAGCTTCTCTTCGTCGATAGGTTTCGCCAGGTAATCATTCATCCCGGCGCTCAGCAGCTTCTCTTTCTGACCGGCCATCGCATGCGCGGTGACCGCAATCACCGGGGTTTGCTGCTGATGCGGGAGCTGGTGGATCAGCTCGCAGGCACGAATGCCATCCATGCCCGGCATCTGAATATCCATCAGAATTAAGTCGAACTGCATCTGTTTAGCCAGTTCAACCGCCTGGGCGCCGCTGGTACACAGCTCAACATGCTGAACCTGGTCTTCCAGCAATACGCCGATTAGCTTCAGGTTTGCCGGATTATCATCCACCGCCATCACGCTCATGGGCAGTTTTTGCTCGTCGTTAATCAACGGCAGTGCGTGCTGGCTAAGACGGCAATACTCCGTGAGGGCGGGCAGCAGGCGGGTCGCGGTGAGTGGTTTAAGCAGGCACGCGGCCGCACCGTCGTTTTTCAACTCTTCCGCATTAAGCTGGGCGTGGCAGGGCAGCGCCAGCAGCAGATAGTCGGTCATCGACGCGGCTTTCGCCAGCCGCTCCTGCTGCATGGTCAGCTCGCCGGTGAAGGTCACCGGGATCCCCATCAGCAAAATGTCGTAATGATCAACGGCCAGGGCTGAGAAGGTTGGACTGTAAACCACCTCCAGCGGCGTGGTGCTTAAAATATCCAGCGCGCACTGCGCCGCTGCCGCATTAGGCTCGACGTAGGCCAGGCGCTTACCTTTCAGACAGTCCGTCACCGGGCCGTCGGTCAGCACGTTCGGATTGAGGTCGAGGTTAATATGGAACCAGAAGGTTGAGCCGCGGTTTGGCTGGCTGTGGAAAGAGATATCGCCGCCCATCTCGTTTACCAGCCTCTGCGTGATCACCAGTCCCAGTCCGGTACCGCCATGGCGGCGGGAGATGCTGGCGTCCGCCTGACGGAACGCCTGGAACAGACGCGACTGATCCCGCTCCGGAATGCCGATACCGGTATCGCGGATTTGAACCTCAATCTGCACCTTGTTATTACTGATGGCGCGTTTTTCTACCAGGATGTCGATGTTGCCGCTTTCGGTGAATTTAATCGCATTCCCGACAAGATTGGTAATGACCTGCTGCAGGCGCAGCGGATCGCCAATAACGTTGTCCGGCACGTCGTTTTTAATATTGAGCGTTAGCTCAAGGCCCTTGTCGTGCGACGAGTGCGCGAGCAGCGTCACCACTTCATCGAGCGTACTGCGCAGCGGGAAGGGAATACTTTCCAGAATCAGTTTGCCCGCCTCCAGCTTGGAGAAGTCCAGCACGTCGTTAATGATCGCCAGCAGGTTATTGGCCGAACGTTCAATGGTGTGCAGGTGATCGCGCTGAGTTGGGTTGAGCTCGCTTTTCAGGGTCAGGCGGGTAAAGCCGATCACGCCATTGAGCGGCGTACGCAGCTCGTGCGACATATTGGCCAGAAACTCAGACTTGATACGCGCCGCTTCCTGAGCGCGCTTTTTCGCCAGATCCAGCTCAACGTTCTGGATCTCCATCTGCTCCAGCGTTTCGCGCAGGTCAGAGGTGGCCTGGTCAACGTTATGCTGCATCTCTTCGTGATAGGCCGCCAGCGACATCGCCATCGAGTTAATGCCGTTTTTCAGCATATCCAGCTCGCCCAACATAAACCCTTCCACGCGGCTGTCGAGCTGTCCCCGGCGGATGCGGTCAACGGTATTAACCATGTTGCGGATGGGACCCGTGACGTCACGCATCAGACGCCAGCCGAAGATCAGCGCAATACCAATGCAGAACAGCATCATCACGCCGGAGATAAAAATTTCTTTGTACTGCTGCAGCCGTACCGACTTGAGATCCAGCTCAAGCGCTACATATCCCAGCATGTTATTGCTGGATTTGGCATCGGATTGCGCAGACTCATCGGGTGAATAGCTTTCCGACACGATCGGCGTTCGCAGGATCATGATGTCGCCGCGCCGCAACACGGTGAGATGGCGCGGGAAGGGCGTACCGTCAGGGATCTTCAGCGTGGTCGGATCGAGATGAAAGTTTGAGGTGACAAACAGGCGGTTATGTTCGTCGTAGACGGAAATGGCGCGGACGATATCCGAGTGGCGGCGGTGGAGCACGCTGATTAACTGCCCAATGGATTCACGGTTTTGCAGGTTCATCCCATACTCGCTTGAGACGGCGAGCGGTTCGATAATGCTGGCGCCCGCGTCCTCCAGCTGTCGCTGCAAATCGTTATAGCGGTGCACCACAAAGAAGATACTCAGCAGCAAACCGATGAGAACGGTGGGGGCGAGGATCAAAATCATCATGCGCGCGCGCAGGCTGTAGTTGGTCATGGCGTTCCGTTATGGGACAATTAAGATAATTATGTTTATGTGAGAAAAATCTCGGCGATGGCGCAATTCTACTCTGCAAAGCGACGCGTGACGACGCGTCAAATCATTACTGTTGAAGCCACGGACC
The DNA here is from genome assembly GCF_001462935.1 of Enterobacter sp. 50588862. NCBI lineage: Bacteria > Pseudomonadati > Pseudomonadota > Gammaproteobacteria > Enterobacterales > Enterobacteriaceae > Enterobacter > Enterobacter sp. 50588862. The sequence goes on from NZ_LNHM01000021.1 coordinate 510,820, forward strand.
TTGATCCGTTTGGTCAGGGAGTGGCTCGTCACAACGGTAAGACTCTGTTTATAACAGGTTTGCTGCCAGGAGAACGAGCAGAAATTACGCTGACGGAAGACAAGCGTCAGTACGCGCGCGGAGAGGTGAAGCGTCGCCTCAACGCGAGCCCTGAGCGCGTGGAGCCCCGCTGTCCCCATTTTGGCGTGTGCGGAGGCTGCCAGCAACAGCATGCGAGCACAGAATTACAGCAAAAAAGTAAAAGCCGCGCGCTGGCGCGCCTCCTTAAACACGAAGTTGACGAGATTATCGCCGATGAGCCCTGGGGCTATCGCCGCCGCGCGCGCCTGAGCCTGAGCTATCAGCCCAAAACGGAGCGGCTGGAGATGGGTTTTCGCAAAGCAGCCTCCAGCGATATTGTTGACGTGAAGCGGTGCCCCATTTTGGTGCCCCATCTTGAGGCGTTACTTCCGGACGTGCACCGCTGTCTTGCATCGCTCGACGGGGTGCGTTCATTGGGCCACGTTGAACTGGTGCTGGCGAACAACGGCCCGCTGATGGTGCTGCGCCACACCGTGCCGCTGTCGAAAAAAGATCGCGAAAAACTGGAACGCTTTTCGCATTCTCATGAGCTTGCGCTTTTCCTCGCGCCGCAAAGCGAGATACTTGAACAGGTATCGGGCGAAGCTCCCTGGTATGCGTCAGACGGGCTACGCTTAACGTTCAGTCCGCGTGATTTTATCCAGGTCAACGACGGCATAAACCAGCATATGGTGGCGAAGACCCTGGAATGGCTTGACGTACAGCCCACTGACCGTGTGCTCGATCTGTTCTGCGGCATGGGTAACTTTACCCTGCCGCTGGCGCGCAGAGCGGCAAGCGTGGTCGGGGTGGAAGGCGTTGAGGCGCTGGTGGTCAAAGGCCAGGAAAACGCAGAGCAGAACAGCTTGCAAAATGTGACATTCTTTCATCAAAATCTCGAGGAAGATGTCACTCAACAGCCGTGGGCAAAGCAGGGTTTCGACAAAATCCTGCTCGACCCGGCGCGTGCAGGTGCCCCAGGCGTCATGGCGCATATTATTAAACTCGCGCCCAGGCGCGTGGTCTATGTTTCCTGTAACCCGGCAACGCTTGCCCGTGACAGTGAGGCGTTAATCAGCGCGGGTTACCAGATTCGGCGTCTGGCAATGCTGGATATGTTCCCGCACACTGGACATCTGGAATCGATGGCGTTGTTCGAGCACATCTAATTTGTTTGGCTTGTCGACTTCGACAGGCCCTGGTCCCTAAAGGAGAGGACAATGGTTGCGGTAAGAAGTGCACATCTCAATAAAGCTGGGGAGTTTGACCCACAAAAATGGATCGCAAGTCTGGGAATTTCCAGCCAGCAGTCGTGTGAACGCTTAACCGAAACCTGGGCCTACTGTCTGCGCACCACGCAGGGACACCCGGATGCCGATCTTCTCCTGTGGCGCGGCGTGGAGATGGTTGAAATCTTGTCCATGCTGAACATGGACATCGAAACGCTGCAGGCCGCGCTGCTCTTCCCCCTCGCGGATGCGGATGTGGTCAGCGAGGATGTGCTGCGCGACAGCGTCGGCAAATCCGTCGTTGCGCTGATCCACGGCGTGCGCGATATGGCGGCCATTCGCCAGCTAAAAGCCGCGCATACCGATTCCGTCTCCTCAGAGCAGGTTGATAACGTCCGCCGGATGCTGCTGGCCATGGTGGATGATTTTCGCTGCGTGGTCATCAAGCTGGCCGAGCGTATTGCCCACCTGCGGGAGGTGAAGGATGCGCCGGAAGACGAGCGCGTGCTGGCCGCCAAAGAGTGTACGAACATCTATGCGCCGCTGGCGAACCGCTTAGGGATTGGTCAGCTGAAATGGGAGCTGGAAGATTACTGCTTCCGCTATCTGCATCCGGCAGAATACAAGCGCATTGCCAAACTCCTGCATGAGCGCCGTATCGATCGTGAGCACTACATCGACGAGTTTGTCAGCGGGCTGCGCCAGGCCATGAAAGAAGAGAATGTGCGTGCCGAAGTTTACGGTCGGCCTAAGCACATCTACAGCATCTGGCGCAAAATGCAGAAGAAACACCTCGCCTTTGACGAGCTGTTTGACGTGCGCGCCGTGCGTATCGTGGCGGAGCGTCTGCAGGACTGCTACGCCGCGCTGGGGATAGTACATACTCACTTCCGCCACCTGCCGGATGAATTTGACGACTATGTCGCGAACCCAAAACCGAACGGCTACCAGTCCATTCATACCGTGGTGCTTGGCCCCGGCGGCAAAACGGTCGAGATTCAAATCCGCACCAAACAGATGCACGAAGACGCCGAGCTGGGCGTAGCCGCGCACTGGAAGTACAAAGAGGGCACTTCTGGCGGGGCACGCTCCGGCCACGAAGACCGCATCGCCTGGCTGCGCAAGCTGATTGCGTGGCAGGAAGAGATGGCCGACTCCGGCGAAATGCTCGACGAGGTGCGCAGCCAGGTCTTTGATGACCGTGTCTACGTCTTTACCCCGAAAGGGGACGTTGTCGACCTGCCGGCTGGCTCCACGCCGCTCGATTTTGCCTACCACATTCACAGCGACGTGGGGCACCGCTGCATCGGGGCGAAGATCGGCGGACGTATCGTGCCGTTTACCTATCAGCTGCAGATGGGCGACCAGATTGAAATCATTACCCAGAAGCAGCCAAACCCGAGCCGCGACTGGCTTAACCCGAACCTCGGTTACGTCACCACCAGCCGCGGGCGCTCCAAAATTCACGCCTGGTTCCGCAAGCAGGATCGTGACAAAAACATTCTTGCCGGTCGCCAGATCCTTGACGACGAGCTGGAGCATATCGGGATCAGCCTGAAAGAAGCAGAGAAATTCCTGCTGCCGCGCTACAACTTCAACGAGCTGGACGAGCTGCTGGCGGCGATTGGCGGCGGTGATATCCGTCTGAATCAGATGGTCAACTTCCTGCAGGCGCAGTTCAACAAGCCTAGCGCGGAAGAGCAGGACGCGGCGGCGCTGAAGCAGCTGCAGCAGAAAACCTATGCCCCGCAGCAGCGCAGCAAAGACAACGGCCGCGTGGTGGTCGAGGGCGTGGGCAACCTGATGCACCACATTGCCCGCTGCTGCCAGCCGATTCCGGGGGACGATATCGTCGGCTTTATCACCCAGGGGCGCGGGATCTCGATCCACCGCTCCGACTGCGACCAGCTTGCCGAACTGCAGTCCCACGCGCCGGAGCGTATCGTGGAAGCGGTCTGGGGTGAGAGCTATTCCGCCGGTTACTCGCTGGTGGTGCGCGTCACTGCCAACGATCGCAGCGGGCTGCTGCGCGACATCACCACCATTCTCGCCAACGAGAAGGTCAACGTGCTGGGCGTCGCCAGCCGCAGCGATACCCGCGAGCAGCTTGCCACCATCGATATGACCATCGAAATCTACAACCTGCAGGTGCTCGGCCGCGTGCTGGGCAAACTGAACCAGGTGCCGGATGTGATTGACGCGCGTCGTCTGCACGGCGGCTAAACATCCTCTTCCGTAGGCCGGGTAAGGCAACGCCGCCACCCGGCATTTTTTCATCAGGACAGAACTATGACTCAAATCGACCGCCTGCTCGGCATCATGAAACGCCTGCGCGACCCGGAAAACGGCTGCCCGTGGGACAAGGAGCAGACTTTCGCGACCATCGCACCTTATACCCTCGAAGAGACCTATGAGGTGCTGGACGCCATTTCACGCGAGGATTTCGATGACCTGCGCGGTGAACTCGGCGACCTGCTGTTCCAGGTAGTGTTCTACGCCCAGATGGCGCAGGAGGAAGGGCGCTTTAACTTTGACGATATCTGTGCCGCTATCAGCGACAAGCTGGAGCGCCGCCATCCGCATATCTTTGGCGATGCCACCGCAGGAAACAGCGCAGAGGTGCTGGCCCGCTGGGAGCAGATTAAAAGCGCCGAGCGCGCTGAAAAGTCCCAACACTCTGCGCTGGACGACATCCCGCTGAGCCTGCCCGCGCTGATGCGCGCCCACAAAATTCAAAAGCGCTGCTCGGCGGTAGGATTTGACTGGGATTCCCTGGGACCCGTGCTGGATAAAGTGCATGAAGAGATCGACGAAGTGATGCACGAAGCGCAGCAGGCGGTGGTCGATGAAGCAAAGCTGGAGGAAGAGATGGGCGACCTGCTGTTCGCCACCGTCAACCTTTCTCGCCATTTAGGGGTAAAAGCGGAAACCGCGCTGCAAAAAGCCAACCTGAAATTCGAACGACGCTTTCGTGAAGTCGAGCGGATTGTGGCCTCGCGGGGCCTGGAAATGACCGGAATTGACCTCGACGCGATGGAAGAAGTCTGGCAGGAAGTAAAACGCCAGGAATCTGATCTCTAACGGAATTTTGCGATCAAGCGCAATTTGTGTGATTTTTTAAATGACAAGCGCTTGATTTGCGTCAAAAACATTTATCCAAAAGGGGCTATTTTCTCACTCCTTATGTTTGTCATGGCCTGGAATGGAGACGGAGAATGAAAGTTTGTGGCGCTCGCCGTGTTCGGGTATACTACTTTCCCGTCCTGGTTATTCCATCGTTTCACCCTAACTTCTCAGGTTCAGCATGACAACGAACTATATTTTTGTGACCGGCGGGGTCGTATCCTCTCTGGGTAAAGGCATTGCCGCAGCCTCCCTCGCAGCCATTCTTGAAGCCCGTGGCCTCAATGTGACCATGATGAAACTGGATCCGTATATCAACGTCGATCCTGGCACCATGAGCCCAACCCAACACGGGGAAGTGTTCGTTACTGAAGACGGCGCTGAAACCGATCTGGATCTTGGCCACTACGAGCGTTTCATTCGTACCAAAATGACCCGTCGTAACAACTTTACGACTGGCCGCATCTACTCTGACGTTCTGCGTAAAGAGCGCCGCGGTGACTACCTGGGCGCGACCGTGCAGGTTATCCCACACATCACTAACGCCATCAAAGAGCGTGTCCTTGCCGGTGGCGAAGGGCATGACGTTGTGCTGGTTGAAATCGGCGGTACCGTGGGTGATATCGAATCCCTGCCGTTCCTCGAAGCGATTCGTCAGCTGGCGGTAGACATTGGTCGTGAACACGCGCTGTTCATGCACCTGACGCTGGTGCCTTACATGGCGGCGGCAGGTGAAGTGAAAACCAAACCGACTCAGCACTCCGTTAAAGAACTGCTCTCTATCGGTATTCAGCCTGACATCCTGGTTTGCCGTTCCGATCGTGCCATTCCAGCGAACGAACGTGCGAAAATTGCATTGTTCTGTAACGTGCCTGAAAAAGCCGTTATTTCAATGAAAGATGTCGATTCCATTTATAAAATCCCGGGCCTGTTGAAATCACAGGGTCTGGACGATTATATTTGTAAACGATTCAGCTTGAACTGTCCGGAAGCTAACCTGTCTGAATGGGAACAGGTTATTTATGAAGAAGCGAACCCGGCAGGCGAAGTGACTATCGGTATGGTCGGCAAGTACATCGAACTGCCGGACGCCTATAAGTCAGTTATCGAAGCGCTGAAGCACGGTGGTCTGAAGAACCGCGTCTCCGTGAACATCAAGCTGATTGATTCGCAGGATGTTGAAACACGTGGCGTTGAAATTCTGAAAGATCTGGATGCTATCCTCATCCCTGGCGGCTTCGGCTACCGTGGTGTTGAAGGCAAGATCGCCACTGCACGCTATGCGCGTGAAAACAATATTCCATACCTCGGCATCTGCCTGGGTATGCAGGTTGCGCTGATCGAATTTGCGCGCAACGTAGCGGGAATGGAAAACGCGAACTCTACGGAATTTGTGCCAGACTGTAAGTACCCTGTCGTGGCGCTGATTACGGAATGGCGCGACGAAGACGGTAACGTCGAAGTCCGTACCGAGAAGAGCGATCTGGGTGGCACTATGCGTCTTGGCGCGCAGGCCTGCCAGCTGTCCGACGATAGCGTGGTTCGCAAGCTGTACGGCGAGCCGGTCATCACCGAGCGCCATCGTCACCGCTATGAAGTCAACAATATGTTGTTGAAACAAATTGAAGCCGCGGGCCTGCGTGTTGCGGGTCGCTCCGGGGACGATCAGTTAGTCGAGATCATCGAGGTGCCAAACCATCCGTGGTTTGTTGCCTGCCAGTTCCACCCGGAATTTACTTCAACGCCGCGTGATGGACATCCGCTGTTTGCAGGCTTCGTGAAAGCCGCCAGCGAGTACCAGAAGCGTCAGGCGAAGTAAAAAAGTTAGAACGGCAACGCGTACCAACGGTACGCGTTGTTTGTCTGGAGTTTTAGTTTAACTTGTACTGAGGAAAATCTAATGTCCAAAATCGTTAAAGTCATCGGTCGTGAAATCATCGACTCCCGTGGTAACCCGACCGTTGAAGCCGAAGTTCATCTGGAAGGTGGTTTCGTCGGTATGGCAGCTGCTCCATCAGGTGCTTCTACGGGTTCCCGTGAAGCGCTGGAACTGCGTGATGGCGACAAATCCCGTTTCATGGGCAAAGGCGTACTGAAAGCGGTTGGCGCTGTTAACGGTCCTATTGCTCAGGCTATCGTTGGCAAAGATGCCAAAGATCAGGCTGGCATCGACAAGATCATGATCGATCTGGACGGTACTGAAAACAAATCTAACTTCGGTGCGAACGCAATCCTGGCCGTTTCCCTGGCGAACGCCAAAGCAGCAGCCGCTGCTAAAGGTATGCCACTGTTCGAGCACATCGCTGAACTGAACGGCACCCCAGGCAAATACTCTATGCCTGTACCAATGATGAACATCATCAACGGTGGTGAGCACGCAGACAACAACGTTGATATTCAGGAATTCATGATTCAGCCAGTTGGCGCGAAAACCCTGAAAGAAGCGGTTCGTATGGGTTCTGAAGTGTTCCACAACCTGGCTAAAGTTCTGAAAGCTAAAGGTATGAACACTGCTGTTGGTGACGAAGGTGGCTACGCGCCAAACCTGGGTTCTAACGCAGAAGCACTGGCTGTTATCGCTGAAGCGGTTAAAGCAGCAGGCTACGAGCTGGGCAAAGACATCACCCTGGCGATGGACTGTGCAGCATCTGAATTCTACAAAGACGGTAAATACGTTCTGGCTGGCGAAGGCAACAAAGCGTTCACCTCCGAAGAGTTCACTCACTTCCTGGAAGACCTGACTAAACAGTACCCAATCGTTTCTATCGAAGACGGTCTGGACGAGTCTGACTGGGATGGTTTCGCATACCAGACCAAAGTACTGGGCGACAAAATCCAGCTGGTTGGTGACGATCTGTTCGTAACCAACACTAAGATCCTGAAAGAAGGCATCGAGAAAGGCATCGTTAACTCCATCCTGATCAAATTCAACCAGATCGGTTCTCTGACCGAAACGCTGGCTGCGATCAAAATGGCGAAAGACGCTGGCTACACCGCTGTTATCTCTCACCGTTCTGGCGAAACTGAAGACGCGACCATTGCTGACCTGGCTGTTGGTACCGCTGCTGGCCAGATCAAAACCGGTTCTATGAGCCGTTCTGACCGTGTTGCTAAATACAACCAGCTGATTCGTATCGAAGAAGCGCTGGGTGAAAAAGCACCTTACAACGGTCGTAAAGAGATCAAAGGCCAGGCATAATTGCTTAAGCCTTAACATGAAAATGCCAGTCGAATGACTGGCATTTTTTTTGGTTATTTAAAATCGACCGCCATCTGCTCGGGAATGGTCAGTCCCCGGGTGGTTTGCACGCAGCGGGCGATATAATCCGTAAAACGAGGTGGCTTCGGCATCCCCATGCTGAGCAGCTTATCGTTGCTGAAGCGCACGTTCAGCGTGGCAAAGGCACCGTATAAGCGCATCGCTCTCAGCATCAGACGTTCGTTGCACGGACCAAAAATGGTTTTCAGTTCACGGCGCATTTTGACCAGCGTTTCGTAGCTGACCTGCGCGTACTTATCGCCAACGGGCGCTTTCTCCAGCGCCTGCGCCATTGCCCGATCGATATCCGCAAAGCGAACGCTGTTCTCTTCCCCGGCTGAAATGTGTACCACTTCCCCCGGACGCGCGTTGCTGCTCAGCAGCATTAACATTGCGTCGGCGCAATAATCTACCGGGACAACGTCGATCCGGTCTTCCATCGAGCACATAAACTTCTGCAGCATCAGGCCCATGCTGAAGACCCAAAAGATACTGCTCGACGGCGTGCAGCCGTGGCGGGTATGGCCGACGACGATGGACGGACGGGCGATGAGCAGCGGCAGGTTAGGACATTCCTGGCGCATCAGCTGTTCGATGGTTGACTTCGAATACGTATATTCCACCAGGTGCTCAGCGTTTTCTCTGAATTCCGCACTTTCGGCGACCAGCGAATCCTGCTCCGGCGTGCATGACATTGCGGTGCCTACATGCAGGAAACGCTGCAGCCCTGCGACCTGCTCCATGCGGCGCGCCAGCGCTAGCGTACCCTCTACGTTCACCTTCCAGATCAGCGGGTTATTGCCAAATGACGCAACTGCCGCGCAGTTAACGACATGCGTAACCTGGTCCAGACGGGGATCGTTCAGAAAGGCTTCCGGCTGGCTGAGGTCGCCGATGAGGATATTATCCACGCTCAGGGAGGCCAGTTTCTCCTCAGAAATGTTGAACTTACGCATGTTCTCCTGCACGCGCGCCAGCCCGCTTTGCGGATCGCCGGCACGGGCAAGCAAAAGGAGTTTTACGGATTGATCGCTGGTCAGGATTTTTTCAAGTACTGCACCGCCCAGAAACCCGGTCACGCCTGTAATTAATAACATCTTCATTATTACCGTCTCATTATGATTGATGAGGCGGATTGTAGGCGCGCAAAAGTAAACGGCGTTTAAATAATAAAACGTCGGGACCGACAGCGTCTTAAGCTTATTTTAAGGAAAGGAAATCAGGTGAAAATATTGGACATTGCAGAAAGCGGAAAAATTCAATTTATTCATGTTTTTATTTTAACTTAATGATTTTAATCTGTTTTTGTCTCTGGGGTGGCGCGAGGGAAATAATTCAAACTGTAATAAACAAAATAATTTGTTACACCAAACATTTATCATATAAATGAATTGAACTCTGCTTAAGTTAAATTGAGCAAAATAAAACGCAGGCTATTTTATTTAGCCTGCGAAGGGTTTTCAGAGCAGAAGAGGAAGCGTGGCGCTGGCCGTTTGCTGGCTGACGTCAGCGTAATGACCATCCAGCGCAATCATGGATGTCGTAAGTAATTCGACCAGCAGCATCACCCCAACTTTGGCATTGAGCGCGCCCGCGCTAAGAGGGCCTTCTGGCTTGGCGGCCACCAGCAGCATATCGCTAAGAGACGCCAGCGGGCTGCGGGGCGTGTTGCTGAGCGCCAGAACCTTCACCCCGCGCTTGCGGGCAAGTTTCACTACGTGAAGTAAATCTCGCGTTGAACCGGAGCTGGAGATCGCCACCACCAGCGTCTCTGCCGAAAGCGTGGTCGCATTCATGGCTGCGCGGTGCATATCGCTAAACAGCTGTGCGGATTTACCCAGCCTTAATAACTTGTAATGCAGATACTCCCCGAGGATTGCGCTGGCCGCGACGCCATAAATCTGCACGGACTGCGCCTGATGCAGCGCCAGTGCGGCTTTTTCAAGCAGCGCGCGGTCGAGGAGTCTCGCGGTATCCTGCAGAGCCTGCACCGATTCATCCACCACGCTGTCAATCTCATCCCCCGCCTGACGCGCGGGCTGACCCTGCTGAATATCCAGCGCCAGCGCCATTTTGAATTCGTTATACCCCTTGCACCCCAGCGTCCGGCAAAGACGCGTCACGCTGGCCTCGCTGGTGTGGCTCTCTCGCGCCAGTTCGGTGATGGTCAGGTAGAGCACCCGGGCAGGGTCGCTGAGGACAAACTCACCGAGTTTTTGTTGCGTTGGGCTGTACCCGGAAGCCTCCTGGCGGAGCTTCAGCAGCAGGTTTTCATGGTCCGACATGCCACGTCCTTAATGTGTTTCACTGCGACTAGTGTGGCGGAAAGCGGGGGAAAGATGCCAGTCATTTTAAAAAAGTATGATCGGCCTCCTGGTTTGTGATGATAATTTTCACTATAAAATATTTATATGGTAAAAATTTTCATCTTTTAATGGGGGGATGAAAAAATGATGCAAATATTCAGTGGCGCTTCGTCGGGTGGATGGTTTGAAAAAGCGCAGCGCTTTGGCAAATCCTTTATGTTGCCTATCGCCGTATTGCCCGCGGCGGGTCTGCTGCTCGGTATCGGCGGGGCGTTATCGAACCCCAATACGCTGGCGGCCTATCCGTTTTTAGATGTGAGCTGGCTGCAGGCCATTTTCACCATCATGAGCAGTGCGGGTTCGATTGTGTTTGCGAACCTCTCGGTGCTGTTTGCGGTTGGGGTGGCTGTCGGGCTGGCAAAAAACGATAAGGGCACGGCGGGGCTGGCAGCGCTACTCGCGTTTCTGGTGATGAACGCCACCATCAACGCGCTGCTGATCCTCACCGGCAAACTGGCGCACGAGAACCCGGGCGCTGTAGGGCAGGGCATGACGCTGGGTATTCAGACGCTGGAAACCGGGGTGTTTGGCGGCGTGGTGATTGGTCTCGTGACCTGCGCGCTGCATCATCGGTTTAATAAGATAGCGCTTCCGCAGTTCCTGGGCTTTTTTGGCGGCTCGCGCTTTGTCCCGATTATCAGCTCGCTGGCGGCAATACTCGTTGGCGCGATCATGACCGTGGTCTGGCCGCATTTCCAGAAGCTTATTTTTGGTCTGGGCGGGCTGGTGGATGCCACCGGTTATCTTGGCACGCTGCTGTACGGCTTTATTTTGCGCATGCTTGGCCCGTTTGGTCTGCACCATATCTTCTATCTGCCGTTCTGGACCACCGCGCTCGGCGGCAGCGAGATCGTCAACGGCCACCTGGTTGAGGGCACGCAGCGGATCTTCTTCGCTCAGCTCGCCGACCCGAACACGCAGCATTTCTATGAAGGCACGTCACGCTTCATGTCCGGGCGCTTTATCACGATGATGTTTGGCCTGCTCGGCGCGTGTCTGGCGATGTACCACACGGCGAAACCGGAGAACAAAAAGCGCGTTGCCGGGCTGCTGCTCTCCGCGGCGTTAACTTCATTCCTGACGGGAATTACCGAGCCCATCGAGTTCTCCTTCCTGTTCATTGCCCCGGTGCTCTACGTCATTCACGCGCTGTTTGACGGGCTGGCGTTTATGCTCGCGCACATGCTGCACATCACCATCGGGCAGACCTTCTCCGGCGGTTTTATTGACTTCGTGCTGTTCGGCATTTTGCAGGGGGAGGCCAAAACCAACTGGATGTTCGTTCCGCTGGTCGGCGTGCCGTGGTTCTTCCTCTACTACTTCACTTTCCGCTACCTGATTAACCGCTTTGATTTCGCCACGCCGGGCCGTGAAAAGGAGGCGATGGTTGATGACGTCAGCCTGCCGCAAAGCGAGCGCGCTGCGGCGGTGATCGCCGGGTTGGGCGGAAAAGACAATCTGGAAGAGGTGGACTGCTGCGCCACGCGGCTTCGCGTGACGGTCAAAGACGGCAGCAAAGTGAATGACGCGGCGCTGAAAGCCACCGGCGCGCGCGGCGTTATCGTGCGCGGTAACGGTGTACAGGTCATTTATGGCCCGCACGTCACGATTATCAAAAACGAAGTGGAAGAGATCTTATCGTAATGAAAAATGTACTGGATAACCTGAAGGGAAAACTGGTCGTCTCCTGTCAGGCGCTGGAAAACGAACCGCTGCACAGCCCGTTTATCATGTCGCGAATGGCGCTGGCGGCGGCACAGGGCGGAGCCTTCGCCATTCGCGCCAACAGCGTGGTGGATATCGAGGCCATTAAACAGCAGGTGTCTTTACCGGTTATCGGCATCATCAAACGGGACTATCCAGGGAGCGAAGTATTTATCACCGCTACGATGAAAGAGGTGGATGAGCTCATGGCCGTCTCTCCGGAAATCATTGCCCTTGATGCGACGGCGCGGGAACGTCCTGGCGGTGAATCCCTGGAAACACTGGTCACGGCCATCCGCTCACGTTACCCCTCGGTACTGCTGATGGCAGATATTTCCACCGTAGACGAAGCCGTGACGGCGCAGACGCTTGGCTTTGACTGCGTCGGTACCACGCTGTACGGCTATACGGCGGAAACGATAGGCCATACGCTTCCGGAGAATGACTGTGCGTTCCTGAAAGCGGTTCTGGCGGCCGTGACGGTCCCCGTGGTTGCCGAAGGCAACGTGGATACGCCCGAGCGCGCGGCCCGGTGTCTGGCTCTGGGCGCGCATACGGTCGTTGTCGGCGGGGCGATCACCCGCCCACAGCAAATTACCGCGCGCTTTATGGCGGCGATTAGCGCGCAAAGCACCGATGGAGCATGACCATCCGACGGGGATCTGCGATACTTATCGTTTATCCCCTTTACTGAGATGACTATGCAGTACCCGATTAACGAGATGTTCCAGACCCTGCAAGGCGAGGGTTACTTTACCGGCGTTCCCGCTATCTTTATTCGTTTACAGGGATGCCCGGTTGGCTGTGCCTGGTGTGATACCAAACATACGTGGGATAAGCTCGCAGATCGGGAAGTGTCGCTGTTTAGCATTCTGGCGAAAACCAAAGAGAGCGATAAGTGGGGCGCTGGCAGTGCAGAAGACCTGCTGGCCATTATTGGTCGCCAGGGCTGGACGGCTCGCCACGTCGTCATCACCGGCGGCGAACCCTGCATTCACGATCTGACGCCGCTGACCGAGCTGCTCGAAAAGAACGGCTACAGCTGCCAGATTGAGACCAGCGGCACCCATGAAGTGCGCTGTTCACACACCACCTGGGTGACGGTATCGCCAAAAGTGAATATGCGTGGCGGGTATGACGTGCTGTCTCAGGCGCTGGAGCGCGCGGATGAAATTAAGCATCCGGTAGGACGCGTGCGTGATATCGAAGCGCTGGATGAACTGCTGGCGACGCTGACGGATGAGAAGCAGCGGGTAATCGCCCTGCAGCCGATCAGCCAGAAAGAGGATGCGACGCGACTGTGCATTGAAACCTGCATTGCGCGCAACTGGCGCCTGTCGATGCAGACGCATAAGTATCTGAATATTGCCTAGAAAAAAGCCCGGTTTTGCCGGGCTTTTTTTACTCTCCGCGATACACGCAGCCTGCCGTGCAGGTTTCTTTGATCATCACCGCGCTCAGCAGCGGTACCAGCGGCTTCATCTGATCCCAGATCCATTTTGCCAGCACTTCGCTGGTCGGGTTTTCCAGACCCGGAATATCGTTGAGATAGTAGTGATCCAGACGATCGTAGGTCGGCTTAAACGCGGCCTTCAGCTCGGCAAAGTCCATGATCCAACCGGTATGCGGATCAACTTCACCGGTGATCTCAAGACGCACCATAAACGAATGCCCGTGCAGGCGGCCGCATTTATGTCCTGCAGGAACGTGCGGAAGGTGGTGGGCGGCTTCGAAGGTGAAATCTTTAAACAGTGTGGTGGACATGATCGCTCTCAGTAATGCGGAAAAAACCGCCGCATAGTACCGGAAAGCACAATTTTTAGCATTAACTAAAACGGCTCTGAACGTTGAACGCCGGGTATTCAGGGTGATTGTTGGTTTTTATTGTTTTATTTCAAATGGTTATTCAATCGTTTTTACCGCTAAGAACGATAACTAAAACAGGTTAGTCCATTTGGTTATTTATTATTTCCATCCCTTCTTTAATTGTTATTATCCACGCCGTTAACCTTATCTTCAGTTTGGATTTATTCGCTTAAAGTCCGCTTGGCTACTGGAACATAACGACGCATGACAACACAGGCCCCACCTTCAAATTTGCTTCCCCTTAACCCGGAGCAACTGGCGCGCCTTCAGGCTGCCACCTCTGATTTTTCTCCCACTCAGCTTGCCTGGGTCTCCGGTTATTTCTGGGGAATGCTCAACCAGCAGCCTGGCGCGGTGGCTGGCGCACCGGCAACGGCCGTGGAAATTCCTGCTATTACGCTGATTAGCGCCTCGCAGACGGGCAACGCCCGCCGCGTGGCCGAAGCGCTGCGTGATGATCTGCTGGCCGCCAAACTGAACGTGAACCTGGTCAACGCCGGGGATTATAAATTCAAACAAATCGCGTCAGAAAAACTGCTGGTGATGGTCGCCTCGACCCAGGGGGAAGGTGAACCCGCTGAAGAAGCGGTGGCGCTGCACAAGTTCCTGTTCTCAAAAAAAGCCCCTAAGCTGAATGGCACGGCGTTTGCCGTATTTGGCCTGGGCGATACCTCCTATGAATTCTTCTGCCAGTCCGGTAAAGATTTCGACAGCAAGCTGGCGGAGCTGGGCGCGGAGCGCCTGCTGGACCGCGTGGACGCGGATGTGGAATACCAGACTGCCGCCGCTGAATGGCGTGCGCGCATCGTTGAGGTGTTGAAAGCCCGCGTCCCGAAAGAGACGCCAGCACAGGCCGCGGTGACCGCTGCGGGCACCGTCAATGAGATCCACACCAGCCCGTACACCAAAGAGTCGCCGCTGACGGCGAGCCTGTCGGTGAACCAGAAAATTACGGGCCGCGACTCGGAAAAAGACGTGCGCCATATTGAAATCGATCTTGGCGACTCCGGCCTGCGCTATCAGCCTGGCGATGCGCTGGGCGTCTGGTATCAGAACGATCCGGCGCTGGTGAAAGAGCTGGTGGAACTGCTGTGGCTGAAGGGTGACGAGCCCGTCACCGTTGACGGCAAAACCCAGCCACTTTCAGAGGCGCTGCAGTGGCATTTCGAGCTGACGGTGAACACCCCGAATATCGTCGAGAATTATGCCACCCTAACGCGCAGCGAATCCCTGCTGCCGCTGGTGGGCGACAAAGCGAAGCTGCAGCATTACGCCGCGACGACGCCGATTGTCGATATGGTGCGTTTCTCTCCGGCACAGCTGGATGCCGATGCGCTGATCGGTCTGCTGCGTCCGCTGACCCCACGCCTGTACTCTATCGCCTCTTCCCAGGCGGAAGTGGAAAGCGAAGTTCACGTTACCGTCGGCGTGGTGCGCTACGACATCGAAGGCCGCGCCCGCGCGGGTGGGGCATCAAGCTTCCTGGCGGACCGCGTGGAAGAAGAGGGCGAGGTGCGCGTCTTTATCGAGCACAACGACAACTTCCGCCTGCCGGCGAACCCGGAAACTCCGGTGATCATGATTGGCCCGGGCACCGGCATCGCGCCGTTCCGCGCCTTTATGCAGCAGCGTGCCGCGGACGACGCGCCGGGTAAAAACTGGCTGTTCTTCGGCAACCCGCACTTTACCGAAGATTTCCTCTACCAGGTTGAGTGGCAGCGCTACGTCAAAGAGGGCGTACTGACCCGCATCGATCTGGCCTGGTCCCGCGATCAGAAAGAAAAAGTATACGTACAAGACAAACTGCGCGAACAGGGCGCAGAGCTGTGGCGCTGGATCAATGACGGTGCCCACATTTATGTCTGCGGCGACGCCAATCGCATGGCGAAAGACGTTGAGCAGGCACTGCTGGAAGTGATTGCCGAATTCGGCGGTATGGATGCCGAAGCGGCGGATGAATTTTTAAGTGAGCTGCGCGTTGAGCGCCGTTATCAGCGAGATGTCTACTAATGAGCGAAAAACATCCAGGGCCACTGGTGGTCGAAGGTAAACTGACAGACGCCGAGCGCATGAAGCTGGAAAGCAACTATCTGCGCGGCACCATTGCTGAAGATCTGAATGACGGCCTGACCGGCGGTTTCAAAGGCGACAACTTCCTGCTGATCCGTTTCCACGGTATGTATCAGCAGGACGACCGCGATATCCGCGCCGAGCGCGCAGAACAGAAACTGGAGCCGCGCCACGCGATGCTGCTGCGCTGCCGTCTGCCGGGCGGGGTGATCACCACCAAACAGTGGCAGGCGATCGACAAGTTTGCAGGTGAAAACACGATTTATGGCAGCATCCGCCTGACCAACCGTCAGACCTTCCAGTTCCACGGGATTCTGAAGAAGAACGTGAAGCCGGTGCACCAGATGCTCCACTCCGTGGGTCTGGACGCGCTGGCGACCGCCAACGACATGAACCGTAACGTGCTCTGCACCTCGAACCCGTACGAGTCCGAGCTGCACGCCGAAGCGTATGAGTGGGCGAAGAAAATTTCCGAGCACCTGCTGCCGCGTACCCGCGCCTATGCGGAGATCTGGCTCGATCAGGAAAAAGTCGCGACCACCGACGAAGAACCGATCCTCGGTCAGACCTACCTGCCGCGTAAGTTCAAAACCACGGTGGTGATCCCGCCGCAGAACGACATCGATCTGCACGCCAACGACATGAACTTCGTGGCGATTGCCGAAAACGGCAAGCTGGTGGGCTTTAACCTGCTGGTGGGCGGCGGCCTGTCTATTGAGCACGGTAACAAGAAAACCTACGCCCGCACCGCGAGCGAGTTCGGCTTCCTGCCGCTGGAGCACACGCTGGCCGTGGCGGAAGCGGTAGTGACCACCCAGCGCGACTGGGGCAACCGTACCGACCGTAAAAACGCGAAAACCAAGTACACTCTGGAGCGCGTGGGCGTTGAAACGTTCAAAGAGGAAGTGGAGCGTCGTGCGGGGATCAAATTTGAGCCGATCCGCCCTTACGAATTCACCGGTCGCGGCGATCGCATCGGCTGGGTGAAAGGTATCGACAATAACTGGCACCTGACGCTGTTCATTGAAAATGGCCGTATTCTGGATTATCCGGGCCGCCCGCTGAAAACCGGTCTGCTGGAAATCGCGAAGATCCACAAAGGCGAGTTCCGTATCACCGCTAACCAGAACCTGATCGTCGCCAGCGTGCCGGAAAGCGAAAAGGCGAAAATTGAGGAGCTGGCGCGCGAGCACGGGTTGATGAATGCGGTGAAGCCACAGCGTGAAAACTCGATGGCCTGCGTGTCGTTCCCGACCTGTCCGCTGGCGATGGCCGAAGCCGAGCGTTTCCTGCCATCATTCACTGACAAAGTGGAAGCGATTCTGGAAAAACACGGTATTCCGGACGAGCATATTGTTATGCGCGTGACGGGCTGCCCGAACGGCTGCGGTCGCGCGATGCTGGCCGAGCTGGGGCTGGTGGGGAAAGCGCCGGGTCGCTACAACCTGCACCTGGGCGGTAACCGTATCGGCACGCGTATTCCACGCATGTTCCGCGAGAACATCACCGAGCCGGAAATTCTTGATTCTATCGACGAGCTTGTCGGGCGCTGGGCGAAAGAGCGCGAAGCGGGTGAAGGCTTTGGCGACTTTACGGTGCGTGCGGGCATCATTCGCCCGGTGCTCGATCCCGCAAGGGATTTCTGGGAGTAACCACGAGAGGTAATTATGTCCGTACTCGATCTAAACGCCCTTAATGACCTGCCAAAAGTCGAACGCATTCTGGCGCTGGCAGAAACTAACGCTCACCTTGAAAAGCTGGACGCCGAAGGGCGCGTAGCGTGGGCGCTGGAAAACCTGCCGGGAGAGTATGTGCTCTCATCAAGCTTTGGTATTCAGGCGGCGGTCAGCCTGCATCTGGTGAATCAGATCCGTCCGGACTTACCGGTGATCCTCACCGATACCGGCTACCTGTTCCCGGAAACCTACCAGTTTATCGACGAGCTGACGGACAAGCTCAGGCTGAACCTCAAAGTCTACCGCGCAACGGAAAGCGCGGCCTGGCAGGAGGCGCGCTACGGCAAGCTGTGGGAGCAGGGCGTTGAGGGCATTGAAAAATACAATGAGATCAACAAAGTTGAGCCGATGAACCGGGCGCTGAAAGAGCTGAACGCCCAAACGTGGTTTGCCGGCCTGCGCCGCGAGCAGTCCGGGAGCCGCGCAACCTTACCGGTACTGGCGGTACAGCGCGGCGTATTCAAAGTGCTACCGATTATCGACTGGGATAACCGCACGGTGTATCAGTATCTGCAAAAACACGGGCTCAAGTACCATCCGCTATGGGACCAGGGCTACCTGTCCGTGGGCGACACCCACACCACGCGCAAATGGGAGCCGGGAATGGCGGAAGAAGAGACGCGATTCTTCGGGCTGAAGCGCGAGTGCGGGCTGCACGAAGGGTGATCCTTTATCCTCCCTCTCCCTGTGGGAGAGGGTTGGGGTGAGGGCATCAGGCCCCGCTATACTTAAAAACATCAGGCTTTGCCCGCTTTCGCCAGCTCCTTCACCAGCGGCAGCATCACTTTCACCACGTCCCGGCTGCGGTGCTCAATCCGCTGCGGCAGGGCGCTGTCTATGTGCTGCTGATTATCCAGCCGCACGTCATGCCAGCTGGTTCCGTCCGGGAACGCTTTCGATTTAGCGCGCTGCTGATAGCCATCCTTTTTGCCCAGCGCCCAGTTCGTCGCCTCGACGTACAGCACCGGAATGCCTGCTTTATCAAACACTTCCCCGTCGTTACAACAGCCAGTGCCTTTTGGATAATCCGGGTTACCGCCTGGGTTTGTTGCGGCATAGACGCCATGCGTACGGGCAAGCGCCAGCGCACGGTCGCGGGTGAGTTTACGCACGCTGCTCGGCGTGCTCTGTCCACTATTAAAATAGAGCTTATCGCCAACGATCAGGTTATCGAGGTTAATCACCAGCAGCGTATTTTTCTTCTCCTCAGCGCTCATCCGTTTAAGGAGATTCTCAGCGCCGAGTTTTCCTTCTTCTTCGCCGCTGGTCGCCACAAAGCGAATACCGTATTTCGTCGGAATATTTTTAAGGCGTTCAGCCAGTTCAAGCATCACGCCGAGACCCGCTGCGTTATCGTCCATGCCCTGCAGCGTCAGTCCCCCGAGGTTATTATCAATATCGGCGTCGCTCATTGGCGCATAGGTATCCAGGTGCGCCATGATAATAATCTGCTCAGCCGCTTTCCCCTCATGCGCCGCAATTACCGTGCTGCCGGTCACGTTATGCCAGTTTTGCGTTTTATTGCGTGAGGTATAGATGTAGCGGCTGTGAAACGAGCGTATGTCACTCTGGTAGCCCATCTGTGCAAACTGCTGGCGAATATAGTCGGCGGAGAGCATCTCCGCGGGTGAACCGGTCATGCGGCCAGGGAAAACCGTCGCAATATGTCGCGCCTGCTGAGTCGCGATTTCACCATAAGGTTGATTTTTTGCCTGAGCCGGAAGGATAAAGCAAACGCCGAGCGCCAGGGCAGCAATACGGTGGCGCGTTGCGGAAAACATAGTGAGTCCTTAAAAACAGAGCAAAATAATAACGTGCATAGTATGAAACTGTGATCGTCCATACACAATTTGAATTGCTCTTAAATGCCCGAAATTTCGCGTGTTAAGCATTTTTTGGTATTTGCTTTTTTACTGCGTTATTCCATTGAGTAACTACTCATTCCAATTCGTAATTTCATTCGATCTAAGCCGCCCCCTATAGTCCCTCTATTCCTCGTTGTTAGTGAGTTGTTGCCTGTGGACTATCTGCCCCTTTTTGCCGCCTTAAAAGACCGACCGGTACTGGTTGTCGGCACGGGAGAAATTGCCGATCGCAAAATCGCGTTTTTGCAGCGCGCAGGGGCACAGGTGCGGGTTGTTGAAGAGGCGGATTTCGACGAGTCACAGATCGACAGCGTGGTGCTGGTGATTGCGGCGACTGAAAATCGGGAACTTAACCGGCGGGTCTCCGACGCGGCCCAGGCCCGTTACCGTCTGGTGAACGTGGTGGACGACCAGCCTTTATGCTCGTTTATCTTCCCGTCGATCGTTGACCGCTCGCCGCTGCTGGTGGCGATCTCCTCCGGCGGCACCGCGCCGGTGCTGGCGCGCGTGCTGCGGGAAAAGATCGAAGCGCTGCTGCCGACCAGCCTCGGGCGCATGGCGGAGAAAGCCAGCTACTGGCGCAACCATTTAAAAAACCGCCTGACCAGCGTGACGGAACGCCGTCGCTTCTGGGAGCGCGTATTTCGCGGCCGCTTTGCCAGCCTGATGCAGGCGGGCAATGAGACGGCGGCGCAGAAAATTCTCGAAGACGAACTGGATAACCCCGGCAGTACGGGCGGGGAAATTATTCTGGTGGGAGCCGGGCCGGGGGATGCCGGTTTGCTGACGCTGCGCGGCCTGCAGGTTTTGCAGGATGCGGACGTGGTGTTCTACGACCACCTGGTCACCGATGGCGTGCGCGAGCTGATCCGTCGCGATGCGGAGCAAATCTGCGTCGGCAAACGGGCGGGGGAACACTCCGTGCCGCAGCACGATACCAACCAGATGCTGATTGCCGCCGCGAAAGCGGGCAAAACCGTGGTGCGCCTGAAAGGGGGCGACCCGTTCATTTTCGGTCGCGGCGGTGAAGAACTGCAGGCGGCAGCCGAGGCGGGCGTACCGTTCCAGATGGTGCCCGGCATCACATCGGCGTCAGCCGTGACGGCCTACGCCGGGATCCCGCTCACCCATCGCGATTATGCCCAGAGCGTCACCTTTGTGACCGGACACTACAAGGCCGACAGCACGCCGTTTGACTGGTCGCATCTCGCCCAGAGCCGCCAGACGCTGGCGATCTACATGGGCACCATGAAGGCGGCGGACATCAGCGAACAGCTTATTCAGCACGGTCGCGAGGCGACGACGCCCGTTGCCGTCATTTCTCGCGGTACGCGCGTCGATCAGCATGTCGCTATCGGCACATTACAAGACCTTGCAACCCTGGCGAAAGACGCCCCGATGCCTGCCCTGATCGTGGTGGGAGAGGTGGTGCAGCTGCACAGCACCCTCGCCTGGTTCCAACACACAACCGATACAGAAGGCTTTGGTTCTTCTGTTGTAAATTTGGCTTAAGGAACGGTTATGGACCAAAAACGACTTACTCACCTGCGGCAGCTCGAAGCGGAAAGTATCCATATTATCCGCGAAGTGGCCGCCGAGTTCTCTAACCCGGTGATGATGTACTCCATCGGTAAAGATTCCAGCGTCATGCTGCACCTGGCGCGTAAAGCGTTTTATCCGGGCACGCTGCCGTTCCCGCTGCTGCACGTGGATACCGGCTGGAAATTCCGCGAAATGTACGAATTCCGCGACCGTACCGCCAAAGCCTACGGCTGCGAGCTGCTGGTGCACAAAAATCCGGAAGGGGTGGCGATGGGCATTAACCCGTTCGTGCACGGTAGCGCCAAACATACCGACATCATGAAAACCGAAGGGCTGAAGCAGGCGCTGAATAAATACGGTTTTGACGCGGCCTTCGGCGGCGCGCGGCGTGACGAGGAGAAATCCCGCGCCAAAGAGCGTATCTACTCCTTCCGCGACCGCTTCCACCGCTGGGACCCAAAAAACCAGCGCCCTGAGCTGTGGCACAACTACAACGGCCAGATCAACAAGGGCGAAAGCATTCGCGTTTTCCCGCTCTCCAACTGGACCGAGCTGGATATCTGGCAGTACATCTATCTGGAAAACATCGAGATTGTTCCGCTGTACCTGGCCGCCGAGCGCCCGGTGCTGGAGCGCGACGGCATGCTGATGATGATTGACGACGATCGTATCGACCTGCAGCCGGGTGAAGTGATCAAAAAACAGATGGTCCGTTTCCGTACCCTCGGCTGCTGGCCGCTGACCGGCGCGGTGGAATCGAACGCGCAGACGCTGCCGGAGATCATCGAAGAGATGCTGGTGTCCACCACCAGCGAGCGACAGGGGCGCGTGATTGACCGCGACCAGGCAGGCTCCATGGAGCTGAAGAAACGTCAGGGTTATTTCTAAGGAGCCGCCATGAACACCACTATTGCTCAACAAATTGCCAACGAAGGCGGCGTGGAAGCGTATCTGCACGCCCAACAACATAAAAGCCTGCTGCGCTTTCTGACCTGCGGCAGCGTGGATGACGGGAAAAGTACCCTGATTGGCCGCCTGCTGCACGATACGCGCCAGATCTACGAAGATCAGCTATCTTCCCTGCATAACGACAGCAAGCGTCACGGCACCCAGGGCGAAAAACTCGACCTGGCCCTGCTGGTGGACGGCCTGCAGGCGGAGCGCGAGCAGGGCATTACCATCGATGTGGCCTACCGTTACTTCTCTACCGAGAAGCGCAAATTTATTATTGCCGACACCCCGGGGCACGAGCAGTACACCCGCAATATGGCGACCGGCGCATCCACCTGCGATCTGGCGATCCTGCTGATGGACGCCCGTAAAGGCGTGCTGGATCAAACCCGTCGCCACAGCTTTATCTCCACTTTGCTGGGGATCAAGCACCTGGTGGTGGCGGTCAACAAGATGGATCTGGTGAACTTCAGCGAAGAAAAATTCGAGGAGATCCGCCAGAGCTACCTGACCTTTGCCGAACAGCTGCCGGGCAACCTGGATATTCGCTTTGTGCCGCTCTCGGCGCTGGAAGGGGATAACGTCGCCTCCCAGAGCGCGAACATGCCGTGGTACAGCGGCTCGACGCTGCTGGAAGTGCTCGAAACCGTTGAAATTCAGCGCGTTGTCGACACTCAGCCAATGCGCTTCCCGGTGCAGTACGTGAACCGTCCAAACCTCGATTTCCGCGGCTTCTCCGGCACTATTGCTTCCGGTTCCGTGAAGGTGGGGCAGCGCGTGAAGGTGCTGCCATCCGGCGTGGAGTCAGCAATTGCACGTATCGTGACCTTCGACGGCGATCTGCCTGAGGCCGGAGCGGGTGAAGCGGTCACGCTGGTGCTGAAAGACGAAATTGATATCAGCCGCGGTGACCTGCTGGTCGACGCGCAGGAGACGCTGGCGGCGGTGCAGGGCGCGTCCGTAGACGTAGTGTGGATGGCCGAACAGCCGCTGACCGCAGGCCAGAGCTACGACATCAAAATTGCCGGCAAGAAAACCCGTGCCCGCGTGGACGGCATTCAGTTCCAGGTGGACATCAACAACCTGACCCACCGTGATGTGAGCGAACTGCCGCTGAACGGCATCGGTCTGGTCGATCTGACCTTCGACGAGCCGCTGGTGCTGGATCCGTATCAGCAGAACCCGGTGACGGGCGGGCTGATCTTTATTGACCGCCTGACCAACGTTACCGTCGGTGCTGGCATGGTGCGCGAGCCTAACGCGCAGGCGAGCGTGACCTCTGAGTTCAGCGCCTTCGAGCTGGAGCTGAACGCGCTGGTGCGTAAGCACTTCCCGCACTGGGGCGCCCGCGATCTGCTGGGAGGCAAGTAATGGCCGCCCATGATGAGAACGTCGTCTGGCACCCTCATCCGGTCACCGTCGCCCAGCGCGAACAGCTTCACGGCCACCGTGGGGTGGTGCTGTGGTTTACCGGGCTGTCTGGCTCCGGTAAATCCACGGTGGCGGGCGCGCTGGAAGAGGCGCTGCATCAGCAGGGAGTAAGTACCTACCTGCTGGATGGCGACAACGTGCGTCACGGCCTGTGCAGCGATTTGGGGTTCAGCGACGACGACCGCAAAGAGAACATTCGCCGGGTAGGTGAAGTCGCCAGCCTGATGGCTGACGCCGGGCTGGTGGTGCTGACGGCGTTTATCTCGCCGCACCGCGCCGAGCGCCAGATGGTGCGCGAGCGCGTGGGTCAGGATCGCTTTATCGAAGTGTTTGTCGATACGCCGCTGGAGATCTGCGAAGCGCGCGATCCGAAAGGGCTGTACAAAAAAGCGCGTGCCGGCGAGCTGCGAAACTTCACCGGAATTGACTCGGTTTACGAAGCGCCTGAATCGCCTGAGATTCACCTTGAAGGTCAACAATTGGTAACAAATTTAGTAAGCCAATTATTAGACCTGCTCAGACGGGACGATATTATCAGATCCTGAGGCGGTATCGTTCGGGAGCTGTCTTCCCGAACGATGAGTCACGGTCACAGGATTAGCTATGCGCAACAGTGAAAACTACATTATCACCACCGGGTCGGAACCGTTAACCACCGACAATGAGACGACCTGGTCCTTCCCTGGGGCGATAGTCGGCTTTGCGTCGTGGTTACTGGCGCTGGGTATCCCGTTTTTGATCTACGGTGGTAACACCCTTTTCTTCTTTCTCTACACCTGGCCCTTCTTCCTGGCGCTGATGCCCGTTGCGGTCGTTGTCGGGGTTGCGCTGCACTCCCTTTTCAACGGCAAGCTCCTGTACAGTACGGTTATCACGATTGCCGCCGTTGTCGTCATCTTTGGCCTGCTGTTTTTATGGCTGATGGGCTAACTTGCGACATAATTAAAACCCCGCAGTAGAGTCGAACGGAAAGTTATGGGATGATGATGCCGTTTTTTCAGGGGGCAGGATGGGTAAACTAACGCTGCTGTTGCTGGCTTTGCTGGTCTGGCTGCAATATTCGTTGTGGTTCGGTAAGAACGGGCTGCACGACTACAGCCGGGTGAGCGATGACGTCGCGGCTCAGCAGGCAACAAATGCCAAACTTAAGGCGCGTAACGATCAACTCTTTGCTGAAATTGATGACCTCAATGGCGGCCAGGAGGCGATTGAGGAGCGCGCACGCAATGAACTCAGTATGACTAAGCCGGGCGAAACCTTTTATCGTCTGGTTCCGGATGCGTCTAAACGCAATCAGGGCTCAGCACAAAACAATCGATAATCAGGCCCAGGATTACGACATGGCAGCAACTTTTTCGGACGTATGTGCCGTGGTGCCGGCCGCAGGTTTTGGCCGGCGCATGCAGACAGAATGTCCCAAGCAGTACCTCTCAATTGGCGATAAAACGATCCTTGAGCACGCCGTGGCGGCGCTGCTGGCGCACCCGCGGGTGACGCACGTGGTCATCGCCATCAGTCCCGGCGATGCCCGCTTTGCGCAGCTGCCGCTGGCAAACCACCCACAGATTACCGTAGTTGATGGCGGCGCCGAGCGCGCCGATTCCGTGCTGGCGGGCATTCAGGCTGCCGGAAGCGCCCAGTGGGTGCTGGTCCATGACGCGGCACGTCCGTGCCTGCATCAGGACGACCTGGCACGCCTGCTGGCGCTGAGCGAAACCAGTAAAGTGGGCGGCATTCTGGCCGCGCCGGTGCGCGACACCATGAAGCGTGCCGAGCCGGGCAAGCGTGCCATCGCCCACACCGTTGAGCGCGTCGACTTATGGCACGCGCTGACGCCGCAATTTTTCCCCCGCGAACTGCTCCACGGCTGCTTAACGCGTGCCCTTAATGAAGGCGCGACCATCACGGACGAAGCCTCCGCGCTGGAGTATTGCGGTTTTCACCCCACGCTTGTTGAAGGGCGCGCTGATAATATAAAAGTGACGCGCCCGGAAGATTTACAGCTCGCGGAATTTTATCTTACCCGTTCGACCCATCAGGAGAAGGCATAATGCGAATTGGACACG
Organism: Enterobacter sp. 50588862; assembly: GCF_001462935.1. Classification (NCBI taxonomy): domain Bacteria; kingdom Pseudomonadati; phylum Pseudomonadota; class Gammaproteobacteria; order Enterobacterales; family Enterobacteriaceae; genus Enterobacter; species Enterobacter sp. 50588862. The sequence goes on from NZ_LNHM01000021.1 coordinate 536,088, forward strand.
GTTTTGATGTACACGCCTTTGGCGGAGAAGGCCCAATTATCATTGGCGGCGTACGTATTCCTTACGAAAAAGGGCTGCTGGCGCATTCTGATGGCGACGTGGCGCTGCATGCGCTGACCGACGCGCTACTCGGCGCTGCCGCGCTGGGTGATATCGGCAAGCTGTTCCCGGACACCGACCCGGCCTTTAAAGGGGCGGACAGCCGCGAATTGCTGCGCGAAGCGTGGCGCCGTATTCAGGCGAAAGGTTACACCCTCGGCAACGTCGACGTGACGATTATTGCCCAGGCCCCGAAAATGCTGCCGCACATTCCGCAGATGCGCGTATTTATCGCTGAAGATCTGGGCTGCCATATGGACGACGTCAACGTCAAAGCCACCACCACGGAGAAGCTGGGCTTTACCGGTCGTGGCGAAGGGATTGCCTGTGAAGCCGTGGCGCTGCTGGTGAAGGCGGCAAAATGACGGACTTCAATAACCTGACATACCTGCACGGTAAGCCGCAGGGGAACGGGGTGCTGAAAGCCAGCCCGGAAGATTTCCTCGTGGTTGAGGATCTGGGCTTTGAACCCGATGGCGAAGGCGAACATATCCTGGTGCGTATTCTGAAAAACGGCTGCAACACCCGCTTTGTGGCCGACGCGCTGGCAAAATTCCTCAAAATTCACGCCCGGGAAGTGAGCTTTGCCGGGCAGAAAGATAAACACGCTGTCACCGAGCAGTGGCTCTGCGCCCGCGTGCCCGGCAATGCGATGCCTGATTTAAGCAAATTTGAGCTTGAAGGCTGTAAGGTGCTGGAGTACGCCCGCCACAAGCGCAAGCTGCGCCTGGGGGCGTTGAAAGGCAACGCGTTTACGCTGGTGCTGCGCGAAGTGACCGATCGAGAAGACGTTGAAAAACGTCTCAACGCCATTAATGAACGCGGCGTTCCGAACTACTTTGGCGCGCAGCGCTTTGGCATTGGCGGCAGCAACCTGCAGGGCGCTCTGCGCTGGGCGCAAAGCGATGCGCCGGTGCGCGACAGGAATAAACGCAGTTTTTGGTTGTCGGCGGCCCGCAGCGCGTTGTTTAATCAGATTGTGAGCGAAAGGCTGAAAAAACCGGACGCGAATCAAGTTGTTGTTGGCGATGCGCTACAATTAGCGGGACGCGGAAGCTGGTTTGTGGCAACGGCCGAAGAAATGGCCGATGTGCAGTCGCGCGTGGATGCCAAAGCGCTGATGATTACCGCAGCTTTGCCGGGCTCAGGCGACTGGGGCACCCAGGGCGACGCGTTGAGCGCTGAGCAGTCCGCCGTGGCGGATGCGCCGGAATTACAATCCTTGCTGGTGCGGGAAAAAGTCGAAGCAGCGCGCCGCGCGATGCTGCTCTATCCGCAGCAGTTAAGCTGGAACTGGTGGGATGACGTGACCGTCGAGTTACGCTTCTGGCTGCCGGCAGGTAGCTTTGCCACCAGTGTTGTCAGGGAACTAATCAACACCTCGGGTGATTATGCGAATATTGCTGAGTAACGATGACGGGATCCACGCGCCGGGCATTCAGACCCTGGCGAAGCACCTCCGTGAATTTGCGGATGTGCAGGTCGTGGCCCCCGATCGTAACCGCAGTGGAGCGTCTAACTCACTGACGCTGGAGTCGTCGCTTCGCACCTTTACCTTTGAAAATGGCGATATTGCCGTGCAGATGGGCACGCCGACGGACTGCGTGTTTCTGGGCGTGAACGCGCTGATGCGCCCGCGTCCGGATATCGTCGTCTCCGGCATTAACGCCGGGCCGAACCTCGGCGATGACGTGATTTACTCCGGAACGGTAGCGGCGGCAATGGAAGGGCGCCATCTGGGGTTCCCGGCGCTGGCGGTCTCGTTAAACGGCCACACGCACTACGATACCGCCGCCGCGGTGACCTGCTCGATCCTGCGGGCGCTAGGCCGCGAGCCGCTGCGTACCGGGCGCATTCTCAACATCAACGTGCCGGATCTTCCTCTCAATGAAATTAAGGGCATTCGCGTTACGCGCTGCGGAAGCCGGCATCCGGCCGATCAGGTGATCCCGCAGCAGGATCCTCGCGGCAACACGCTTTACTGGATCGGGCCTCCTGGCGATAAGTGCGATGCGGGTCCGGACACCGACTTTGCCGCCGTGGATGATGGCTATGTCTCGGTCACTCCGCTGCACGTAGATTTAACCGCGTATAGCGCGCATGATGTGGTGTCGGGCTGGCTGGATCGCGCAGGAGTGAACGCGCAATGGTAAGCAAACGTGTACAAACTCTTCTGGAACAACTTCGCGCACAGGGGATCCGCGACGAGCACGTGCTTGAAGCGCTCGCTCAGGTCCCGCGTGAGAAATTTGTAGACGAGGCGTTTGAACACAAAGCGTGGGAAAACGTAGCGCTGCCCATCGGGCAAGGCCAGACGATTTCGCAGCCTTATATGGTGGCGCGGATGACGGAGCTGCTGGAGCTCACGCCCGACTCACGCGTGCTGGAGATTGGCACCGGGTCGGGGTATCAGACCGCCATCCTGGCGCATCTGGTACACCATGTCTGTTCCGTAGAGCGGATCAAAGGTTTGCAATGGCAGGCGCGTCGTCGCCTGAAACAACTTGATTTACATAATGTTTCGACACGACACGGTGATGGATGGCAGGGTTGGCAGGCTCGCGCCCCGTTTGACGCTATCATCGTGACGGCGGCTCCGCCTGAAATTCCCGCTGCGCTCTTGTCGCAGCTGGATGAGGGGGGCATTCTTGTTCTGCCCGTCGGGGACGAGCAGCAGCTATTAAAGCGCGTTCGACGGCGCGGCGGCGAGTATATTATCGACACCGTGGAAGCCGTGCGCTTTGTGCCTCTGGTAAAGGGGGAGTTGGCCTGAGACTCGGATTTATCCAGGGTTATTAAGGCAAATTCAGCGTATGGTGTGGCGCGAAAGATTCGTGTCATCACGGTAAATTTTAAGTCACTGGTAGTTAACACATTCCTGGGGGATAAATGAGCGCGGGAAGCCCTAAATTCACCATCAGCCGTGTTGCGGCATTATCACTGGTTTCGCTCTGGCTGGCAGGCTGTACAAGTTCCAACAACGCGCCTGCGCCCGTCAGTTCCGTCGGGGGAAACAGCGGCTCCGGTAACACGTCCAGCGGAATGTTGATCACGCCTCCGCCTAAAATGGGTACTGCTGCGCCGCAGCAAACACCACAAATTCAGCCTGTGCAACATCCTGTTACACAGCCAACGCAGATTCAGCCAGTTGAACAGCCTGTTCAGACCCAAAATGGCCGCATAGTCTATAACCGCCAGTATGGGAACATTCCGAAAGGCAGCTATACCGGCGGCAGCACCTATACCGTGAAGCGCGGCGATACGCTGTTCTACATTGCCTGGATCACCGGGAACGATTTCCGTGACCTCGCGCAGCGCAATAACGTCCAGGCCCCGTATGCTCTGGAAGTTGGCCAAACGCTCCAGGTGGGCAACGCAACGGGTACGCCACTGACGCCTGGCAATACGGTTTCAGCGGCCGATGTGACGGCTCAAAATAACAGCGTTAAGCCTGCACAAAAATCCACCACGGTGGTTGCTTCACAACCTGTAATTACGTATTCTGAGGATTCAGGTGATCAGACTGCTAACAAAATGTTGCCGAATAATAAAGGGACTGCGACTGTTGTCACAGCACCGACCACGGCACCTGTGGTTAGCTCTACTGAACCGACTGCAAGCAGTCAGAATGCCAGTTCGTCCATCACCGCATGGCGCTGGCCAACCGACGGCAAGATTATCGAGAACTTCGCAACCTCTGAGGGTGGGAACAAAGGGATCGATATCGCAGGCAGTAAAGGACAGGCTATCATCGCGACCGCAGACGGACGCGTTGTGTATGCCGGTAACGCGCTGCGCGGTTACGGTAATCTGATTATCATCAAACATAACGATGATTACCTGAGTGCCTACGCCCATAACGACACAATGCTGGTCCGGGAACAACAAGAAGTTAAGGCGGGGCAAAAAATCGCTACCATGGGTAGCACCGGAACCAGTTCTACACGCTTGCATTTTGAAATTCGTTACAAGGGGAAATCCGTAAACCCGCTGCAGTACTTGCCGCAGCGATAAATTGACGGGGCATGCCAGCCAGGGTGTCTCGTTCAGGGATCACGGGTAGGAGCCACCTTATGAGTCAGAATACGCTGAAAGTTCATGATTTAAATGAAGACGCGGAATTTGATGAGAACGGAGCAGAGGCTTTTGACGAAAAAGCCTTAGTAGAAGAGGAACCCAGTGATAACGATTTGGCTGAAGAAGAGCTGTTATCGCAGGGCGCCACACAGCGTGTACTGGACGCGACTCAGCTTTACCTTGGGGAGATTGGTTACTCCCCACTGCTAACGGCCGAAGAAGAAGTCTATTTCGCACGTCGTGCTTTGCGTGGTGATGTTGCCTCGCGTCGTCGCATGATCGAAAGTAACCTGCGACTGGTCGTGAAAATTGCCCGCCGTTACGGCAATCGTGGTCTGGCTCTGCTGGATCTGATTGAAGAGGGCAACTTAGGTCTCATCCGCGCAGTTGAGAAGTTTGACCCGGAACGCGGGTTCCGTTTCTCAACCTACGCGACCTGGTGGATTCGTCAGACCATCGAACGGGCTATTATGAACCAGACCCGTACGATCCGACTGCCGATCCACATCGTCAAAGAGTTGAACGTCTATCTGCGTACCGCGCGCGAGTTGTCCCATAAACTGGACCATGAGCCAAGCGCAGAAGAAATTGCCGAACAACTCGACAAACCGGTTGATGACGTAAGCCGTATGCTGCGTCTCAACGAGCGCATTACCTCGGTTGACACCCCGCTGGGTGGCGACTCCGAAAAAGCGCTGCTGGACATCCTGGCCGATGAAAAAGACAACGGCCCGGAAGACACCACGCAGGATGATGACATGAAGCAGAGCATCGTCAAATGGCTGTTCGAACTGAACGCCAAACAGCGTGAAGTGCTGGCACGTCGTTTCGGTTTACTGGGGTATGAAGCTGCGACACTGGAAGACGTCGGCCGCGAAATTGGCCTGACCCGTGAACGTGTTCGTCAGATTCAGGTAGAAGGTCTGCGCCGCCTGCGTGAAATCCTGCAGGGGCAAGGTCTGAATATCGAAGCGCTGTTCCGCGAATAAGCATCCTTTCGTCAAAAAAGGCCCGTCGTGAGACGGGCCTTTTTCTTTTTTGCTACGGCTGGGCCGTTTCGTGCAGCAGACGCCATGTAATCCCGTCGCCTTCCTGATTAAGCACCGCGGTTGACCAGCGCACGTTGACGGGCAGGTCCGGCCGGGTTTGCGTCTCCCGGTAGTGCAGTACCGCGCCACGATCCCAGCGCTCGATCGTGGATAATTCGTCAATGACGATCTTCAGTCCGGGGCGGCTTCCTCGCTGACTGTGCAGAAAGCCCACAAGGCCGTGATAGTCGATATGAACGCCACCCGGTGGGATCATCAGAAAATCTGGCCGGAAACGGGCGAGCAGGGCGTCAGAGTCGCCTTCGCCTTTGCCTAACCAGTTTTCAAGCGCAATGTGGAGGTCGATAATGTCGTGTTCAAAAGGCGTCATGAATTCTCCTGTCGCAGCTGGTCGAGCACCTGCGTATTGTTAAGTCGGAAAACGTACAGTACAGGCAATAGGGTCATGCCTGCGGCAAAAAGAAACATTCCGTGCCAGGCGGCGAGCGGCGCCAGATAACTCTGCGCCAGACTCAGCACCTCTGCCAGCAGCAGGGCACCGGCAAAAAAGCTCAACTGACGATTGAGATTCCACAGCGCGCTGGCATCCGGCATCTCTTCCCGGCGCGTTGTCAGAAAAGCGCTGCTCTGAGCGGTACTGCTGCACAGGCTTCCCCCCGCGCCCATCAGGGCAAACGCAACGACAGGAAGCAGCGTAGCCGAACTGACGTTAAGCAAAAGCAGAATGCCCGTCGCCTGCAGCAGGCAGCCGATAACAATCAGCGGCTGTGGGCCGATACGGTTAAAATAGCGTCCCGTCGCCGTGATGGCGATAAACGATGCCACGGACCACGGCAGCATGAGCATACCCGTTGCGGCTGGACTCATGTTCGCCTCGTGCTGAAGATAAAACATGCCCGTAACGTTCACCCCGATAAATACGCCAGGAACGCATACATAGACAAGCATGGCAAAACGCAAAAGCGGGTCCGCGAGCAACCGCAGGTTGAGCAGCCTGGCCGCTTTCATCGCGGGTATTTCATGTTTAAGCCACAGGCAGGCCAACACAAAGGTCACGATGGCCACCGGAAGCGTCGCGAAAAATATCCACCGCCAGCTTAGCATCTGCACCAGCAGGCCCCCGATAGCGGGGGAGCAGGCAGGAGCAAGCAGCGCGACCAGCATGACCGCCGAGGAGAGTCTGGCTCGCTCGTGAGGCTGAAACAGTTGCCAGGTCAGCGCCTGTCCGACGGGGATCAGTAAGCCACCGCCCACGCCCTGCAGCACGCGCCAGGCGATCAGACTTTCCAGCGTTGCAGACAAGCCTGCCGCAGCAGAAGCCGCGCTGAACAGAAAAAGCGAGATCAGGATGACCCGCTTTGGTCCGAAGCGGCGCGTGAGCATGCTGCTAAACGGGATCGCCAGCGTCAGGCCGGCAATGTACCCGTTACTGACCCAGGCAAGCGCTGAAGGCGTGGCGTTAAGGGCTTGCGCCATCGCCGGAAAAGCGACGCTGGCAATAAACATGTTGATCAAATCAAGAAAAAAGCCCAGCAGATAGACAGCGGCGACTTTGCTGCGATACGTCATGGTGGATCCTCCCGTGAGGAGGCGTATCGTATCGACCCCGGAAGCAGGGATAAACCTGACAAAGCGCGATATACTGTCAAAAAAATTTTGACGGTAAAAGGCGTAATGATGATTAACCTACAGCGGACGCAGATGTTTGTTGCGGTGGCCGATACCGGCAGCTTTACTGCCGAAGCCGATGCGCTGGGTCTGACAAAAGCCGTGGTCAGCTTCAATATTCGCCAGCTCGAAGCCGAGCTGGGGGTGACGCTGCTGCTGCGCTCCACCCGCCGCCTGACGTTAACCGAGGCGGGAGCGCTTTTTCATCAGCGCAGCGTGGCGCTTCTGAAGGACGCAGAACGGCTGCAGGATGATGTTCGCGCGAATCATGCAGGACTCACGGGGGAATTGCGGATCACCACCACCCCTGAGTATGGTTCGCGGGTCGTGGTACCGTTGCTGGCAAGGTTTAGCCAGCTGCACCCGGAGCTTCGCGTGCGTCATGTTTCGTCTTCACTCCATGCCGACCTGATCTCAGAGCGCTTTGACGTGGCTATTCGGTTGGGAACGCTTACCGACTCGCGCTACCACGCCGCATTGATTTCACATTTTTCCATCCTGCCCGTCGCGACGCCGGAATGGCGGATGAATCATCCGGTTGAATCGCTTGCGCAGCTGGCGCAAGCCGACTGGATTATTCACGAGCGCTTAGCGTCGCCGCTGAGCTGGCAGGTGAAAGATGCCAGCGGTGCGCCTGAAATGCTTGAGATAAAAAAAGCGCCGCGCCTGTTTGCCGACAGCGCGCAGGCGCTTATGGCCTTTGCGCTTGCGGGAAGTGGCGTGGCGTTACTGCCGGAATGGCTGGTGCGCGATGCGCTTGATGCGGGAAAACTGGTCCCGGTTTTACCGGAATATACCTTCGCGCGGCAGGGCATCCACGCGGTTTATCCGGATGCCCGGCACGTGCCTGCGAAAGTGCGCACCTTTATTGATTTTATGCGCGCCTGCGTGAATTAATCGTGCATCATCTTTTTGATGAGCGCAGAGAACTGCTCCCGTTCGGCCTTATTAAGACGCCCTAAAAACGCCTCATCCACCTCGTTGCTGACCGGCTGGCAGTCTGCAAGCAGGGCTTCGCCTTCCGGCGTCAGGAAGACAAACCGGCGGCGCTTATCTGCGGGATCGTGCTCGCGTTTGACCAGCCCGCGCGCCTCCATTCGGCTGAGCATCTCCGCCAGAGTCGCCTTCGTGCTGACCGCCACTTCGGTCAATGACACCTGCTCAATGCCCGGGTGCTCGGCAATGGAGCGCATAACCGCATACTGCGGCTTGGTCAGTTCCGGCAGGGAATGTTGCCACTTAGCGGTATGCTGTTGAAAAAGCTGACGTAACAGGTGGAACGCCTCTTGTCTTAGTTCCATGAACACTCCGACAGAAAAAATCACCCCCTATGATAGCCGCTAAAGCCCGGGATGATAACGCGGGATTTTTTAGCAATTAATGTGATCGTGTGCGAACGATCTTGTCAGTAGAGCGATCCGGGAGTAGTTTATTTATAAATGTTCGTACACGAACAAATTGATTGAGGTGATGAATGAGATTGATCGTGGGAATGACAGGAGCAACGGGGGCTCCGCTCGGCGTGGCGCTGCTGCTGGCGCTGAAGGAAATGCCGGAGGTAGAGACCCATCTGGTCATGTCGAAGTGGGCAAAAACAACCATTGAGCTGGAAACGCCTTACAGCGTGCAGGACGTTGCTGCGCTGGCTGACGTTGTTCACAGCCCGGCTGACCAGGCCACCACCATCTCCTCCGGCTCGTTTCGCACCGACGGCATGATAGTCATTCCCTGCAGCATGAAAACGCTGGCGGGGATCCGCGCGGGCTACGCCGAAGGGCTGGTGGGCCGTGCGGCAGATGTGGTGCTGAAAGAGGGGCGCAAGCTGGTGCTCGTTCCCCGCGAAACGCCGCTCAGCACCATTCATCTGGAGAACATGCTGGCGCTTTCCCGCATGGGCGTGGCGATGGTGCCGCCCATGCCTGCGTATTACAACCACCCGCAAACCGCCGATGACATCACCCAGCATATCGTCACTCGTGTGCTCGACCAGTTTGGTCTGGAGCACAAAAAGGCGCGCCGATGGAACGGGTTGCGGGAGGCGAAACATTTTTCACAGGAGAACAAAGATGGCATTTGATGATTTGAGAAGCTTCCTGCAGGCGCTCGATGAGCAAGGGCAACTGCTGAAAATTGAGGAAGAGGTGAATGCGGAGCCGGATCTGGCGGCGGCAGCCAACGCCACAGGCCGTATTGGCGACGGCGCGCCCGCGCTGTGGTTCGACAATATTCGTGGCTTTACCGACGCCCGCGTGGTGATGAACACCATCGGCTCGTGGCAAAACCACGCCATATCGATGGGGCTGCCAGCGAACACCCCGGTAAAAAAACAGATCGACGAGTTTATTCGCCGCTGGGATAAATTCCCCGTTACGCCGGAGCGCCGCGCTAACCCGGCCTGGGCGCAAAATACGGTCGACGGTGAAGACATTAACCTGTTCGATATCCTGCCGCTGTTTCGCCTGAACGACGGTGACGGCGGTTTTTATCTCGATAAAGCGTGCGTTGTCTCGCGCGATCCGCTCGACCCGGACCATTTCGGCAAGCAGAACGTCGGGATCTACCGCATGGAGGTCAAGGGCAAGCGCAAGCTCGGCCTGCAGCCGGTACCGATGCACGATATCGCCCTCCATCTGCACAAAGCGGAAGAGCGCGGACAAGATCTGCCGATCGCGATTACTCTCGGCAACGACCCGATCATCACCCTGATGGGCGCCACGCCGCTGAAATACGATCAGTCTGAGTATGAAATGGCCGGCGCGCTGCGCGAAAGCCCGTACCCGATTGCCACCGCGCCGCTGACCGGCTTCGACGTGCCGTGGGGGTCTGAAGTGATCCTGGAAGGGGTGATTGAAGGCCGCAAACGTGAAATCGAAGGGCCGTTCGGCGAGTTTACCGGACACTATTCCGGTGGCCGTAATATGACGGTGGTCCGTATCGACAAAGTTTCTTACCGCACCAAACCGATCTTCGAATCCCTTTACCTCGGCATGCCGTGGACCGAGATTGACTATCTGATGGGACCAGCCACCTGCGTGCCGCTTTACCAGCAGCTGAAGGCAGAATTCCCGGAAGTGCAGGCGGTGAACGCGATGTACACCCACGGTCTGCTGGCAATTATCTCCACCAAAAAACGCTACGGTGGTTTTGCCCGCGCGGTCGGTTTACGCGCCATGACCACGCCGCACGGTCTGGGCTACGTGAAGATGGTGATTATGGTGGATGAGGATGTCGATCCGTTCAACCTCCCGCAGGTGATGTGGGCGCTCTCATCGAAGGTCAATCCGGCAGGGGATCTGGTGCAGCTGCCGAACATGTCAGTGCTTGAACTTGACCCTGGCTCCAGCCCGGCGGGCATTACCGACAAACTGATTATTGATGCCACCACGCCTGTTGCACCGGACACCCGTGGCCACTACAGCCAGCCGGTACAGGATCTGCCTGAAACTAAAGCCTGGGCTGAAAAACTGACCGCGATGCTGGCAGCACGCCAATAAGGAGGAAAAGATGATTTGTCCACGTTGTGCCGATGAGCATATTGAAGTGATGGCGACGTCACCGGTGAAAGGGGTCTGGACCGTTTATCAGTGCCAGCATTGTCTTTATACCTGGCGCGATACCGAACCGCTGCGTCGTACCAGCCGCGAGCATTACCCGGAAGCGTTCCGCATGACGCAGAAGGATATTGATGAAGCACCGCAGGTGCCGACGATCCCGCCGCTGTTGTAAAAATAAGCCCGGTGGCGCTGCGCTTACCGGGCCTAAAGGTTTTGTAGGTCGGGTAAGGCGAAGCCGCCACCCGACAAAACAGACCGCAGAAAACTAAACCAGACTCTTCAACCGATAAATCCACTCCAGCGCCTGACGCGGCGTCAGTGAATCCGGGTCGAGGTTCTCCAGCGCTTCCACCGCAGGCGACGTTTCTTCCGGTGGCGCCAACAGCGACATCTGGGTGCCATCGATCTGCGTCGCCGCCGCATTCGGCGAGAGGCTTTCCAGCTCACGCAGCTTCTGGCGAGCGCGCTTGATCACCTCTTTTGGTACACCTGCCAGCGCCGCAACGGCCAGGCCATAGCTCTTGCTCGCCGCGCCATCCTGCACCGTGTGCATAAAGGCAATGGTATCGCCGTGCTCCAGCGCATCAAGATGAACGTTAGCCACGCCTTCCATTTTCTCCGGCAGCTGCGTCAGCTCGAAGTAGTGGGTGGCGAACAGCGTCATGGCCTTGATTTTATTCGCGAGGCTTTCAGCACAGGCCCAGGCCAGAGACAGGCCGTCATAGGTTGAGGTTCCGCGTCCCACTTCGTCCATCAGCACCAGGCTGTGCTCCGTCGCGTTATGCAGAATATTAGCCGTTTCGGTCATCTCGACCATGAAGGTTGAGCGACCGCTCGCCAGATCGTCCGCTGCCCCAACGCGGGTGAAGATACGATCGATGGGGCCAATCTCCACTTTTTGCGCCGGGACGTAGCTGCCGATATAGGCGAGCAAAGCAATCAACGCCGTCTGGCGCATATAGGTACTCTTACCGCCCATGTTCGGGCCGGTAATGATCAGCATTCTTCTCTGCGGCGACAGGTTCAGCGGGTTGGCGATGAACGGTTCGTTCAGCACCTGCTCAACGACCGGGTGACGGCCTTCCGTAATGCGAATGCCGGGCTTGTCGGTAAAGGTCGGGCAGGTATAGTTTAGCGTTTCAGCCCGTTCTGCCAGGTTCACCAGCACGTCCAGCTCCGCCAGCGCGCTGGCGCTGAGCTGCAGGTCAGCAAGGTGCGGCATCAGCATGTCGAACAGCTCGTCATACAGCTGTTTTTCCAGCGCCAGGGCTTTACCTTTCGAGGTGAGTACTTTGTCCTCGTACTCTTTCAGCTCGGGAATGATGTAACGCTCGGCGTTTTTCAAGGTCTGACGACGTACGTAGTGAATCGGCGCCAGATGGCTCTGCCCGCGGCTGATCTGAATGTAGTAACCGTGTACCGCGTTATATCCCACTTTCAGCGTGTCGAGCCCAAGACGCTCGCGTTCGCGAATTTCCAGCTTATCGAGATAGTCCGTCGCGCCGTCGGCCAGCGCGCGCCATTCGTCCAGCTCTTCGTTGTAGCCTGGAGCAATCACGCCGCCATCGCGCACCAGAACCGGAGGCGCATCGATAATGGCGCGCTCCAGCAGTTCGCGAAGTTCAGTGAATTCGCCCATCGTTTCGCGGAGTTTCTGTACCGGCGCGCTGTCAACGTCACTCAGCTGCGCACGCAGTTCCGGCAGCTGCTGGAAAGCATGACGCATACGCGCAAGGTCGCGCGGGCGCGCGGTGCGCAGAGCCAGACGGGCCAGGATACGCTCCAGATCGCCCACCTGGCGCAGGACCGGCTGCAGCTCGGTATAGCGATCCTGCAACGCAGCAATCGTCTGCTGGCGGCAAACCAGCGTATCGGTATCGCGAATCGGCATATGCAGCCAGCGTTTCAGCATGCGACTGCCCATCGGCGTCACCGTGCTGTCGAGCACCGACGCGAGCGTGTTTTCAACGCCACCTGCCAGGTTCTGGGTGATCTCCAGGTTACGGCGCGTGGCGGCATCCATGATGATGCTGTCCTGCTGGCGCTCCATGGTGATAGAGCGGATATGCGGCAGGGCGGTGCGCTGGGTATCTTTCACGTACTGCAGCAGGCAACCTGCGGCACACAGCCCGCGTGGAGCATTTTCCACGCCAAAGCCAATCAGATCGCGGGTACCGAACTGCAGGTTCAGCTGCTGGCGCGCGGTATCAATTTCAAATTCCCACAGCGGGCGACGGCGCAATCCGCGACGGCCTTCAATCAGCGCCATTTCGGCGAAGTCTTCGGCGTAGAGCAATTCTGCCGGGTTGGTGCGCTGCAGTTCGGCAGCCATCGTTTCGCGGTCAGCCGGCTCACTCAGGCGAAAACGCCCGGAGCTGATGTCCAGCGTGGCGTAGCCAAACCCTTTGCCGTCCTGCCACAGCGCCGCCAGCAGGTTATCCTGGCGCTCCTGAAGCAGGGCTTCATCACTGATGGTGCCTGGCGTGACGATGCGTACGACTTTGCGCTCAACCGGGCCTTTCGAGGTTGCCGGATCGCCGATTTGTTCGCAGATGGCAACGGACTCACCCTGATTCACCAGCTTGGCCAAATAGTTTTCAACCGCGTGGTGCGGGATACCGGCCATCGGGATGGGCTCGCCTGCGGATGCGCCACGTTTGGTTAGCGAGATGTCGAGCAACTGCGACGCACGTTTAGCATCGTCATAAAACAGCTCGTAAAAATCGCCCATGCGGTAAAACAGCAGGATTTCCGGATGCTGTGCCTTCAGCTTCAGGTACTGCTGCATCATCGGCGTATGTGCGTCGAAATTGTCGATTGTGCTCATGGAGTTATGATGTCCATTTCTTTGAAAATAAACCGTTTTGAGCGGCTCAGTGCCGTTTGTTCGTTCTATTGTCGCATGAAAAAAAGGTACGGCGCAGAAAAATGTGGCGGCTTTACGAGGCGCCTTCAGACATTAACTCTATGACGATTTTTCCATGCTCAACGCCCACCCTGACCTGGGAGTTGGTGGTAAAGCCCGCCTTTTCAAGCCAGTCTCCTTTTAAGCTCAGCGCCGCATGCACGCTGTATCGCTTTGGTATCTTCGTTTTTCGATCCTCGTGACGTTTTCTGAAATATCCCACTTTTAAATGGCGGTAGGGTTTGCCGATCGCGATCTCTTTCATAGGGTCTCCAGACTATACGGACAACGGTCATTCCTGATGCCTGTATAAAATACCAGTGATTTCCAGGAGGTGCAGGGTTAATAGTGGAATCAGGCTTCAGAAAACGGAATGCAACACCTGAAATCCACAGTTTTAAAGTGTATTATTGATGCATCTTATTATTTGGTAAGTCGCTATGACCGGTAAACGCATATCACGTGAAAAAGAGACCATCGCGAAAATGATCGCGTTGTACGCAAAGCAGTGTCCACAGGCTTCTCAGGAAGCGGGGCATTATCAGGCGCTCAACGCGTATGCTGATAAGCGCCTGGATAAGTGCGTTTTTGGTGAAGAAAAGCCCGCCTGTAAACAATGCCCGGTGCACTGCTACCAGCCTGCCAGACGTGAAGAGATGAAGCAGATTATGCGCTGGGCAGGCCCGCGTATGTTATGGCGTCACCCCATTCTGACCGTCCTCCATCTGATGGATGACCGTCGTCCGGTGCCGGAACTGCCGGAGAAGTATCGACCGAAAAAGTGAACCGATCAGCTTCGTAGCGGACGGCAAATCATGTTCAGGGCCAGCGCGCTGCAGAGTGGAAAGAGCGCCAGCAGCAGCCACGGATAAATCGCCTGCGTTGAAGGCATCAGCGCGCGATCCAGCAGGCTGCCAAATAACAAATTTCCAGCCAGTACCGCAATACCTCCGGCGGTGGAGAGTGCGCCATAGTGCGCGCCCAGCGTGGATTCATCGGCGAACCGCGGAATGAGATCTTTTGCCGACGGCACCAGCAGCATCTGCCCCAGCGTCAGCAGCGTGACAAACGAGACCGAGGGCAGAAGCCGCAGCCAGCCTTCAGGCGGTTCTGTTGCCGCAAACATAGCCACGCTCGCAAAGGCGGCGGAAAGCAGCAAAAAGCCCACCGGAAGAATGTTCACCGCGCCCACGCGTCGGGCGAAACGCGCCAGCGGCAGCTGTAAGGTAATGATCAGAACGGAGGCCAGCATAAAAAGCGGGCCGAGATCTTTCTCGTTACCGCCGGAGCGCTGGATCTCCACCGGCAGCGCCAGATAGAGCTGGTTATAGCTTAACAGCCAGGAGCTGTAGGCAATGATAAAGGCGACAAAGCGCGGCTGGCGGAACGTCGTCCACCAGGGCTCTATTTTTATCTTCTGTGAACGTTGCCCGGCAGCAGGCAGACAGAAGTAAAGCACCACTAGCGCAATGATAAAGACGCCTGCCCCCGCCAGCGCTACCTGGCGGAAGCCAAGCCCCGTTAGCAGAGCGCCAGCAACCGGGCCCAGTACCGCGCCGAGCTCCCCGCAGACGGCAAAGAGCGCGAACCACTCCGCCCGGCTTCGTTTCCCTTTCGCCTCGCTGTGGGTACCCGCTTTCGCCAGCAGAGCCTCAATTGAGGGAGAAAATAACGCGCCGCCGACGCCCGTCAGACACGCGCCCAGAATAATCGGCCACAGCGATCCCCCGAAGGCCAGCAGCAGATAGCCTGAAACACGAACTATACAGCCGCTGAGGATGATGACCTTCGCGCCAAACCGGTCCGAGAGCGCACCGCCAACGATAAACATCCCCTGCTGCGAGAACGTGCGCAGACCCAGGATCAGCCCGATAAGCCCGCCGGAGAGCAGCATGTCGTCACGCAGAAATATCGCCAGGAAGGGAACGACGGCGTAAAAACCAATGTTAAAAACAAACTGGCTACCCAGTAAAACGGGCGGCCAGAGCGTGGTGGCGGGGCGAAGGGACATTGTCGATCACTCGTCCCTAAACGATAAAGTGAATGTGCTTTTTGCCATGAAACGGCGAGATCTCAATTTTGGTTTTGACCCGGAACACATCCCAGAGCAACGACTCGGATAAGATGTCCTGCGGCGTTCCGGTCGCCACAATTTGCCCTTTCTGCATCACAATCAGCGAGTCGCAGAACATTGAAGCGTGGTTGAGATCGTGGATGGCGACGATACTGGTAACGGGTAATTGGCTGATCAACTGCATCAGCTGCATCTGATGATGGATATCCAGGTGGTTGGTCGGTTCATCCAGCAGGATTTCGGTTGGCGTTTGCGCCAGCGCGCGGGCAATATGCACCCGCTGACGCTCGCCGCCGGACAGGCTCAGCCAGCCCTGCTCGCTGCGGTCCAGCATATCGACACGCTGCAGAGCTGCGGTGACGGTGTCGTCATCCTGCGCGCTCCAGTTAGAAAAAGGGGAGTGGTGCGGAATACGTCCAAGTTTGACCACGTCGCGCACGCGCATGTTGGCGTCGGTCATCCCGTGCTGCTCAACGAACGCCACCCGGCGGGCAAGCTGCTTTTTGTCGATGCGGGAAATGTCCTGCCCGTCCAGGGTCACGCTGCCCGCATCCGGGCGACGCAGGCCTGCCAGGATACGCAAAAGGGACGATTTGCCGCAGCCGTTAGGACCAAGCAAACCCACCGTTTCGCCGCGTGAAACCTTCAGCGAGACACCATTGACGATAACTTTTTTGCCTACCTTCCAGGTAATATTTTCAGCGCAGATACTCATCACTTATTCCTTGAGCGGTAGATAATCACGGCAAAGAAAGGTACGCCCACCAGCGCGGTGACCACGCCGACGGGCAGGCTCTGCGGGGCAATCAGCATCCGCGAGGCGATATCGGCCAGCACCATCAGGATCGCCCCCGCCAGCGCGCTGGCAATCAGCAGCGTGCGGTGCAGCGGCCCGAACAGGAAGCGCATGACGTGCGGTACCACCAGCCCTACAAAGCCGATTGAGCCCGCCATGCTGACGATGGTCGCGGTGATCAGTGCCGTGGTGGTAAACAGGGCAAGACGCACCCAGGGCACGGCAATGCCTAAGGAGGCTGCCGCGTCATCACCAAAGGTAAAGGCGTCCAGCGCCCGGGAATAGTAGAGGCAGACGGCAAGGCCCGCCAGCACGACAACCAGCGCCAGCTGGAATTCCGGCCAACGCACGCCGCTAAAGCTGCCCAGCAGCCAGAACATCACGTCGCGCGCCTGCTGCGCGCTGGCGGAGGTGCTGATGGTGTAGGCGGTAATGGCGTTGAAAAGCTGAGATGCAGCAACGCCTGCCAGAATGGTGCGTTCATTGCCGCCGCGCGCGCCGTTCGTCAGAAAGGCGACAAACGCAAAGGCGGCGAACGCCCCGGCAAACGCCCCCGCAGAGAGCGATACCGCGCCGGTGCCGATGCCCAGGACGACGACCGACACCGCCCCGGTTGAGGCACCCGCCGACACGCCGAGCACGTAAGGTTCCGCCAGCGCGTTCTTCAGCAGGCTTTGCAGCACGGCACCGCAGATGGCTAAACCGGCCCCGCAGCAGGCCGCCACCAGCGCGCGGCTCAGGCGAAAGTCCCAGATTACGCTCTCATAGATGCGGTTGAGCGGAACGTCGGTCAGCCCCAGCTTATTACCAATAGCGTAAAAGACGTTGGAGAGCGGAATCGACAGCTCGCCGACGCTGACGCCAAGAGCAATCACTAAAAACAGCAGGACAACGGCAAGCAGAGCGGAAGTGGTCAGGATCAGGCCCTGGCGGGCCTGAAGTACGGCTGCCGTCATCAGTTCAGCCCCAGTTTTCTGAGCTGTTCACCCACCTGTTCAGCACCGTAAATCGTACGAATCGTCGGGTTCATCGCCTGACCGTCCATCACCACGATATGGCCTTTTTTGACGGCATCAAGCTGGCTCACGGCAGGATCGCTTTTCAGGAATTTGATTTTCTCATCCGCGTTATCCAGCGCCCAGCGGTTGCGGTCCAGACTGGAGACGACAATCACATCAGGGTTCGCGGCAATAATACTTTCCCAGCCGACGGTCGGCCATTCGGTCTCAGCGGTAATGGCGTTATGGCCACCCAGCACGTTAGCAATAAAACCGGAGGCGCTATTTTTCCCGCCGACATAGGCATCTGCCGAAGGCGAGGCGCTTGAGAACCAGAAAACAAACGAGAGATCTTTTTTGTTTTTACCAAATTCCTGACGCAGGTCGGCCTCACGTTTTTTGAAATCAGCGATAACGGCCTGGCCGCGCGCTTCAACGTTGAAAATCTTCGCGAAATCTTCAATCTCTTTATAAAGGTACGTCATATCCCACAGCGTCTGGCGGCTGCCGTACATATCGCCTGCCGCTTTTTTGGTGGCGCACATGCCTGGAGATAAATAGCTGTTCACGCCGACGGTAGCCAGATCTTCACGTTTTGCGACCTTACTTTCCGGCCCAAGCAGCAGCGGCAGCTGTGCAGGAACAAAATCGGGGTTTTGCGCAAGGATGGATTCAAGAGTCGGAATTTCGACGGTCAGGGTTTTGATTTTTGCATTCTGCTCAGCCAGCTGCGGCAGCACCTTGGTCGGCCAGAAGGCGCTGGCTTTGACCTTATCTTCCAGCCCCAGCAGGAGCAAAATTTCCACGGTGTTCTGACCGAGGGCCACGACGCGTTCAGGCGCTTTAGTGAATGTCTCTTTATAGCCACAGTTTTCAATCGTCAGAGGATATGTGGTTGCCAGAGCAGAACTGACCGACGCAATCGCCAGGCCTAACGCGCAGATGACCTTCTTCATGAAACGCTACCCTTCATTAATATTATTTTTGATGCAAATGAAACGCATTATTAAGGCGGAATTTTATACAGAGGAAAATATATTGTGTCAATGAGGGACAATTGCGCAGGGTGACGAAAAGCGGCGCCATAAGCGGCGCCGGAATGTCGGGTTAAAGCAGGCTCTCTTTATCGATTCCCAGACGCTTCATGCGAGAGAGCAGGGTAGTGCGTTTCAGCCCCAGCCGCTGAGCTGCGCCCTTCGGTCCGGCTACCACGCCGTTGGTCTCTTTCAGTACGCGCATAATGAGCTGATATTCATCTTCGCCTTCCTGCGCGACCTCTGCCGACAGCGTGGGGGCTTCCTGAAGGGAGACTTCAGGCAAAGAGAGCTGAAGAACGTTCCCACGCGTCAGCAGCACCGCGCGCTCAATGACGTTTTCCAGCTCGCGCACGTTCCCCGGCCACTCCATCGACGAGAGGGTACGTAGCGTTTCGGCAGGAATACTGTCGATATTCCTTCCCATCCGTCGGGCAATCTTCGCGGTAAAGGCCTTCACCAGCAGCGGAATATCTTCCGGGCGCTCGCGCAGCGGCGGCAGGCAGATCGGAAAGACGTTCAGGCGATAGTAGAGATCGCTGCGAAACTCGCGGTCGGCGACCATCTTTTTCAGGTCGCGGTTGGTGGCGGCAATCAGCCGCACGTCGGTCTGGATCAGCTTGTTGCTGCCGAGGCGCTCAAACTCCTGCTCCTGCAAAACGCGCAGCAGCTTGGGCTGCAGCTCCAGCGGCATATCGCCCACTTCGTCGAGGAACAGCGAGCTCTTGTCCGCCAGTTCGAAACGGCCCAGCCGCTGGCTGCTGGCCCCGGTAAACGCGCCGCGCTCGTGGCCGAAGAGGTCACTTTCCAGCAGACCCGCGGGCATCGCCGCGCAGTTCATCTTCACCATCCGCCGGCTGTTGCGGTTGCTCAGGTTATGAATGGCGCGGGCTATCAGCTCTTTACCGGTGCCGGTTTCACCGAGGATCAGCACCGTGCTGTCGCTCTGGGCCACCATTTCCACCTGCTTGAGGACGCTGTACATGGCATCGCTGCGCCCAATGATTTCGCCAAACTCGCTGTCCACGTTGTTGAGCTGTTCGGTCAGGGCCAGGTTTTCGTCCACCAGCCGCTCTTTCAGGCGGTGGATCTCCTGATAGGCGAGGGCGTTATCCAGCGCGATGGAAATACGCTCGGCGATCTGGCGCAGCAGCTTCAGGTTGGCGGTGGTAAACACGGCTTCATCACACTGCGCCAGTTTAAGCACGCCAAGCATGGTGTTGCCGGACATCAGCGGCAGCAGGCACAGGGTCTGGATCTTATTGCCCCAGGTGTTAAACAGCATTCGCTCGTACGGCGCCACCGGATCCTGCTCGCTCAGGTTAAGCAGGAGGATCTCTTTGCTTTTGAATACCCGCTCAGAAAGGGTGCCCGCTTCATCCACTTCACTCTGCTCATGCGCCGGGTTGGCCTCATCAAGATAGTGGGTGGAGTAGATGTTCAGCTTGCCTTTGCGGTTCCCGCGTAGCGCGATGCTGATGGCGTCGATCCTGAAATAGTGGTGGATCTCCTTGGCGACTTCGCTGACCAGCTCGTCCATGTCGAGCCTTGAGAGTACGGCGTTTGTGATGGCGACCAGAATGCGGAAGTTATCGCGCTCGCGGCTCAGCAGGTCGTAATCCACGTTATTGGTGACGCGGCTTTGGATCTGCTCCGCGACGACGGCCACAATCTGCGTGAAGGTATGCAACCGCTCGTACTCCGCCTCGCTCCAGGGCTGGTCGGTATTGCGGATAAACTCGCAGCCGCCAAAAATATGGCCCTCCGCCGCCAGCGGCAGCATGCCGTAATGACCGAAAGGCTGATAGAGATTGCTCTCTGCCAGCCGCGGCCATGCCATCCGAAACTCTTCAAAATTGCAGTGCAGCACTTCAGGCCGGGAGAGAATGCGGCGCACCGGGCCGTGCGCGAGGTACGTTTCGTCTTCGTATTCAAATGTTTTGCCATTCTCACGCGTGGAATAGTAGCTCGCGCGGTGCGTTCCACTATGCCAGAGCACAATCGCCGCGCTGTCCGCCAGCGCTGATTGCCTGACCAGCCGCGTCAGGGCATCGCTCAGCGCGCCGAGATCGGGCTGTTGTAAAAGTGTGCGCGTGATGTCAAACAGGCCCTGCTGTCCAAGATCGCTCATCGGTGTATACGGCATTATTGCTTTCCAATAGAAACTGGCAAAAAAGAGACTTCACTGCTGACCGCTTATGGCGCGGTTCTAGCAAATTCGGGGTAACGGCTCAGCGTGCGGCAGATCCAGCGTGCGCTTCACGCCATAAAGTCCGGTCAGGCGCACCCCTTTGCGCTCAACCACGTCGCCAATGATGGCCGCATCTTTCCCTAAGGGATGCGCTCTCAGCTGTTCAAGTACGGCTTCCGCCGCCGAACGTTCCACGCCGATCGCCAGCTTGCCCTCGTTGGCAAAGTTTAGCGGGTCAAGCCCTAAAAGCTCACACAGCCCCCGCACGGCAGGCTTAACGGGCAGGTCGCGCTCGCTCAGTTCAATCCCGCACCCGCTGCTTGCGGCGAACTCGTGGACAACGGCATTCACCCCG
Organism: Enterobacter sp. 50588862; assembly: GCF_001462935.1. NCBI lineage: Bacteria > Pseudomonadati > Pseudomonadota > Gammaproteobacteria > Enterobacterales > Enterobacteriaceae > Enterobacter > Enterobacter sp. 50588862. Next base: position 556,888 of record NZ_LNHM01000021.1, read on the forward strand.
CCCCGGGTAGCGTCGCGCAGGGCTTTGACGCCCGGGATGTCGCGCAGCGTCTGGATAAGCGGGGTGAGCACCGCGCAGTCGCTGCGAAGCTCGCCGTCCAGCCCTAAGCCTTCGCGCAGGTTCAGGATGGTTGCCCCGTGGCAGCCCAGCGTTCCGGTTACCAGCAGCACGTCGCCCGCGCTAAGGCGTTGCGCGCCCCAGTGAACGTCGGCGGGGATCGCCCCCATTCCGGCGGTGTTGATGAAGAGTTTATCCGCCGCGCCGCGCTGGACCACTTTGGTATCGCCGGTGACGATGGCGATTCCCGCCTCACGGGCGGTATGCGCCATGCTGTTGACCACTGCCGCAAGCGTCTCCATCGGTAATCCTTCTTCGAGGATAAATCCGCACGAGAGGTAGCGCGGAATGGCGCCGCTGACGGCCACGTCGTTGGCCGTACCGCAGACGGCGAGCTTGCCAATATCGCCGCCCGGGAAGAACAGCGGGTCAATCACGTAGCTGTCGGTGGAGAACGCCAGCCGGTCGCCGTGTGCGGTGAGGGTTGAGAACGCGATGCGCGCCTGATCCTCCTGCTCGGCGAGCCAGGGGTTATTAAAGGCCTCCATGAACAGCCGGTTAATCAGCTGCTGCATCGCCTGTCCACCGCTTCCGTGCGCCATTTCCACCGTGTTCATGCTTCACACTCCTGGTTGCGATACTGATACCACGCGGCGCATGCCCCTTCAGAGGAGACCATCAGCGCGCCAAACGCGGTTTGCGGGTTACAGGTGTTGCCAAATAGCGGGCAGTGATGAGGTTTGCATTTGCCGGTAAGCACCTCGCCGCAGCGGGACCGGGGATCGTCGCATACCTGCTGCGGCTGCGGGCGGAAGTGCGCTTCGGCATCAAATTCGCGATAGGCAGGCGTCAGGCGCACGCCGGATTCCGCAATCAGCCCCAGCCCGCGCCACTCGCTGTCGCCCTCAACGCTAAACACGTCGGCAATCGCCTGCTGCGCCCGTTCATTTCCCGCATCGGGCACCACGCGGCGGTACTGGTTTTCGACCGCGCTCAGGGACGCTATTTTCTGCTCAACCAGCATGGCTACGCCTTGCAGTAGATCAAGCGGTTCGAAACCAGCCACCACTAACGGACGATTGTACTGATCAGCGATAAAACCGTAGGCGTCTGTGCCAATCACCATGCTGACGTGGCCCGGCGCCAGAAACGCATCGATGCCGTTGTCTGGCTCTTCGAGCAGGCTGCGCAGCGTGGGAATGAGCGTAATATGCTGGCAGAAAAAGAAAAAGTTAGTGACGTTGCGCGCTTTCGCCTGCTGCAGCGTGATGGCCGTAGCGGGCATGGTGGTTTCAAAACCCAGCCCGAAAAAGACGACCTTGCGCTCAGGGTTAGCCTGTGCCAGCGTCAGGGCATCCATCGGCGAGTAAACGATCCGCACGTCCGCGCCGCGCGCCTTCGCCTGCAACAGCGAGCCGTTTTTCCCCGGCACGCGCATCGCGTCGCCAAAGGTGCAGAAAATGACATCGGGCTGGCCGGCAATTTCGATGCAGCTGTCGATACGCCCCATCGGCAAAACGCACACCGGGCAGCCGGGGCCGTGAATAAACTCGATGTTCTCCGGCAGCAGCTGGTCGAGGCCAAACTTGAAGATGGCGTGCGTGTGCCCGCCGCACACCTCCATGATCCGCAGCGGCCTTTCGTTCGTGTAGTCCAGCAGCGCCGCGCGCGTTTTCAGATGTCCGATAAGCTGCATCACCTGTTCTGGCGCGCGGTATTCATCAACGTAACGCATAGGCTAGCGCTCCTCGCCGTACAGGAGCGCGCCCACGTCCGGCTCCACGTCAAACATGTTTTGCAGCGCGTCCAGCGTGTCGCGGGCTTCCGCTTCGTTAATCACGCTCATCGCAAACCCCACGTGGACCAGCACCCACTGGCCGAGGCGCGACGCGCCCGTCTCATCGGTGCTGCCCACCAGCGTCAGGTCGACGTCGCGCAGGATCCCGCAAACCTCCACTTTGGCCTGATTGCCGTCGAGGGAATGGATTTGTCCCGGTACGCCTATGCACATCGTTCGCTCTCCAGCCAATCCAGCCAGGCGTCCATGCCGTCGCCGCGCGTGGCGGAAACCAGCAGGATGTGAATGTCCGGGTTCACCTCGCGGGCATAGGCCAGGCACTTATCCACGTCGAAGTTCAGGTACGGCAGCAGATCGACTTTGTTCAGCAGCATGAGGGAGGCGGCGGCGAACATGTGCGGGTACTTCAGCGGCTTGTCCTCCCCTTCGGTCACGGAGAGCACCGCCACTTTATGCCGTTCGCCGAGGTCGAAGCTTGCCGGGCAGACCAGGTTACCGACGTTTTCGATAAACAGGATGCCGTTATCCGCCAGCGGCAGGCGAGGGGCGGCGTCGGCAATCATCTGCGCATCCAGGTGGCAGCCCTTGCCGGTGTTAACCTGAATGGCGGGCGTCCCGGTTTCGCGGATGCGCGCTGCGTCGTTAACGGTTTGCTGATCGCCTTCGATCACCGCGCAGGAGATGCGTTGGTTCAGCCGTTTGAGGGTTTCGGTCAGCAGGGTGGTTTTACCGGAGCCGGGGCTAGAGACCAGGTTGAGCACCAGCTGTTGACGCGCGGCAAAGCGGGCGCGGTTGCGGGCGGCAAGCTGGTTATTTTTGTCCAGCACGTCGATCTCCACCTCCAGCATCTGGCGCTGGCTCATGCCCGGCGCGTGGGTGCCCGCTTCGCCGTGGCCGTAATGCAGGTCGCCCGCGTCGGAACGCTGCGGCGCAAAGGTGATGCCGGTCAGGGCCGCCGCAGGACGCGGGGCAGGGGAAAAAGGCGCGGAGCGAAACGCGGAGTGGGGACGGTGTTCATCCCCTTCTATATACAGGTTGCCTTCGGCGCAACCGCAGGTGCTACACATACATTACTCCTTCTCAATTTCGAGGCGTTGGATCTGCATACCGTCATCCGCCACGATGCGAAGACCCGTGCTCTGACACTGCGGGCAGCGCTGAACCTTTGATGAGAGCAGGGTGACGTACTGCTGGCACTGCTTGCACCAGCACTCCGCCTGCTGCTCGTCGATATGCAGCGCGCAGCCTTCCGCCAGCGTGCCGCGGCACACCAGCTCAAAACAAAAGTTCAGGGCGCTGGTCTCGACGCAGGAAAACGCCCCGACCTTCAGCCAGACGCCAGTGACGCGCTTCGCGTGGTTCTGCACAGCCTGCTGTTCGATAAGTTCCAGAGCCCGCTGGCAGAGGGTGATTTCGTGCATGACGCCTCCTCAATGATTTGCGCCAGTAAATGCAATAACGGTGCCAGCTTGATTTGCGTTACGGCGTGACGATGTCAGCGCTGTCGAAATGACACGTCGACACGGCGGCGTTGACAGTGTCTTTTTTAATAAAAATCATTCAAATCAACACATTAAAAACTGGCACGGAATCTGCTTAACAGCCGCTATCTCCATTAACCGGATACCTTCTATGACTATTTGGGAAATTAGCGAAAAAGCGGATTACATCGCGCAGCGCCACCAGCAGCTTCAGGATCAGTGGCACCTCTACTGTAACTCTCTGGTTCAGGGGATCACCCTGTCAAAAGCCCGACTGCATCATGCAATGAGCTGTGCGGCGCAGGGGGATATGCGCTTTGTCCTGTTCGGTCATTTCACGGTCTTTGTGACCCTGGCAGACAGCTTTAACAGCCACACCATCGAGTACTACGTTGAGAATAAAGAGGGTGAAAAACAACGTATTGCGCAGGCGCAGCTGATGGCCGACGGCATGGTCGACGGCTACGTCAGCAACCGCGATCGCCAGCAGGTACTTGAGCACTATCTGGAGAAAATCGCGCCGGTTTACAACGGTCTCTACGCCGCGGTTGAGCACGACTTGCCGGTCGACCTCAAACAGCTCGTCGCGGGAAAGGCCCCCGCAAATCTTGCCAGATAACCGAATGTCGAAAAGTGTCGATGAGACAGTTTTTCGTCGTCAAAAATGACCATCACCAGAGGATTGCCCGGTGAACCGTTTTGTAATTGCTGACTCGACGGTCTGTATTGGCTGTCGGACCTGTGAGGCGGCGTGTTCGGAAACGCACCGCCTGCACGGGCTGCAGTCCATGTCGCGCCTGCGCGTCATGCGTAATGAGAAAGAGTCTGCGCCGCAGCTCTGCCACCACTGTGAAGATGCCCCTTGCGCGGGCGTGTGTCCCGTCAATGCCATCACCCGCGTCGATGGCGCGGTCCAGCTGAACGAAAGCCTGTGCGTGAGCTGCAAGCTGTGCGGCATCGCCTGCCCGTTCGGTGCCATTGAATTCTCCGGCAGCCGCCCGCTGCATATCCCGGCGAACGCCAATACCCCGAAAGCGCCGCCTGCGCCACCGGCTCCGGCATGCGTGAGCACGCTGCTGGACTGGGTGCCCGGCATCCGCGCTATCGCGGTGAAGTGCGACCTGTGCAGCTTTGACGAACAGGGCCCGGCCTGCGTGCGGACCTGCCCGACCAAAGCGCTGATCCTGGTTAACATCCGCGATATCGCCCGCACCAGCAGGCGCAAGCGCGAGCTGACCATTAATACCGACGTCGGCGATCTTTCGCTTCTGCAGGCGCTTAACGAGGGGGCGAAATGAACGCGATATTTATGATTAACAGCGCCGTGGCGTACTTTGCCGCTGCCGCCGCGCTGGCGCTGGTGTTCTCTTTCCATAAAACCCTGAGCGGCTGGATAGCCGGTATCGGCGGGGCGGTCGGCAGCCTGATGACGCTGGCGGCGGGCGGTGTCGTCCTGCTCGGCGGACAATCCGTGGAAACACTCATGCCGCTGATTCGCCACACCGTGGCGATTACGCCGCTGAACGCCATCTGGCTGGTGACCTTTGGCCTGTGCGGGCTGTTTATCAGCCTGTTCAATATTGACTGGCACCGCCATCAGCAGACCAAAGCCAACGGCCTGCTGGTCAATCTGCTGATGGCCGCCGCGGTCTGCACGGTTATCGCCAGCAACCTCGGCGCGCTGGTGGTGATGGCCGAAATCATGGCGCTGTGTGGCGTGTTCCTGACCGGCTGCAGCGCCTCCGGCAAGCTATGGTTTGCGCTCGGACGCCTCGGCACGCTGCTGCTGGCGCTGGCCTGCTGGCTGGTGTGGCAGCGTTTCGGCACCCTGGATTTTGCCGCGTTTAACGGCCAGCCGCTGGGGAACGACGTCTGGCTGCTGGGCGCAGTCGGTTTTGGCCTGCTGGCCGGGATTATCCCGTTGCACGGTTGGGTCCCGCAGGCGCACGCGAATGCCTCTGCGCCCGCCGCCGCGCTGTTTTCGACGGTGGTAATGAAGGTCGGTTTGTTCGGTATCCTGACGATTACCCTGACGGGCGGTCAGCCGCCGCTGTGGTGGGGGGTAGCGCTGCTGATTGCGGGGATGATCACCGCATTTGTCGGCGGCCTGTACGCCCTGATGGAGCACAACATCCAGCGTCTGCTGGCGTACCACACCCTGGAAAACATCGGGATTATCCTGCTCGGCATGGGCGCGGGCGTCACCGGGCTGGCGCTCAACCAACCGGCGCTGATTGCCGCCGGGTTTATCGGCGGTCTGTATCACCTCGTCAACCATAGCCTGTTCAAGAGCACCCTGTTCCTCGGCGCGGGCAGCGTCTGGTTCCGCACCGGCCATCGCGATATTGAAAAGCTCGGTGGGATTGGCAAAAAGATGCCGATGATTTCACTCGCCATGCTGGTGGGGCTGATGGCGATGGCCGCGCTGCCGCCGCTGAACGGCTTTGCCGGGGAGTGGGTGATCTATCAGTCCTTCTTCGCGCTCGGCCAGAGCGACGCGTTTATCGCGCGGCTGCTCGGCCCGCTGCTGGCGGTGGGCCTGGCGATTACCGGGGCGCTGGCGGTGATGTGCATGGCGAAAGTCTACGGCGTCACCTTCCTCGGCGCGCCGCGCACCCGTGAAGCGGAGAACGCCTGCTGCGCCCCGGTACTGATGGCCACCAGCGTGGTCGCGCTGGCGCTGTGCTGCATTGCGGGCGGGGTTGCCGCGCCGTGGCTGCTGCCGCTGCTGGGCCACGCCGTTCCGCTGCCGCTGGCGACGGCGCATACCGTTGTCTCCCAGCCGATGATGGCGCTGCTGCTGATCGCCGGGCCGCTCCTGCCGTTCGTGCTGATGCTGTTCTTCAGACGTGACCGTCTCGCCTCCCGTTCGCGCGGCGCGGCGTGGGCCTGCGGCTACCAACACGAGCCGTCGATGGTCATTACCGCCCACGGTTTTGCCATGCCGGTGAAGGAGAACTTCGCCGCCGTGCTGAAGCTGCGCCAGTGGCTTAACCCGCAGGGCTGGGTGCCGGGCTGGCAGAGTGCTGCCGTGCCCGTGCTGTTCCGCCGACTGGCGCTGATCGAGCTGGCGGTGCTGGTAGTGATTGTGATTTCACGAGGAGCCTGACATGAGTCTTTTACTGGCAATTCTTCAGGCGCTGGTGCTGTTCGCCGCCGCGCCGCTGCTGTCGGGCATCACGCGCGTGGCGCGCGCCCGAATGCACAACCGTCGCGGGCCTGGCGTGCTCCAGGAGTACCGCGATCTCTTCAAACTGCTCTCTCGCCAGAGCGTCGCGCCGGATGCCGCGGGCTGGGTGTTCCGCCTGACGCCGTTCGTGATGGTCGGCGTGATGCTCACCATCGCCACCGCGCTGCCAGTGGTCACGGTAGGCTCGCCGCTGCCGGTGCTCGGCGATCTGATTACGCTCATCTACCTCTTCGCCATCGCGCGCTTCTTCTTTGCGATTGCGGGCCTGGACACCGGCAGCCCGTTTACCGGCATCGGCGCCAGCCGCGAGGCGATGCTCGGCGTGCTGGTTGAGCCGATCCTGCTGCTGGGGCTGTGGGTGGCCGCGCAGGTTGCAGGTTCGACCCACATCAGTTTTATCACCGACACCGTTTACCACTGGCCGGTGGCCCGCTCCATCCCGCTCGTGCTGGCACTCTGCGCCTGCGCGTTCGCCACGTTTATTGAGATGGGCAAGCTGCCGTTCGATCTCGCGGAAGCGGAGCAGGAGCTACAGGAAGGGCCGCTCACCGAGTACAGCGGCTACGGCTTCGCGGTGCTGAAGTGGGGCATCATCCTTAAGCAATTGGTGGTGTTGCAGATGTTTGTTGGCGTTTTCTTCCCGTGGGGGCAGATGACGCACTTCTCTGCAGGCGGCCTGCTGCTGGCCGTGGTGGTTGCCGCCCTCAAGCTGCTGGTCGGCGTGCTGGTCATCGCCCTGTTTGAAAACAGCATGGCGCGCCTGCGTTTTGCGGCAACCTCGCGCATCACCTGGGCCGGTTTTGGTTTTGCATTTTTAGCGTTCGTCTCCTTGCTGGTGGCGTGATTAAAGAGAGTGTTTATGTCTGAAGAAAAGAAAGGTCAGCAGTATCTCGCCGCGTTGCATCAGGCTTTCCCCGGCGTGGTGCTGGAGGAGTCCTGGCAAACCAAAGATCAGATCACCATTACCGTGAAGGTGAACTACCTGCCGGAAGTGGTGGAGTTTCTCTATTACCAGCAGGGCGGCTGGCTGTCGGTGCTGTTCGGTAACGACGAGCGTCAGCTGTGCGGTAACTACGCGGTGTACTACGTGATGTCGATGGAGCAGGGCGAGAAGTGCTGGCTCACCGTGCGCGTCGAAGTCGACCCGAATAAGCCGGAATACCCGTCCGTGACGCCGCGCGTTCCTGCCGCCGTCTGGGGTGAGCGCGAGGTGCGCGACATGTACGGCCTGGTGCCGGTCGGCCTGCCGGACGAGCGTCGTCTGGTGCTGCCGGATGACTGGCCGGATGAACTCTATCCGCTGCGTAAGGACAGCATGGATTACCGCCAGCGTCCGGCCCCGACCACCGACAGCGAAACCTACGAGTTCATCAACGAGCTGGGCAGCAAGAAGAACAACGTGGTGCCGATCGGCCCGCTGCACGTCACCTCCGACGAACCGGGCCACTTCCGCCTGTTCGTCGACGGCGAGAATATCATCGACGCCGACTACCGCCTGTTCTACGTCCACCGCGGCATGGAGAAGCTGGCGGAAACCCGCATGGGCTACAACGAGGTCACGTTCCTCTCTGACCGCGTGTGCGGCATCTGCGGCTTCGCCCACAGCACCGCCTACACCACCTCGGTGGAGAACGGCATGGGGATCGTGGTGCCGGAGCGCGCGCAGATGATCCGCGCCATTCTGCTGGAGGTGGAGCGCCTGCACTCGCACCTGCTGAATCTCGGCCTTGCCTGCCACTTCGTCGGCTTTGACTCCGGGTTTATGCAGTTCTTCCGCGTGCGCGAAGCGTCGATGAAGATGGCGGAGATCCTCACCGGGGCGCGTAAAACTTACGGCCTGAACCTGATCGGCGGGATCCGCCGCGACCTGCTGAAAGACGACATGATCAAGACCCGCCAGCTGGCGCAGCAGATGCGCCGGGACGTGCAGGAGCTGGTGGACATGCTGCTCAGCACGCCAAACATCGAGCAGCGCACCGTCGGGATTGGTCGCCTCGATCCGGAAATTGCCCGCGACTTCAGCAATGTCGGCCCGATGGTGCGCGCCAGCGGCCACGCCCGCGACACCCGCGCCGATCACCCGTTCGTCGGCTACGGCCTGCTGCCGATGACCGTGCACAGCGAACAGGGCTGCGACGTTATTTCTCGCCTCAAGGTGCGTATCAACGAGGTCTACACCGCCCTGAACATGATCGACTTCGGCCTGGACAACCTGCCGGGCGGTCCGCTGATGGTGGAGGGCTTCACCTACATTCCAAACCGCTTTGCCCTCGGCTTTGCCGAAGCGCCGCGAGGGGATGATATCCACTGGAGCATGACCGGCGACAATCAGAAGCTCTACCGCTGGCGCTGTCGCGCGGCGACCTACGCCAACTGGCCTACCCTGCGCTATATGCTGCGCGGTAACACGGTCTCTGACGCGCCGCTGATCATCGGCAGCCTCGATCCATGCTACTCCTGCACCGACCGCATGACGGTGGTGGACGTGCGCAAGAAGAAAAGCCAGGTAGTGCCGTACAAAGAGCTTGAGCGCTACAGCATCGAGCGCAAGAACTCGCCGCTGAAATAAGGACACGCCATGTTTACCTTTATCAAAAAAGTGATCAAAACCGGCGCGCAGACCAGCAGCTATCCGCTGGAGCCGATCCCGGTGGATAAAAACTTTCGCGGCAAGCCGGAGCACAACCCGCAGCAGTGCATCGGCTGTGCGGCCTGCGTCAACGCCTGCCCGTCGAACGCCTTAACGGTGGAAACGGATCTTAAAACCGGCGAGCTGGCCTGGCAGTTTAACCTCGGGCGCTGCATCTTCTGCGGCCGCTGCGAGGAGGTCTGCCCGACGGTCGCCATTCGACTTTCTCAGGAGTACGAGCTGGCGGTGTGGAAAAAAGAGGATTTTCTCCAGCAGTCGCGCTTCGCGCTGTGCAATTGTCGCGTCTGCAAGCGTCCGTTCGCCGTGCAAAAAGAGATCGACTACGCCATCGCGCTGCTGCAGCACAACGGCGACGCCCGCGCGGAGCATCACCGCGAAAGCTTCGAAACCTGCCCGGAGTGCAAACGTCAGAAGTGCCTGCTGCCGTCCGACCGCATTGATATTACCCGCCATATGAGAGAGGCCAGCTGATGGAAAACTTACTCGGCCCGCGCGACGATAACGGCATTCCGGTGCCGCTGACGGTGGAGGAGTCCATCGCCAGCATGAAGGCGTCGCTACTGAAAAAAATCAAACGCTCAGCCTACGTCTACCGCGTGGACTGCGGCGGCTGCAACGGCTGTGAGATCGAGATCTTCGCCACCCTGTCGCCGCTATTTGACGCCGAGCGCTTCGGCATCAAAGTGGTACCGTCCCCGCGTCATGCGGACATTCTGCTGTTTACCGGGGCGGTGACCCGCGCTATGCGATCGCCCGCGCTGCGCGCCTGGCAGTCCGCCCCGGATCCGAAAATCTGCATCTCCTACGGCGCCTGCGGCAACAGCGGCGGCATCTTCCACGATCTTTATTGCGTCTGGGGCGGCACCGACAAAATCGTGCCGGTGGATGTCTATATTCCGGGCTGCCCGCCGACGCCTGCCGCCACGCTGTACGGCTTTGCGATGGCGCTCGGCCTGCTGGAGCAGAAGATCCATGCCCGCGCACCTGGCGAGATCGACAACCAGCCCGCGGCCATTCTGCATCCGGACATGGTCCAGCCGCTGCGCGTGAAGGTGGACCGCACGGCGCGCAGGCTGGCGGGCTATCGCTACGGGCGTCAGATTGCCGACGATTACCTGCGCCTGCTGAGCCAGGGCGACCATCAGGTGGCGCGCTGGCTGGAAGCGGAAAACGATCCGCGTCTCAATGAGATCGTGGCAAACCTGAACAGCATTGTGGATGAGGCGCGTATCCGATGAGTGAAACGGTGGTGTTCAGCCAGCTGAGCCGTAAGTTTATTGATGAGAACGATGCCACGCCGGATGCGGCGCAGCAGGTGGTCTATTACAGCCTGGCGATTGGGCACCACCTCGGGGTGATCGACTGTCTGGAGGCGGCGCTAACCTGCCCGTGGACGGAATACCTGGCGTGGATCGCCACGCTGGAGGAGGGCAGCACCGCGCGGCGCAAGATGGAGGGCGTGCCGAAGTATGGCGAGATCGTCATCGACGCCAACCATATCACAATGCTCGCCAACGCCTTTGACGCGGCGCTCGGCAGGCAAACCCCGGCGCAGCAGGCGTGGAGCAAAACGCTGCTCGGCATGCTGCACGATATTCATCAGGAGAGCGCCATCTACCTGATGGTGAGGAGATTACGTGACTGACGTTTTACTGTGTGTCGGCAACAGCATGATGGGCGACGACGGCGCGGGCCCGCTGCTGGCGGAGATGTGCGCCGCAAAACCGCAGGGCGACTGGGTGGTGATTGACGGCGGCAGCGCGCCGGAAAACGATGTGGTCGCCATTCGCGAGCTGCGTCCGGAAAGGCTGTTGATTGTCGATGCCACCGATATGGGGCTGAACCCGGGCGAAATCCGCCTGATTGATCCGGACGACATCGCCGAGATGTTTATGATGACCACCCACAATATGCCGCTGAACTACCTTGTCGATCAGATCAGGGACGACGTGGGCGAGGTGCTGTTTTTGGGTATCCAGCCGGACATTGTCGGGTTTTATTACCCGATGACACCGGCGGTGAAAGAAGCGGTGGAAGAGGTGTATTCGCGGCTGGCGGAGTGGGTTGGGGATGGAGGGTTTTCTCCGCTCTGAGCAGTGCCGGGTGGCGGCTACGCCTTACCGGGCCTACAAAACCGTAGGCCCGGTAAGCGCAGCGCCACCGGGCAACTGGCTACGCCAGATCCGCCCCGTTACTCGCAATCACCTTTTTATACCACCAGAACGATTTCTTGCGCTTGCGGTCCAGCGTCCCGTTGCCGGCATCGTCGCGGTCAACGTACACAAACCCGTAGCGCTTGCTCATCTCGCCCGTTGAGGCCGACACCAGGTCGATGCAGCCCCAGGTGGTGTAGCCCATCAGCGGCACGCCGTCCTCAATCGCATCGCCCATCGCGCGGATATGCTCGCGCAGGTAGCTGATGCGGTAGTCGTCGTTGATCTCGCCGTTTTCATCAATGACGTCCTTCGCTCCCAGGCCGTTTTCCACCAGGAACAGCGGCTTCTGGTAGCGGTCGTACATCATGTTCATGGTGATACGCAGGCCGAGCGGATCGATGCCCCAGCCCCACTCGCTTACCTGAATATGCGGGTTACGCAGGGACTTCACGATGTTTGCCGCGCTGGTGTTGCCCGCGTTCATGTCCGCCGACGCGCAGCGCGAGGCGTAATAGCTGAACGAGACAAAGTCGACGGTATTTTTCAGCAGTTCGTCATCGCCTGGGTCTTTCACAATCACGACGCCTTTCTCGCGGAACACGCGGGCGGAGTAGGCCGGATAGCTGCCGCGCGCCTGCACGTCGATAAAGAACAGGTTCTCGCGGTCTTTCTCCAGCGCCATCCACACGTCTTCCGGTTTGCAGGAGTACGGGTAGAAATTTCCGCCCGCCAGCATGCAGCCGACCTGGTTTTCCGGGTTCACCTCGTGAGCGATTTTTGTCGCCAGCGCGCTCGCCACCAGCTCGTGGTGCGCGGCCTGGTATTTCACCTGATCCTCGTTTTCACCTTCCTCAAACACCAGCCCCGCGCCGGAAAACGGGCTGTGCAGCATGATGTTGATTTCGTTGAAGGTCAGCCAGTATTTCACCAGCCCGTTAAATTCCTCGAAGCAGGTGCGGGCGTAGCGGGCGAAGAAATCGACCATCTTACGGTTGCGCCAGGAGCCGTACTCCGTCACCAGGTGCATCGGCACGTCGAAGTGGCAAAGCGTTACCAGCGGCTCAATGTTGTACTTTTTACACTCTTCAAACACCGCCCGGTAGAAGGCGATGCCCTCTTTATTCGGCAGCGGCTCGTCGCCGTTCGGGTAGAGGCGACTCCAGGCAATCGAGGTGCGGAACACCGTAAAGCCCATCTCCGCCATCAGGGCGATGTCTTCTTTATAGCGATGGTAAAAATCAATCGCTTCATGGCTCGGGTAAAACTCATCGTCACGCAGCGAAAAACGCTTTTCCTTACCGAGCTTCACCGTCAGGCGGTTTGCGCCGTGGGGGATCATATCGACCGTCGTCAGCCCTTTGCCGCCTTCACGGTAAGCACCTTCACTCTGGTTGGCGGCAAGCGCGCCGCCCCATAAAAATCCTTGTGGAAAAACAGACATTCTTACCTCGCTTTCAATTTATGCTTTTGCTGCGTTGTTCTGTACCGGTGCGGTCTGCAGGGCGCGCGCTTTTTCAGCCTCGTCTTCGACCGGGATATCCTCAAACCCTAACAGCAGGGTCAGAACAAATGACAGCACCACGGCCAGCCCCATTACGCCAAACACCCAGACGATGGTCATCGGGTTGGCCGGGTCGAAGAACTGCACGCTGGTAAACAGCCCCGGCGCCGCCATTGAGTGGCTGGCAAGGCCTGCCATACCCGCCACCGCGCCGCAGATAAAGCCGCTGATCAGGCTCGCAATCAGCGGACGCTTCAGGCGTACCGCTACGCCGTACAGGGCCGGTTCAGAGATCCCCGCCATGATGGCGGAGGCCGCCGCGGCCAGCGCCGTCTGGCGCAGTTCCGGGTTTTTCGTTTTCCATGCCACCGCCAGCGACGAGCCGCCGAGCGACAGGTTGGCGCCGATTTCTGACGGCATCACCATTCCTTCTTTGCCCGTTTCGGCAATGGTCTGAATGATGGTCGGCGTAAACACGCGGTGCATCCCGGTCATCACCAGCAGCGGCCACAGCGCGCCCATGATGGCGACGGAGAGCCAGCCCAGGTAGCCGTGAATGGTGTAAACCAGCGCGGAGATGGCGCTACCGATCCAGATCCCCAGCGGGCCAATCAGCACGATGGCGAGCGGGGCGGCAATCAGCACGATCAGCATCGGCTTGAGGAAGTTTTTGGTCACCGCCGGGGTGATGCGATCCACCCAGCGTTCGATATACGACAGGCACCAGGTCATGACCAGCGCCGGGATAACGGTATAGGTGTATTTCACCGCCGTCACCGGAATAAAGGCGAACTCAACGTGCTCCCCCTGCGCGGCTTTCGCCATCAGCTCGATAAAGCTCGGGTGCACCAGCACGCCCGCGATGGCAATCGCCAGCGACATGTTGGTTTTAAACTTCACCGCCGCCGAGGCCGCCACCATCAGCGGCAGGAAGAAGAACGCCCCGTCGCCTATGACGGTCAAAATGGTGAGCGTCGGCGCGCCTTTTTCCAGCACGCCAGTCATTTCGAGGATCATCGCCAGCAGCTTGACCATCGAACCGCCGATGATTGCCGGGATCAGCGGCGACATGGTGCCGATCAGCGCGTCGAGGATCCCGGCACCAATGCGGCGTAACGTCAGCTTCTGCGGGCCTTCCGGTACCACGGGCTGCAGGTCAACGGGCAGCAGGCTCACTACTTCGCGGTACGCCTGTGAAACCGTGTTGCCAATAATCACCTGGCACTGGTTGTCGTTACGCACCACGCCAAGCACGCCGCTGATGCTTTTCAGGCGCGCAACGTCGGTAAGATTTTCGTCTTTCAGAACGAAACGCAGGCGCGTCATGCAGTGGGTGACGGCGACGATGTTCTCTTTGCCGCCCAGCGCGCTGATAACGTCGTTTGCCAGCGCAGCGTAGTTTTTGGCCATCGGATCTGTTCCTGTTATCGTTGTGTGAAATGTAGGAAACCGGTTCCACATAATCATCATGAGTTTCTTTTGTTGAAACAAGACCGCTTTTTGGACATTTTTTCTTTTCGTGATGAAGATCGCAGTGGGGTGTAGAAAGCGTGACGTCGTCGCTGCGACAATTTTTTCGCGGTGCAGTACACTGCCCGCATGAGTTTCGGATGGAAGAACAATATGACCACGATGCTGGAAGTGGCGAAGCGGGCAGGCGTATCGAAAGCGACTGTCTCCCGGGTGTTGTCGGGCAACGGCTACGTTAGCCAGGAGACCAAAGACCGGGTTTTTCAGGCCATTGAAGAGAGCGGCTATCGCCCGAACTTGCTGGCGCGAAACCTGGCGACCAAACGCACCCAGACGCTTGGGCTGGTAGTGACCAACACCCTGTATCACGGCGTCTACTTTAGCGAGCTGCTGTTTAACGCCGCGCGGATGACGGAAGAAAAAGGGCGGCAGCTGATCCTCGCCGACGGCAAGCACAGCGCCGAAGAAGAGCGCGAGGCGATCCAGTATCTGCTGGATATGCGCTGCGATGCGGTAATTATCTACCCGCGTTTTCTGAGCGTGGAAGAGCTGGACGAGCTCGTCGAGAAATGCGAGCAACCGATTATGGTGCTTAACCGCCGCCTGCGGAAAAACAGCAGCCACAGCGTCTGGTCCGATCATAAAGCCTCGTGTCAGGACGCGGTGTCGCAGCTGATTGCGAAAGGGCACCGGGAGATTGCCTTTATCACCGGTTCGCTGGATTCCCCCACCGGGGTTGAGCGTCTTTCCGGTTACAGGGATGCGCTGGCGCAGCACGGTATTGCAGCGCGTGACGCGCTTATCGCCGAAGGGAAGTGGAACCCGGCCAGCGGCGCGGCGGCGGTCACTCAACTCCTCTCCCGCGGCGAACCGTTTACCGCGCTGGTGGC
Source organism: Enterobacter sp. 50588862 (assembly GCF_001462935.1). Classification (NCBI taxonomy): domain Bacteria; kingdom Pseudomonadati; phylum Pseudomonadota; class Gammaproteobacteria; order Enterobacterales; family Enterobacteriaceae; genus Enterobacter; species Enterobacter sp. 50588862. The sequence goes on from NZ_LNHM01000021.1 coordinate 572,081, forward strand.
GAGCAACGACGATATGGCGATCGGCGCCATCAAGCAGCTGCACGACAGCGGCGTCGCCACGCCGGACGCGGTGTCCGTCATCGGCTTTGACGACGTGGCGATTGCGCCCTACATCGTGCCGTCGCTCTCCAGCGTGCGTATTCCGGTGACGGCGATGATCCAGGAGATCGTCAGTCGCCTGATTTTCATGCTCGACGGCGGAGAGTTCAAATATCAGCAAACCTTTTCTGGCGAGCTTGTCCTGCGCGACTCCGTTACCGATGGCCCGCACCGCTGACGTCGACATCTGTCATCGTCACTAATGACGATGACAGAAACGCTGCGTTTTTATTATTCTTAAAAATCAGTGTGTTAAATGTTGGCACGGTTTATGAATAGCTTCGCGCATAACAGTTATGCCGGAGAAGCAGATGAACCGTTTTATTATGGCCGATGCCAGCAAGTGCATTGGTTGCCGTACCTGTGAAGTGGCGTGCGTGGTTTCCCACCAGGTGGAGCAGGATTGCGCCTCTCTCACTCCCGATACCTTCCTGCCGCGCATTCACGTCATTAAAGGTGTGAATATTTCCACCGCCGCCATCTGTCGCCAGTGCGAAGATGCGCCGTGCGCGAACGTCTGCCCGAACGGGGCGATTAAGCGCGAGAAGGGCTTTGTGCACGTGATGCAAGAGCGCTGCATCGGCTGCAAAACCTGCGTGGTGGCCTGTCCGTATGGCGCGATGGAGGTGGTTGTCCGCCCGGTGGTGCGCAACAGCGGCATGGGGCTGAGCGTGCGGGCAGAGAAAGCCGAAGCCAATAAATGCGATCTTTGCTATCACCGCGAAGCCGGCCCGGCCTGTATGGAGGCCTGCCCGACGCACGCGCTGGTCTGCGTGGATCGTGACAAGCTTGAGCAGATGAGCGCAGAAAAACGCCGTCGCGCGGCGTTCGACACCTCGTCATCGCTGCTGTTTTAAGCTGCGATGAGCGTTAACGGCGTACTGCTTCGGGTGCGCGGCAAAGTGCAGGGCGTAGGGTTTCGGCCCTTCGTCTGGCAGCTGGCGCACCGGCTGAAGCTTGTGGGCGATGTCTGCAACGACGGAGAGGGTGTCCTGGTGCGTCTCGCGGGTAATGGGGGGGACTTTACCGCGAGGCTGCATCAGGACTGCCCACCGCTGGCACGCATCGATCGCGTTGAAACGCAGCCGTTCACCTGGGCGGACATGCCTGAGGACTTTACCATCCGCCACAGCGATCGCGGGGCGATGGATACGCAAATCGTGCCGGATGCCGCCACCTGCCCGGCGTGTCTGGCTGAAATGCGCGATCCCCGCGAGCGCCGCTATCGTTACCCGTTTATCAACTGCACCCACTGCGGGCCGCGGTTTACCATTATACGCGCCATGCCGTACGACCGTCCGGCCACGTCGATGGCGCCATTCCCGCTCTGTGGACCGTGTGAAGCAGAGTACCGCAATCCTGCCGACCGTCGTTTTCACGCCCAGCCGGTAGCCTGCCCGGACTGCGGGCCCGCGCTTGAGTGGCGTGCAGGTGACATGACCGCTGACCGCGAGGCTGCGCTGCGCGCGGCGGTAGCGATGCTGAAAAACGGCGGTATTGTCGCGGTTAAAGGGCTGGGCGGCTTTCACCTCGTCTGCGATGCGCGTAATCTGCAGGCGGTCGAGACGCTTCGGTCACGCAAGCAGCGCCCGTCGAAGCCGCTGGCGGTGATGATCCCACATGCGGATGACCTGCCGGAGACGGTTCAGGCGCTGCTACGCTCACCTGCAGCACCCATTGTGCTCACGCCAAAAGCCTGGCTGCCCGCGTTGCCGGAAGGTATCGCGCCCGGTCTGGACACCGTAGGCATCATGCTTCCTGCGAACCCGCTGCAGCACCTTCTGATGATGGACTGCCAGCGCCCGCTGGTGATGACCTCCGGCAACCTCAGCGGCAGACCGCCTGCCATCAGTAATCAACAGGCGCTGGATGAACTGGGCAACATCGCGGACGGCTTCCTGCTGCACAATCGTGATATTCTTCAGCGGATGGACGATTCGGTGATGGATCGGGACGGTGCGATGCTGCGCCGCGCACGCGGTTTTGTACCGGATGCCATCACGTTGCCTGCGGGTTTCGAGAATATCCCCGCCATGTTATGCGCCGGGGCGGAGATGAAAAACACCTTCTGCCTGGTGCGTGGGAACCAGGCGGTGCTGAGCCAGCATTTTGGCGATCTCAGCGACGAGGGTGTCGAAGCGCAGTGGCGTTCCGCACTGTCGGTGATGCAGGACGTTTACGCCTTCCGGCCGGAGCACATGGTGTGCGATGCCCATCCGGGGTATCGCGCCCGCCGGTGGGCGCAGGAACAGGCGCTGCCCGTCGAAACCGTGCTCCACCATCACGCCCACGCGGCGGCGTGCCTGGCCGAAAACGGCTGGCCGCGTAAGGGCGGAGACGTTATTGCCCTGACGCTGGACGGGATCGGCATGGGTGAAAACAGCGCGCTGTGGGGCGGGGAGTGCCTGCGGGTCAACTATCTCGCATGCGAGCGTCTGGGCGGGCTGCCTGCCGTTGCGCTGCCGGGCGGCGATCTGGCGGCAAAGCAGCCGTGGCGTAATCTGCTCGCCCACTGCCTGGCGTTTGTCCCGGACTGGCAACGCTACCCGGAAACGCGAGCGGTTCAGCGCCACAGCTGGCCGCTGCTGGCAACGGCGATCCAGCGTGGCATCAACGCGCCGCAGGCGTCGTCCTGCGGTCGTTTGTTTGACGCGGTCGCCTGCGCGCTGGGCATTGACGCGCAGCACTATGAAGGCGAGGCAGCGTGCAGGCTGGAAGCGCTGGCATCGCAGTGCGCGGGCGTCGACCATCCGGTGACGCTGGATGCGGGTAACCTCGCGCTTTTCTGGCAGCAGTGGCTGGCCTGGCAGGCTGAGCCGTGCGAGCGCGCGTGGGCGTTTCACGACGCGCTGGCAAAAGGGCTGGCAGAACTCGCCGCGCTCCATGCCCGACGCTTATCGCTGTCGACAATCTGTCTCAGCGGCGGCGTGTTGCACAACCGCCTGCTGCGCGCGCGCCTGCGTCATTATCTTTCTGACTTTACGCTTCTTTTTCCTTCGCGCCTGCCTGCAGGTGACGGAGCGATCTCCTTCGGGCAGGCGGTGGTCGCCGCTGCCCGGTCATGTTCACAAAGGACTTAAAATGTTACGACTTTTACGCAATGAACCTCGCGCCGCGCTTCTGCTGCTGGCTCTGGTAATGGCAAACCTGCTGGCCTGGGGATGGGCATGGCACACCTTTAGCGGCAGCACGGCGCTGATGGCCGCGAGCCTGCTGGCGTGGTGCTACGGGCTGCGTCACGCGGTGGACGCCGATCACATCGCGGCCATTGATACCGTGACGCGTAAGATGATGCAGCAGGGCAAACGCCCGTCCGGCGTGGGGGCCTGGTTCTCGCTGGGGCACTCCACCATCGTGGTGCTGGCCTCCATTGCCATCGCCGCCACCGCAACCGCGTTTCAAAAAAACATGGAATGGTTCCACGAAACCGGCAGCCTGATTGGCACTGCGGTATCCGCCACCTTCCTGCTGGCGATGGCGCTGGTGAATATGGTGATCCTGCGCGGCGTCTGGCGCAGTTTCCAGGCGCTGAAAAAGGGCCAGACGGTGCAGGGTGACGTCACGCTGCCTGCCCAGGGGGGCGTTATGAACTGGCTGTTCGGTAAAACCTTCCGCCTCGTCAATAAAAGCTGGCAGATGTATCTGGTGGGCTTTCTGTTTGGCCTCGGGTTTGACACTGCCACGGAAATCGGCGTGCTCGGGATCTCCGCCGCCAGCGCCTCCAGCGGGATGTCGGTGTGGTCAATCATGATCTTCCCGGCGCTCTTCGCCAGCGGCATGGCGCTGGTGGATACGCTCGATAACCTGCTGATGGTCGGTGCCTACGGCTGGGCGTTTGATAAACCGCAGCGCAAGCTCTACTACAACATGACCATCACTGGCACCTCCGTGGTGGTGGCGCTGTTTATCGGCGGGCTGGAAGCGCTGGGTCTGCTGATGGACAAATTCGCCCTCAGCGGCGGCGTCTGGGATCTGATTGGCGCGGTGAACGACAACCTGGGCAACGCCGGGTTTGTGGTGGTCGGGTTGTTTGTCGCCTGCTGGCTGATCTCCATGGTCAACTACCGCTGGCGCGGCTACGACGCGCTGGTGGTGCGTTCCTGAACTCCCCACCCTGTTTTACCCGGCGGCGCTACGCTTGCGCGGGTCTGCATGTAGGCCGGGTAAGCGGAGCGCTACCCGGCAATACGAGGGTTAAGCAGGCAGCGATTTCAGCAGGGCGAAGGCCTCCTTCATCCGGTCTTCGCTGACGACAAAGGCGCGCATCTGACCGTCTGCATCGGTGCCGCGCGCCACCATGCCCTGCGGCGAAAGGGCAATCTGCCAGTCCAGATCCTGACGCTGCGTTTCACCTGCAAGATGCAGCGGCAATTCCGGCGTTTTGACCTTTACCAGCATGGCGGGTAATTTCAGCGGCGCGCTGCCGCCGAGCAGGTTTTTTGCCAGATACATGGCGCTTAATTGTATCGGCTGCAGGAAGGGCAGCACCTGGCCGTTAATTTCCGCGCAGTCGCCCAGGGCATAAATATCCGGCCGCGTGGTTTGCAGGTAGCTATTTACCTTCACGCCGCGGTTTATTTCAGCCCCTGCGCGATGCGCCAGCGCGGTTTCCGGGCGCAGGCCCGTCGCGGCAACCACCGCATCCACTTCTACGCTGCGGCTTCGGTCGAGCGTGGCACGGATACCGCCTTCGGTTTTGCTCAGGCTTTGTAGCTGCGATTTCAACATCAGATGCACGCCCATATCGGTCAGACGATGCTGTAAGCGACTGCTTACTTCTGCGGGCATCAGCGCCGACAGAATGCTGGCCGCGTGGTCAACCAGGGTCACGGATTTTCCCGCCCGACAGAAGTCCATCGCCAGCTCGGTGCCGATCAGCCCGCCGCCGACAATCATCACTCTGGCGGCATCGCGTAGCCGGGTTTCGCTGGCCTGATACTCCTGCTGGCTGTTGAGGGTAATCATCAGCTCGCGGCCTTCAACCGGCGGCACAAACGCAGATGCCCCGGTCGCCAGCACCAGCCTGTCGTACTGCCAGGTTTTCGCTTTCGCTTTTACCACGTGGGCGTCGGCATCGATATCGGTGACCCAGGTGTACGGAAACAGACGCAGGTTGAACTGCTCCGCGAACTCCCCCGCCGTCTGGCGGGTGAGGTCATCGGCGCGCTGATTCTGGCTAATGACGTGGCTTAAATCAGGCTTGTTGTACTCGTCCATGCTGTCGGCGGCGATCAGCGTCAACGGCACGTTTGCATCCTGTTTGCGGATATTTTTCACCAGCTGGCGGGCAGCAAAGCCCGAGCCGATGATAACGATGCCGTTGCTCATTTTGCCTCCGTTGCCAGTTCATCAAAGACGTCTTTGCCGAGGGAGCATTCCGGGCAGAGGAAGTTGTCCGGCACCTCGCTCCACGGCGTGCCCGGGGCAACATCCTGCAGCGGTTCGCCCAGCTCAGGATCGTAGATCCACTGGCAGACGCTGCACTGCATGCGCGGACCGAGATCGGCGCTGGCTGCCGTAGAACAGGTTTGTGGCTGTTCCGCAGGTTTTGCGGTGACTTCAGGAAGCGGGGCGAGCGCCCACTGACGGGCGATGTCGCGGCCATGCTGGCGGCAGATTTCCAGCGCGTCGATATCCGGACGCCATTTCGCCTTCAGGCTCATGGACATCTCAAAACCCGCATCCTGTAAACGGGTGGAAAGACGGTCTACCGCGCCGCCGCTCCAGCCGTGTGAACCAAAGGCGCTGGCGCGTTTGTTACGAAAGCGCAGGCCGGTCATCTCTTCCACCAGGCCGGCAATCTTCGGCATCATCACGTTATTCATGGTGGAGGTGCCCACCAGCACGCCCTTAGAGCGGAACACGTTGGTCAATACCTCATTCTTATCGCTGCGCGCCACGTTGAAGATTTTCACCGCCACGTTCGGATCCACTTCGTTGATGTCCTGGGCAATCGCGTCCGCCATCATGCGGGTGTTGTTGGACATGGTGTCGTAGAAGATAGTGATGCGGTCTTCCTGGTAATCCGCGGCCCATTTCAGGTACAGCTCGACGATCTGGGTGGGGTTTTCACGCCACACCACGCCGTGGGAGGTGGCAATCATATCCACCGGCAGGTTGAAGCCGAGGATTTCGGTAATTTTAGGCGTCACCAGACGGCTGAACGGGGTCAGGATATTGGCGTAGTAGCGCTGGCACTGTTCGAACAGCTCGGTCTGATCCACTTCATCATTAAACAGGCGCTCGTCGCAGTAGTGCTGGCCGAAGGCGTCGTTGCTGAACAGCACCGCGTCGCCGGTCATGTAGGTCATCATGCTGTCCGGCCAGTGCAGCATCGGGGTTTCGACGAAGATCAGCTGCTTGCCGTTGCCGATATCCAGCGTGTCGCCAGTTTTTACGGTGTGGAAGTCCCACTCCGGATGATGGTGGTGGCCGTTAATTGAATCAATGGCGTTGGTGGTGCAGTAGATTGGGGTATCCGGAATGTGGGACATCAGTTCGGTCAGCGCCCCGGCGTGGTCCTCTTCCGCATGGTTGATGATGATGTAGTCGATGTCATTCAGGTCGATTTCACCGCGCAGGTTCTGCACGAACTCACGGCTGAATTTGTGATCGACGGTATCGATCAGGATGTTTTTACCTTCGCGGATGAGATAGCTGTTGTAGCTGCTGCCGCGCAGCGTTTTGTATTCCGTCCCGTGGAAATCGCGCACTTCCCAGTCACGTTGACCCACCCAATGAATGTTATTTTTAACCAGAATAGACATAGCAACCTCAACTTAATACAGCGTTTTTAAATAAGATGGTTTGCTTATATCAAGTTGCGTGCCAACTTTTTAAATTATTAATATTCAATAAGTTGTGATTTAATGCCCCATGATGAGTAGTCATTATGACTATCCTAAAAAGAGTCAATATGACATTATGCATTGTCAAAATGACAGTGAGGCAGACATGAGCTTTTCCGTAGACGTGCTGGCGAAGATCGCCATTGAGCTGCAAACCGGTATCGGCCATCAGGACCGCTTTCAGCGCCTGATCTCCACGCTGCGCCACGTGCTGGATTGCGATGCATCGGCGCTGCTGCGTTACGAAGGGCGGCAGTTTATTCCGCTGGCTATCGACGGCCTGGCGAAGGACGTACTCGGGCGGCGCTTTACGCTGGAGGGCCACCCGCGTCTGGAAACCATTGCCCGCGCGGGCGACGTGGTGCGTTTCCCGGCAGACAGCGATCTGCCCGATCCGTACGACGGCCTGATTCCGGGGCAGGAGAGCCTGAAGGTGCACGCCTGTATTGGCCTGCCGCTGTTCGCCGGGCAGAATCTGATTGGCGCATTAACCCTCGACGGCATGTCGCCGGATCAGTTCGACACCTTCAGCGACGAAGAGCTACGGCTGATTGCCGCGCTGGCCGCCGGGGCGCTGAATAATGCGCTGCTGATAGAGCAGCTGGAGAGCCAGAATATTCTTCCCGGTAGCCCGATGGCGTTTGAGCCGGTGGCGCACACCGAGATGATCGGCCTTTCACCGGGCATGGAGCAGCTCAAAAAAGAGATTGAGATTGTCGCCGCGTCCGATCTGAACGTGCTGATCTTCGGAGAGACTGGTACCGGTAAGGAGCTGGTGGCGAAGTCCATCCATGAAGCTTCGCCGCGCGCGGTCAACCCGCTGGTGTACCTCAACTGCGCCGCGCTGCCGGAAAGCGTGGCGGAGAGCGAGCTGTTCGGTCACGTCAAAGGGGCGTTTACCGGGGCCATCAGCAACCGCAGCGGCAAGTTTGAAATGGCCGATAACGGCACGCTGTTTCTTGATGAGATTGGCGAGCTTTCCCTTTCACTTCAGGCCAAGCTGCTGCGCGTATTGCAGTACGGCGACATCCAGCGCGTGGGGGATGACCGCAGCCTGCGGGTGGACGTGCGGGTCCTTGCTGCGACCAACCGGGATCTGCGCGAAGCGGTGCTGGCCGGGCAGTTCCGCGCCGACCTGTTCCATCGCCTGAGCGTGTTCCCGCTGTCCGTGCCGCCGCTGCGCGAGCGCGGAGACGACGCGGTGCTGCTGGCGGGTTATTTCTGCGAACAGTGCCGTCTCAAAATGGGGCTGTCCCGCGTGGTGCTTAGCCCGGGGGCGAGAGCGCATCTGCTCAGCTACGGCTGGCCGGGCAACGTGCGCGAGCTGGAGCATGCGATTCACCGCGCGGTGGTGCTGGCGAGGGCGACGCGCTCGGGGGATGAAGTGGTGATTCATGCGCGCCATTTTGCGCTGCATGAGGAAAATGCCCCGACCGTGAAGCCTGCTGTGCCTGAGAGCGCAATCGAAAACCTGCGCGAAGCGACGGAAGAGTTTCAGCGTCAGATGATTACCCGCGCGCTGGAGCAGAATAACCGCAGCTGGGCGGCGTGCGCGCGGGCGCTGGAGATGGACGTCGCCAACCTGCACCGGCTGGCGAAGCGTCTTGGGCTGAAGGGTTAAATAATCCCGGCCTGGTAGAAGTCCTGCAGGTTGATAGCGCCGCACAGCCTGCCGTGCTCGTCCACCACCGGTGCGGCGGTGATTTTGCGCTTCATCAGCACCTCTTTGGCTTCAATGGCGCGGCTGTCGGCGTTGAGCGTCAGCCCGCCTTTGGTCATGGCGTCAGACACGTTTGTTTCCAGCCTGCCGCCGCCCACCAGCCAGCGGCGCAGGTCGCCGTCGGTGAAGACGCCCTTCACGTTTCCGCCGTCATCGCATACCGCCACCAGCCCCAGACCGGTGCGGCTCAGCTCCAGCATCGCGTCCATCACGCTGGTATCGAGTTTGACCTGCGGAATGGCATCGTCGGTGCGCATCAGATGGTGAACCTTGTTGAGCAGTCGCGCGCCGAGCGCACCTGCCGGATGCGAACGGGCAAAATCTTCCTCATTGAATCCGCGCGCCTGCATTACCGCCATCGCCAGCGCGTCGCCCATCATCAGGGTGTTAACGGTGCTGGAGGTCGGGGCGAGGTGCATCGGGCAGGCTTCACGCTCAACGGAAATATCCAGCGTCGCTTTGGCGGCCAGCGCCAGCGGCGAGCGGGGTTTCCCGGTCATCGCCAGCAGGGCGACAGATTTTTCCTGCAGGCGCGGAATAATCAGATCCAGCTCTTTGGCCGAACCGGAGTAGGAGATAAACAGCATCACGTCGCGGCTTTCGATCATCCCGAGATCGCCATGCAGCGCCTCTGCCGGATGCACGAAGAACGCCGGGGTACCGGTGCTGGCGAGCGTCGCGGCAATCTTCTTGCCGATATGGCCAGATTTACCGATGCCCGCCACAATCACTTTGCCTTCGCAGTGGATAATGGTGTTGGCGGCGCGGACAAAATCCTCGCCCAGACGTTCCGGCAGGCGGCTGGCTTCCTGCAGCTCCAGCATCAGCGTCTGGCGGCCCGTTTCTAACAGAAAATCACTCATCTCTTTCTCCGGTTACGATCACGTCGATCCCTTTCTCTTCCAGCGCTTTTTTGAACGCCGGATCGATACCCGCGTCGGTAATCAGCTTATCAACGCTTTCGAGGCTACAGACAATATTGGGGCTTTTGCGGCCAAACTTCGACGAGTCGGCCATTAAAATCACTTCCCGCGCGGCGTTACACATGGCTTTGCTGACGCTGAACACCTCGTTAAACGTCGTGACGCCTGCGTTCAGGTCGATGCCGTCGGTGCCCATAAACAGTTTATCGAAGCTGAAGTGGTCGAAAGCGTTCTCCGCCAGCTGGCCGTGAAAGGACGCCGATTTTTTGCGGAAGGTGCCGCCGGGCATCAGGATGGTCTGCTCGCTGTCGAACTCCGACAGCGCGTTGACGATGTGCAGGCTGTTGGTCATCACCGTGATGTTGTTAAAGCGGCTGAGCAGGGGGATCATCTGCAGGACGGTACTGCCTGCGTCGAGGATGATGGAATCGCCGTCCTGGATAAATTTCACGGCGGCTTCGGCAATCAGCGCTTTCTGGTGGGTATTGATCAGCGTTTTGTGATCGATTGGCGGGTCCGCTTCGTCCTTGTTGAGCACCACGCCGCCGTAGGTGCGAATAACGGCGCCAGAGTTTTCGAGCAATACCAGGTCCTTGCGTATTGTCGTGCCGGTGGTGTCAAAGTAGTGGGCCAGATCCTCTACCGAGCATTTTCCCTGCTTTTGCAGATGCTCGAGAATGGCCGCCTGCCGCTGACGTGGTTTCATAGGCGCTTCGTTCCTTAGGTTGCGAAATGATAATTTCGCAAGTCTATAACTTTCACAACGAAATTATCCATGTTTCAGATTGAGCGCTAATGATAGTGCATTCTGACAGAGTGAATCATGGGGAAAGATCACATCAGGCTGCAATTCCTGTAACAAGAGGCCGTTGATTGCCTGGATTTTGGCCGGACGGGCAAATACCGTCATGCCACGCATCAGGAGGGAATCGCACACCCGGTCGTGCTCGTCCAGCGCTACAGCGACGACCACGCGCGGTTTAAAGCGTCCGCCGGAACGCCCGACGCCGACGCGGCCCTTCTGACACAGCGCATCAAACGCGCGGTTAAACTGGTGGATCTGCCAGCCGCCAAACGCCATCTGGCACAGCCAGGCGAGGGCGGCGACGGTGATGAGTGCGGTTACCATATCGACTCCTTGTTTTGTTCCCTCTCCCGGTGGGAGAGGGTTAGGGTGAGGGCATCAGGCCGCTCGATCAGAACATCACCTGCCCACCGGTCACGTTAATCGACTGCCCGGTGCAGTACGACGCTTTCGGACTGGCGTAAAACAGCAGCATGTTCAGCACGTCCTGATAGTCACACCCGCGCTTCAGCGGCACTTTATCGATGTAGTACTGCTCCACTTCCTCAGCCTTGATGCCGAGCTTGGTGGCGTACTGCGGCAGCAGGGACTGGAACATCGGCGATTTCAGCAGGTTGCCCAGCATCAGCGAGTGCACGGTAATCCCGTATTCGGCCAGATCCAACGCCAGGGACTGCGTCAGCCCCACGCCGCCAAACTTCGCCGCGCTGTACCCGGAGTTGTGCTTGCTGCCCACTTTCCCGGATTTTGAGTTGATCTGAATGATGCGCCCCTGAATCCCGTCGCGGATCATCAGGCGGGAAAACTCGCGGGCGCAAAGGAAATAGCCCACCAGATTCACCTGCAGCGAACGGTCAAAATCCCCCAGCTCGAAATCGCTGATAAACGCCGCTTTCGCAATCCCCGCGCTGTAGACCAGCAGATCGGTGCGCCCAAAAATCTCGTCCACGCCGCGGGCCAGCGCCATCACGCTCTGCTCGCTGGTGGCGTCCGCACCAAACCCGTACGCCATCCCTTCGCCAAACTCGGTGTTAATGGTGTCCGCCACGCGGGCGGCTTTTTCACTCTGAATGTCCACTACCGCCACGCGGTAACCTTCTGCGGCAAGCCCACGGCAGAGGAACTCGCCTAAGGTTTGTCCTCCACCAATGACAACGGCAACCTGACTCATGTGATTCTCCTTAATTACGCAACAAATTTTAACGTGCAGCCTGGGGTGACAGACTGCGGAACCGGGCCATCCACGTGAACCGTGCCGGGGTATTCCGCCTGCGGCTGGCCGTCGAAGCGCAGGGTGATGTGGCCGAGCTCGCGCAGGTTTTGTTCGGCCACGTCGCCGACGGCGGTGACGGCATAGCGCGCCTCGCCCAGCTCCAGTTGGCTTCCGGCCTTCAGCTCGCCGTTCAGTTCGCCGTGGCAGTGGATAAAGCAAAACTCTTCGATATCCGCCGGAGCGCCTTCGCGGAAGGTGATCAGCATCTGGTCGCTCAGCGCGTCCGCTGCGCTCTGGCCGATGCGGGTAATGGTGGTCTGGTAAATGACGTTCATTGCAGGAACCTCTTATTGATAGATAAAGCCGGAGACAAACCAGGCAATCAGCACCGTCGGCGCGCCCGTCAGGAAGCGGCTCACCAGCACGGACGGCACGCCCACGCGCACGGTGTCCTGGCGCGCTTCGGCCAGCGACAGCCCCACGGGGATGAAGTCGCACGCCGCCTGGGCGTTAATGGCAAACAGGGCGGGCAGGGCGAGGTGCGGAGGAATGTTCCCCAGTCCAATCTGCACGCCAATCAGCACGCCGATGACCTGGGCAATCACCGCGCCCGGGCCGAGGAATGGCGACAGCAGCGGGAAGGAGCAGATCAGCGCCAGCGTCACCAGCCCGAGCGGGTGGCTGGCGAGCGGGGCGAGGCCGTGGGCAATCCAGTCGCCCAGGCCGGACGCCATGATGATGCCGATCAGCGCCGAGACGAACGCCATAAACGGCAGAATCGTTTTCAGCACCGTGTCGATAGTGTCGCGCCCGGACTGGAACAGCACCGCCACGGCGGAGCCCATCCCCATCCCGACCTTCGCCAGTAGGCCGTCGCTCTGCTCGGTGATTTTCTTGCTGGTGTCGTACTCGCGCGGGGCTGCTTTTTGCGGCACGGCAGTGCCATTCACCAGAGTGATGTTGTCCTCCTTCACGCCCGAGACATAAATGTCCTCAAGGATGTACTGCGCCAGCGGGCCGGATTTCCCGGTGGAGTGAATATTCACCGTCGGAATGCGGCGCTTCGGATAGATGCCGCAGCGCAGCGTGCCGCCGCAGTCAATCACCGCCACGCCGATGTCCGCTTCCGGCGGCTCGCCCTCTTTAAAGCCGTCAACCGCTTCCCAGCCGGTCAGCTCGCGCAGCTTGTCGACAATCGCCGGGCGCGTGCCCGCGGTGATGTAGACGATCTTTTTGCCTTCGGTGGCGTCGAACTCCAGCGGGCCGCCCCAGCCGCCCGTGCCTTTCTCAATGCGGATCCGGTTCATGCTGTCGCTCCTGAAAGATGGACCTTCTGTTCAAGCTGGATGCCCATTTTTTTCTCGAAAATAGCGGTGGTGAGGTCAGTCACCCAGCCGCGGAAGAAGTTGGTCACCAGGCCAACCAGCAGGTAGCTCACCGCCAGCGGGCCGAGCGGCAGGCCAAGCGTGGTAAGGCCGCTGGCGATCCCGAGGTAGACAAACAGCTCTCCGGGGTTGATGTGCGGGAACAGGCCGTTCATCGAGTGGCAGCTGTAGGAGGCGGCGGCGTAGTAGCTCGGCTTGTACTTTTCCGGCATAAAGCGGCCGAGGCTTAAGGTCATCGGGTTACAGAAAACAAAGGTGCCGATGAATGGCAATATCAGGTAGCGGGACAGCGGGTTACCGGCGCAGCGCTGGGCAAAGCGTTCGATGCGCTGCTGGCCGATAAAGTTGATCAGCGCGTTCATGATCACCAGCAGGCTGATCAGCAGGGGCAGGATCCCGGTCACCATGCCGGTGAACACTTCTCCGCCTTTCTGAAACAGCCCGATGAACCACTCGGCGCCGTGGGTAATGGTCTCTATCATTCTTCTCTCCTGTGGGGCTTTTTTGTTTTTGTATAACTGCGGCTAATAATAATCACTTTGAAAGGTTTTAAAGTGTTAGTTAGATCTCACAATGAAAGAAAAATGTATTATTTTGAAAGTTAATTGGTGGGGTGAATGATTTTCGGTGGAAAAAAGCGCGGATTTGCGTTGTGGAGGCGCGTACCGCTTCCTTGAGGTGTTGCGGATGCTTTACCATACTGGGTTCTTATCGAACCCGTTAAATGGATGTCTCATGTTCAAGCGTCGTTATGCAGCGCTGTTGCCTGCGCTTATCCTGCTGTCTGCCTGTAGCAGCAAACCTAAGACCGAAGCCGTTCAGCAAACGGCGGGCGCGCCTTCCGGGGGATTCCTGCTGGAGCCGCAGCACAATATGATGCAGATGGGAGGCGACTTCGCGAATAACCCGGCGGCCGAGCAGTTCATCGATAAAATGGTGAGCAAACACGGTTTCGACCGCCAGCAGCTGCATGAAATTTTGTCTCAGGCGAAGCGTCTGGACTACGTTCTGCGCCTGATGGACAGGCAGGCACCATCCGCCCAGGTGCCGAGCGGGCCGAACGGCGCATGGCTGCGCTACCGCAAACAGTTTATTACCCCGGACAACGTGCAAAACGGCGTGGCGTTCTGGAACCAGTATGAAGATGCGCTCAACCGCGCGTGGCAGGTTTACGGCGTGCCGCCGGAAATCATCGTCGGGATTATCGGCGTAGAGACCCGCTGGGGGCGCGTGATGGGCAAAACCCGCATCCTCGACGCACTGGCGACACTCTCCTTTAACTACCCGCGCCGCGCGGAGTATTTCTCTTCCGAGCTGGAAACCTTCCTGCTGATGGCGCGCAACGAGCAGGACAATCCGCTTGATCTGAAAGGGTCATTTGCCGGCGCGATGGGTTACGGCCAGTTTATGCCGTCGTCCTATAAACAGTATGCCGTCGACTTTAACGGGGATGGTCACATTAACCTGTGGGATCCGGTGGATGCCATCGGCAGCGTGGCGAACTACTTTAAAGCGCACGGCTGGACGCCGGGCGGCCAGGTTGCCGTGCAGGCGAACGGCGAAGCGTTTGGTCTGGAAAACGGCTTTAAAACCAAATACAGCGTTGCGCAGCTGACGGCGGCAGGCTTAACGCCAACCCAGCCGCTGGGCAATGTTGACCAGGTGAGCCTGCTGCGTCTGGACGTGGGAACCGGCTACCAGTACTGGTACGGCATGCCGAACTTCTACACCATCACCCGCTACAACCATAGCACCCACTATGCGATGGCGGTGTGGCAACTGGGGCTGGCGGTATCGCAGGCTCGCGTCCCGGCGGCGTCGCCGTTTAGTCAGTAACTCGCCTTATTCCGCCCTCTCCCTGTGGGAGAGGGCACCCGCGCGCACCTCTTTCCCGCAGAAACATTTCGCCACACTCCCATTTCATTCCCGCCGTTTACATCTTCATCGCCTTTCATTATTGTTATGTTATAACATTATTTTTGAGTTGAAATATCCATGTCCCTGTTTTCTCTCTCATCCCCGGTTCGGCTGCTGCTGGCGATGGTGCTCATTCTGTTTCTCGGGCTGGCCGTGCGCTGGGCGGTGGCGCTGCCATGATCGTGATGAACGCACTGGTTGCGGGCTACGACCGCCAGCCCGTCACGCGTCCGCTTTCGGGCGTGATTGAACGCGGCAGCATGACCGCGATTATCGGCGCCAACGGCTGCGGCAAATCCACGCTGCTGAAAACCCTCGCCGGATTTATTCCGCCCGTCAGCGGCAGATTTCACTGGCAGGGTAGACGACCGGTAATCGGCTGGCTGGCGCAGCGTCACGCGCTGGAAGCGCAATTTCCGCTGACCGTCCAGGACGTGGTGAGCATGGGCTGCTGGCCCGGAATTTCGCTTTTCGCCGGTTTTCGTCGCGAAGCGCGTCTGCGCATTAGTGGTGCACTTGAGCGCGTGGGGCTGGAGTCGATGGCGCTCTCCACCATTGATGAACTCTCCGGCGGCCAGTTTCAGCGCATGCTTTTTGCCCGCGTGTTAGTACAGCAGGCGCCGCTGGTGATGCTCGACGAGCCCTTCTCCGGCGTTGATGAAGCGACCTGCAACGTGCTGATGGACCTGATGCTGGAGATGTATATGCAGGGGCAAACGCTGCTCGCGGTACTGCACGACAGCGAGCGCGTGGCGCGCCACTTCCCGCAGACGCTGCGGCTGGATACTGACGCCCCCCAGTGGAAAACCGAACGGGTGAGGGTGGCATGATCTGGCACACATTCTTCCAGCCGTTTATCGAATTCGGTTTTATGCGCCGCGCGCTGGTGGTTTGCCTGGCGCTCTCCGTCAGCACCACCGCGCTCGGCGTGTTTCTTCAGCTGCGCCGGATGAGCCTGATGGGCGATGCGCTTTCTCACGCCATTTTGCCCGGCGTCGCCGTGGGGTATTTGCTCAGCGGGATGTCGCTGTTGGCTATGACCGTCGGCGGGTTTATCGCCGGGATTGCCGTTGCGCTGGTGGCCGGGCTGGTCAGCCGCCGCACGCCGCTGAAAGAGGATGCCAGCTTTGCCGGTTTTTACCTGGGGTCACTGGCGCTGGGCGTCACGCTGGTATCTCTGCGCGGCTCGAATGTCGATCTGCTGCATCTGCTGTTTGGCTCAATCCTCGCGGTGGACAACGACGCCGCGCTGTTTGTGACCGGCGTGTGCATCTTCACCCTTATCATGCTGGCCCTTTTTTACCGCGGGCTGGTGACGGAGGCGTTTGACACCGCCTGGCTGCAGGTGAATGCCCGCTGGCTACCAGGCTTATTGCACGGTCTGTTTCTGGCGCTGCTGGTCCTGAACCTGGTGGCCGGTTTTCAGGTGCTCGGCACGCTGATGGCCGTCGGGCTGATGATGCTCCCGGCGGTGGCGGCGCGCTGTTGGGTCCGCACCTTACCCGGATTACTCCTGATGGCTGGTATCAGCGGTATTTTCTGCGCGTGGCTGGGGCTAAGCCTCTCCTGGGCGGCAAGTTTACCCGCGGGGCCATCTATTGTGCTGACCGCCAGCGCGCTGTTCTTTATTTCCGTTTTATTTGGCACGCGCAGCAGGCTGGCTGGCAGCCTGCGGGCGCTTTATTAACGCAAGGGGAAACGATGAAAAGTACAGGATTAATCATGGCGCTAGCGCTGGGGATGATGTCGCATAGCGTGATGGCGAAAACGCTGAATGTGGTCACCAGCTTTTCGATACTGGGGGATATCGCGCAGGAGGTGGGGGGCGATCGTGTAAACGTGACGACGCTGGTGGGGCCGGACGGCGATCCCCATACCTTCGAACCGTCGCCTAAGGACAGCGCGGCGCTGAGCAAGGCTGACGTGGTCGTGGTCAACGGTTTGGGGCTGGAAGGCTGGCTCGACCGCCTGGTGAAAGCCTCCGGGTTCAAAGGCCAGCTGGTCGTTGCCTCAAATGGGGTGAAAACCCACACGCTTGAGGAAGATGGAAAGACCGTGACCGATCCGCACGCCTGGAACAGCGCGGCGAACGGTGCGCTGTATGCGCAAAATATTCTGAACGGGCTGGTGAAAGCCGATCCGGAAGACAAAGCGGCGCTGGAGGCTTCAGGAAAACCTTACATTGCGCAACTGACCCAACTGGACAGCTGGGCCAAAACGCGCTTTAGCCAGATCCCGCAGGAAAAGCGCAAAGTGCTGACCAGCCATGACGCGTTTGGTTATTTTGGCCGCGCTTACGGCGTAACCTTCCTGGCACCTCAAGGACTCTCTTCAGAGAGCGAGGCCAGCGCGTCGCAGGTGGCGGAGATTATCAAGCAGATTAAAGCCGACGGCGTGAAAACGTGGTTTATGGAAAACCAGCTCGATCCGCGTCTGGTGAAGCAGATTGCGTCGGCGACGGGCGCACAGCCGGGCGGCGAACTTTACCCGGAAGCCCTGTCGGCAAAAGGTGGGGCAGCAGACACCTACGTTAAGGCGTTTCGCCATAATGTCGATACGCTTGCGAACAGCATGAAATAATATTTCTACAGCCGGTGCGCCCGCACCGGCTTTTTTCTGAAGCCCCCTCGTAAAACCTGAAGCGCATCCCCATATCTGACGAGAAAGTGCTATCTTGTGCTGCACGTTTTTCTCAAGCCTGGAGCTAGAATGACTGACCATGAATTGATGCAGCTAAGCGAGATCGTTGGCCTTGCCCTGAAGCAGCGTGGCGCGACTATTACCACCGCGGAATCCTGCACCGGCGGCTGGGTGGCGAAAGCGATTACCGATATCGCCGGCAGTTCCGCCTGGTTTGAACGTGGCTTTGTGACCTACAGTAACGAAGCTAAGGCGCAGATGATTGGCGTACGCGAAGCCACGCTGGAACAGCATGGCGCGGTCAGCGAACCGGTTGTCATTGAAATGGCCATTGGCGCGCTGAAAGAGGCGCGGGCAGATTACGCCATTTCCATCAGCGGCATCGCGGGGCCGGACGGCGGCAGCGACGTGAAGCCTGTCGGCACCGTCTGGTTCGGGTTTGCCACGTCCAAAGGGGAAGGGATCACCCGCCGGGAGTGCTTCAGCGGCGATCGCGAAAGCGTGCGTCGTCAGGCTACCGTTTATGCGTTAAAAACGCTCTGGCAACAATTTCTACAAAATACTTGATACTGTATGACTATACAGTATAATTGCACCAACAGAACAGAAGTCCATGGTGAAGCGCAGTTGCTTCTCCCGGCATGACAGGAGTAATAATGGCTATCGACGAAAACAAACAGAAAGCGTTGGCGGCAGCACTGGGCCAGATCGAAAAGCAATTCGGTAAAGGCTCCATCATGCGCCTGGGTGAAGACCGTTCCATGGATGTGGAAACTATCTCCACCGGTTCGCTTTCTCTGGATATCGCACTGGGCGCGGGCGGTTTGCCGATGGGGCGTATCGTAGAAATCTACGGTCCGGAATCCTCAGGTAAAACGACGCTGACCCTGCAGGTTGTTGCAGCGGCGCAGCGCGAAGGTAAAACCTGTGCGTTTATCGATGCCGAGCACGCGCTGGACCCGGTCTATGCCCGTAAGCTGGGCGTTGATATCGACAACCTGCTGTGTTCCCAGCCGGACACCGGCGAGCAGGCGCTGGAAATTTGTGACGCGCTGGCACGCTCCGGTGCGGTTGACGTGATCATCGTCGACTCCGTTGCGGCGCTGACGCCAAAAGCGGAAATCGAAGGTGAGATCGGTGACTCTCACATGGGCCTCGCGGCACGTATGATGAGCCAGGCGATGCGTAAGCTGGCCGGTAACCTGAAGCAGTCCAATACGCTGCTGATCTTCATCAACCAGATCCGTATGAAAATTGGTGTGATGTTCGGTAATCCGGAAACCACCACCGGTGGTAACGCCCTGAAATTCTACGCCTCTGTCCGTCTGGATATCCGCCGTATCGGCGCGGTGAAAGAGGGCGAGAACGTGGTGGGTAGCGAAACCCGCGTGAAGGTTGTGAAGAACAAAATCGCAGCACCGTTCAAACAGGCCGAATTCCAGATCCTCTACGGCGAAGGTATCAACTTCCTCGGCGAGCTGGTTGACCTGGGCGTGAAAGAGAAGCTGATTGAAAAAGCGGGCGCCTGGTACAGCTACAACGGTGACAAGATTGGTCAGGGTAAAGCGAATGCTATCTCCTGGCTGAAAGAGAACCCGGCTGCGGCGAAAGAGATTGAGAAGAAGGTGCGTGAGCTTCTGCTGAACAACCAGGACTCCAAACCTGATTTCGTGGTGGATGCTGCGGATGCTGAAGAAACCAACGAAGACTTTTAAGTCTCTCGTGTAAAGATGAAGGGCTGCTGACGCGGCCCTTTTTGCATTTCTGATTCTGCAGGTTTTTTATGAGTGAACCGACATCACGCCGACCCGCCTACGCGCGCTTGCTGGATCGTGCGGTACGCATTCTCGCCGTGCGCGACCACAGTGAACAGGAGCTGCGGCGGAAGCTGTCAGCGCCCGTCATGAGCAAAAACGGGCCGGAGGAGATTGATGCCACTGCGGAAGACTACGACCGCGTGGTGGCCTGGTGCTATGAGCATCATTACCTGGACGATGACCGGTTTGCCTCGCGTTTTCTCGCCAGCCGTGGTCGCAAAGGGTATGGGCCCGCGCGCATCCGCCAGGAGCTAAGCCAGAAAGGGGTGGCCAGGGAGTCCATCGAAAAAGCGATGCGCGAAAGCGACACGGACTGGTGCGAACTGGCAAAAGAGCAGGCGATTCGTAAGTACGGCGAACCGCTGCCGCGTGAATTTTCAGAAAAAGTCAAAATCCAGCGCTTTTTGCTCTACCGCGGCTTTCTGATGGAAGATATTCAGGATATCTGGCGTAATTTTGCCGATTGAACGCATGCGGGATTTTACTTCCCACTAAAGAAAACTTATCTTATTCCCACTTTTTCCAGTAGCTGGTCCGTCCAACGGTTTACCGATACAGGCTGGCTACGACATTTCGTTAGCTTGATTTCAGGATAATTATGAGCAAGAGCACCGCTGAGATCCGTCAGGCGTTTCTCGATTTTTTCCATAGTAAGGGACACCAGGTTGTTGCCAGCAGCTCCCTGGTACCGAACAACGATCCGACTCTGCTGTTTACCAACGCCGGGATGAACCAGTTCAAGGATGTGTTCCTTGGTCTCGACAAACGTAATTATTCCCGCGCCACAACCTCACAGCGTTGCGTGCGTGCGGGCGGTAAACACAACGACCTGGAAAACGTCGGTTACACCGCGCGCCATCACACCTTCTTCGAAATGCTGGGTAACTTCAGCTTCGGCGACTACTTCAAACATGATGCCATTCAATACGCATGGGAGCTGCTGACCGGTGAAAACTGGTTCAACCTGCCGAAAGAGCGTCTGTGGGTGACCGTCTACGAAACCGATGACGAAGCGTTCGAAATCTGGGAAAAAGAAGTGGGTATCCCGCGCGAGCGTATTATTCGCATCGGTGATAACAAAGGCGCGCCATATGCGTCTGATAACTTCTGGCAGATGGGCGACACCGGTCCTTGCGGTCCGTGCACCGAGATCTTCTACGATCACGGCGACCATATCTGGGGCGGCCCTCCAGGCAGCCCGGAAGAAGACGGCGATCGCTATATTGAGATCTGGAACATCGTCTTCATGCAGTTCAACCGCCAGGCTGACGGCACTATGGAGCCGCTGCCGAAGCCATCCGTTGATACCGGTATGGGCCTGGAGCGTATCGCCGCGGTTCTGCAGCACGTTAACTCCAACTACGAGATTGACCTGTTCAGCACTCTGATCAAAGCCGTTGCGAACGTTACCGGCGCGACCGATCTGAACAACAAATCGCTGCGCGTTATCGCAGACCATATTCGTTCCTGTGCGTTCCTGATTGCCGACGGCGTTATTCCGTCGAATGAAAACCGTGGCTACGTGCTGCGTCGCATCATTCGCCGTGCGATCCGTCACGGCAACATGCTGGGCGCGAAGGACACCTTCTTTTATAAACTCGTTGGGCCACTGATTGGCGTGATGGGGTCAGCCGGCGACGAGCTGAAACGCCAGCAGGCGCAGGTTGAGCAGGTTCTGAAAACCGAAGAAGAGCAGTTCGCTCGTACGCTGGAGCGCGGTCTGGCGCTGCTGGACGAAGAACTGGCGAAGCTTAAGGGTGACACGCTTGATGGCGAAACCGCTTTCCGCCTGTACGACACCTACGGCTTCCCGGTTGACCTGACGGCGGACGTTTGCCGCGAGCGCAACATCAAAGTTGATGAAGCAGGATTTGAAGCTGCGATGGAAGAGCAGCGTCGTCGAGCGCGTGAGTCCAGCGGTTTCGGTGCAGACTACAACGCGATGATCCGCGTTGATAGCGCGTCTGAATTCAAAGGTTATGAAGCGCTGGAACTGACCGGCAAAGTGACCGCCCTGTTTGTTGACGGTAAAGCCGTAGACAGCATCAGCGCGGGTCAGGAAGCCGTCGTCATTCTGGACAAAACGCCGTTCTATGCGGAATCTGGCGGTCAGGTTGGCGATAAAGGCGAACTGAAAGGCAACGGTTTTAGCTTCAGCGTCAGCGACACCCAGAAATACGGTCAGGCGATCGGTCACCAGGGCAAACTGGTATCCGGTTCTCTGAAAGTGGGCGAGGGCGTACAGGCTAACGTTGATGAAGCACGCCGTGCGCGCATTCGTCTGAACCACTCTGCAACCCACCTGATGCACGCAGCCCTGCGCGACGTGCTGGGTACCCACGTTGCACAGAAAGGTTCTCTGGTAAACGATAAAGTGCTGCGCTTCGACTTCTCGCATTTTGAAGCGATGAAGCCGTCTGAAATTCGCGCGGTGGAAGACCTGGTGAACGCGCAGATCCGTCGTAACCTGCCAATTGAGACCCACATCATGGATCTTGAGGACGCGAAGAAAAAAGGTGCGATGGCGCTGTTTGGCGAGAAATATGACGAGCGCGTTCGCGTGCTGAGCATGGGCGACTTCTCTACCGAACTGTGCGGCGGTACTCACGCCTCGCGCACCGGTGACATCGGCCTGTTCCGCATTGTTTCCGAATCCGGTACGGCTGCAGGTGTGCGTCGTATTGAAGCGGTGACCGGTGAAGGCGCAATCGCCAGTCTGCATGCGCAGAGCGATCAGCTGCACGACATCGCGCAGCTGCTGAAAGGCGATAGCCAGAATCTGGGCGAGAAAGTGCGCGTTGCGCTGGATCGCTCGCGTCAGCTGGAAAAAGAACTCCAGCAGCTGAAAGAACAGGCTGCGGCGCAGGAGAGTGCAAACCTCTCCAGTAAAGCGGTAGACATTAAGGGCGTCAAACTGCTGGTCAGCGATCTGGCGGGCGTTGAGCCTAAGATGCTGCGTACTATGGTCGACGATCTCAAGAACCAGCTTGGTTCTACCGTTATCGTGCTGGCGACGGTGGCAGAAGGTAAGGTTTCTCTGATTGCGGGCGTCTCTAAGGATGTGACCGACCGCGTTAAAGCAGGGGAACTGATTGGTATGGTCGCTCAGCAGGTGGGCGGCAAGGGTGGCGGTCGTCCGGACATGGCGCAAGCCGGTGGTACGGATGCGGCGGCACTTCCTGCGGCATTAGCCAGCGTTGAAAGCTGGGTAAGCGCGAAACTGTAATAACTACAAAGCACAAGCAGACGCCATAGCGGCAACGTTATGGCGTCTTGTTCACTGTGCTATCGATAACGATAAAGTCAGGTTGAGTTTGTGTATATCGGCTAAACTTACGTTTAACAGAATGTGATGCCGTGACTGCTTACACTTTACGTGTTTGTCATCGCTTACTTTTTGGCGTTATATGATGGATAATGCCGGGATACAAGAGACCCGACTCTTTTAATCTTTCAAGGAGCAAAGAATGCTGATTCTGACTCGTCGAGTTGGTGAGACCCTCATGATTGGGGATGAGGTCACCGTGACAGTTTTAGGGGTAAAGGGTAACCAGGTACGTATTGGTGTTAACGCTCCTAAAGAAGTATCTGTCCACCGTGAAGAGATCTACCAGCGTATCCAGGCTGAAAAATCCCAGCAGTCCAGTTACTGATATTGTCGCGTCTCGCTGTCGGGCGAGACGCAACCCTCCCGCTATTTTTCCTGCTCAAAGTTACCGTTTAATTTCAATCGCTCTCTTTTTAACCACTCCGTTACCCTTAACTCGTCTCAATACCGCCATTTCGGCAGATGTTTTCTGTGGCATTGCCTGCAAAATCCGCTTATAAAACACCCTCTTTGCGGCTTTTACATGCGAATTGCGTGTGATTTGTGCAAACGATAAAAGCTTTTGGAAAATTGTTTGACTTATAAGTCCCAGAAAGTAATATATGCGCCACGCAGCGACGAGAAGCTCTTAACGAGTCACTCGAAGCACTCGAAAGAGGCGTTGTGTGGTGAGGTGGCCGAGAGGCTGAAGGCGCTCCCCTGCTAAGGGAGTATGCGGTCAAAAGCTGCATCCGGGGTTCGAATCCCCGCCTCACCGCCATTTTGCATCCGTAGCTCAGCTGGATAGAGTACTCGGCTACGAACCGAGCGGTCGGAGGTTCGAATCCTCCCGGATGCACCATCTATTACTTCATATTGCTTTCGAAGTGATATGAATATCGAGCAGTACAGTAGTAAATCCCGATGCATCCGTAGCTCAGCTGGATAGAGTACTCGGCTACGAACCGAGCGGTCGGAGGTTCGAATCCTCCCGGATGCACCATCTATTACTTCATATTGCTTTCGAAGTGATATGAATATCGAGCAGTACAGTAGTAAATCCCGATGCATCCGTAGCTCAGCTGGATAGAGTACTCGGCTACGAACCGAGCGGTCGGAGGTTCGAATCCTCCCGGATGCACCATCTATTACTTCATATTGCTTTCGAAGTGATGTGAATATCGAGCAGTACAGTAGTAAATCCTGATGCATCCGTAGCTCAGCTGGATAGAGTACTCGGCTACGAACCGAGCGGTCGGAGGTTCGAATCCTCCCGGATGCACCATCTCTTCTAGTGATCCCCTTCGATGTTTAGTTCTTAATCACTCTCATTGTTATCACTTCGCAATCAGCGACAAAAATCCCCTTTTACGATAAAGTAATGCTTTGTTAATCGTTTAGCGAGAGCACGATGTACGCACAGTATGACGGTTTGATCTTCGACATGGACGGCACCCTCCTGGATACCGAACCCACGCATCGTCAGGCCTGGACCGACGTCCTGGGCCGTTACGGTATGCGTTTCGATTTACAGGCGATGATTGCCCTCAACGGATCGCCCACCTGGCGTATCGCACAGGCCGTGATTGAGCTGAATCAGGCCGATCTCGACCCGCATCAGCTCGCGCGTGAAAAAACCGATGCGGTAAAAGCCATACTGTTAGACACCGTGCAGCCTCTACCACTCATTGACGTCGTCAAGGAGTGGCACGGGCGTCGTCCTATGTCTGTCGGCACGGGCAGCGAGAGCGCGATTGCTGAAGCGCTACTCAACCACCTTGGCCTGCGCCACTATTTTTCTGCCGTCGTTGCTGCCGATCATGTTAAGCATCACAAACCCGCACCGGATACCTTCCTGCTCTGCGCAGAATTAATGGGTGTTCCACCCGCAAAATGCGTGGTGTTTGAAGATGCTGATTTTGGCATTCAGGCCGCGCGTGATGCCGGAATGGCGGCGGTGGACGTTCGCTTACTGTGAGTGACGCGCTGTCACTTGCCTCATTATTCGCCAGCAGTTTTTTAAGCTCCACGCTGTTACCGGGCAATTCGGAAGTGGTGCTGGTGGCGATGCTGTTGTCCGGCGTGAGTCAGCCCTGGCTGCTTGTATTAATAGCAACAATGGGTAATAGCCTTGGAGGGCTGACTAACGTTATTCTTGGGCGTTTCTTTCCGCTGCGCGAAAAATCGCGCTGGCAGGAAAAGGCAGTCGGCTGGCTAAAACGCTATGGCGCTGCCACGCTGTTATTAAGCTGGATGCCTGTAATAGGCGATTTACTGTGTCTGCTGGCGGGATGGATGCGGATCTCCTGGGGACCGGTGCTCTTTTTTTTGTGCCTTGGCAAGGCGTTGCGCTATGTTCTCGTGGCGTGGGCAACACTACAGGGTATGACGTGGTGGCACTAATTGGTGGAATGAATACGCGACCTTCAATCGTCAACCATTACAATTATGCTGAGTAACATTACTTTGACAGGCGGGAGGTCAATTTGATCCCGGACGTATCTCAGGCGCTGGCCTGGCTGGAAAACCACCCTCAGGCTCTGAAGGGTATTCAGCGTGGTCTTGAGCGTGAAACGCTGCGCGTTAACGCGGACGGTAGCTTAGCGACGACGGGTCACCCGAAGGCGTTAGGCTCGGCGCTGACACATAAATGGATCACAACCGATTTCGCTGAAGCGCTGCTGGAGTTCATTACGCCGGTGGACGGCGATATTGATCATATGCTGACGATCCTGCGCGACATCCATCGCTACACCGCGCGCAATCTCGGCGATGAACGTATGTGGCCGCTCAGCATGCCGTGCTATATCGAGCAGGGCCAGGAGATTGAGCTGGCGCAGTACGGCACGTCAAACATTGGTCGGCTGAAAACGCTCTATCGCGAAGGTCTTAAAAATCGCTACGGCGCGCTGATGCAGAC
Source organism: Enterobacter sp. 50588862 (assembly GCF_001462935.1). Classification (NCBI taxonomy): domain Bacteria; kingdom Pseudomonadati; phylum Pseudomonadota; class Gammaproteobacteria; order Enterobacterales; family Enterobacteriaceae; genus Enterobacter; species Enterobacter sp. 50588862. The sequence goes on from NZ_LNHM01000021.1 coordinate 597,675, forward strand.
GATCTCTGGCGTGCACTACAATTTCTCTTTGCCGATGGCGTTCTGGCAGGCGAAGGGGGGAGAAACGGATAAAGAAGCGATCTCCGCCGGTTATTTCCGTCTGATCCGCAACTATTACCGTTTTGGCTGGGTGATTCCGTATCTGTTTGGCGCGTCGCCTGCCATTTGTTCATCGTTCCTGCAGGGGAAACCGACCACGCTGCCGTTCGAAAAAACCGAGTGTGGCATGTACTATCTCCCGTACGCGACTTCTCTGCGCATGAGCGATCTGGGCTATACCAATAAATCGCAAAGCAATCTCGGTATTACGTTTAACGAATTGCACGAATATGTGGCAGGATTGAAGCGGGCGATTAAAACTCCGTCGGAAGAGTACGCGAAAATCGGCCTCGAAAAAGACGGAAAGCGCCTGCAAATCAACAGCAACGTATTGCAGATTGAAAACGAACTGTATGCGCCAATTCGTCCGAAGCGCGTGACGCGCAGCGGTGAAACGCCGTCGGATGCGCTGCAGCGCGGCGGCATTGAATACATTGAAGTGCGCTCGCTGGACATCAACCCGTTCTCACCGATTGGCGTTGACGAGCAGCAGGTTCGCTTCCTGGATCTGTTTATGGTCTGGTGCGCGCTGGCGGATGCGCCGGAAATGAGTTCAGACGAACTGCTTTGTACGCGCACGAACTGGAACCGCGTGATTCTGGAAGGCCGTAAACCGGGTCTGACGCTGGGTATTGGCTGCGAAACGGCGCAGTTCCCGCTGGCTAAGGTTGGTAAGGATCTGTTCCGTGACCTGAAGCGTGTTGCCCGCACCCTGGACAGCATCGACGGCGGCGACGCGTATCAACAGATTTGCGACCAGCTGGTGGAATGCTTTGATAACCCGGAACTGACGTTCTCTGCGCGCATTTTGCGCACCATGATCGAGCAGGGGATTGGCGGCACGGGGCGTTCACTCTCAGCGGAGTACCGTGAGATGCTGATACAGGAGCCGTTAGAGATCCTGGGCGAAGCGGATTTTGTCGCGGAGCGCGACGCGTCCCTGGTGCGTCAGAAAGAGGTTGAAGCGGCGGATACGGAGTCGTTTGAGGCGTTTCTGGCGAAGCAGGCTTAAGCAGAAAAGAAAAAGGCCACATCGCTGTGGCCAAAATATACATCTCTGAATTCAGGGATGATGATAACAAATGCGCGTCTTTCATATACTCAGACGTGCATTCTGTAGAAGAGTTCAGTTTATTTAAAAAAAAATCACTATCGGAGGTGACGTATGCCGTTATTAGATAGCTTTACTGTCGACCATACCCGTATGGAAGCACCTGCAGTCCGCGTGGCGAAGACCATGCACACCCCGCACGGCGACACGATCACCGTCTTCGATCTGCGCTTCTGCGTGCCGAATAAAGAAGTGATGCCGGAGAAAGGCATTCACACCCTGGAACACCTGTTCGCCGGTTTCATGCGTGACCACCTGAACGGCAACGGCGTTGAGATCATCGACATCTCTCCGATGGGCTGCCGTACCGGCTTCTACATGAGCCTGATTGGTCAGCCTGAAGAGAAACGCGTCGCCGATGCGTGGAAAGCGGCGATGGAAGACGTGCTGAAAGTGAAAGAGCAGAACCAGATCCCTGAGCTGAACGTTTACCAGTGCGGCACTTACCAGATGCACTCTCTGGAAGAAGCCCAGGAAATTGCCCGTCACATCATCGAGCGTGACGTTCGCGTGAACAGCAATGAAGAGCTGGCCCTGCCAAAAGAAAAACTGCAGGAACTGCACATCTAGTATTGTGCCTGTGGATGCCCGGTGGCGCTTCGCTGGCCGGGCCTACAATCCTCATGACGACAACCACCACCTTCTCCTTTACCCATCGCCCGCTTGTGCCGTTTTCGCATGATTATGCTCATGGCGATAGCGAGCCGTGGCATGAGCACGACTGCGCGCAGCTGCTGCACAGCCTGACGGGCGTCGTGCGGGTCGATACCGCATCCGGCTGCTGGGTAGTGCCGCCCGGGCGCGGCGTCTGGCTACCGGCGGGAACACAGCACTCGCTTCGCATCACCGGCAACGTTGCAGCCCGCACGCTGTTTATCGATCCGCTGGCGCGAGCCGATCTCCCGGCGACCTGTCAGATCGTGCAGATCTCCCCGCTGCTGCGCGAGCTGATCCTCACCTCCCTGACGCTACCGGAATCGTACTCGCCGGGAAGCCGTGACGAGCGCGTGTATGAGCTCATTCTGGATGAAATTCGCATCATGCCGGTGCTGCCGTTTCACCTGCCGGAACCGGAAAGTGAAGCGTTACGCCAGCTGTGTCGGCAGATCCGTCAGTTACCAGGTGAAAGCTGGAGCGGTCAACAGAGCGCGAGCTTGCTCGGCATGAGCGAGCGTACGCTGAACCGCCATTTTCAGCAGCAGACCGGGTTAAGCTACGGCGAGTGGGTGAGAAGGGCGCGCCTGCTGGAAGCCTTAGTGCGGCTGGCGCAGGGCCAGCCGGTGCTGCGCGTGGCGCTGGATCTGGGATACGGCAGCCACAGCGCCTTTACGGCGATGTTCCGCCGGGCGATGGGTATCTCACCCAGCGATTACTTTAAGAACGACTAACCGCGTTAAACAGCGCCTGAAGCGACGCGCGCGCCACGTCGCTGTCAATGCCCACGCCCCAGCTGCTCGTGCCGTCCTGGAACAGGCAGCGGATATAGGCCACCGAGCGGCTGTCGCTGCGTTCGCCCAGCGTATGTTCGTGATAATCCTTAATCACAAACGGCGCGTTGACCCAGCGGCTCAGGCCCTGCGCGGCAGCGGAGAGCAGACCGTTGCCCTGACCCTCCAGCTGGCGCGTTCCCCCCTGCGTGACGACGCTTGCCGTCAGCCGCAGCTGGCCGTCCTGCTGGCCGTCGCTGCGGTAGGATTGCAGCGCCAGCTGCGGCGTCGTTACCAGCCCGTAGCGCGTGCGGAATAGCTGCCACAGTGCGTTCTGCGTCATTTCTTTCCCGTGGCGATCCGTTTCCTGCTGCACGTGCTGGCTAAAATCCTGCTGCAGGGCGCGGGGCAGCTTCAGGCCGTGGTTTTGCTCAATAAGCCAGGCGCTGCCGCTTTTTCCTGACTGGCTGTTCACACGGATCACCGCTTCGTAGGTGCAGCCGATGTCCTGCGGATCGACGGGCAGATAGGGCATCTCCCAGCGATCGCCAGGCCTGCGGGCATCAAAGCCTTTCTTGATGGCGTCCTGGTGCGAGCCGGAGAAGGCGGTATAGGCCAGCCGTCCTGCCCACGGATGGCGCGGATGGACAGGCAACTGGTTGCAGGCCTCTACCGTTTCGACCACCCGATTCATATCGCTAAAGTCCAGATTGGGACTAATGCCCTGGCTGTAGAGGTTCATCGCCAGCGTTACCAGGCAAACGTTGCCCGTGCGTTCGCCGTTGCCAAAAAGGCAGCCCTCCACGCGGTCGGCCCCGGCCATCACCGCCAGCTCCGCGCTGGCGACGCCCGTTCCGCGGTCGTTATGCGGATGCACGCTGATGCACACGTCGCGGCGGCGGCTGAAGTGGCGGCAGAAATACTCTATCTGATCGGCATAGACGTTCGGCGTACTGACCTCGACGGTAGCGGGTAAGTTGATCACCATTGGCCGTTCATCGCACGGCTGCCAGATCTCCGCCACGGCTTCACAAATCTCCAGCGCAAACTCCGGCTCGGTAAAGCAGAAGGTTTCCGGGGAGTACTCGTACTGCCAGCGGGTTTCAGGGTTCTCTTCACAAAGCTGGCGGATAAGCCGCGTGGCGCGGGTGGCCAGCTCGACGATCTGCGCTTTCTCCATGCCGAACACCAGGCGGCGGAACAGCGGGGCGGTGGAGTTATACAGGTGGACGGTGGCCTGCTTCGCGCCGCGCAGGGATTCAAAAGTACGATGGATAAGATCTTCCCGCGCCTGTGTTAACACCTGAATCGTAACGTCATCCGGAATGCGGTTCTCTTCGATGAGCTGGCGGACAAAGTTGAAGTCGGTCTGCGAGGCGGACGGGAAGGCGACCTCAATCTCTTTAAATCCGCAGCCCAGCAGCAAATCCCAGAACTGAAGCTTGCGCGCGCTGTCCATCGGCTCGGCAAGCGCCTGGTTGCCGTCGCGTAAGTCTGTCGAAAGCCAGCGCGGCGCGCGGGTGATGGTCTGCTCCGGCCAGCGGCGGTCGTGCAATGAAACGGTGGGATATGGCTGGTATTTGTCGGCGGGTGTGTTCAGCATGATGCGCTCCTGTTGTCTTTTCACTATCGTGAATTGATTTCAGGAGCGCTGCTTTATCGAAACTGACAATCGCTGTCGCGTTCTGGACAACGCGAATTAGTGCGCCCCTCCGCCGCCGCCACCGGCGCCAAACGGCGGTCTGGCAAACCACACCAGCCCCAGCAGGACGATGAAGATCCCCGCTGATATCCAGAAAATCTCGTTTGCCGAGATAATCAGCCCCTGGTTGGTGATCTGCTGGGCAATCCAGCCGGATGCCTGCTGCTCCGTCATCCCCATGCCCTGAAGCTGACTGTACATCTGCTGGGCATTCGGATTGTACGGGTTCACCGCTTCGGTCAGCTGGGCATGGTGCATCGATTCACGGTTGGTCCACAGGGTGGTGGTGATCGACGTCCCGATGGAACCCGCTAGCGTACGGGTGAAGTTCGACAGACTTGATGCCGCCGCCAGACGCTCAGGCGGCAGGCCAGAGAGCGTAATGGTGGTCAGCGGCATAAAGAAGCACGCCACCGCAAAGCCCTGAATGAACTGCGGCCACGCCGAGGCGCCAAAGTCCATTCCCGGCTCAAAGGTATACGCGCGCCAGTAGAAGCACACGGCGTACATAATGAAGCTGAACGTCACCAGCCGACGCATGTCGAGCTTGTGGGCGAAGCGGCCAATAATCGGCGACAGCAGAACCGGGATCACCCCAACGGGCGCTGAGGCCAGACCCGCCCAGGTCGCGGTATAGCCATACACCTCCTGCAACAGCTGCGGCAGCAGAACAATCGCGCCGAAGTAGAGCATATAGGCGAGGCTGATACACAGGCAGCCGATGGTGAAGTTTCGCGATTTGAAGAGCGAGAGATCGACAATCGGGTTGTCGTCCGTCAGCTCCCAGACAATCAGGAAGCTTATCGATACCACCGCGACAATGGTCAGGATGATGATCTCCTGCGAGTTGAACCAGTCGAGCTCTTTACCGCGGTCGAGCATGATCTGCAGACTGCCGATACCCAGGATCAGCAGCGCCAGCCCGATGCTGTCGATACGGCGCTGTTCGGTGCGCGTCTCTCGTCCCCGCAGCGACTGCAGCGTCATCAATACCACGACGGCGCCAATCGGTACGTTGATAAAGAAGATCCAGCCCCAGTGGTAGTTATCGCTGATGTACCCGCCCAGAATCGGTCCGCAGATAGGCGCGACGATAACGGTCATTGACCATAGCGCCAGCGCGACCGAACGTTTTGCTGGGGGGTAGTTGCTCAGCAGCAAACTCTGCGACAGCGGGATCAGCGGCCCGGCGACAATCCCCTGAATGACGCGGAAGAAAATCAGCATCGTCAGGCTGCTGGACATGCCGCACGCCCAGGAGGCAAGAACAAACGCTACCGTGGACCAGAGGAACAGCTTCACCTCACCGACGCGCTTCGCCAGCCAGCCGGTGATAGGGATGGAGATGGCGTTTGCCACCCCAAACGAAGTAATGACCCAGGTCCCCTGGCTCAGCGACGAGCCAAGGTTACCGGCGATGGTTGGGATCGCCACGTTTGCGATGGTGGAGTCCAGCACCTGCATGAATGTCGCCAGCGACAGCGCAATGGTCATAATGACCAGCTGCGCGCCTTCCAGCGGTTTTTGCGGCTTTTGCTGTTGCATAACGCTCACCTTCGGATTAACCGGCGTTTGCCTTCACGATGTCATCGATCAGTTTGTTGACCGGATCGAGGCTAATTTCACGGGCGTTACTTTCATAAACCGGGCTGCTACGCACCTGGCTTGCCAGGATCTGACCGTCGCGGTTGGCGGTATCGACCGTCACAAGCGTGGAGAGGCCGATACGCAGCGGGTGATCCGCCAGCTGTTTGGCATCCAGCTCGATACGCACGGGCAGACGCTGAACCACTTTAATCCAGTTACCGGTGGCGTTTTGCGCAGGCAGCAGGGAGAAGGCGCTGCCGGTCCCCATATCCAGACCCACCACTTTCCCGGTGTACTTCACGTCATCGCCATAGATGTCGCTGACGACCGTCGCGGTCTGGCCGATACGCATATGGGCGAGCTGCGTCTCTTTAAAGTTGGCGTCTACCCACAGGTTGTCTGCCGGCACGACCGCCATCAGCGGCGTGGTCGGGCTAATCTGCGCCCCTGGCTGGACGGAACGGCGGGAGACGTAGCCGGTCATCGGGCTGACGATTTTGGTACGCTGCAGGGCAAGCCATGCGTTGCGTACTTCAGTCGCCGCCTGTTGTACGGCGGGCTGGTTTTCGAGGCTGGTGCCGAGCACCATCGCCTGGTTGGCGTTGTACTGTTGAATGGCCACATCCAGCTGTGCCTGAGCGCTGGCGACGGCGTCGCGGGCGTGCTGCAGCTCTTCACGGCCAATCAGGTTGGCCGTGCCGAGCGGTACACGGCGGTTCAGGTCGCTCTGCGCCTGCGCGAGTGCGGTTTTCTGCACGTCGATGTTGGCCTGCAGCTGTTTACTGTTGATCATCAGCTGGCGGGTCTGACGGACGCTGGAGGCCAGCGCGGTCTGGGCTTTCTCAAATGCCTGCTGGGCGTCGGTTGGATCGAGGGTCACCAACACATCGCCTTTTTGCACAAAGTCGGTATTGTCAGCCCAGACTTTCGTCACGCTGCCCGACACCTGCGCCATAATCTGTACCTGGTTCCCTGCCACGTATGCGTCGTCAGTCTCTTCTGCATGACGCAATACTAAAAACCAATAGATCCCATATGCCACGGCAATAATAATAAAGAGCAAGGTCAACAGAAGAAGGGCACTTTTACGTTTGCCTTTCTTATTGGCCGGTTGCTGCGGGGTAGTGCTCTCCGCATTTGCGCTCATTGTTGTTCTCCACGATCTTCTTATTTTCACATCGGCTGAGCCGACCTGTTGTCAGAAAGGCCAGCAGTGTGACGTGCTGGCCTGTCGGTTTTCTTATATAAATCTGGATTGTTGAGCGTGTCGTCGCGTTAGCGCAGCGCCTCAAGAACAGCGCCTTCTTCATCCATCTGGTCCAGACGGGTGAGCAGCTTGCGAGTGATGTGCTCAAGCTGGTCGCGCTCGGAAGTACTGAGGGCAGACCAGAGTTTGTGCAGGCAATTGTGCTGAGGTGGCAGCACCTCACGCAGGAACTGGTGACCTTTATCGGTCAATTGCAGATGCAGGCAGCGGCGATCGTTATCGCTTTCACGGCGCTCAATCCAGCCGCGCTTTTCCAGCTCATCGGCAATACGGGTCGCATTGGTACGGGACGATCCCAGCGCGCAGCTCAGCTCAGAAGGCTGAATGCTATGGTTTTCCTGAGACTCCAGCGTAATCAACGCCATAAACAACGTCTCGTTAATCCCTTGAGCTTTCAGCATTTTATTACGATTTTCCAGCAGCTTACCCTGCATGTGCATGCACAGGCGGGTCAACAGGATTTCCTGATACGGGAAGTCCTCATGACGACTGGCGCGGAATTTAAGCATTTGTTCAATGGGCGTAAACGAACTATCCATTTTGGGCATAACCTCATTAATTACAGCCGATATAGTAACGATGGTGACAAATAATGTAAATGAATTATTTGTGCGGTTATATCCGCCAAACGAATGCCACCATCAAAGAGCGCCGGGTAAGTCCGTGACCCGGTGAGCACAGAAAGCGTAGGGTATAAACCCGCTGAAGAGAGGATGTGGGGACGGGGGTCTGAACTATTCATGCCAATTGTAGATATGTCACCCACATTAAAATTTCTGGGATAAATGATTACGTTTACATTAACAGACTGCCGGGCCCCTTTACACCCTAAGAGGCCCAAAGCAATGTAAAACTTAATGAATTGCTTCCTGACGATGATAGCCGCGCCACCATACAACCAGGTTAAGCGCGGCGACGAGTGCCCCTATCCCGCACACACCTGACCAGCCGGCATGCTGCCACGCCGACGCTGATATTAACGAACCCGCCGCACCACCAATGAAGTAGCTGGTCATGTATCCGGCCGTGAGGCGGTTACGCGCCTCGGGCTTCACGCGGTAAATCACGGTCTGGTTGGTGATGTGAACACCCTGTACGGTGAGATCGAGCACCAGAATACCGACGATCAGCGCCAGCACCGAGACGTGCCCATACCAGATGGCCGCCCAGGAGAGCAGGAGCAAAATCAGTCCGGCTGTCGTGGTCATGTGCGATTTGCCTTTATCAGCCAGCCCGCCTGCCGGGCGAGCGCCCAGTGCACCTGCTGCACCGGCCAGACCGAACAGACCAATCACCCCTTCGGAATAATTGAACGGCGGTGCTGCCAGCAGAAACGCCATCGACGTCCAGAGAATGCTGAAGTTGGCGAAGGTTAAACACCCCAGCAGAGCGCGGGTGCGCAGCAGTTTATCCTGCGTGAACAGGCTAAACACGGAGGCCAGAAGCTGCGGGTAATTCAGGTGGTTCTCCTGCTTCACCTTCGGCAGCCCGCGCCACAGCGCCAGCGCCATCACCACCATCAATACGCTCGCCACCCAGTAGACGGTGCGCCAGCCGCCGAGGCTTGCCAGCAGCCCGGCAACGGTTCGCGCCAGCAGAATGCCCAGCAGCAGGCCGCTCATGATAGTGCCGACCACTTTGCCGCGTTTTTCCGGCGAGGCGAGCGTTGCGGCGAGAGGCACCAGGATTTGCGCGACGACGGAGAAAAGCCCCGTTAGCGCGGTACCGACGATCATCATCGTCAGCGACTGGCTGCTGGCGGTGATCAGCATGCCGCCTGCCGCCAGAAGCGTCATAGAGACGATAAGCATCCGGCGCTCAAACATATCGCCCAATGGCACCAGGAACAGCAGCCCTGCCGCATAGCCGAGCTGCGCAGCGGTGACGATAAAGCCGGCGGAGCTGGCTGAAAGATCGAAGGCGCGCGCGATAGTATCAAGCAGAGGTTGTGCGTAATAGTTGCTGGCGACTGCCAGACCCGTTGCCACGGACATTAAAAGGATGAGTGCGGGGCTAAGCCCCTGAGATGTTTTTGTCATTAGTTTCAGGAATCGTGAGTTAAGTGATTATTTTTCCGGAAACCATAATAGCTAATGATTGAGAATGTTGGGGGATTGTTATGTGTGTGTTTGTGCGGTTAATCCCCTCACCTTAACCCTCTCCCCAGAGGGGTGTACGGTCCGGGGTGAGGGGTAAGGTTGTGCTGTGTTTTTACTTCTGCGCCGCAAGCGCCTCTTTCACCCAGCCATCAAACTGCTGCTGGTGGGCTTTGATCCAGCCATCCACGTGGCCTTTAACATCCGCCTCAGAGGATTTGCCCGCGTGCATCATCGCATTCTGGGCGTTGATGTCCGCCAGCGGCAGCTTCATCACCGAGAACAGCTTCGCCGCAGCCGGGTTTTTCTCCGCCCAGGCTTTGTTCGCCACGATGTGCATGGTGTTCACCGGGAAGCCATAGTTCATGCCGTTCGGCAGTTTGGTGTCGATATCTTTCTGCTCGCCGGGCAGGGAGGAGAAGGGCACCTGTAACCACACCACGTCTTTGCCCGGCTTCAGCACGTCGCTCACCCAGTACGGCGTCCAGGTGTAGTAGATCACCGGCTTGCCTTCCTTAAAGCGGGCAATGGTGTCGGCCATCATCGCGGAGTAGTTGCCGTGGCTCACGTCGACGGTTTTCGCCAGATCAAACGCTTTGTTCTGGTGGTTAATCACCGCTTCGCAGCCCCAGCCCGGCGAGCAGCCCATCATGTCGGCCTTGCCGTCACCGTTGGTGTCTAACAGTCTGGCGATCTTCGGATCTTTCAGCTGCTCAATATTGGTGATGTGGTACTTATCAGCGGTTTTCTTGTCGATCAGATACCCCTGCGCTGCGCCCGTCACGAAGGTGCCTTCGCGGTAGAATTTCTTGTCACCACCGGCGGCGGCATACATGTCGTCGTGCAGCGGCTGCCAGTTCACTGCGGTAAAGGTGGCGTCACCGGAGGCAATCGAGGTGTAGCCCACGTTGTAATCCACTTCGCTCGGCGTGTTAACCGTGTAGCCGAGCTTCTCCAGCGCGCGGCTGACGATCAGGGTCTGGAAGCTCTCTTCCGAAATGGTGCTCTGCACCGGCTGCACGGTAATGCCTTTGCCCGGCAGGTCAGCGGCAAACGCGCTGGTGGAGACAAGGGTGGCAAACGCTGTGGCAAAAAGTACGTTATGTCGCATCGTTGTTCCTTATTTTGTAAATGGGCGGGTCAGTAACCCGACAGGGCCGGTGGTGTACCAGCGACGGTTGCCGCGACTGCGTGAATCACGACCGACAGCCTGGGTCAGGCGGTCAAGGATAATGGCGAGGATCACAATCCCGACGCCGCCGACGGTCGCCAGCCCCATGTCGAGACGGCCAATACCGCGCAGCACCATCTGGCCGAGACCGCCAACGGCGATCATCGAGGCGATCACCACCATGGACAGCGCCAGCATCAGCGTCTGGTTAACGCCCGCCATAATGGTCGGCATCGCCAGCGGAAGCTGAACCTTAAACAGCATCTGACGCGGGCTGGCGCCGAACGAGCGCGAGGCCTCAATCAGATCCGCAGGCACCTGGTTAATGCCCAGGATAGTCAGGCGAATAATTGGCGGCAGGGCGAAGATAATGGTCACCACCACGCCCGGCACGTTACCGATGCCGAACAGCATCACGATAGGCACCAGATAGACGAACGCCGGGGTGGTCTGCATCGCATCCAGCAGGGGACGAATAATCTTCGCCGCCCGCGGGCTGCGCGCCAGCCAGATCCCCATCGGCAGGCCGATGACAATGCAGAAGAGGAGGGCGGTCAGCACCAGCGCCAGGGTGATCATCGCCTGCGACCAGGCCCCAATCGCGCCGATGGCAATCAGCGAAATCAGCGTGGCGACACCCATCCCGGCGCTGCCAAACTGCCAGGCGATCAGGGAGAACAGGATAATCGCCACGGGCGCCGGCATGCCCAGCATCAGCTGCTGGAAGCCGTTCAGGATGTAATCCACCGGGATGCGGATCCCCTGGAAAACCGGGCGGAAGTGCGTGACCACCCAGTCGATCCCCTCCGTCACCCAGCTGTCCAGCGGGATCAGCGTCTTGTGGAACGGATCCATAATATTGAAGTGCTCTGGCGCAGGCGCGGGTGCGCTGTTCAGCCAGTCTGCCGCGCCGCCGCCGTCGGCAGGTGCGGACGTGGAACCCCACGCGTCGGCGGATTGTGCAGCGTTATCCGCCGCTTCAGTGGTACCCCATGGGTTTGATTGATCAGCCATTGTTTGCCCCCTCGCGATCTAAAGCCTGTAGCAACATCCGTTTTGAGATGATGCCAACGTACTGTTGTTCTTCACCGACAACCGGCACGGCGCAAGGCGCCTGACCCACGTGAGAGAGCAACTCGCTGAGCGGCGTTTCGGCATCCACGGCAAGCGGAGCGTCAATCAACGCCGCATCGATTCCCTGGTTTTCGCTCAGGGCGGTTTTCAGAGAGTCGATGGAGACAACGCCGACAAATTTATTGCCGCGTTCAACCAGATAACCGTATTCACGGTCTTCATCCTGCAACAGCTTCAGCGCGGAGCGCGGGCCGAAGCCTGGCGTTTTTCGAATAATGCCGTTTGGCGTTCTTCGGGCAATATCTTTCGCGCTAAATACCTGGCTAATATCCACGCCGCGGAAGAAGGTGCGCACGTAATCATTTGCCGGATTATTGAGAATTTCATCCGGCGTGCCGACCTGCACCACTTCGCCATTTTGCATAATGGCAATGCGATCGCCAATACGCATGGCTTCATCGAGATCGTGAGAAATAAAGACAATGGTGCGCTGGTGTTTGGCCTGTAATTTTACCAGCTCATCCTGCATCTCGGTGCGAATTAAAGGATCGAGGGCGGAGAAGGCTTCATCCATTAATAATATGTCTGGATTAATGGCTAACGCGCGGGCTAATCCGACGCGCTGACGCATCCCGCCCGAAAGCTCGTCCGGGTAGGCATGAGCGTAATTTTCCAGCCCAACCTGACGCAAAGCATCCAGGGCTTTTTCCTGACGTTCCTGAGCGGGCGTGCCGGCTAATTCCATACCGAAGGCGGTATTATCGAGCACCGTCATATGCGGCATCAGCGCGAATGACTGAAACACCATTGCGATCTTCTTTCTGCGCACCTCGCGGAGTTCTGCGTCTGAGATTCTGGCGATATCCACGCCGTCAATCAGCACCTGTCCGCGGGTGGGTTCAATCAGGCGATTGAGAAGGCGAACCATAGTGGATTTACCCGAACCGGATAACCCCATGATGACAAAAATCTCGCCTTCTTCAATGGCCAGACTGGCGTCTTTAACGCCAAGCGACAGCCCGGTTTTTTCCAGAATTTGCTCTTTCGAAAGGCCTTTCTCAATATATTTGAATGCGCGCTGCGGGTGCTCGCCAAATATTTTATAAAGATTTTTCACTTCTAATTTAATTGCCATGCAATAGAGAGTGTCCTGTTATTTGTTTATGTCGATATGATTACCATGGTAAATTGTTAACGGGCATAACCCTAACATACTGAGAATCTGAGACAACCCTGAGTTGGCCTGACGCCGGAATTTTGCTGCAAGCGAAACGGCTGAATTTCCCATGAATAAAGGGCTGAGGACGGTTTGAATTTTTCTCAATTTTTTGCTGCTGCGTCGGGAAATTCGCCTGAATCGGAGTGATTCAGGCGAATATGACGGGGAAATTACAGTGTAGTGCCTGGTGAAATAGTGGTGTGGAAATAATGAGATTTATATTTAATTAATGAACGTTAATTCATACATTAAAAATCCCAATCCTCATCTTCTGTCTCCACCGCTTTACCCATCACGTACGACGATCCGGACCCGGAGAAGAAATCGTGGTTTTCGTCCGCATTGGGCGACAGCGCCGCGAGGATCGCCGGGTTTACCTCCGCCATCTCCGGCGGGAAAAGCGCGTCGTAGCCCAGGTTCATCAGCGCTTTGTTCGCGTTGTAGCAGAGAAACGCCTTCACGTCCTCTTCCCAGCCCGTTCCGGCGTACAGCTCTTCGGTATAGCTCAACTCGTTGTCATACAGATCCATCAGCAAATCGAGGGCGAAACCCTTGAGTTCCTCGCGTTTTTCCGGGCTGACTTTCTCCAGCCCTTTCTGATACTTATAGCCGATGTAATACCCGTGCACCGCCTCGTCACGGATAATGAGGCGAATCAAATCGGCGGTGTTAGTGAGCTTGCCCCGGCTCGACCAGTACATGGGCAGCCAGAAGCCGGAATAGAAGAGGAAGGATTCCAGGAACACGCTGGCGATCTTCTTCTTCAGCGGCTCGTCGGCGCGGTAATACTCCAGCACCAGCTCCGCCTTGCGCTGCAATGACGCGCTCTCTTCGCTCCAGGCGTAGGCCGCGTCCACGTCTTTGGTCTGGCACAGCGTGGAGAAAATCGAGCTGTAGGAGCGGGCGTGCACCGCCTCCATAAAGCTGATGTTCGACATCACCGCCTCTTCGTGCGGCGTCAGCGCGTCGCTCATCAGAGCGGGCGCACCGACGGTATTCTGAATGGTGTCCAGCAGCGTCAGGCCGGTAAAGACGCGGATCGTCAGCTGCTGTTCGGCGTGGCTCAGCGTCTGCCAGGCTGGAATATCATTGGAGAGCGGCACCTTTTCCGGCAGCCAGAAGTTGCTGGTCAGGCGGTTCCACACCTCCAGGTCTTTATCGTCCTGAATCTTGTTCCAGTTAACGGCACTCACGCGTGACAGTTTCATCCTTTCTCCTTACAGCGCGCAGGACACGCAGCCTTCGATTTCGGTGCCTTCCAGCGCAAGCTGGCGCAGGCGAATGTAGTACAGCGTTTTGATGCCTTTCTTCCAGGCGTAAATCTGCGCTTTGTTGATATCCCGCGTGGTAGCGGTGTCCGGGAAGAAGAGCGTCAGCGACAACCCCTGGTCCACGTGCTTCGTGGCCTCGGCGTAGGTATCAATGATTTTTTCCGGGCCGATCTCGTACGCGTCCTGGTACAGCGCCAGGTTTTCATTGGTCATAAACGGGGCAGGGTAGTAGACGCGTCCGGTTTTGCCTTCCTTACGAATTTCAATCTTCGACACGATCGGGTGAATGCTCGACGTGGCGTGGTTGATGTAGGAAATCGAACCGGTTGGCGGCACCGCCTGCAGGTTCTGGTTATAAATGCCGTAGCGCATCACGTCGTCGCGCAACTGCTGCCACATCTCGCGCGTCGGCAGGGTAATGCCGGCGCGGTCAAACAGCGCGCGCACTTTTTCGGTTTTCGGCTGCCAGTCGCCTTCCAGATACTGGCTGAAATACGCCCCGCTGGCGTAGCGCGACTGCTCAAAGCCTGCGAACCGCTGGTTGCGCTCGCGCGCCAGCATCATTGAGGTATGCAGCGCATGCCAGGTGACGGTGTAGAAATAGAGATTCGTGAAATCCAGCCCTTCCGGGCTGCCGTAGGCGATGCCTTCCCGTGCCAGATAGCCGTGCAGGTTCATCTGCCCCAGGCCGATGGCGTGCGATGCGGCGTTGCCCGCCTCGATGGACGGTACGCTGCGGATGTGGCTCATGTCCGATACCGCCGTCAGCCCGCGAACGGCAGTCTCCACCGTGCGGCCAAAATCTGGCGAATCCATGGTGTGGGCAATATTGAGCGACCCGAGGTTGCAGGAGATATCTTTGCCGATCTCCGCGTAGTCCAGGTTTTCGTCGTAAGCGGAGGCGCTGTTGACCTGCAAAATTTCCGAGCACAGGTTGCTCATGTTGATGCGCCCGGCAATCGGATTGGCGCGGTTTACCGTATCCTCGTACATGATGTACGGATAGCCGGATTCAAACTGAATTTCCGCAAGCGTCTGGAAGAAATCGCGGGCGTTGATGGTCTTTTTGCGAATGCGATCGTCGGCCACCAGTTCGTCGTAGAGCTCGCTGATGGCTACGTCGCCAAAGGCTTTGCCGTAAATTCGCTCGATGTCATACGGCGAGAAGAGCGCCATCTCGGCATTCTCTTTGGCAAGCTTAAAGGTGATATCCGGGATCACCACCCCCAGCGACAGGGTTTTGATACGGATTTTTTCGTCGGCATTTTCGCGTTTGGTATCCAGAAACCGCAGAATATCCGGGTGGTGCGCGTGCAGGTAAACCGCCCCCGCCCCCTGGCGCGCGCCAAGCTGGTTGGCGTAGGAGAAGGCATCTTCCAGCATCTTCATCACCGGGATGACGCCGGAAGACTGGTTTTCGATGCGTTTGATCGGCGCGCCCGCTTCCCGCAGGTTCGAGAGCAGAAACGCCACGCCGCCGCCGCGTTTGGAAAGCTGCAGCGCCGAGTTCACCGCACGGCCAATCGACTCCATATTGTCTTCGATGCGCAGCAGGAAGCAGGAGACCAGCTCGCCACGCTGGGCCTTGCCGCAGTTGAGGAAGGTGGGCGTAGCGGGCTGGAAGCGGCCGGAGAGGATCTCCTCCGTCAGCCGTTCAGCCAGCGCTTCATCGCCCTGGGCCAGCGTCAGGGCCACCATCACGGTGCGATCTTCAAAGCTTTCTAAATAGCGTTTGCCGTCGAAGGTTTTCAGGGTGTAGCTGGTGTAATACTTCCATGCGCCAAGAAACGTCTGGAAGCGAAAACCGCTGGCGTGCGCACGTTCAAACAGTCTTACCACGAAGGGACGATCGTAGCGGGCCAGGACGCGCTCCTCGTAGTAGCCCTCGTTAACCAGATAGTCGAGACGTTCATTCTGGCTTGCAAACGTCACGCTGTTGGGCCGCACGTGGGCGGCGAAAAAAGCCTCTACCGCCTCGCGATCTTTGCCAAATTGAATGCGCCCCTCCCGGTCATAGAGGTTAAGCATCGCGTTTAATGCGTGGTAGTCCGGCGTCGCCTGAATTACCCGTTCTGCGGTTGTCGTTGCCAAAATTCGTTCACTCCTTTACGCACGTTTTCTACGTCCTGCTGTGTCCCCATCAGTTCAAAACGATAGAGATACGGCACGCCGCATTTTTGAGAGATGACATCCCCGGCGCGGCCAAAGGCATCGCCAAAATTACGATTGCCCGCCGCGATCACGCCCCGAATCAGTACCCGGTTATGAGGATCGTTCAGAAAGCGGATCACCTGGCGAGGTACTGCTCCTGCCGTACCGCCGCCGCCATAGCTGGGCACCACCAGTATGTAAGGTTCGTCTACCTGAATGCGCTCCCGCTCATTGAGCGGAATACGCACCGCTGGCAGCCCGAGGCGCTCAATAAAGCGCAGCGTGTTTTCTGAGCTGCTGGAGAAGAAGACCAGCCCACTCATGCACGCGTGGCCTGAGCGCTCAGGCGGTTAATCATGTCCGGGCGAAAGCCAGACCAGCTGGTATCACCGGCAACCACCACCGGAAGCTGACGAAATCCCTGTTCGCGCAGGGTATCCGCGGCATCGGGCACCAGGTCGATATTTACCATCTCAAACGCCACGCCGCGGCTCTCCATCGCCCGTTTGGTGGCGTGGCACTGAACACAATCGTTACGAGTGTAAATAATAATGCTCATGATTCGTATTTCCATTTAGAATGAGAAAACGGCGCGAGTTAACGCGTCATAGAGTGTGTGTCTTTCTAAAGAGAATACTAGATGTAGTTGATAAAAGATTCAACCATACAAGATATGGGAAATTTAGATTAATGTTGCCCTGATGATGAGCACAGCGGGGCAGGGCGGGCTGTACGGGTTTTTCAGGCTTACAGGCATAAAAAAGCCCCGGCGCCTGAGGCTACCGGGGTTGAGAATGCGGGCTTACTTACGCAGGCTGAGCAGGGCTCCGACAAAAATGCCGACCGCCGCGACGGTTCCCAGCGTACACAGTGGTTTTTCACGTACGAAGGTCGTAGCACAGCTTGCCATGTCGCAGGCCGCCTGCGTAGCGCGTGAACGTCCGTTCATACGGGCGCGGGTTTCACGGAGCAGAGACTGAGCCTTACGTTTCGCAGCATCTGCTTCATCCTTCGCATCCGATCCCCAGGATTTCAGCACTTCCTCAAGCGTGTCCGCTAATTGGCTGACATCATTACGAATATCCTGCGCGTCGTCGTTAATATCGTTTCGGTTCGGTCTGTTAAACATACGATCCTCCGTAATTTTGTGTTCCCGTTTAGTTTAGTTCAGAAATTTAATATCTGAAGCGCGTCACGCGTTATCCGCCAGTTTATGGACTATTCTGAAAGCCCTGCTAATGCTGATTACTGTAAGGTTGCCGGGCAGGAAAAGATAACGAGGAAAAGATATGTATTTACGACCTGACGAGGTGGCACGCGTTCTTGAAAAAGAGGGATTCACCATGGATGAGGTGACGCCAAAAGCGTATGGATATCGCCGCGGCGAGAATTATGTTTATGTTAATCGTGAAGCCAGGATGGGACGTACCGCTCTCATTATTCACCCGACGCTGAAAGACAGAAGTCTGTCATTTGCTGAGCCTGCCTCGGATATTAAAACCTGCGATCACTATCAGCAATTTCCGCTCTATTTAGGCGGTGAACGGCATGAGCATTATGGTATTCCGCACGGTTTCAGTTCGCGTATGGCGCTGGAGCGGTTTCTGAAGGGACTGTTTGGCGACGTACAGTAAATCTGCGACTGGCTTTCGCCAGTCGCTTCACATTACGCTTTTACCTGGCCGTACTGGCTGACCTTAAACAGGCGGCGGCAGTAGTCGAGGAAATAGCCGTATACCGCACCCATCAGCATTGATACCACGATATTCGAACTGACCGCTGCGGCGATCTGGTGCCAGTCCGCGCCCACTGTCAGGAGAATAGCCACGTAGACCGGCGACTGGAACGTGACGTACGCCAGCACGTCGGCAAGATTTTTCATCCAGCCCGCCGGGCTGATGCGGCGCGCGAAACGCATAACGGCATCGCGGTATAGCCCGTAAGGCCATGCGATAATAATATTGACCGGGATGGCCACCAGACGAGAAGAAAGTGACTGCTCGAAGGTCATTCCGGAGAGGAATATTTCAATCAGCATGTTCACAACGGAACAGTAGACAACCATCGCGAAAGTATCCGCCACCGCGTGGCGCAGGCGAGATTGCGGCGAGAACATGTCTGAACTCCTTGAGAAGAACGCAGTGGAATCGGTTTTCCTTCAGCGGCTAGTGCTTTAGGTTGGTTTGTTTGAGGTGTATAGCGTATATCTCTATGTTTGAACTAACAACTAGTGATTAATTTTTATTTACTCGCCTTTTGTCCACAAAATTCTCTAAAATTGGTTGTTTTTTATCCGGTTCGTTATAATCTGTCTCATCAAATGTTTTGCTTATATAAATCAATGTCTTATGTGTTTTGCTTTTGACGCAGAAATCCACTCCCCTGATGAGAGCGCAGTATGCTGTGATTTGGATTAAAGTTGACCATTTATATTGATTCAGTGATTAGATCTACGTGTTTCCCGCCAATGCTATGCGCTATTATTAACGGCGATATTTAAATATATTTACATTTATGCCCGTTTGGATCCTTGGGTAGATATTTCAACTGAAATGAATTATTCTTGGGGCGATTTATCTATTTACCCCAAAGAAAAGGTTTTCAATAATATGTCTTTGACGTTACAGAATCTTAATAATATCCGAACCCTGCGCGCGATGGCGCGAGAATTAACCCTGGACGTTCTTGAGGAAATGCTGGAAAAGGTCAGGGTCGTTACTGAAGAAAAACGCAATGAGCTGGCGGAATTAGAGCAGCAGCGCGCTGAACAGCAGGAAAAAATTAATAACCTGCTGGAACTGATGAAAGCCGATGGTATTTCTCCGACTGACCTGCTGGGTTCAGAACTGGCGCAGGCGGGTAAACCGACTAAAAAGCGTAAACCGCGTGAAGCGAAATATCGCTTTATTGACCAGAACGGAGAAGAAAAAACGTGGACCGGCCAGGGCCGCACGCCGAAGCCTATTGCCAGCGCGCTGGCAGAGGGTAAATCACTGGATGATTTTCTGATCTAATACGTGGACCGGGCGGAACAAGCCGCCCGGTTGTCTGTTCAGCAGACGCCGAAATCACCTTCTTCGGTATACGGCGCCAAATCGGCCGCTTTCAGCGTATATTTCTCGCCTTGTTCATTGCTGGCCTGTACCGCCACCACGTTTTCACCGTTCACTTCGAGCACTTTCAGCTTTGGGCCGCCTTTAAGCGGTTGCACATAATCACC
This sequence comes from Enterobacter sp. 50588862, assembly GCF_001462935.1. Taxonomy (NCBI): domain Bacteria; kingdom Pseudomonadati; phylum Pseudomonadota; class Gammaproteobacteria; order Enterobacterales; family Enterobacteriaceae; genus Enterobacter; species Enterobacter sp. 50588862. Next base: position 617,070 of record NZ_LNHM01000021.1, read on the forward strand.
GACAGAAAACATATAACCTCCTCATCGTTTTAGCGATCTTCACCTTAGCCGACGTCTGATGCCGGGTACAGCGTAATTCATTGATTACTGCTTATGAGGTATGACGGTTCCACGGCATCACTTTCAGCAACCGTGCCATACCGCAAAAACCTGTCACACCGGCGAACAGCAGCCCGGCACCGACGAAACCGCTTAGCAGGAAAAAGCCGCTGGAGACGCTATAACCCAGCACCACGCCGCAGAGGATCAGCAGCCCGGCGGCAATTTGTACCTGCCGCATCAGCGGGAGCGGCTGGGATTTATCTTCAACGGTCAGCAGCCCGGCCTGCTTCCAGCCCTGAATGCCCCCCTCAACCACGAAGGCCTGAGCCGGCAACGCTGCCTGCGCAAGTCGCGCAGCATTGTTTGATGTCCGTGTCCCGGACTGACAGTGGAAAATCACCGTTTCACCAGGGGCAGCGTTGAGCCCGCCGGGTAAAGAATCCAGCGGTATGGAGCGTGCTGCCGGAATATGCTCGCGGGCATACTCATCGGGATCGCGAATATCAATCAGTTTTGCGCCTTCTTTAATAAGCGCGTTCGCCTGCTGTGGCGAAATAAGAGAAAGAGACATGGTGTTTCCTTACGGTCAATTTATGAGTAGTAGAACATTTAAGGAAGGGCTTAAGCCAGTGTAAAGAGGGTAAAGGCAGGTAAAAGCGCGAGAGACGAATGGCAGTAACCCGTAAACTGGCTATGCTTAGAGAAATGTCTCTTTTTAATTTTCAATTGGTTAGTTTGCACGGAGTGATTATGGGTTTTTGGCGCGTTGTTTTTACGATTATTCTCCCGCCGCTGGGCGTGCTGCTTGGCAAGGGACTGGGCTGGGCGTTTATTCTGAACATCCTTCTGACCATCCTGGGTTACTTCCCGGGCCTTATCCACGCGTTTTGGGTGCAGACGAAAAACTAAGCACGCCACAGTAAATCACTGTATATACCGGTTAATACGCCTTCCGGGCCAAACTGCTGTTTGATCCAGCGCGTCACCTGGCCGGTCGCCGCATGCTGCGTGGCGAGCAGCATGCGCGAGTCCTGACGCGGATTGTTAATACGCCGCGTGATGAGCAGACCGTCTTCCATCGCTTCTCTTGCCATGTATTCCGGCAAAAAGCCAATCCCTTCCCCCAGAATCTGGCACTGGCACTTGGTGTTGAAATCCGGCACCAGAATCGCCTCCTGCCCGTGCAGCAGCCAGCCGACCTTCTTGTTGATGGTATGCGCTGTATCTTCCACCATGATGTTGGGGTACAGGCGCAACTGGCTCTCCGCTATCGGTTCGGGAACAAAGGCGAGGGGATGTTCCGGCGCGATGGCAAACACCCAGCGAATGGCGCCAATTTCGGTGTAATCAATCCCGCCGCCGTCCAGCAGCGTATCCGGCGCGCCAATCGCGATGTTGGCCTGATTGTTGATGATCGAATCCCAGACGCCGTTATACACCTCGGTCGTCACCGTGATCTGGCAGGTGGGAAACTGCTTTTTCAGCACCTGCAGCAAACGCGCGGTATGGCGCGGCGTATACAAGAGCTGATTAATGCAGATGCGCACTCGCGCCTCGATGCCCTGCGAAATGGTATCAATCCCGCGCTTGATGGCGTGGAAGTCGTTCAGCAGGTCGGTGGCTTTACGGTAAAAATAAAACCCGGACTCTGTCAGCTCGATGCTGCGCGTGTTGCGCACAAACAGCACCACGTCCAGCCCGGTCTCCATGCGCTTAATGGTGTAGCTAATGGCGGAGGTCGTCACACCCAACTCGGCGGCGGCTTTACTGAAGCTGCCGAAGCGTGCCGCGGTGGTGAAGGCCAGCAGGTTCTCTTCGGTAAAGATGGAATTCATATCTCAGCATCCTCAGCCATCAGTTTTGAACATATTTTAACAGCGCCGTTACATCATATTTGAAGTGTGTCACAGTTCTGACTATTTACGCGGGGCCACGTCCTGCAAGGCTTTTACAGCCATAAGGATAATGCTGCCTGAGGCGTTAAAAAGCGGTAAACCATAAGAAAAAGGTTGCACAGACGCACGTTTTAGCCTGACTGTTGAATTTAACTCAACAATGAATTGCGTGTCGATGAATCATTTTTAAGCGGATTCTTTTGTGACCAGGCTGTTGCTATTCTCAGGTCATCAGAAGTGAAACATTGGGAGACTGAATATGTCTGCAAACGCACTCGTTACGGAATTTCTGCTGGCGGCAGAAGAGGGCAACATCGACGCGCTAAAAGCCTGCCTGGATAACGGCGTGGATATTAACGCCACCAACCGCCAGAAAAGAACCGCCATTATTATTGCCAGCCTGAAAAAGCATTATGCCTGCGTGGAATTTTTAATTGCCGCCGGCGCGGATATTGATAAACAGGACCAGACCTGTTTTAACCCCTTCCTGATAAGCTGCCTGACCAATGATTTAACCCTGCTGCGCATCGTTCTTCCGGCGAATCCGGATCTCGACCGTCTGACGCGCTTCGGCGGCGTGGGCATAACCCCTGCCAGTGAAAAAGGCCACGTTGAAATCGTGCGCGAGCTGCTGGAAAAAACCGATATTAACGTCAACCACACTAACTTTGTCGGCTGGACGCCGCTGCTGGAAGCCATCGTGCTGAATGACGGCGGCGCAAAGCAGCAGGAAATTGTGAAGCTGCTGTTGGATCACGGCGCGAACCCGCACATGACCGATAAATACGGTAAAACCCCGCTCGAACTGGCGCGGGAAAAAGGCTTCGATGCAATAGCCGACCTGCTGCTGGCGGCGGGCGCATAACGCATTTGGCCAGCCACGTCCGGCTGGCCGTTAATTCAAACAGTATTTTTACCGACGTGCATTCTGCGCGACGGCGGCCCCCTTTTATCCTTATTCAGGAGAAAACAATGCCAACCAAAATCGTCATAAAAAAGAACACGTATTTCGATTCGGTTTCCTTAATGTCGGTTTCCACCAAAGCCAATAAATTGCCGGGCGTCGAACAGGCGTTTGTGGCAATGGCGACGGAAATGAATAAAGGCGTTCTGAAAAATCTCGGGCTGCTCACGCCGGAATTAGCGGAAGCCAAAAATGGCGACCTGATGATCGTGATTAAAGGCGACGCGGCGAACGATGAAACGCTGGCGGAAATAGAAGCTTTATTTACCCATAAAGCGAGCAGCGGCACCCATGAAGCACGCTACGCGACGATTGCCAGCGCCAAAACTCATCGCCCGGACAGCAACCTGGCGGTCATTTCCGTCAACGGCACCTTTGCCGCCCGCGAAGCGCGTCAGGCGCTGGAAAACGATCTTAACGTGATGCTGTTTTCCGATAACGTGTCGCTCGACGACGAGCTGGCGCTGAAGCAGCTGGCGCATGAGAAAGGGCTGCTGATGATGGGGCCAGACTGCGGGACCGCCATCATCAACGGTGCGGGGCTGTGCTTCGCCAACGCGGTACGTCGCGGGCCGATTGGGATTGTTGGCGCCTCCGGCACCGGCAGCCAGGAGCTGAGCGTGCGCATTCATGAGTTCGGCGGCGGCGTGTCGCAGCTGATCGGCACCGGCGGGCGCGATCTCAGCGAAAAAATCGGCGGCCTGATGATGCTCGACGCCATCGACATGCTTGAGGCGGATGAGGGCACTCAGGTGATTGCGCTCATCTCCAAGCCGCCTGCGCCAGCGGTGGCAGAAAAGGTGCTGGCCCGCGCCAGAGCCTGCCGCAAGCCGGTGGTTGTTTGCTTCCTTGGCCGCAGCGAACCGCCCGCCGATGAAGACGGCCTGCAGTTTGCGCGTGGCACCAAAGAAGCGGCGCTGAAGGCGGTGCTGCTTACCGGCATTAAAAAAGAGTCCCTGGATCTGCATCCGCTCAACTGGCCTTTGATTGAAGAGGTGCGCGCCCGCCTGACCCCACAGCAGAAGTACATTCGCGGCCTGTTCTGCGGCGGCACCCTGTGCGACGAGGCGATGTTTGCCGCGCTGGAGAAGTTCGACGATGTCTGGAGCAATATCCAGCCGGATCCGGCTAAGCGCCTGAAGGACATCAGCGTCAGCCAGGCCCACACCTTCCTGGACTTCGGTGACGACGACTTCACCAACGGCAAACCGCACCCGATGATCGACCCGACCAACCGCATCAGCCGCCTGCTACAGGAGGCTCGCGATCCGCAGGTGGGCGTCATCGTGATGGACTTCGTGCTCGGCTTCGGCGCGCACGAGGATCCGGTGGGGGTGATGATCGACGCGATCAAAGAGGCACAGGCGATCGCGAAGGCCGATAACCGTCCGCTGGAGATCCTCGGCTACGTGCTCGGCACCGACCAGGAGCCGCAGTCGCTGGCGCAGCAGTGCCAGCGGCTGACCGACGCAGGCGTCATCTGGGCCAGCAGCAGCACCAACACCGGATTACTGGCACGCGAATTTGTTTGCAAAGGGGAGAACGCATAATGACCACTTTATTCAACCAGCCGCTTAACGTCATTAACGTCGGCATTGCGATGTTCAGCGACGACCTCAAAAAGCAGCACGTTCCCGTGACCCAGCTCGACTGGACGCCGCCGGGGCAGGGCAACATGCAGGTGGTAGAAGCGCTCGACCAGCTGGCAGAGAAACCGCTGGCGGAGAAGATCGCCGCCGCGAACAAAATCGCCCTTGAGCGCATCATCCAGTCTCACCCGGTGCTGGTGGGCTATGACCAGGCAATTAACGTAGTGCCGGGCATGACCCGCACCACCATTCTGCACGCCGGTCCGCCCGTCGCCTGGGAAAACATGTGCGGGGCGATGAAGGGCGCGGTTACCGGTGCACTGGTATTTGAAGGGCTGGCGACGGATCTGGAGGATGCCGCAAGGCTGGCGGCTTCAGGCGAGATCACCTTCTCGCCGTGCCACGAGCACGACTGCGTGGGCTCCATGGCGGGCGTCACCTCCGCGTCAATGTTTATGCACATTGTTGAGAACAAAACCTACGGCAACCGCGCCTTCACCAACCTCAGCGAGCAGATGGCGAAGATCCTGCGCATGGGGGCTAACGACCAGAGCGTGATCGACCGTCTGAACTGGATGCGCGACGTGCTCGGCCCGATGCTGCGCGACGCGATGAATATCATCGGCGAAATCGACCTGCGCCTGATGCTGGCCCAGGCGCTGCACATGGGCGACGAGTGCCACAACCGCAACAACGCCGGCACCACGCTTCTTATTCAGGCGCTGACGCCGGGGCTGATTCAGGCGGGCTATCCGGTGGAGCAGCAGCGTGAGGTGTTCGAGTTTGTCGCCAGCAGCGACTACTTCTCCGGCCCGACGTGGATGGCGATGTGTAAAGCCGCGCTGGATGCCGCTCACGGCATTGAATATAGCACCGTGGTTACCACCATGGCGCGCAACGGCTACGAGTTCGGCCTGCGCGTTTCCGGCCTGCCGGGGCAGTGGTTTACCGGTCCGGCGCAGCAGGTGATTGGCCCGATGTTCGCAGGCTATAAGCCGGAAGACTCCGGACTGGATATTGGCGACAGCGCCATCACCGAAACCTACGGCATCGGCGGCTTTGCGATGGCGACGGCACCGGCCATCGTTGCGCTGGTGGGTGGCACGGTGGAGGAAGCCATCGACTTCTCGCGCCAGATGCGCGAAATCACCCTCGGCGAGAACCCGAACGTCACCATTCCGCTGCAGTCGTTTATGGGCATTCCAACCGCCATCGACATCACCAGAGTGGCGGGCAGCGGCATTCTGCCGGTGATCAACACCGCCATTGCCCACAAAGACGCGGGCATCGGCATGATTGGAGCGGGCATCGTTCACCCGCCGTTTAGCTGTTTTGAAAAGGCGCTGTTGACCTTCCGCGATCGCTACGTTCTATAAGGTATGCATCCATGAAAAACATGAAACTGGAGTGGAAAAGAGGTGACTGGGCGGCCTATTTCGGGTTGATGACCAACAACCTGACTAATTTACTGACCATGATGGGGCTGCTCATTTTTGTCGTCGGCATCCCGAAGGAGATTGTTTATGGACGCATCGCGCCGGCCTTCGGGCTGGCGGTGCTGGTAGCGAGCTTATGCTACACATGGTTTGGTCTGCAAATGGCGCGCGCCACCGGACGTACGGACGTCACCGCGCTGCCGTCCGGCCCGAGCGCACCCTCGATTTTTACCGTGACCTTCCTGGTCCTGATGCCCGTCTACCAGCAAACCGGCGATGCGGATTTCGCGATTCAGATTGGCCTGGTGTGGTGCTTTGTGGAAGCAATGATCCTCGCGGGCGGCTCGTTCCTGGGTGAGACCATTCGCAAGATGATCCCGCGTACCGTGCTGCTGTCGTGCCTGTCCGGTCTTGGCCTGCTGCTGCTGGCGATGAACCCGATGTTGCAGGCGTTCGAAGCGCCCACCGTGTCGTTCATCGTTCTGCTGCTGATCTTCATTAACTGGTTCGGTAAAAAGCCGATTTTCGCCAAAATCCCGACCGGCCTGCTGCTGCTGATTGCCGGAACGGCGCTGGCGTGGATTTCCGGACTGCAAAGCCCGGATGCCATTAAGGCGTCCATGTCATCCTTCGGCTTTAACCCGCCGGAAGTGCACGTGGACAGCTTTATGCAGGGCCTGCCGCACGCGCTGCCTTATCTGGCGTCCGCCGTACCGCTGGGTCTGGCGAACTACATCTTTGACCTGGAGAACATCGAAAGCGCCCACGCGGCGGGGGATGAGTACCCGACCCGCAGGGTGATGCTGGCGAACGGCCTGGCTTCCATGCTCGGCTGCCTGATGGGCAACCCGTTCCCGGTCACGGTCTACGTGGGCCATCCCGGCTGGAAGGCGATGGGGGCGAGCATCGGCTACACGCTGGCGTCCGGCGTGACCATGTTCATCGTGCCGCTGTTCGGGCTGGGGGCTTTTATGCTCGCCATCATACCGATGACCGCTATCGTGCCGATTCTGGTGTTTATCGGCGTCGTCACCGCCAACCAGGTGGTGCGGGAAACGCCGAAAGTGGAGGTGCCCGTCATCTTTATCTGCCTGTTCCCGTGGATCGCTAACTGGGCGCTGACCATGATGAACAGCGTGATGAGCGCGGCGGGAACCAGCGCGGCGAAAATTGGCACCGACGTGCTGCACAGCAAAGGGATCTACTACGAGGGGCTGATGCACCTCGGCAACGGTGCGCCGCTCGCCAGCATGCTGTGGGGCTGTATCGCCATTTTCGCCATCATCAACAAACCGCTGCGCGGTGCCGTGGCTGCGGCGGGCGGGGCGCTGCTGGCGCTGTTCGGGGTGATCCACGCTCCGGTCGTGGGCTTTGCCGAAGGCAGTTCGCTGATGTTCGTCACCGCGTATCTGATGATGGGCGGCATGTTTGTGGTGAAGCATTTCCTCGACAGCCGCGAAGTTGCGAGCGCTGAAGTTACTGTTGCGAAGGAAAACGTATGAAAGAGCTCATGGTCGTCGCCATTGGCGGCAACAGCATTATCAAAGACAACGCCAGCCAGTCGGTTGAACATCAGGCGCAGGCGGTCAAAGCGGTGGCCGAGTCGGTGCTTGAAATGCTGGCCTCCGACTATGACATCGTCCTCACCCACGGCAACGGCCCGCAGGTGGGGCTGGATCTGCGCCGCGCCGAGATCGCCCACGAGCGGGAAGGGCTGCCGCTGACCCCGCTGGCAAACTGCGTGGCGGATACCCAGGGCGGTATCGGCTACCTGATCCAGCAGGCGCTCAACAACCGCCTGGCGGCGCGTGGCGAGCAAAAGGCGGTCACGGTCGTCACTCAGGTGGAGGTGGATAAAAACGATCCCGGCTTTACGCACCCGACAAAACCGATCGGCGCGTTCTTCAGCGAGGCGCAGCGCGACGAACTGCAGCTCGCGCACCCGGACTGGCATTTTGTCGAGGATTCAGGCCGGGGCTATCGCCGCGTGGTGGCCTCGCCCCAGCCGCTGCGCATCGTCGAGGCGGATGCGATTAAGGCGCTAACGCAGAAAGGTTTTGTGGTCATCGGCGCGGGCGGCGGAGGCATTCCCGTGGTGCGCAGCGAGCAGGGGGATTATCAGAGCGTGGATGCGGTTATCGATAAAGATCTCTCCACCGCGCTGCTGGCCCGTGAGATTTGCGCCGACGTGCTGGTGATAACCACCGGCGTGGAGAAAGTCTACGTTAACTTCGGCAAGCCAGACCAGCAGGCGCTGGACACCGTCAGCGTGGCGCAGATGACGCGCTACATGGACGAAGGCCACTTCCCGGCGGGCAGCATGCTGCCCAAAATCGTCGCCTCGCTGGCATTTTTACGCCACGGCGGCAGGCGGGTGATCATCACCTCGCCGGACCGCCTTCCCGCGGCGCTGCGCGGTGAAACGGGTACCCACATTGTTAATGAAGGAAGATAAGATGAGTGAAAACAAAAGCCGCCGCGAGTTTATCAGCCAGAGCGGCAAAATGGTCACCGCCTGCGCGCTGTTTGGCGCCACCGGCTCCGTCGCGTATGCTGCCGACACTGCAAAGGCAACCTGCGAGACGGGGAAACCGATGAACATCACTGCAAAACATTACTATCTGGACAACGTGCTGCTGGAGGCCGGGTTCAACGTCGACGGCAGCGTGGCGACGAGCACCCGCACCGAGCTGAAAACGCTGGAGATTAAAGACGGGAAAATTGTCGCCCTGCGCGACAACGGCAGCCACGCCGACGCGACCCTGCCGCACTACGACGCGGGTAAAAAGCTGATGCTTCCGGCGATGCGCGACATGCACATTCACCTGGATAAAACCTTCTACGGCGGCCCGTGGCGCTCCCTGAACCGTCCGGCGGGCACCACCATTCAGGACATGATCCGCCTGGAGCAGAAGCTGCTGCCGGAGTTACAGCCCTACACGCAAGAACGCGCCGAAAAGCTGATCGACCTGATCCAGTCTAAAGGGTCCACTATCGCCCGCAGCCACTGCAATATTGAGCCGGTTTCCGGCCTGAAAAACCTGGAAAATTTGCAGGCGGTGCTGGCGCGCCGCAGCGCAGGTTTTGACTGCGAAATCGTTGCCTTCCCGCAGCACGGCCTGCTGCTCTCCAACGCTGAAAAGCTGATGCGCGAGGCGATGCAGGCGGGGGCGCACTACGTAGGCGGGCTGGACCCAACCAGCGTTGACGGCGCGATGGAGAAATCGCTCGATACCATGTTCCAGATTGCGCTGGATTACGACAAAGGGGTGGATATTCACCTCCATGAAACCAGCCCGGCGGGCGTGGCGGCGGTGAACTACATGGTGGAAACCGTGGAGAAAACGCCGGAGCTGAAGGGGAAGCTGACCATCAGCCACGCCTTCGCGCTGGCGACGCTCAACGAGCAGCAGGTGGATGAGATTGCCACCCGCATGGCGGCGCAGCAGGTGACCATCGCCTCCACCGTGCCGATTGGCACCCTGCACATGCCGCTGAAGCAGCTGCGGGAGAAGGGCGTGTTTGTTATGACCGGCACCGACAGCGTGATCGACCACTGGTCGCCGTACGGTCTGGGGGACATGCTGGAGAAAGCTAATCTGTACGCCCAGCTCTATATTCGCCCGAACGAGCAGACGCTCTCCCGCGCGCTCGGCATCGCCACCGGCGACGTGCTGCCGCTGAACGATAAAGGTGAACGCGTATGGCCGAAAGCGCAGGACGACGCCAGCTTTGTGCTGGTGGACGCCTCCTGTTCCGCCGAGGCGGTGGCGCGCATTTCTCCGCGCACCGCGACGTTCCACAAGGGGAATCTCGTCTGGGGCACGGTCGCCTGAAGCCACGATGGGGTATCGCTACAGGTGATACCCCGACAATCGCAACTCCCGATCAATCCACTCGACGAACTGCTGGATCTTCCACGCGCGTTCGTTCATGTGCGGCATCACCAGATGATGCGCGTTAATGGCGATTCCCATCTCATCCGGCAGCACCTGTACTAGCGAGCCATCCTTCAGGTGATCGGTAGCCATCATTTTGCTCTCCAGAATAAACCCCAGCCCCATGCGCGCCGCTTCAAAGCTCATGTAGGAACGGTCGAAGCTGAGGCTGAAATTGAGCCAGGGCCTGTCGATATTGTGCCAGGCGAACCATTTTTCCCAGTTCACCAGAGTGCTGGTGGAGGAGATAAGCGACTGTTGCAGCAGATCGGCGGGCGTGCTGATGGGATGCTCTTCTGCATAGCCCGGCGAGGCCAATACTACCAGCGTGTCGTTTTTAATGGTCATCACCCGGTAAGCATCCCAGTCCGGAATACCATGACGGATATCAATGTCGATATTATCTCTGGCGAACTGCAGGTTCTCATAGGAGCAGGTGAGATTGATGGTGATATCAGGATATTCGGCGCGGAATCTGCCCAGACGGCGCAACAGCCATGACAGTCCGAAGGTGGGGGAAGAGTGCACGCGAAGCACAGCATTGTCTTTTTCTTTCACGATCTGATCGGTGGCGCGCCCAATGGCGCTCATCGCCGCCGAGACCTCCCGCAGATATTTTTCTCCCGTCGGGGTGAGTTGAACCCCTTTGCCGCTGCGGATAAATAATTTCTTGCCCAGCCACGATTCCAGCGACGCAATCTGGTGGCTTACCGCCGAAGGCGTGACGTTGAGCTGTTCCGCCGCCTGATGGATGCTCAGGGCGTTAGCAACGGCGATAAACGCCTGCAAATTTCTGAGCGAGGGCAGCGATAACGTCTGGCGATCCTGCGCGGACATGGCCTACTCCTTACACGATAATTGATAAAAAACATAACATTGAGACTGCGAGCGGGCAATTTTATCCCGATGTTATTTTTTTGAGCTGTATCGCGAATCAAATTTATCTCAGCAATAAATGAGCTTTATTGAATGGCGTTTCATGGGTGAGCCGATATATTGACGTTGAACGCAATAATAAAACGACTCACGGTGTTCGAATAATGAGGTAAGTTATGTCTCGTATAGAACAAGCTGTCCCCTACATAAAGACTAAAAAAACCAATTACCGTTTCGTTGTGCTGGCATTAATTTTTATTGTTTATGCCATTAACTATGCTGACCGAACAAATATTGGTGCGGTACTGCCGTTTATCATTGACGAATTTCATATCAATAATTTCGAAGCCGGTGCCATCGCCAGCATGTTTTTTTTGGGATACGCCCTGAGCCAAATTCCTGCGGGCTTTTTTATTGCCAAAAAGGGAATTCGCGGCATGGTGGCACTGTCGATATTCGGCTTCTCTGCCTTTACCTGGCTGATGGGCACCGCAACCTCGGTTCTGGGCCTGAAGTGTATCCGCCTGGGGCTGGGGTTAACAGAGGGGCCGTGCCCGGTCGGGCTGGCCTCCACCATCAATAACTGGTTTCCGCCAAAGGAGAAGGCCACGGCCACGGGCGTCTACATCGCCGCCACCATGTTCGCGCCCATCCTCGTGCCGCCGCTGGCCGTGTGGATCGCCATGACCTGGGGCTGGCGCTGGGTCTTCTTCTCCTTTGCGATCCCAGGATTGGTCATTGCCGTCCTGTGGTATCTGCTGGTACGCACGAAGCCGTCCGAGAGCGCATTCGTCTCTAAAGCGGAGCTGGAGACCATTACCGCCGGTCAGGAGACGCCGGACGCCAGACGTGAAAACATCGTGATTTCACCGGGCTTTGCACGCCTCGATCGGCTGATCCGCGTGCGGGAGTTAGCCCCGGTAAGCACGGTGAAAGGGCTGTTTACCTCGAAGAATATTCTCGGCGACTGCCTGGCCTATTTTATGATGGTCAGCGTGCTGTACGGACTGTTGACGTGGATCCCGCTCTATCTGGTGAAAGAGAAAGGCTTTACGTTTATGAGCATGGGGCTGGTCGCCAGCATGCCGTGCATCGGTGGATTTATCGGTGCGATTTTTGGCGGCTACGTCTCCGACAAACTGCTCGGCCGCCGACGTAAACCGACCATGATGTTTACCGCCATCAGCACCGTTTTAATGATGGTCATTATGCTGAATATTCCGCAAAGCACCGTGGCGGTTTGCGTCGGACTATTTTTTGTCGGTCTCTGTCTGAATATTGGCTGGCCCGCTTTTACAGCTTATGGCATGGCTGTTGCGGACAGTAAAACCTATCCCATTGCCGCATCCATCATCAATAGCGGCGGTAATCTCGGCGGATTTGTTTCCCCGATGCTGGCAGGTTATCTGCTGGATAAAACAGGTAGTTTTAATTCCGTGTTTATTTGTTTCGGTATTTGCGCAGCCATTGGCTTAATTATGATTATGCTGCTGGAAGAACCGAAATAAATCATTAAATATCTCTTGTCCGAATGGAGTAAATATATGCTACTGAAAAATAAAGTCGCCGTTATTACCGGCGCGGCTTCCGTACGCGGTTTGGGTTTCGCTACGGCGAAATTATATGCCGAACAGGGTGCGAAAGTGGTGATTATCGATTTAAACGCTGAAGCCAGCCGGGCTGCCGCCGCGAGTCTGGGCGACGAACATCTGGGCCTTGCGGCGAACGTCAGCAATGAATTACAGGTTAATGCCGCCATTGAGCAGGTGCTAGGGAAATACGGGCGCATCGATATTCTGGTGAATAACGCAGGCATTACTCAGCCGATCAAGCTGATGGATATCAAACGCGAAAATTACGATGCGGTGCTTGACGTCAGCCTGCGCGGTACGCTGCTAATGTCCCAGGCGGTTATTCCCACTATGCGCGCGCAAAAGTCGGGCAGCATCGTCTGCATTTCATCGGTATCGGCCCAGCGCGGCGGCGGCATCTTCGGCGGCCCACACTACAGCGCTGCAAAAGCGGGTGTGCTGGGACTGGCAAAAGCCATGGCGCGTGAGCTGGGACCCGACAATGTGCGCGTAAACTGCATCACGCCGGGTCTTATCCAGACGGACATCACCGCAGGCAAGCTGAGCGATGAGATGAAAACGTCCATTCTGGCGGGCATTCCGCTTAACCGCCTCGGAGACGCGCAGGATATTGCCCGTGCCGCGCTGTTCCTCGGCAGCGACCTCTCTTCTTACTCCACCGGTATCACGCTCGACGTGAACGGCGGGATGCTGATCCATTAAGGAGATACGACGATGACGGATACCACAGTTCAACAGGTTGCCGCCGCGGCCTGGCGCATTCGCCGCTACGCGCTGCGCATGGGCGAAGTGCAGGGGCAGGGCTACATCGGGCAGGCGCTGGGCTATGCCGATGTGCTGGCCACCGCGTTTACCCACGGAATGAACCTTAAGCCGGGCGAGCCGGAGTGGGAAGGGCGTGACCGTTTTCTGCTCTCCCACGGCCATTACGCCATTGCCTGTTATGCGGCCCTGATTGAAGCCGGGATCGTTCCTGAAGAGGAGCTGGAGACCTACGGTGCGGACGACAGCCGCCTGCCGATGTCCGGTATGGCAACCTACACGCCAGGTATGGAGATCTCCGGCGGTTCGCTGGGTCAGGGCTTAAGCATTGGCGTTGGCATGGCGCTGGGGCTGAAGCACAAGCAGAGCGCGGCATGGGTCGTTAACTCCATGTCGGACGGCGAGCTGGACGAAGGGTCAACCTGGGAAGCGGCGATGTCGGCGGCACATCACGGCCTGTCGAACCTGATCGTGCTGGTGGACATTAACCGCCAGCAGGCGGATGGCAACTCGCACGCGATCCTCGGCTTTGAGCCGCTGGAGGATAAATGGACCTCCTTCGGCTGGTACGTGCAGCGCGTGAACGGCAACGATGTTCCTGCGCTGGTGACGGCGTTTGATAACGCCAAACGCTACCCGGAAAACCAGCCGCGCGTCATTTTGTGCGACACGCTGATGGGCAAGGGCGTGCCGTTCCTCGAAAAGCGTGACAAGAACCATTTTATTCGCGTGGATGCTGACGAGTGGCAAAAGGCACTCGCCGTGCTGGATGCCAACAAACCTGAAGGAGTGCTGTAATGAGCCAGACCACGGAGAAAAAACCGCGTTTAACCACGTCGGCGATGATTGCCTCTATCGCGGAAGAGGGCCAGGAGACGCGCGCCGCACCGTTCGGCCACGCGCTGGTAAAGCTGGCGGAACAGCGACCGGAGATCGTCGGCATGACGGCGGATCTGTCGAAGTACACCGATCTACACATTTTTGCCCAGGCCTACCCGGAACGCTTCTTCCAGATGGGCATGGCCGAACAGCTGTTAATGGGGGCCGCGGGCGGTATGGCGAAAGAGGGCTTTATTCCTTTCGCCACAACCTATGCCGTCTTCGCTACCCGCCGCGCCTACGACTTTATCCATCAGGTGATTGCTGAAGAGCACCTGAACGTGAAGATCAGCGCGGCGCTGCCGGGGCTAACCACCGGTTACGGGCCGAGCCACCAGGCGACGGAAGATATTGCGATTATGCGCGGTATTCCGGGCATGACGATTATCGATCCCTGTGACGCAATCGACACGGAACAGGCGGTGCCGGCGATGGCAGCGCACGATGGCCCTGTCTATATGCGCCTGCTGCGCGGCAAGGTACCGGTGGTGCTGGACCAGTACAACTACCATTTTAAGATTGGCAAAGCTGCGCTGCTGGAAGAGGGGAGCGATGTCCTGATCGTCGCCTCAGGCCTGATGACCATGCGTGCGCTGGAGGCGGCGAAGCAGCTGCGTAAGGATAACGTCAGCGTGGCGGTGCTGCACTCGCCCACCATTAAGCCGCTGGACGAAGAGACGATCCTGGCGCAGGCCGCGAAGCCGGGACGGCTGGTCATCGTGGCGGAAAACCACAGCAGCGTAGGCGGGTTGTGCGAAGCCGTCGCGTCGCTGTTGATGCGCAACCGCGTGAACGTGGATTTCGATACCGTCGCGCTGCCGGACGCGTTCCTTGATGCGGGCGCGTTGCCAACCCTCCATGACCGCTACGGGATCTCAACCACAGCCATGGTGGAGAAAATCCGGCGCAGGCTGTGATTTATCAGACGGATACGTTGCCAACGGGCGAGGGGTGCTTTACCCTCGCCTCTGTTGCAATAAAGGAGTCCGTCATGGCACAAAACATCTACGACAACCCGGCGTTTTTTGAAGGCTACGCTCAGCTTCCGCGCTCGGTGCACGGGCTGGACGGTGCGCCTGAGTGGCCTGCGCTCAAGGCAATGCTGCCTGATTTAACCGGCAAAGCGGTTATCGATCTCGGCTGCGGTTACGGCTGGTTCTGCCGCGCGGCGCGCGCGCTGGGCGCTAGCGACGTTACGGGCGTCGATATCTCAGAAAAAATGCTTGCCCGCGCGGCTGAACTGACGAATGACCCGCAGATTCACTATCAGCGTAGCGATCTGGAATCTCTTCAGCTTCGCGAAAACAGTCTCGATCTGGTCTACAGCTCGCTGGCGCTGCACTACCTGCCGGAACTGGACACGCTATTCGCCAACGTTCAGCGCGCGCTAAAACCGGGTGGCAGCCTGGTCTTCTCGATGGAGCACCCGATTTACACCTGCGCCACCCGTCAGGGCTGGCTGACCGACGACAGCGGCGAGCGGTTCTGGGGCGTGAACCATTATCAGGATGAAAGCCAGCGCGTCAGCAACTGGCTGGCGGATGGAGTGATTAAATACCACCGCACGCTGGGCACCACGCTTAACGCGCTGATAAAGGCCGGGTTAACGATAAGTGAAGTCAATGAGTGGGGACCAACGCAGGCGCAGATTGACGCCTGGCCTGCATTGTCCGAAGAGGCTGAGCGCCCGATGCTGGTGCTGATGTCCGCCCGTAAGGCTCAGTAACCTACCTTATACACCCGCCCGCTCTGCACCCCTTCCACGCTGCGGCGGTAGGCCTGGGCCACGGTCGCGGCGGGAACGCTTTCAAAGCCGGGGAAGAACCCGTCATACGCTTCGGCGGATTCCGTCAATACCGTTGGGCTAATCAGGTTAATGCGGATCCCGCGCGGCAGTTCGCAGGCTGCGGCGCGGACAAACCCTTCCAGCGCCGCATTGACCGTGGTGGCGTTCACGCCCTGCGCAATCGGCTCTTGCGCCACAATCCCGCTTATCAGCGTAATCGAGCCGCCTTCGTTCAGATAATGCTGGCCGGTCAGCGCCAGACGCACCTGCCCGACCAGCTTGTCCTGCAGGCCCTGGTTGAAGTCGCTGTCCTTCATGGTCGCGAGCGGGCCAAAGTAGAGACCACCGCTGGCGGAGACAATCGCATCCACCGGGCCGATTTTCTCAAACAGCGCCTGCACGCTCGCCTGCGAGGTGATATCCACCTGGTAGTCGCCCCGCGTGCGACCCACGCGGATGACCTCGTGACGACGGCTTAACTCTTCGGTTACGGCACGACCGACCGTACCGCTGGCACCAATAATGACGATTTTCATATCCGACTCCTCATGTTGTGAGCCCTCATTCTTTAATAAATAAAAAGTCAGATAAACTGGGCTAAAGTTAGATGATTGCTAACCAGGGGTTTGGAATATGGATAAGCTTCGCGGCATGGAGACGTTTATCGCGGTGGTAGAGAGCGGCAGCTTCACCGGCGCGGCGGCGCGGCTGGAGATGTCGGCGGTGATGGTCGGGAAATATATTGCGCTGCTCGAATCTCAGCTCGGCACGCGGCTGCTGGAGCGCAATACCCGTCGCCAGAGCCTGACCGACGCCGGACGCGTTTATTTCGAAGAGGCCAGGCGCGTGCTGGAGCAGGTCTCGATTGCCGAAAGCGCGGTTGAACGGCTGCGCGCGGCGCCCGCCGGCACCCTGCGCGTCACCGCCCCCACGTCGTTTGGCGGCTGCGCGATCGCCCCTCTGACGGCCACATTTTTGCAGCGCTACCCGGAAGTGCGTATCGAACTGGATCTCACCAACCGGATGGTCGATCTGGTGGAAGAGGGGGTCGATCTGGCCATTCGCATTGGCGATATCCGCAATGACGATCTGGTGGCGAAATATCTGTGTCCCTACAACATGGTGATCTGCGCCGCGCCGGATTATCTGGCGCGACACGGCACGCCGCAGACGCCCGCCGATCTGGTGGATCATCTGTGCCTGTCGCACACGGTGTGGACCGCGCGCAACGAGTGGCGGCTGCCGGGTGCGGAAGGGGAGGTGCGCTGGAAGCGTGATGCGATCTTAAGATGCAACGACGGCTACGGCTTACGCATGGCGGCGCGAGCCGGGGCAGGGCTGCTGCTGCAACCGGAAGTGCTGGTGGCGGAAGAGCTGGCAAGCGGCAGGCTGGTGCGCGTGCTGGAGCCGTTCACGCCCGCGCCGAGGCCGGTACATTTACTGTGGCGTCAGGATTTGCGTCCCCTCCCTAAGCTAACGGAATTTATTGCTCATATTCTGCTAAGATTGGGCACAATATAAAAAAAGAAGGTAATCAAAGAATGTCTGCAAACAAACTCGCCAGCAGCGCGCAGGGCCTGCAATCATCTGCCATCCGTGAATTATTAAAACATAGCAAAATGGCGGGCGTGATTTCGCTGGGCGGCGGTATTCCCAATCCGGACCTGTTCGATCGTGAAGGGCTTAAAATTGCCGCCGATGCCGTGTTGTCACAGAATTTTGGCGAGGCGTTCCAGTATGGCCTGACGGAAGGCGTACCGGGGCTGCGCGAAGAAATTAAACGCATCTGCGAGGGGCGCGGCATCGCCTGTAAGGCCGATGACGTGGTCATTACTTCCGGCTCTCAACAATCTCTGGACGTGCTGGCGCGTGCGTTAATTAATCCGGGCGATACGGTTGTCGTTGAACGTCCTACCTATCTCGCCGCGCTGCAGGTCTTTGGCCTGGCACAGGCGAATTTTGAATCCGTCGGCACCGACGGCGACGGCATGAAGGTCGATGAACTTGAAGCGTTGGTGGCGAAGAAAACCATCAAGGCGGTTTATATCGTTCCAACCTTTGGTAACCCTGGCGGCGTAACGCTTTCCGAAGCGCGCCGTAAACAGCTGGTGGAATTATCAAAGCGCTATGATTTCGTGATTATCGAAGACGATCCATACAGCGAAATTAACTACACCGACGACGTGTTCCGCCCGCTGATTGCCCATGCGAAAGATATCGGCAATGAGGATAACGTGGTATACACCTCAACCTTCTCCAAAATCCTCGCGCCGGGCACCCGCGTGGGCTGGGTGCTGGTGCCGGAATGGCTGAAGCGCGCGGTGGTGAACCTCAAGCAAACCACCGATCTGCACACCAGCACGCTGTCCCAGCTGATGACCTACGAGTACCTGAAAACCGGGCGTCTGGCGAACCAGATTAAAATGATCCGCGAGGCCTATCGCCAGAAATACCAGACGTTTGCAACGGAACTGGAAGCCGAGCTGGGCGATGTGATGTCGTTCCACAAGCCGAAGGGCGGGATGTTCCTGTGGGCAAAAATGAACAACGGCATGAATACGACGAAATGGCTGGAAAAAACCTTAAGCAACGGCGTGGTGTTTGTACCGGGCGAGTTCTTCTACTGCAACGAACCGGACCAGACAACGCTGCGCATGTCATTCGTCACCCCAACGGATGAGCAGCTTAAAGAAGCGGTTCGACGCCTGAAGATCTCCCTGTAACCGGGGCTTATTGTGTGGCGTGGGCGAGCGCGCGGTCAGATGCATGACCGCCGATCGCCTGCGTAACTTCATGGATCCGACAAATTTTCCCCTCCCGCAACGCGGCAAACATATACACCTCTAATTCCGCCTGGCGACCATCTGGATATGTCACCGTAGCCCAGTGCCGGTCTGCTAAAAGATTCTCGTGACAGGCCAGCTCTTCTACCCTGAATGCGATCGCGCGGATCTGCGAGCGGACGTGGTTCAGGTGCTGCACAAAACCCCGATAATCAAGCGCGTGACCATCCGTGTACTGCTGGTAATCGGGCGTGAACACCTCTGCGGGATCTAATTCGCCTTTGAACAAGCGGCTTAACAGGCACGCCATTTTTTCGCGCTGTAGGGTATTGTCAGGCTGGGCTATCAGGGTTGTGATGATGCTCATGTTGGCTCCTTGTGTAGTTGAGCCACCATTATCCTTGACAGTCGACGGCGCAGTTTCTGTAATACGTCGATGAATAACGATTTTCGGCCAGGATATGATGATCGGTACAGAGACGCTCCGCCATCCCGGCGGTTACCGCACCGCGTGGCACAGCCATCCCACCGGACAACTCTGGCGTATTGCAACGGGGCTGCTGGTGATTGAGACCCAACAGGGGCGTTCGGTTGTACCGGCAAACCATATTGGCTGGATCCCGCCGGGCCAGCAGCACGCCGCCTTTTCTGAAAGCGCGATAGAAGGCTGCGCTATCTATCTTGACCCTGCGTGCTGTGCAATGCTTCCCGATGCCCCCGCGCTGTTCGAGCCCGACGATCTCACTCATGCACTGTTTTCCCGCTTAAGCGTTGCAGAAAACGAGTACGATCCGCGAAAGCTCACCCTGCTGCTGGATGAGCTTGCCCTGACGCCTCAGGTGCGCTTTTATCTGCCCGTACCGACGGATCCGCGTCTGAAGAACGTGGTCAGCCACTTGCTGCAGTGTGTCGATGATAATCAAACGGTCAAGAGCCATGCCAGCCATGCCGGGATGAGCGTACGTACGTTTAACCGTCGATTTAGCGCCCAGACGGGAATGAACTTCGTCAACTGGCGGCAGCTGGCGCGCGTCATGCAGGCAATAGAGTGGCTGGCGGCGGGGAAGCCGGTGGGATGGATTGCGCTGTCCTGCGGCTACAGCAGCGTCAGCGCATTTATTGAGGTTTTCAGAGCATGGACCGGTAAAACGCCGGGGCAGTGGGGGATTAAAGGTGGCTAAAGTGAACGGAATGACCACCACAGCCGTATGTTCCCCTCACCCTAACCCTCTCCCCAAAGGGGCGAGGGGATTGTTCAGTGCTAGCATTAATGTGTGGGGAACCCTCAGCCTTTGGGGAGAGGGAGAAGATCGTAGCCGCTGCCCGGCGAAGACTATCGCTCCCTCAGCGCCTCCTTCGCCCGGTTAAACGGCTTGATCAGATAATCCAGTACCGTTTTCTCCCCGGTCTTAATGTCCACTGTGGCAATCATCCCCGGCACGATCGAGAAATGCCTGCCCGCCTTATTCACCAGGTAATCCTGGCTGGTGCGGATAAACACGCGGTAGTAGAACACCTCCGGCTTGGCCTCGTCCTGGATAGTGTCCGGGGATATAGTCTCCACCACCCCGTGCAGCCCGCCGTAGATGGCGTAATCGTAGGCGGTGATCTTCACCAGCGCCTCCTGGTTCGGGTGGATAAAGGCGATATCGCGCGGCGAGAGGCGGGTTTCAATCAGCAGATGATCGTCCACCGGCACAATCTCCATCAGCTCGCCGTTGGGCGGTATGACGCCGCCGATGGTGGTGACTTTGATATTTTTCACGATCCCGCGCACCGGGGATTTTACCGTCAGGCGGGTGACGGAATCCTCGCGGCCTTTGAGGATCGCCGAGACCATATCCACCTCGGCGTTGGCCTTGGATAGCGCCTCGCGCGCCTGAACGTAATACTGGGAACGCACGTCGGTGAGCTTCAGCTCCAGATCGCTTTTCTGCCGCTGCAGGCGGAGCACTTCCACGTGGCTGGCGGCGCCGGTTTTTACCAGCCGCTGGGTGATCGCCAGCTCTTTGTTTGCGAGATCTAACGCTGAACGCAGTTCACGCTGCGTGTCCTCCAGCTGCGCGCGGCGCGAATTGTAGAGCCGCGTTTCGGCGGCGGTCAGTTCGGTCCATTTCTCCAGCGAAGGCGGGAACTTCAGCGGTAGATCGTTCACCTCGGCGTACAGACGGGCGCTGGAGGCAAGCGACGCGCGGTAGCGCGCCGCGCTTTCGCCGACGTTCGATTCGGAACGCGTTGGATCCAGCCGCGCCAGCACCTGTCCGGCCTGCACCTGATCGCCCTCGTGAACGTTCAGCTCGGTGAGGATCCCCCCGTCCAGCGACTGCAGCACCTGCTCGCGCGAGCTGGGAATCACTTTTCCGGTTCCCGTTGAGACTTCATCCAGCATCCCAAACCACGCCCAGACGCCCAGCGCCACAAACATCAGCAGCGAAAAGATCACAATCCGCCGCGCGCCGGTATAGCCGCTTTCGGAGTCGAGCGCATTATCCAGATCGTCCATCGCCGCTACGTCACGCTGACTGATTTTCATTTTTCCACTCCCGTCCGGTTGCTGCCTGCTGCTGTTGCTGCATGCGGCTGTTGTTCAGCGCCTGCGCTTTTGGCGCGTCCATGACCAGCATCCCATCTTTCAGCACGACCACGCGCTCCACCAGCTCCAGCACCGGCACGCGGTGGGTGGCGACAACCAGCGTCCGGTTGCCGAGCCACGCCCCCAGGCGCTGGATAAATTCCCGCTCGGTGTGTTCGTCA
Organism: Enterobacter sp. 50588862; assembly: GCF_001462935.1. Taxonomy (NCBI): domain Bacteria; kingdom Pseudomonadati; phylum Pseudomonadota; class Gammaproteobacteria; order Enterobacterales; family Enterobacteriaceae; genus Enterobacter; species Enterobacter sp. 50588862. The sequence goes on from NZ_LNHM01000021.1 coordinate 638,366, forward strand.
AGGGAGGCGGTCGGCTCGTCCATCAGCACGATATTCGGATCACGCAGCAGCATCCGCGCCAGCAGAATCGACTGCCGCTGCCCGCCGGACAATCCCACGCCGTTCTCCATAATCGGGTAGTCCAGCCCCTTTGGCAGCTTCTGCACAAAGCTGGCCGCGCCGCACATCTCCAGCACCTCGAAGATCTCTTCGTCGGTGGCGCGCGGCATGCCGAGGGTGATGTTCTCGCGCAGGGTGCCGTAAAACAGCCGCGCGTTCTGGGTCATAAAGCCAACGTTTCGCCGCACGTCGGCCACGTCCAGATGCGGCAGGCTGAGGTTGTCGAGCCGCAACTCGCCGGCCGCCAGATCCATGCCGCCCGCCATCGCCTGCAGGAGAGTGGATTTGCCCGCGCCGTTACGCCCGAGGATCGCCACTTTCTCGCCCGGCCTGATCTCAAGACGGTTAATGCGCAGCGCCATGCGCGGATCTTCCGGCTGATAGCGGAACTGCGCCTGCTCGAAAAGATAGTGTCCGCGCAGCACGTCCTGGCGGATCGGCGTCTCTTCACGCTGATTTTCAGTAGGAAGCTGCATAATACTGTCCAGCCCCTCTTTGGCGGCCTTAACCTGCTGCCAGCGGGCGAGCACGCCGCACAGCGTCGCCATCGGGGCGATCATCCGGGAGGCCAGCATCGAAGCGGCCACCACCGAGCCGGTGGTCAGCGTGCCGTCAATCACCATCGGCGCGCCAACCACGATCACGGCGGCGTAAACCAGGCTCTGGACGGTCATCCCCCAGCTGATCAGGTTCTGCGTCAGCTCGCGGGTGCGCAGGCCGGATTCCGCGGTGATCTGGATATAGCTGTTCCACTGCTGCAAAAAGCGGTTCTCCGCCTGCATCAGCTTGATGTCCTCCAGCCCCTGTACGCTCTCCACCAGCACCGCGTTGCGCAGGGTGGATTCATGCGCCGACTGCTTCGCCAGCTCGGCCAGCTTCTTTTGCAGCAGCAGGCCCGGCAGGACCATGATTACCGCCGCTACCGGGGCGATCCACGCCAGCTGCGGCGCGATGATCGCCAGCACCACCACAAACAGGAAGAAGAAGGGCAGATCGACAATCGTCGAGATGGTGGAAGAGGTGACCATCTCGCGGATCTGCTCCAGCTCGCGCAGCTGGGAGATAAAGCTGCCGGTGGAACGCGGAATGGCGCTGTGGCGCAGCCGTAACGCGTGGCCGAACACGCGATCCGAGACGCGCAGATCCGAGCGTTTGCCCAGCAGATCCATAATGTGCCCGCGCGCAACGCGCAGCACAAAGCCAAACAGGGTGGCGATCAGCACCCCGATGGTCAGCACGTAGAGCGTCGGGTAGGACTGGGCGGGGATCACCCGGTCATACACCTGCATGGAAAAGACAATGCCGGAGAGGGAGAGCACATTGATAAACAGCGCCGCCAGCATCACCCAGCTGTAGGGGCGCAGGTCGCGCATCACCAGCCGGTAGAGCCAGTCCGGACGGTACTTTGAGATGTAGGCGTCCACGCGGCTGTCTTTCAGCGCGGCCAGCGGACGCAGGGCGATAACGTGGCGGATGGCGGGCAGCATTGCGCTCATCGACAGGCGGTTGGTGTATGTCTTGTCGTCGAAAAAGCTGACCTCGAGCGTATCTTCTCCGTCGAAATTCTCGATCACGCCGATTTTTCCGTCGTTCAGCGCCACCACCACCGGCAGACGCCAGCTGTTGATCGACTGCTGATCGGCCGTCAGCAGCTGGAACGTCAGCCCGGCTTCACGGGCAAGCTGAGTCAGTGCGGGCACCATCGGTTTGCCTTTCAGCCACGGCGCGCCCGCGACGAGCGAGCCTGGCGAACAGGCAACGCGGTAGCGCGTGGCGACAAAGCCAAACGCCTGAGCCCACTGCTCCAGCGCCTCATCCGTCATCGTTTCCCCCTGCGGGATGTCGCGTTGCTTCATGGCTGGATCTCCACGGTCTGGATGGTGCGGTTATCAAGATCGAACGCATGACGCAATTGCCCTGTGTTATAGAGGCAGTTGAGCTGCAGCTGATGCAGCTGACCGAGGGTCTGCTGCTGGGTAAAGCGCGCCTGATAGACCTCCTGCTCGGCGTTGAGCACGTCCAGCAGCGGGCGCGAGCCGAGATCGAGATACTGCTGCTGGTAGAGCTCGCGGGTGCGGGCGCTGAGCGCCTCCTGGCGGCCCTGAATTTGCAGCGTGCTTTGCAGGCTCATGACCTGGCTGCGGGCCTCCAGCAGCTTCTGGCGGACATCGAGGCGCGTGCGCTGAATGGTCGACTGCGCCGCTTCCACCGCGTGACCGGCGGCGTTGCGTCGGGCGGTGAGTCCGCCGCCCTGATAGAGCGGCATCTGGACTTTCACCCAGGCGGAATATTGGGTACGGTCCCGCGTTTCGTTACCCGCGTAGCGATCGTTCAGGTAGTGACGGACTTCCGGCTCCAGCGAGACGGTTGGCGTCATCTGCGCGTCGGCGTAGTCAAGGTTAGCCTGAGCGACGTTCGCCTGTGCCCAGGCGGCGAGGACCGCAGGCACCAGACGATCGTCCGGCTCAGCGATATCGCAGCTGCGGGCCAGCTTCTGCGGAAAGTCATTGCTGATATCGTTCAGGCTGTTCCAGCCGAGAAAGCTCATCAGCGTGGCGCGGGCGCTGTCGAGGCTGGCCTGATACTGCATCAACTGGGCGCGCGCCCCTTCAATGCGTGCGTCGGTCTGCACCACGTCAGAGAGCGAGGTGGCCCCTTCGTCGTTACGCTGGCGGGTCAGGGTACCTATTGATGAGAGGGCGTCAAGCTGCTCTTTGGCGGTGTCGACCATCTGCTGCCAGGTTTGCACCTGCACCATGGCGATAGCGGTATCGTGGGCGATGGTGTCGATGCTGACCAGCACGTTGGCCTGCTGCTGGGCGACCCCGGCGTTTTCGGCCCGCACCTGGCTTGCCACTTTGCCGAAGTCGTAGAGCATCTGTGAAAGAGAGAGCACCAGCGACGGCGTAAAGCCGTTCTGGTCGCCGTCGTGGGAATACCCGTTGTCTATGCCGGCGTTGATTTGCGGATAGTATTTCGATTTGGCGACGTCGACCTCTTCGTTCTGTTCGTAGAGTTTGCCCACGGCTTCAGCGATCGCCGGGTGCCAGGTGACAGCGCGATTAACGGCCTCGCCAAGCTGTAGTGAACCGGGAGCGGCTTTGCCTGCCACCGGAGCGACGCGGCCATTCAGTGAGGGGAGTTCCTGCGTTTCGCGGAGCTGTCCGGTATTGATGGTTGCCGCCGGGTTTGCCGCGATGGCGGGTACAGATATCAGGCAGCACGAGAGCCACCAGTAAGGCATCTTTATTCCCATGTCTTGTCCCTAATAAATAAGTACAGCTTTATTATTTATGCCCGGGCGCTGTGCGCCCGGGTCATGTCCTGCAGGTGCTATCAGGTAATGATGTGTTGCTGGTTCACAAGCTCGTCGTACGTGGTCTGCACGTTATCAAGCGTAACGAGTGCAGTATTAGTGTAGGTGCTCCCTGCGCCGTCACGGTCGATGGAGATCACAGTGTTGCTACCGCTTTGTGTGACATGGATATAATTCCCCAGCGAGGCGGTATTACCGTCCCAGCCCACCAGCAGATCGCCAATGTCGATCTTGTCTCCCTGCGCCAGGGAGAAGTTCGTCCAGTGGTCGCCGCCGGCGCTGGTGATGTTGCCCCCCGTCGCGTTGCCCGCCGTGCTGTTCAGCACCTGATAAATCAGCGTGTCGCCGTAGGCCGTACCGCTAATCACATCGTTATGCTCCGAACTGATAAATTTCGGCGCCATGTTGATGGTCAGCGACGCGGTGTCCGTGGTGCCGTTGGCATCGGTCAGGGTGTAGTTAAAGATCTCCTTCGTGGTAATGGTAGAGAGCGATATCCCCGGGTTGAGCGTATAGGTGTAACTGCCGTCTGCGGCAATCGCCAGCGTGCCGTAGTGACCCGTGATGCTCGACTGCGTGCTGCCGGTGTAGGGATCCAGCGTAGTGGTAATGCCGTCGTAGCCGGTAATGCTCACGCGGGTATCCACCGAGTGCAGCTGGTCCATCGTCCCTGCGGAACCAGTGCCGTCGAAAATGTTGCCGTCAACGGTGTGGGTGCCCGTGGCGTCGAACTGCGACAGCGAGTAGCTTGTGCCGGTGACGCTTGGGGTGATGGTGATATTTCCTACTCCCAGCGGCCCCATTCTGCCGGTATAGCTCAGGGTGTAGGTCCCCGCCTCCAGGTCGAGACCCGTCAGGTTGACCGTTGCCGTGCCGCCCAGCAGCAGCCCGCCGTTGAACGAGCCGGTTCTGACGGTGGTGGCGCCGTTGGTCAGCGTCCAGTCAACCGTCAACCCTGTAAGCGTCAGCAACGAGGCGACGTTAAACGACAGCACCACGTTGTGCAGCGCGGTATTGGCATCCACCACGAAGGTGCCGGAGCCGGAGCCCTGGGTTGAAGCGAGCAGCGCGGCGTTCCAGCTCGCCGACCCGACGGTTGTATCCGAGTATGCGGCGGTGTGGTGTACCGACGTCACGTCCATCGCGGTGCTGACATCATTCACCGCATTCATCGGCTGCGCGGTTGGGGTGATGTTGAGCGAAGCCGTGTCTTTCGTGCCGTCCGGCGCGGTAATGGTGTAGACGAAGGTATCCGGGGTGCTGATGTGGTCAACGCCGACGCCGCTATTCAGGGTGTAGGTGTACTCCCCGGCCGCGTTGATGCTCAGCGTACCGTACTCGCCGGTAATGTTCGTCAGACCGCTGCTGTTCACCGCTACGCCGTTAACTTCCGTCACCAGCGTGCCGACTGGCGCAATATCATCCGACAGAACGTCCCCGGTAGTGCTCGCGCTGACGCTCGCCACGCTGTAGACATGATCCTGCAGCACGTCCAGCGTGTAGGCCGTCAGGGCGGTAATCCCCGCAGCCGTATTCAGCAGGAATAGGTACTCACCGGCCGGCAGCTGCAGCGTCAGCTGAGGCGAGGTGCCGCCCAGCAGCGGCGCGCGCAGCCAGCCTGGTTCAACGCGCATCTGCTCGAAGGTCTGGGTCGCGTTGTTGAACTTGTAAACGTACAAATCAAACACCGACGCCAGCGCCACGCCGCCCACGGAGGCCTGGATGGTCATGGTGCGGGTAGTGCCTTCCTCCACGTTATAGATGATGGGATTGGTCATATCGTCCAGCAGGTTCAGCCCCAGCGTGTTGCCGAGATTGATTCCCACCAGGGTAAAGCCGCCCTGGGACGACGTACCGTTGTTAATCGCGTTGACGGTGGTATCGAAGGTCAGCGAGTTCGTATCGTCAACCGCGACAATACCGCTGGTGGCGGTACCGGTGCCCAGCGACAGCACCAGATTCGCCGACGCGCTGACGCCGTTATGCGTGATGGTGTAGCTGAAGCTCTCCGTCCGGCCAATCACCGATGCACTGGTGTTGGTCAGATCGTAGGTGTAACTGCCGTCGCGGTTAATGGTCAGCGTACCGTACTGACCCTGGATCACCGTGCCGTCGGCAGTGACGCTGGTGGTGACACCCTGGGCGTTAGTGACGGCCGTGACCGTTGCCCCTGCCGGAGCGTTGTCGCTGCCTGCGGTTGGGTCAACGTCGGTGATCACGTTACCGCCGAGGCTGGTGTCGCCCGTAACGGTGCCCGGCCCGGTCTCTTTCACCGCCACGTCGAGGCTGGTGTAGGAGCCGGTTGCCAGCAGGTTGGTGTTATAGCTCAGCACGCGGTAGTTGCCGTCCGCCAGCCCGGTCAGGTTTAGTGAAACGCCTGTTGCCCCCAGGGTCAGCAGGTCGGCAAACTGCGGCTGTCCGGTATCGACTACGGTAGTCCAGGTATTGTTAACGGTGTCAAAGCGCTGTACCACCAGCTCAAGGGTGTTGAGCAGAGAGAGTACGGCCCCCGTGGCGTTGGCGTTCACGACGATATCCGCGCTGCCGCCGCTGCCCACGGTGAAGTTGACCTGAGCGGTGTCATTACCGAGCAGCGTCAGGACGTTGCCCACGGCACCGACCAGCAGGAAGCCGTAGTCGCTGTACTGGCTGTTGGTGACGGTGGCCGTGGTGCTGAGATCCAGCTCTTCGACATTATTGCTGGCGGAGAGCGGCACCACTGGCGCGAGCGCCGAGCCGGGCTGCGAGATATTGCCCGCCGCGTCGGTGGCGGTGATTTGCAGCGTCTGGCCTTCAGTCTGTTTGTTAACGAAGGTGTAGCTGTACGTGCCGTTGCTGCCCGCTGTGGTCGTGACCGTCGAGCCGTCCGTTAGACGGATGGTGACGGTACTGCCTGCTTCAGCATTGCCGGTTAATACGCTACCGTCGGCGTTGAAGGTTCCGGTTGGGGCCGTTGGCGCGGTCAGATCGACGATAATCGTCGTCACGGCCGATGCCGGGCTGGTGTTGCCTGCGGCATCGGTGGCCGTGGCGGTGAAGTTGTGGGTGCCCTGCGTCAGCGTGGTGGTTTCCGGCAGCGTCCAGTTGCCATTGCCGTCGGCGGTGACGGTGCCCACCAGCGTGATGCCATCGTAGATCCGTACCGTTGCATTCGCTTCGGCGGTCCCGCTCAGCGCCGGACGCGTGTCGTTGGTCGGGTTGGTGCCGGTTACCGGTCCGATGACGCTGCCGACATCATCAATTACCGAGCTGATGACCGGCGCTGCCGGGGCAAGGGTATCGACGTTAATCGTGTACCCGGCGGTTGGCGCGCTGGCATTGCCCGTCGCATCGGTGGCGGTAAAGGTCAACGTGTGCGGGCCGTTGCCCAGCGCCGGAGAAGGCGTATAGCTCCACGCCCCGCCGGTGGCGATCACGCTGCCGATCTGCACGCCGTTATCGAAGATTTTCACCGTAGAACCCGCTTCCGCCGTACCGCTGAGGGTTGGCTGCGCGTCGTTGGTTATTCCTCCGTTCGCGACTGGCGTTGCCGCATTGCCGACGTCATCCAGAATGCTGGTGAGCACCGGCAGCGCTGGTGGCGCGGTGTCAATCGTCAGACTGAAGCTTGCGGACGACGCGCTGGTGTTGCCTGCGGCATCCGTAGCCTGCGCGGTGAAGCTGTGCGCCCCCTCTGTCAGCGTGGTATTGAGTAAGATACTCCAGCTGCCGCTGCCGTCTGCGGTGCCCGTCCCGACCAGCGTGGTTCCCTCATAGATATTCACGGTGGCAAACGGTTCGCTGGTTCCGACCAGCCGCGGTACGGTGTCGTCAGTCGTCTGCCCGGACGTGATTGGCCCGGTAATGCTCCCCACATCGTCAATCGCCTGGCTGATAACCGGCGCGGTGGGTGCCGTGCTATCGACAACCAGCGTAAAGCCTGGCGAGGCGGGGCTGATGTTCCCTGCGGCATCGGTGACCGTGGCGGTCCAGGTGTGGCTGCCAGCCGCCAGCGGCGTGGACGGCGTAAAGCTCCATGCACCGGTACCGTCAGCCAGCGCGGTGCCGACAGGCTGCCCGTTTTCATAGATAGTGACCGTGGCGTTGGCCGTCGCGGTGCCGCTCAGCGTTGGCGTGGTGTCGTCGGTGCTTTGCCCGGAAGTGAGCGGGGTTTGAATACTGCCCACGTTATCTGCCGCCGCTGAAATGACCGGCGCAGACGGCACGCCCGTATCCACCGTCAGGTTAAACGGTGCTGTTGCAGTACCCACGTTGCCCGCCGCGTCGGTGGCGTTGAAGGTAATGGCATGCGGTCCGTCGATCAGATCGGTACCCGGCGTGAAGGTCCAGCTGCCCTGGGCATTGACCACGGCGGTGCCAATTTCGTTGCCATCAACAATCACGTGCACCGTAGAACCCACGTCGCCCGTACCGTTGAAGGTCGGACGCGCGTCGTTAGTGCTGTTACCCGACGTGAGCGTCCCCGTGATCGGTGCGACATCGTCAATCACGCTGGTCACCACCGGCACGCCGGGGCCTGCGGTATCGACGGTGAAGGCGAAGACCGACGAGTTCGCCGAGGCGTTGCCCGCGGCATCCGTTGCGTACGCGCGCAGGGAGTAGCTGCCGTCGTCCAGCGGCGTGGTCGGGGTGAAGGACCAGTTACCGTTTACGTCGACGGTCGTCGTACCCAACTGCGTACCGTTATTCATGATGTAGATGGTGCTGCCTGCCTGTCCGGTGCCGCTAATCGTTGGGGTGTTGTCGTTGGTCGCCTGCCCGCTGGTGAGGTTGCCCGTGACGCCGCCAGGGACGTTATCACTTACCGTATCCAGCGTTGGAACCGTCGGCGCCGTGAGGTCAACCACCACGCTCCACGGGGCGGAGACCAGGCTCAGGTTACCCTGCGGATCGGTTGCCTGAACCGTAAACGCGTGTGGCCCTTCGACAAGAGCGGTCTCTGGCGTAAAGCTCCACGCGCCGGTGTCATCAGCCGTAACCACGGCAATCTGGGTAGCGCCATCGAAAATGGTCACGATGCTGTTTGCGTCCGCTGTCCCCGAAAGGGTTGGCGTGGCGTCGTTCGTTTCGCTGCCGCTCGCTACCGGGGTGGCGGTATTGCCCACATTATCCGTTACGCTGGTGATGACCGGCGTGGTGGAAATGGAATCCACCACGATGGTGAAGTCCGCCGAAGGACCGCTCTGATTTCCCGCCGGATCGGTTTCGCGGATGGTCAGAACATTACTGCCTTCTGGCAGGGCGGGCGTGGTGTAGCTCCAGGTGCCGGTATTACCAACCACCACGCTGTCCAGCAGCACGCCGTTGTTGTAGATGGAGATGGTATCACCCACCGCGCCGGTGCCGGTGAGGGTCGGCTGGCTGTCGTTGGTGGTCTGGCCGCTGGTCAGCGGACCGGTGACAGGACCTACGTCATCAATGACCGAGCCAATGGTTGGCGTGCCCGGCGCGGTCAGATCGACGGTTACGCTGGCCGCCGGAGAGCGGCCGCTGGTGGCACCGTTGAGGGTCGCGGTCACCTCAAAGGTGTGCAGCCCCTCGCCAAGCGCGGCCGGCGTATAGCTCCAGTTGCCGCTGCCGTCGGCGGTCACCGTTGTTAATGGCGTCGTGCTACCGTCCTGATAGATAGTAATCACGCTGCCCGCTTCGGCCGTACCGGTAAGCGTTGGCGTGGTGTCGTTGGTGGTTTTGCCTTTCACATCGCCGGTGACCGGGTCCACGTCATCGACAATAGCCGTAATGACGGGTACCTGCGGCAGCTCAAGCGGCGAGTCGGTGACGATAAAAGGCACGTCAGCGCTGGCATTTCCTGCGGCGTCCGTGGCGGTCACGGTCAGCGTGGTTGGATCCAGCTGCGCCGGGCTCAGCGCAATGGAGAAGCTGCCGTCGCTGCCGACAACGCCGGTACCAATGACCGTGCCACCGCTGTCTTTCACGGTAATGGTGCTTCCCTCTTCGCCGGTACCGGTCAGCGGTGTCCCTTCATCAGCCAGGAGCATGTTGCCCGGATCGGCCGGGGCGACGGTATCGACCGTCACGCTCAGCGGTGCTGAACTGCCAGAGAGGTTACCCGCCGGATCGCTGGAAGAGACGGTGAAGGTATATGTAGCATCCGGCAGCGTCGCGTCGGCAGTCCAGCTCCAGGTGCCATCCGGCTGCACTGTTACCGTCACGGCAGATGGCGTGCCGTCTACGGAAACGATCACGGTAGTTCCCGGCTCACCGGTCCCGGTAAGGGTTGGCGTGCCGTCCTTAGTATACAGCTGGTTGTTGGACAGCTGGCTGTCAGCAACGGCGCTAATGACGGGGATTTCCGGCGCAAGGGTATCGAGCGTGACGGAAACGACCGGGCTCGGCGCGCTGACGTTACCCGCGGCATCGACTCCCGCAACGGTGATGTTCAGCAGGCCGTCCTGCTGTGGTGGCAGGACAAAGCTCCATTCTCCGTTAACGACATCGACACGTCCTACCTCAACGCCGTTGTTGTAAACGATGACCGTGTCGCCAGTCGTGCCGGTACCTCCGACGGTTGGCGTCGCATCGGTGATTAAGCCCCCATTCGGCTGGCCCCCGACGGCGTCAAATACCGGGACATCCGGTGCTACGGTATCCACGGTAATCGTAATCGCTGGCGACGGGTCAGAGACGTTGCCCGCCTCATCGGTGGCGGTGGTGGTATAGACGTGGCTGCCTTCCCCAATATTACTGTCAGGACGCCAGCTCCAGTTGCCGTTGCTGTCTACCGTCACGGTGCCCACGATGGTCGGTGTGCCGTTAACGGTATCAGTGATGTTGATAACGTCATTCGCCGTACCGGTGCCGCTCAGGACCGGGCGCGGATCGTTGGTGGTTCCGCCATCGGGAACGGGGCCGGTTATCTGGCTGACGCTGTCGGTAATCACCGGTGCTGCTGGTGTTGTTGGCGCATCGGTATCAATGGTGATGGTGACCGGCTGGGACGGGGCGCTTTCGTTGCCCGTGCCGTCCATATTGGTGACGGTCAGGGTAATGTCATAGGTGCCGTTAGGCAGCGGGGTAGCTGGCGTCCAGGTCCAGTTGCCGGTGCCGTCCACGAGAACATCATCAAGCTTGACGCCACCGTTGTAGATGGTCACGGTATCGCCCGGATTGCCGGTGCCGCTCAGGGTCGGTGTGGTGTCGCGGGTGGTTTCTCCCGGGTTCAGCGGCGTTTCTGTGCCGTCAGGATTGACGGTGATTGCCGGGATCTCCGGCGTGGCTGGCGGAACGGTATCTACCGTCAGTTCAAACGGCGTTGAGATGGTGGTATTGCCCGCGGCATCTGTGGCATGCACCGTCAGCGTATGCAGGCCGTCGGTGAGCGGGATAACGGGGGTAAAGCTCCAGCCGCCGCTGCCGTCGAGGGTCGCGGTGCCGAGCAGGGTGGTACCGTCATAAACGGTAATCACCGCATCTGCCGGCGCGGTGCCGCTCAGGGTCGGCGTGGTGTCGTCGGTGATGTCGCCGCTGGTAAGCGGCCCGTTAACGCCGCCCACGTCATCGGTTACGGTGGCGATGGTGGCCGCCGCTGGCGGCGTGGTATCGACGGTCAGGGTAAAGCCGCCTGACGGCTGGCTGGTATTACCCGCTCCATCGGTGGTGACGGCGGTAAAGGTATAGGTGCCGTTAACAAGCGGTGTGGTTGGGGTATAGGTCCACGTGCCGCTGCTGTCGATCACAATTGTCGTGAGATCGACGCCGTCCTGGCGGATGGTGACGGTTGAGCCCGGCTCCGCGGTGCCGCTCAGGGTCGGCGTGGTGTCATTGGTGCTGTCGCCAGAGTTGAGCGCGCCGAGGCGCTCTGGCACGTCATCCACCACCTGGGTAATGACCGGCGCATCCGGGGCAACGCTGTCAATGATGATGCCCCAGCTGTTGGAAACGTCGCTAATGTTGCCCGCCGCGTCAGTTGCGACGGCGGTCAGGGTATGTTGACCCTCAGCGATCGGGGTGTCCGGAGTAAAGCTCCACGCGCCGAGGCCATCGGCGACGGTGGTTCCAATATCAACCCCATCCACGCGGATGGTGACCGTGGCGTTGGCCGCGGCGGTACCGCTGAGCGTCGGGGTTGAATCATTGGTGGTCTCATTGAGGTCGAGCGAGCCGGTTCGTCCGGGCACATCGTCAACGACCTGCGTAATCACCGGGGCGGCCGGTGCTGTCCCGTCGACGATAATGGTCCACGCGTTCGATTGTCCGCTCGGGTTACCGGCGGCATCCGTTGCCGTTGCCGTCAGCACGTACGTACCATCAGCCAGCGGAGAGGGCGGCGTAAAGCTCCACAGGCCGGATGAGGGGACGGCCACCGTGCCGATGATATCACTGCCGTTGAAAATCGTGATGGTCGAACCGGGTTCGCCCGTGCCGTTCAGGGTCGGCGCCCGGTCGTTGGTCAGCCCATTCTGGTCCACGGGACCGGTTGTGTTCAGCACGTCGTCAATCACCGACACGATAACCGGGGCCTGCGGTGGGGTGATATCCGGCGCTGCTGCGGAGGTTGCTGGCCCCGTGTTGCCCGCAGCGTCGGTGGCGTCTGCGGTCAGGATTTCGCCGTTGAGCTTAGGCGGGGTCAGCGTCAGGCTAAAGTTGCCCTCGCTGTCGGCCACCGGGGTGCCAAGGATAGCGTCGCCTTCACGGATGGTTACCGTGCTGCCAGGCTCCGCGGTGCCGGTGATGGTGCCGCCATCATTCGATACGACGAGGTCGCCGGGGGCCAGCGGCGGCGTGGTGTCGACGGTGAAAGTGATAGGCTCTGATGGCGCGCTCTGGTTTCCGGCTGCATCGGTTTCAACGACGGTTATCGTGTGCGTCCCGTCCGGGAGCGGGCCGTCTGGCGTGACGCTCCAGGTGCCGTTCGGCAGCACCGTTGTGGTTCCAACCGCAATGCCGTTATCGTAGATAGTGATTGTGCCACCGGGCTCGCCCGTTCCTGCCAGGATCGGCTTTGACGCATCGGTAGGCGTGCCTGCGGTTATGGTCCCTCTGATCGCACCCGTGTCGTCGGTCAGCACAATCGCGGTCGGCGCGGTCGGCGGGGTAAGATCCACGGTGAGGGTAAATACCGGTGAGGCCGGTCCGAGGTTGCCGGCGGCGTCGGTTGCCCGCACGGTAATCTGGTGGGTGCTTTCAGTCAGATCGGTTGACGGGGTAAATGTCCAGGTGCCGTTGCTGGCGACGAGCGCCGTGCCAATGGCGACTCCGCCGTCATAGATGGTTACGGTGGAGCCCGCCTCCGCAGTGCCGCTGAGCTGCGGACGTGGATCGTTGGTGCTGCCGCCGTTTGTGACCGACCCCGTTTGAGGATCAATATCGTCCGTCACGCTGCCGATCGTTGGGGCATCGGGTGCGGTGAGATCCGGCGCCGTAATCGTTGTGCCCTGGCTGGTATTCCCGGCCGCATCCGTCGCGGTGGCGGTCACCTGTTCGCCGTTGGTCAGCGGAGTGCCGAGAGACACGGTAAAGTTGCCGTCACTGCCGGTTTTTCCGGTGCCAAGGACGTTGCCGTACGCATCTTTCAGCGTGATGGTACTGCCGGGCTCGGCGGTACCGGTGACGCTTTTACCGTCCGACGAGAACTGAAGGCTGGAGGGTGCATTCGGCGGTGTTGTATCCGGGTTGGTGGGATCGACTGGCGTACCGGGGTTAGGGTTAGGATTGTTGTTATTCCCAGCATCGTCATCCCCGCCGCCGCCGCCGCCACTGGAGCTTGCCACCGCCGCGATGGCGCCAGCCGCGACAATGCCGCCCAGCGCCCACGGCCAGATGGCGGCACCACCTGCATCACTCCCGGATGCGGCCAGCAAGGCGTCCGTGGACGCGATGGATTCGTACGTGGCGGCTCCGGTGGGATCTTCAATCCACCATAACGCACCGTCACTCTCCTGGAGCACCAGCTGGCTCACGCCCTGCGCGTCGGTGACATAGAAGTTTTTAAGGGTGATCACTTCCCCTGAGTGCAGTGTCACCACCAGATCGTTACCACTTCGCGCGAAGTGGGAGACATCGGCTCGCTCTACATGAAGCTCAACGATAGAGGAATGGCTCAGCGTAACCTGTGTGCCTTCCGTAGTCGTTTCCACGCCAGTGAGTTTTGATATAACAGAGATTTGGCTCATTTAGGTATTACTCCAGCAGAGTTATCGTGAACGACGAGCAAGACGAGCCATCTCTGGAGAAGGTAAAGGGCGCCCCCGGCGGAGTTACTGTTTATTAAACAGCACTCACCGTCTTTTTTAGAGCGAACGATGCCCGCCAGGACTCAGAGTGGCAACATCAGAGCGAATGTAATTACTTACGAGTCAGAATGTTTGCTATGCGTATTTTGTGCCTTATAAAACCCTGTAATTAATAGAGGATTTGGTTTTGAGGATATAAAAATGATATAGCCAGAAAACGGTGAATGTGCAAATTAAGCTTTCGTAAATAAAGGGGTAAGTCGTAAAGAGGGCATTAATTTATTGATATGGATTATGTGTTTATTTTCTTATCTGATTGTTTTTATTGGTTTTTTTTATTTTTAGTTTGCGTGTTTTATTTGTGCTTTAGGTGTAATTCAATAATTGGTAGTGACGTTTTTGAATGTAATTAAAAATGTTATTATTTAAATCTGCTTAATTTGTGTTTAAGTTAGGGTAACATTTTTGATGTAGGATATATTATATTAATTAGAATTTAAAATATATTCTTATATGGTGTGGGAATTCTGCTACTGCGAGCGAAAATATAATAACCTGCTTTATTTTCAATGCGGTTCATCTATTAGCCTGATACTAAGGTCGAAAAAATATGACCACGGGGATGGGCAGCCGGACGTTTGCATTAATACCCTCTGTTCGAAGCATTAAAAAGGCCGCTAACGCGGCCCTGAGATGAGTGTGTCGATTACTCAGTGACTTTCTTTTCCAGCTCGCTGGCACCTTCTTTGGTTTTGTTCCAGCCTTTCTCTGCGCCTTCTTTAGTGGCATCCCACCCCTTCTCGGTGCCTTCTTTGGTTTTATGCCAGGCTTTCTGGGAATCTTCGCTGACTTTGCTGCCAAGGCTTTCGCTCTTACCTTCCGCAGCATGCTGCTGTTTCAGCTTCAGCTCTTCGCCCTTGTTCTGCTCTTCGTGCAGTTTTTGCTTCGCTTCGTTGGCGTTTGCGTTCGCCGCAGCGACGGTATCGTCAGTTGCATGTGTGGTCGCAGCAAATACTGGGGAAGCCAGCAGAACGGCAGATAATGCGATAATTGTTTTTTTCATAATATCCTCATTTAACGTTATCGGTTATGAGCGTGATTCAGCATGGCACAGACGAAGCGGGGTGGCTTTAGGAAAAAACTGTAATGAGATCAAAGTACCCAGGTAAGCGCCTCCTTGCTTGAGGATCACCCGAAGGATAAAAAACCTATTTCTATGAGGGCTGCAAGGGTCAGCAGAATAAAGAAAATAACGACCATGGGTCTGTACATTTTAAGGCTCCATCCTTGTGTGATGTCTTGTCCAGCGTACGGGATACATCGTTAAGCCATCCCCGGCACGACATATCCCCTGAGTGAATTGTGTCCGTTTTTACTTTTCCATGGGAGGAGAGCGGTGTCGTTGATGTTTATCAAAGGGCAGCGGCAGGGTAAGGAAAATCTGCATGAAAGTTACTGGCCTTGTTAGCGTTGAACGCTTTGCGTTGCTGCTGGCTGTCGCCACTGGCGGACGTGCTCGATCAGGGCTCTTAGCTTGGGCGCCATATTGTGACGCTGGGGGAAATAGAGATAAAAGCCTGGAAAAGACGGAAGAAACGCATCCAGCAGGGCAACAAGCTGCCCCGTTTCAATATACGGAGTGAATGTATCCTCCGTGGCTAAGGTTATGCCGCCGCCGGCCAGTGCCAGGCTGAGCATAAGGCGGAGATCGTTTGTGGTGATCTGCGGTTCAATCGCCACATCGAAAGGAACTCCCGCCTCCTCAAATTCCCAGCGATAGGGGGCAACGTCCGGGGCTGGGCGCCAGCCGATACACCGGTGAACCACCAGCTCGCGGGGGTGCTCAGGTACGCCGTGAGTCGCCAGATAGGATGGTGAAGCCACCACCCTCTCACACTGCTGACCCGTAAGGGGAACGGCGATCATGTCTTTTTCAATAACTTCACCCAGCCTTACCCCGGCGTCATAGCCCGCCGCCACGATATCGAACTCCTCGTCCGACACGAAGATATCAAGCGATACCGCAGGATGCGCAGCCGCAAATGAAGCGAGCAGCGGGCCAGAGAGAAAGGCTTCCGCGATTGAGGTGACCGCGATTCTGAGCTGGCCGCGCGGTGCGCTGTCCGACGCGACGTCTTCAAATGCCGCTTCAATATTGGCGATGGGGGCCTGCAACGATTTACGCAGCCGTTCCCCTGCTTCAGTGAGGCTTACCGAGCGCGTGGTGCGCATCACCAGCAGGGTTTGAAAACCATCTTCAAGACGCCTAATCCCCTGGCTGACAGCGGAGCGGGTTATGCCCAGCCGCGCGGCGGCAGCGCTAAAGCTGCGCTCCTCTGCGACCGCCAGAAAAACAGGTAACAGATTGAGATCGATTTTCATTGTTTAACATTGCTAACCAGTGAGTCCAGTAAATGCAGGATACAAGAAACAATGGTGAGTATCTATTATCACGTTGAACTCAACGTAAGGAGCAAAATATGAACAAAGTTATCTTAATTACCGGTGCATCAAGCGGTATCGGAGAAGGTATTGCCAGAGAGTTAGGCAAGGCAGGCGCGAACGTTTTCCTGGGCGCTCGCAGGCTGGATCGCATCAACGCCCTGGCTGCTGAAATCCGCAGTGCAGGGGGGGAAGCAGAGGCCGCAGTCTTAGACGTTACCCGCCGCCAGTCGATGGCTGACTTCGTACAGGCAGCGCGTGAAAAGTGGGGCCGCATTGACGTGCTGATTAACAACGCGGGCATCATGCCTCTTTCTCCGCTTTCGGCAGGCAAGCAGGATGAGTGGGAGCGCACCATTGACGTGAATATCAAGGGCGTGCTGTGGGGGATAGGCGCCGTTCTGCCGATTATGGAAGCCCAGGGCTCGGGACAAATCATTAATATCGGCTCGATTGGTGCCTTGTCCGTGGTGCCCACGGCTGCCGTCTACTGTGCCACCAAATTCGCCGTACGGGCGATTTCGGATGGTTTACGTCAGGAAAGTTCGAACATCCGCGTGACCTGCGTTAACCCTGGGGTAGTGGAAAGCGAACTGGCCTCGACCATTACGCACCCGGAAACCATGGCGGCGATGGACGCGTACCGTGCTATTGCCCTCAAACCTGCTGATATCGCCCGCGCTGTACGCCACATCATCGAGGCGCCTGAGAGTGTCGATACAACAGAAATTACGATCAGACCGACGGCATCTGCGAACTAACTTGCGGATGAAAATTAGCGGGTCAGGCCGTTGCCTGACCCGCTTCACTTTCTTACCACGGCTGCTCGGTCGGCATAATAAACAGCTCTGCCACGTCCACATGTTCCGGTGCCTGCAGCACGTAAACAATCGAGTCGGCGATATCATCGGCTTTCAGGAACGTCATCTTCTCCTTCAGCTGTTCCATCTGCGCACGATAATTTTCGTCACTGATATGCTCGAATAATTCACTTTCTACGGCACCCGGCTGGAGTGAGGTGACGCGAATGTTGAACTGCGGCGCCACTTCCATACGCAAAATATCCGAGAAGGCGGCAACGGCGTGCTTCGTTGCACAGTACACCCCAAGACCGGGGAACGTTTTGCGCCCAGCGATCGACGAAGTATTGATGATGTGACCAGACCGCTGCGACTGCATAATCGGTAGTACGGCCGCTACGGTGTTAAAGAGGCCTTTTACGTTCACGTCTACCATTTGGTGCCATTCATCGACTTTGAGGCTGGCAATATCAGAGATCGGCATCAGCCCGGCGTTATTGAAGGCGATATCAATGTGGCCATAGCGTTTGTGCAGTGTCGCGACCCCTTCATTAACCGAGGCCGGGTCAGTGACGTCCATCACCAGCGCAATGGCTTCACCGCCAGCAGCCTCAATTTCAGAGACCAGCGCCTGCAGGCGATCCAGGCGGCGGGCGGCGAGACCGACCCTGACGCCCTGTTTCGCTAATTTTTTTGCCGTGACGGCACCAATCCCGCTTGAAGCACCGGTGATGAGAGCGACTTTATCTTTAAGTTCCATAACTGATCCTCGTAAGAGTTAATTTCAACGCTTCAGAAAGAACGTCTGAAGTACGGGTCAATAATGGCTGTTTCAGGCGGTGGCTTCGCGCGGGCTTTTGCTCAAACTGTCGGACTTTTGCTGCGAACGATATCGCTGCGATAGTGCGAGGGCGTCACGCCGTTATGCCTGAGGAAGACGGCAGCAAAATGGCTGGGGCTGGTGTATCCCACGTTCAGGGCAATATTAATAATGGAATCACTGGTTTCCGACAGCATGCGGCGCGCTTCCTCCATGCGTAGCCGGATAAAATAGTGGGAGGGCGAAAGCCCGGTCGACTGTTTGAAGGCGCGGCTAAAATGGTATTCGC
This sequence comes from Enterobacter sp. 50588862, assembly GCF_001462935.1. Classification (NCBI taxonomy): domain Bacteria; kingdom Pseudomonadati; phylum Pseudomonadota; class Gammaproteobacteria; order Enterobacterales; family Enterobacteriaceae; genus Enterobacter; species Enterobacter sp. 50588862. Next base: position 656,325 of record NZ_LNHM01000021.1, read on the forward strand.
TGAGATCGGTCAGCTTAGCCAGCCGTGCCAGGTCAAACGGCTGGGCCAACCCTTCTCGCATTGCCGTAAAGACCCGGTGCAGTTTAAATGCCTGCAGACCTCCCCAGTGTCGTTTCGTATGCGTGCCGTAGGTGCGAACCAGGTGTACCGTCAGCGCTTGGGCAATCCCCTGGATAAAGGGGCCGCTTGGGGGAGTTTGCAGATAGAGCTCCTGAACATCTGCTGGCTAACCTGGCAGGGCCGATCCTTCGTTCGCTTTTAGCGGAACACGTTCAGCTGGTGCTGGCCGATCGTTCGTCGCTTACCGTGGGCCGGAGCTTTGGCGTGATGTCGTCAAAAACCTGGCATTTGGCCGATATGGGCGCGAAGCACGCTTTCCTGCGTGCCGGGCTTGGTTGGGGTTATATGCCGCTGCCAGTGGTCGAGGAGGATCTTGCGACGGGTAAATTGGTCACGTTGAATTTGCAGATGCAGCCTGACGTCGGACCGGGTTTTGCCATGCAGGCCGTGCATTTAGAAGAGCATCCTCCGGGCCCGGCTGGCCGCTGGTTCATTAATAAGCTCAAAATGCAGGTTAGCGCAGCGGGTTTACAACAGATCTGACTGGTCTGCGAATCCAGACTACGCTTGCTAAAAAATGGTCGTCGGAATTTCGGTTGTGACGTTCATACTGAATGCTTAGATTCATTTTCAATCTATTGAGAGGAAATGAATATGAATTTTGCAGAACTCCACAACCAGTTGAGGGTACAAAAAGCCCGCAGGGCTTGCGCCATGCGGGCTCTTAGGACTTCATCGGATGCGAAGTCTGCATACTTCCCAGGAGCATTTATCCAGCTCAGCGGAAAGCCTTTTCATTCTGTTAAATAATGGCTTCAGCTTACGTTTTCCGACGCCGGTGCGGCAAATATCGTTATGTACTTTTTCAGACCGGACTCCCGTTTAACCCCTTTGGGATCGGAAACAAAAGGAAGCCGCAAGCGAGGTGAATCGGATACTTTCAGTGTCCAGATATAATCCCCAATAAACCTGAAGTCCACGCTATCGTCAGTGACCTGGAGATCCGCAAAAGTTCCTGTAGAGTACTCATTGCCCAAACGAACAATTTCTTTAAGCCCGTCATGAACGTCAATAAGGACAATTGTCAGGGATTCTTCAAAAATAATGTCATCCGTCAGAAACAGGATGTAACGCTGCTCATTAACCTGGACCGCAGCTTCAAGCACTTGCCCCGGTACAATAATACCGGTGCTTTTACCATTGAGCACAACGTCAGATTGAGCCTGGGATACATCGGTGGCTTCACTAACCTTAACCAATGTTATTGAATTAACCTGTTGCATAATCAATTCCACAAACGTCCCATTTCCCATGCAGCAAGCGCGCCGCCGACGAAGCCACCGATAAGCACGCAAACAGGTGCGCCTGGCCCACACATTAATCCCGCCATTGCACCACCTGCGGCAGCACCGGCAATACCTGCACCATTAATAGCTATCTGTCTGCCTGATTCAGAAACCTTATCATCAGCGGCATAAATTTCGTAAACAGAAATCGCAATCGAAAGAACAATTAACCCCCTTCCAATCCGCGAGAGCTGCATCATTTTCATGTTTACTTGTGGGTTAGACTTGCCTGCGGATTCAACAATACTTGCATAAATCTGATTTTTTTGTACTTCAGAAAGACTGTTAAAATTTGCCTGTGGGCCAAATAAAGCTTTCGCTTTTTTTGCTACCAACTCATTAAGCGTCTTACCCTCGCTTTTTATTCGTTCGGCCATTGCCCGTCCGAGTGCAGTGCTGCGAGAACGCACCATCTCCATGATCAAATTTCTCGTTTCCTGAGCCTCTCTTGCCGCTTTGTCCCAGGAGATCACACCAGCATTGGCCTTTGCGTGTAAGTCTGCGGACATTTCTTTGATTCTTTTTGAGTACTCAAGGCGTAGGCGTGGATCAACTGACAACCTCGCGGCCGCAGCGGAAACATCGCCTTGCAAGGCATTCATCGCGCTTTCGAATTTATCGCGTCCATCGGTATCTAATGCGCTCAGCAACGTCGTATCCATATTCTCATTGTTCCTGTCATTGGCTCTGAGATGCGTTGAAAAAATTTCTAGCACATTATCTTCAAAAGTTCTTTTTAAAATTTATTAACTTTGCTTTTAATTTTATATTTTTTCATTATATTTCAATGTGATATTGGTGAGGCTAGTGACTTTTTGCTATGAATGATTTGCAGCTTCAAAAGAATGGAGATTGTTCTTAATAGGGATTACTTTGCTGGTCAGTAGGTTTTATGTTCTTCTCAAAAAACTGATTCAAGATGGCTTTCCTAAGGTGAGGCATAGGCCTCGTTCTGCAAAACAAGTGCGCATTCCTGCACCAGGCCTTATCTATCTGAAAACGTCGACAGCACTATCCCTGTGTATGAACATCGAGTAGCTCGGCTACGTTATGCACACTTGATTCCGTTGATGGGATTATCCGTTCGCCTATGACAGAGCCGGTGATCCAAATGCCTGTATCCGAAGCCACCGCTAGCCGTGCCGGTGCATAAGCCCGGCGGTCATCAGGAGAAACATACGTGACCATACTGACGCTACAGAAAGCCTTTGAGGCATATCAGGCAAATAAATCGCCTTGGCTGAAACGCAGGGAAGAACTGACGCAAGTCGAACAGGTATACCGTTAACAGCTTGCCGGCAGCTGCACAGCGGTCGGAGCCTGCAAACTCTGCGCGAAATTATCGATGTGAAAAAGTGGGAAATAAATCAGGCTGCCGGGCGTTATATCCGCTCGCATGAGGAGATGCAGCGAATCAGCATCCGTAACCGTCTGAATGATTTTATGCAGGCGCACGGCGCGGAGCTGGCCGCCGCCCTTGCCCCGGAGCTGATGAATTATTCCGTGCAGCATTCCGCCATTTAGCGCTGCGCCATACAGCACTCACTCGACTGTCTGCGTGAGGCGCTGCTGGCCTGGTTGGCCGCCGGTGAAAAATTAATTATTCGGTGCAGTATAATGACATTTTAACGGTCATCGGATTCAGGCCTGACGCGGCCTCGCGTGATGATAGTCGTGAAAAATTCACGTCAGCACAGAGCCTGAATTACACCCGCCGCCGTGCAGAACTGGCCGTGCAGTAGTCCGCTTAAAAATCCACGAAAATACCTCCATTTTTACGTATAAAAGCCATGCATTCATAAGGTGCATGGTTTTGCATGCGTTTTACCGACACTGAATTCCCCGCCAGCGCCAGCACTGGCGCGCCCTGAGGTCGGTCATGCACCTGCACTAAAAGCGACCCCTTAAGCGGGCAGGCGGGGCGGGGAGAGCATTGCGCGCGAAGTAATGATACTGAATTAAATATTAATCAAAGCTGGTTAAATGATCAGCTATGGGCTTAGCGTGTTTTGATAGAGAATGAGACTACTCTGAATAAAATTGACTGACTTATCATGGACAGTGTAGAAAAGCTCAAATCGATAAACTGGAAAGAGTTGATTACGAACAATCACAAATGGATTGAATCAAGGTTGGTTAATCACCCTTGTGATAGTCAAGCTAAGATAGTTTCAAGGATTTTTACCATCCCATTCAGCGGAGTTATACAAGAGCATCATCACTTAGTTGAGTCTATGGCTGATGCTATTGAACACTACGTTTTTGATAAAGAAGCTCTTGCTAAAATGAAAGCGGATGGCGTTACCCCTTTTAGAAAAGCTGCACAGTTTTTTGGGGATACTAATCCAGTCAAGGATGGTAAGTACGGGGAGTTGCTCCTTTATATCCTATCTGAGGCTATACTTAATACACCGATGGTCTCACATAAAATCACTAATTTAACTAACTTAAACGATCAGGTTAAGGGAGGTGACGGTGTTTTCTTCGGTGTGTATAGAGAAAATCTTTCAATTTTAATTGGTGAGTCGAAAATATATAAGAGTTTTAGTGGCGCGCTGGAAAGCGCATTTGACTCTCTTGACAGATTTACAAAAAGTTATACTAGTGGTGCACTTGGTCATGAACTTTTCATGGCTAGAACTAATATATCAAGTAATTTTGATTTTGAAACAATGGAGTTAATTTATAAAGCATTTACTCCTGGTGATGATATTTACTCTGAGTGTGTTAAAACACACCCCGTTCTGCTTATATTTGAAGATGCAGAAATTAAGAGCATAGAGGAAAAAGCAATAAACAAGGCGGAGGCCGAAAGACTGTTTGATGCATGGCTTACTAAAAAGAAGGAAGCGATAAAGTCAGACATCGATGCAAAGTTAATCAAATACCCTAACGTTAAACCTTGCTTCTTAGACTTTTTCCTAATACCTATGACAGATGTTGGTGAGTTCAAAAAGTCGTTGTATAGAGCTATCCACGGAATAGATTACAAAGAAAATTAATAAAATATCTTTTGGAGTTGCTATGGCTAAAAGTACTGCTACAACAGCATTAAATCATCAAGACTTTACAAGCGTTTTTAATTTATTGATTGAGCATTTGTTTTTGAAAAATAGAGGTAAGGAAGAAAAATATAAAATATCTGATGAAATGATTAGGAGAGCAACTTGGCTTGCATCACTTGGATCATCAGGCAATGAAACCGATAAAAATATTGCAAGTGCATTCGGTACATTGCTCTATTTATACGACACAAGTAATGATCTGTATCTCAAAGTTTGTTATATTCTGCAATCTAGGGCTGGTAACATAGTCTCTGCTAAGCATTTAGAAGGTCTTTTTAGTCAAGGGAATATTATTAAACACTTTAGTTCATCATTGGATTTTGAACTCACAAGTCAAAAGTTTCTTCTTGAAAAAAGAGTTTCTAACAATAATTATATTTATTTTACTCATTTTCAAAGAAGTCTGTGGGACAAACTAGAACGCGGTGAAAACGTTGCAGTATCTGCACCAACATCGGCCGGTAAATCATTTGTAATTAAAAGGTATATTTACGATAGTGTTATATCTGCAAATGATGGTTACTTCGTTTACGTTGTACCCTCAAAGGCGCTGATAAACCAAGTCGGCAATGAAATGTCTAGAGAGTTAAAAGACATAGCTACAGTGATGACAACCTATAAGGATTCAGAAAATGATGATTTAAAAATAGTATATGTTCTCACGCCTGAAAGATGTATGCGATTGTTAAATGAGAATGGTAACAAAGCACCTAAAATAGTTTTTTTTGATGAAATACAAAATTTAGAGGATAAAAGTAGGGGTAATGTTTTTGAGAATGTTATCTATAGAATGACAAGCTTATGGCAGTCAACTCAATTTATTATGGCTGGCCCATACATAATCAATTTACATCATTCACTCAATAAAATTATTGACCTTAATCTAGTTGAGCAAACAACTTCTACAACCCCGGTTTTGCAGTTAAAAGTTGTACTTACAGTACATAAAAATAAGAAAACCGTTAATTATAAATTAATAAGCCCAGTTGGGGATGCGGTGTTAGGTGAGTACGATATAGGTAAGGCATTATATAGTAAATTATCTTCATCAAAGGGGGCAGCATTAAAGCATATCACTTCTATTCTGGATGCTGATGAACAAAATATAATATACGCACCTAAGAAGAATTTGGCTGAGGGATGGGCGCTGGCAATTGCTCAAACTAACAATGAAGATTCGGAGCTAGATGAAGATAATACTGATTTAGTGTATGATTCAAGAATAGATAGTTTGTGTTCATTTTTAGAAAATGAGATACATCCTCTGTATTCTCTTGTTAGATGCCTTAAGAAAGGGGTTGCATTTCATCATGGTGGCTTATTGGATGTGGCAAGGCTCGAGGTAGAGGATCTTTTCGCTGATGGTGCGATTAGGAATTTGGTGTGCACCTCAACTTTACTACAGGGCGTAAATCTTCCTGCTGATAGAATGATTGTAATATCCCCAAAGATTGGTGACTATGAGTTATCCCATTTTGATTTTTTAAATCTTATTGGCCGTGCAGGTAGGATTAGTACTTCTTTATATGGTGAGATTTTTTGCATTCAGCTTGTTGATGAAGAGTGGGCTGAAGATAAGATTGAGTCGAATGAAACAAAGGAGATACAATCTTCAGTTTTAAGAAAGCTCAATGAATATGGTGAGTCAGTTGTAAGTTACATTGATGTCTACACTAAAGATATTGTTGATACTCAAGGAGAGCTTCATGCTGTCAATCTTGCCTCATATCTGCGAGGCCAGTTTTTAGTAGATAGAGAGCATTATGAGAAAATAATAAGCAACTCCAATCTTACTCTTAATCAAATTAGAGTGATGACGAATAGATTGGAGGCGTTGGAAGATATTTTAAATGTACCGAAGGATATAATATATAAAAATCCTTTCATCGATCCCCTCTTGATTGATCAGCTTTATTTTTTGGTTGAAAGCGAAGGTGTCAATAAATGGATGATTGATAAATATCCTAGAGTCAAATCTGGAGTGGCAGATCCCAATGCTGAATTTCAGCATATGAATTATTATAACCAATATAAAAGCATAATTTTACGGCTGAATGATATTTTTGAGATAGAGAAAGAGATTAATTATAAAGAAGATGGTGTATCAAGAAAATCAAGTCATTTCGTTTCTATCTTTAAATTAGTAAACGACTCACATAAGTGGATGCAAGGTAGAAATTATAGGTTTTTTATAGATGACATGGTTACTAAGAAATTAATAAATAAAGGCATTCCAGTTGATTATAAGAAGGTTGACGGGATTACCAATTTTGTAACTACACACATCAATACTAATTTGACATTCATTTTGGTTAAATATCTCTCGCTTTGGGCTGACGTAGTAAGCTCATTTATGTCTGAGGAAGAACGTACGTTGAATGCATTTTTCCTCAATCTCTCATCTATGTTAGAAATGGGTAATTATGATCCTCAGGTTTTAGAGGTGATGGCTTATGGAATAAATAGAAGTACTGCAATTGAATTATTGAAAAAACAAAAAATAAACAATGAGCAAACCACTTGGCAATATTTAGTGCAATATAATTTGGATAAGCTTTCACCATTGCATAGGAAATATTTGCAAAGAGCGGGCTTTGGGTCTTCAAAGCCTGCATAATGATATTGTAATTTACTTTGCTTTATCGATGAGGTCTCCCCACCAGGCAAGTAAATCTTGCCTTTGTGGGAGATAAATAGAGCGATTATAAGCTCTTCGAACTTCATCTTTATCGCTATGAGCTAAAGCCGCTTCGATAACATCCGCATTGAAACCGGCTTCATTCATAGCCGTACTTGCGATAGAGCGCAGACCATGAGCAACAAGTTTTCCACCATAACCTATACGTTTCAATGCGGCATTGGCTGTTTGGCTATTCATAGCTTGCTTTGAATCATTCCTGCTCGGGAAAACATATTCTCGGTGAGCACTGATTGGCTTCATCACTTCCAGAATCTCTAATGCCTGAGGAGATAGAGGTACAATGTGTTCACGTTTCGCCTTCATCCGTTCTGCTGGGATCGTCCAGAGTTTGGCATTGAGGTCGATCTCTTCCCAACGAGCGCCAGAAGCCTCAGATGGGCGCACCAGCGTCAGGAGTTGCCATTCAATTAGACAGCGGGTAGAAACTGAGAGATTCACATTACCAAAAAGCGCATGAGTTTTGGCAATTCTTCTGGTCGAAGCGTCGGCATGTTCTGCTTTTTCGGTTTCTCGCATGCCATCCCAACACCCGATGCTGGATTTGCATCGATAAGACCAGTGTTAACTGCGTAGATCATGATTTCGTTAATACGTTGCACAAGGCGGCGAACCGTCTCTAATGCACCACGCGCTTTGATTGGCTCCAATGCTTAAACAATTGTTCTGGCCTTAATCTCCTGAACAGGTATTGCGCCTATTGCGGGGAACACGTCCTTATCTAAAGAGCGCCAAATATCTTTCGCGTAGTCCTCTGTGACGCTTTTGCTTTTCATTTTGAACCAGTTGGCAGCCACAGTAGAGAAAATACTATCTAGCTCAATCTGACGTTGCTCTGAAGCTTGTTCTTGTTGCTGTTGCGGATCTATCCCTTGTGCGAGCACAGCTAAATGTTGGTCGCGTATCTGGCGAGCAGCAGCGAGAGTAAGAGCAGGGTATGGGCCGAGACTCAGATTCGTTAGGCTATTACTTACCGGACGTTGGTATCGGAAGCGCCATAGCTTTTTTCCAGATGTTTTGACGAGTAAGAACAGACCGTCCCCATCATGCAGAGTGAAGTTTTTTTCTCATGGTTTAGCTTTGAGGATTTCGTTGTTAGTGAAAGGGCGTGTGATGCGCGCCATGCCTGGATCCCTTCCATAATTGGTACACGTTTAATGGACCACAGTATAGCGTGTACCTAAACGTGTACCAATTTTATCGGGATTTAGCCGGATGTTCTCGGACAACAACAGACACAAAAAAGCCCGCAGGGCTTGTACCATGCGGGCTTTCTGTACTTCACCGGACGTATCCGGATCATTATTTGGTGGAGCTGGCGGGAGTTGAACCCGCGTCCGAAATTTCTACATCCTCGGTACTACATGCTTAGTTTGTCTTTACATTCGCACGCCAGCTGCGGACAGACACGCCACTAACGAACTAGCCTGATTAGTTTTAACGCTTCAACCCCAGGCAGGGCTTCCACGCGATCTCTTTTGGGTTTGACCTCTCTTTGATCCCCGTCTTAAGAGCGGAAGCTAGGGAGAGAGGGCTCAGAGCAGGTTATTAAGCTGCTAAAGCGTAGTTTTCGTCGTTTGCGACTATTTTTTTGCGGCTTTTAACGAGGCAAACCGCCCCTCGGCATGCACCTTGGGTTTCGCAAATCCCGTCGAATCCAGAATCAGCCCCAATAGTGTTGAACTAAGTATACCAGATTTCACTTGCTGGATACCAGCCCGGAACGCTAACTTATTGAATAGTACAATAAGTGTGCAGAATCAACGTCCTGCGTTTTTCATAATGCGCGCTTTATCCAACTGCCACTCACGTTCTTTCAGGTCAGTACGTTTGTCGTGCTGTTTTTTACCTTTCGCGACACCAACTTTCACTTTGCACCAGGCATTTTTCCAGTACAGTGACAGGGCGACCACAGTGAAACCTTCACGGTTGATGCGTCCGTAGAGGGATTCCAGCTCACGCTTGTTCAGCAGCAGCTTGCGGGTGCGCGTTGGGTCACATACGTAGTGCGACGAGGCGACGGTCAGCGGCGTAAAGTTCGCGCCGAACAGGAAGGCTTCGCCATCTTTGAGGATCACGTAGCTGTCGCCGATGTTGGCTTTCCCGGCGCGCAGCGATTTTACTTCCCAGCCCTGCAACGCAAGGCCAGCTTCGAATTCTTCTTCAATGAAATACTCGTGGCGAGCACGCTTGTTGAGCGCAATGGTCGCCGAGCCTGGTTTATGTGCTTTTTTCTTCGTCATAAGTGTCGTAAAGCCGTCGGTAATCTGATTTCAAAAAGTCACCTCATTGCGTCCTGTGAGGTCTAACGCGCTATCTTAGCACGAGATGAGGCTTAGCGTTTTTTTAACAGGTGATAAATGTTATTATTTGTCCGTTGTGTGACCATGGAAAATGCTATGCCTCAGATTAGCCGTACTGCGCTCGTTCCTTACAGCGCGGAACAAATGTATCAGTTAGTGAACGATGTTCAGTCTTATCCAGAGTTTATCCCGGGATGTACCGGGAGCCGCGTTCTGGAGTCTGGCCCGACGCAGATGACTGCGGCGGTGGATGTCTCCAAAGCGGGGATCAGCAAGACGTTCACCACCCGCAATACGCTGACTAACAATCAGAGTATTTTGATGCATCTGGTGGATGGTCCATTTAAAACCCTGATGGGTGGCTGGAAGTTTACGCCACTGAGCGCTGACGCCTGCCGCATTGAGTTCCATCTGGACTTTGAGTTCACCAATAAGCTAATTGAGCTGGCGTTTGGCCGCATCTTTAAAGAGCTGGCGTCAAATATGGTTCAGGCGTTTACCACCCGCGCCAAAGAGGTTTACAGTGTCGCATAAGATTGCTGTAGAGGTGGTCTACGCGCTGCCGGAGAAGCAGTACCTACAGCGTGTAATGCTGGAAGAGGGGGCAACCGTTGAGGCGGCTATCCGCGCGTCCGGCATCCTTGAGCTTCGCAGAGATATCGACCTGGAGAAGAACAAGGTCGGGATTTACAGCCGTCCGGTGAAGCTGGGCGACGTGTTGAAAGAGGGCGATCGGGTGGAGATTTATCGTCCACTGATTGCCGACCCGAAAGAGCTGCGTCGTCAGCGTGCGGAGAAGTCGGCTAAGTAGCGTGTTTCCCCCTCACCCTGTCCCTCTTCCCAAAGGGGGGAAGGGATAAAGAAAAACAAAAAAGGTGCTCGTTGAGCACCTTTTTGCATTTCTGGCTTCTGATTATTTTGTCAGGGCAGGTTTGTTGTCGATGTTGGTCAACACACCGGCGCTGCTGAAGGTCAGCGTCAGGGTCTGCTGGGTCACGCTTTCGTGGCCAGGCTGCTGACGGAATACATAGAACCAGGTGTTAGTGCCGAACGGATCGGTCATCATCGGGGTTCCCAGTGCATAAGCGACCTGCTGTTGTGTCATCCCCACGCGGATTTTGGACACATCGTTAGGGGTAAGGTAGTTCCCCTGGTTGATGTCAGGACGGTAAACCACTTTCTCCAGAGTGGAACAGCCTGCGGTCAACATCAGAAGAACCGCTGCGGCAGCGGTCAGCATTTTACAACGCATAGTGATTTGATTCCTTTTCGGGCCCGAGCAGAACGCGGCTCATATGTAATATGCCGATGATAATAGACCTTGCCCCACTTTGAAACCGGTCTGGCGGCGTTTTTGTTGTTCTGTATGACCCTGAGATCCCGAAAAAGTTTATGCCGCCAGCAGTTCTTTCGCGTTCGCGAGCGTATTACGCGTGACTTCACTGCCTCCGAGCAGTCGTGCCAGCTCCTGCAGACGCGCGCGTTTATCCAGCGGCTTCATGTGCGTTTCGGTCATTTCGCCGTCGGTTTCTTTACTGACAATAAAGTGATGATGACCACATCCCGCGACCTGCGGCAGGTGGGTGACACACATCACCTGCGTTGACTCACCTAGCTGGCGCAGCAGTTTACCCACCACTGCCGCCGTTGGGCCGCTGATGCCGACATCCACTTCATCGAAAATCAGCGCCGGGGTTTCCATTTTACGTGCGGTAATCACCTGAATCGCCAGCGCAATACGCGACAGTTCGCCGCCGGATGCCACTTTGGAGATTGCCTGCAGCGGCTGCCCCGGGTTGGTGGTGACGCGGAACTCGATGCGATCCGCCCCTTCTGCCGTCAGGTGGTTCTCTTCAAAACGGACATCAATGGTGAATACACCGTGCGGCATCGCCAGCGTGTGCATGCTGTCGGTGATGTGCTGGCTTAGCTCCTGAGCGTAATGTTGACGGATCTCATGCAGTTTTTTCGCCGTGGTCAGCGCCTGCTGATGATGCAGGTTCACTGCCAGAGAGAGGGTTTCCTGCGAATCCACCTGATCGTCAAGCTGCTGCTGTTCTTCGAGCAGAGACTGATAATAGCCTGGTAGTTCTTCCGGCGTAACATGGTGCTTGCGCGCCAGTGAAATCTGACGAGAAAGGCGCTGCTCCAGCTCAAACAGGCGGTTCGGGTCGAGGTCCAGCCGTTCACAATAATGACGCAGTTCGTCACTGGCTTCTGAGATTTGAATCGCGGCCTCTTCCAGCATATCCAGTACGCCAGAAAGTTTACTGTCCATGCCGGCCAGTTCGGTGACCAGTTGACGGACATTGTACAGCTGGCTCTGCAGGTTAACGTCTTCGCCATCTGCCAGCATGTTGAGGGCATTCTGGCTGGTTGAGAGCAGGTGGCCGCTGTTGGCGAGGCGCTTGTACTCTTCGTCAATTTGTTCAAACTCACCCGCCTGCGGGTTGAATTCGTTCAGCTCTTTAAGCTGGTACGCCAGCAGCTCCGCACGCGCGGCGCGCTCCTGGCTTTGCTGCTGGTGCTGGGCAAGCTCGCGGCAGCTCTGATGCCACTGGCGGTAGTGCTCCGCCATAAGCTGAGTAAGCGCGTACTCACCCGCATAGCCATCAAGCAGGGCTTTCTGCTGTTCTGGTTTGACGAGTTGCTGATGCGCGTGCTGACCGTGGATCTGGATAAGCAGCTGGCCGAGTTCGCGGAGTTGGGAGAGGGGGACTGCCGTGCCGTTGATAAAGCCACGGGAGCGCCCGTCGCTGCTGATCACGCGGCGAAGTAAACACTCACGTCCATCTTCGAGCTGATTTTGTTCCAGCCAGCGCAGGGCTGCAGGGGTATCTTTCAGGGAGAAACGTGCGCAAAGATCGGCACGGTTTGCGCCCATGCGCACCATGTCGCCCTCTGCACGGCCGCCAAGGCACAAGCCGAGGGCATCAATGGCAATGGATTTACCCGCACCGGTTTCGCCGGTGATCGCCGTCATGCCGCTGTGGAAATCGATCTCAAGCTCACGAACAATGGCAAAGTTGCTGATGGTCAGTTGTGCCAGCATAATTGTTTTCCTGTATGAAAAACCATAACTGTGTTTTCATACAGTATAAACTGGTTTTTTATACAGTAAAGTACTGGATGCAAAATCAGAACAATTTTTTTGACCAGCCAAGCTTCGAGCTTAATGTGTTGAAATAGCTGTAATCTTTCGGGTGAATCAAGTTCAGGTGGTAATCACACCGGCGAATAAGAACATCTTCACCTTCCTGGATTGGCAGCGCGATCTGGCTGTCGCAGCTGATCTCCAGGTCGTTACGGCGGTGCGAGAAGCGCAGACGTATCGTACTGTCGCCGTTAATCACCAGCGGGCGCGCGGAGAGCGTGTGCGGGAACATCGGCACTAGCGTAATAGCATCCAGAGAGGGCGTCAGGATCGGGCCGCCCGCAGAAAGCGAGTAGGCGGTTGAGCCGGTCGGGGTGGAGATAATCAAACCGTCAGAACGCTGGGAGAAGGCAAAGATTTCGTCGATATAAACTTCGAACTCAATCATGTGTGCCACTTTACCGGGATGAAGCACCACCTCGTTAATCGCGGTGCTGATGCGCTTCTGGCAGTCCTGCTGGCACACCTGCGCTTCCAGTAAAAAGCGTTTTTCGCTGATATAATGACCTTCCAGCACGTCGGCCAGCTGTTGCTGCGCGTTGTCCGGGTCGAGGTCGGTTAAAAAGCCGAGATTGCCGCGGTTGATACCGATGACCTTGATGTCATAACGCGCCAGCGTGCGTGCCGCACCGAGCATGTTGCCATCGCCGCCCACCACCACGGCGAGATCGGCCTGTTGGCCAATTTCCGCCAGCGTGCCGGTTTTGACGCTCTTCAGCTGCAGTTCCTGCGCAATTTGCTGCTCGACCATCACTTCATAGCCTTTGCTACACAACCAGCGATACAACATTTCATGTGTCGTCAATGCGGTAGGGTGACGCGGATGCCCGACGATCCCAATACACCTGAAATGATTATTCATTTTCTGGAGGTCCTTGTGCCTGATGAATGATGACAATCTCTCTTGTTCCCTTGAATCCAGGAAACTGATCCCCATAATAAGCGAAGTTAGCGAGATGAATGCAGAAAAACGCGGAGAAATTCATGAGTAGTAAAGAACAGAAAACGCCTGAGGGGCAAGCCCCTGAAGAAATTATCACGGAACAGCATGATGAAGTTGAGGCTGTAGAGCCAGACGCATCTGCTGAGCAGGTGGACCCGCGCGATGAAAAAATTGCGAATCTGGAAGCCCAACTGGTAGAAGCACAGAATCGCGAACGCGACACCGTTCTGCGCATCAAGGCGGAAATGGAAAACCTGCGTCGTCGCACCGAGCAGGACGTTGAGAAGGCGCATAAATTTGCGCTGGAGAAATTCGTCAACGAACTGCTGCCGGTGATCGATAGCCTCGACCGCGCGCTGGAAGTGGCTGACAAAGCGAATCCGGATAACGCGGCGATGATCGAAGGTATCGAACTGACGCTGAAATCCATGCTTGACGTCGTGCGTAAGTTTGGCGTGGAAGTGATTGCGGATACCGATGTGCCGCTGGATCCAAACGTTCACCAGGCCATTGCGATGGTGGAATCTGAAGAGATTGAAGCCGGTAAAGTGCTGGGCGTGATGCAGAAAGGTTACACCCTGAACGGCCGTACCATTCGCGCTGCGATGGTGACCGTGGCGAAAGCGAAAGCCTAATTTGCTACCTGTAGTGCCGGGTGGCGGCATTCGCCTTACCCGGCCTACGCTTTATTCGGCAATACTTTCCCGAAGTGGCGTGACGGGCAGCACCTTCACCTGCTTAATCATATTGTCCTGCACGTCCAGGATATCAATATCGTACTGCTCAATGCGCACCCGCGTGCCCGCCGCTGGGATCTCTTCCAGCGCTTCCAGAATCATCCCGTTCATGGTACGAGCTTCATCTTCCGGCAAATGCCAGTTAAAGGCTTTGTTGAGTTCACGGATGTTCGCGCTACCGTCAATCAGCACCGAACCGTCGTTCTGCGGAGTCACTTCCTCCGCGAGGGAAGGGGACATCGACGTGGTAAAGTCTCCCACAATCTCTTCCAGAATATCTTCGACCGTCACCAGGCCCTGAATATCGCCGTACTCGTTGACCACCAGGCCGACTTTTTTCTTGTTGCGCTGGAATTTAACCAGCTGCGTGCTGAGCGGCGTACCTTCCGGCACGTAGTAAATCTCGTCGGCGGCGCGCAGCATCACCTCTTTGGTGAACTCTTTTTTCTCGGTCATCAGACGGTAGGCTTCGCGCACGCGCAGCATGCTGATGGCGTCATCCAGCGAGTCGCGATAGAGCACGATGCGCCCATGCGGAGAGTGCGTCAGCTGGCGGACAATGGCTTTCCAGTCGTCGTTGATGTCGATACCGACGATCTCGTTGCGCGGCACCATGATGTCATTCACACTCACTTTTTCCAAATCCAGCACCGACAGGAGCATATCCTGATTGCGCCGGGAGATCTGCGAGCGGGATTCGTTCACGATGGTGCGCAGCTCTTCTTTGCTGAGCGCGCTGCTGATAGTGACGTCGGCTTTGATCCCCACCATCCGCATTAAAACGCGCGTGACCATGTTCAGCAGCCAGACCAGCGGCATCATCAGGATCTGCAGCGGCGCCAACAGGAAGCTGCTCGGGTAGGCCACCTTTTCCGGGTAAAGCGCGGCGATGGTTTTTGGCAGTACTTCGGCAAACACAAGCACCACAAACGTCAGCACGCCGGTGGCAATCGCGACCCCGGCATTGCCGTACAGGCGCATCCCAACGATGGTGCCGAGGGCTGAGGCCAGAATATTGACAAGGTTGTTGCCGATAAGTACCAGGCTTATCAGCCGATCCGGCTTGCGGAGCAGTTTTTCAACGCGGCGGGCGGCACGGTTACCCTGTTTAGCACGATGACGCAACCGGTAACGGTTTAAGGTCATCATGCCGGTTTCCGAGCCGGAGAAATAGGCGGAGATGACCACCATGACGATCAGGATAACGATCAGCGTGGTGGTAGAGATGTGTTCCAGGGGGAACTCCTTTTATAACTTAGCCAGCAAATTGCTGTATGAAGCGGCTGCCAAAATAGGCAAGGGTGAGAATGCCCGCACCCGCGACGTTGAACCAGACGACGCGACGACCGCGCCAGCCTTCATGATAATGGCCCCACAACAGGACAATATAGACAAACCACGCGATGATGGAGAGCACTGCTTTATCGATATTCTCCACGCTGAACAGGTTCTTCATGTAAAACAGGCCGGTGCAAAGCGTGAGGGTCAGCAGCACCACGCCTATCTGGGTGATGTGGAACATCTTACGCTCAATGACCATCAGCGGCGGCATTTCATGGTTGAACGCCAGCTTTTTGTTTTTCAACTGGTAATCAATCCAGGCGAGCTGCATGGCGTAAAGCGCGGCGATGATCAGCGTCGCATAGGCGAACAGTGACAGGCCGATGTGCACCAGCATCCCCGGCGTCGCCTCCAGATGCGTAATGAATTCATTAGGCATAAAAGTGGCTAAAGCCAGATTGATCAGCGCGAAGGTATAGACAATCGGCAGCAGCAGCCAGCCGCGATTTTTAGACGCGACGATGGTCATTACCGTACAGATCATCAGGCTGACCAGCGAGCCGACGTTGAGGACGCTCAGGTTTTGCACGCTGCCGTCGCCGGGAATGATGCGTGATTCCAGCGCAAACGCGTGGCTTATCAGTGCGATGACCGCCGAAAGAATAGCCATGCGCCGCCAGCCGCTGTTTTTTTGCAGCAGTCCGGGAATAATCAGCGCGAGGCTGACAGAGTAGGCAACAAGGGCGATCAGTGCGAAAACAGGCATATAGGCATCGACAGTTGTCTTAATAAGAAAGAGAAGCAGTATAACGTTACGTGACGCCTGCTCCAACCGTTGCATAACAACAAAGGCGCCTTCATGTTATACTCCGGCAAAATTCTGTGTATGTGTCGCTCAATGCGGCCCAACGTTTCTACTCAGGCGAGAGACAATGTTTGATAATTTAACCGATCGTTTGTCGCGCACGCTGCGCAACATCAGCGGCCGCGGACGCCTTACTGAAGAGAACATCAAGGAAACGCTGCGCGAAGTGCGCATGGCGCTGCTGGAAGCAGACGTGGCGTTGCCGGTTGTTCGTGATTTTATCAACCGCGTAAAAGAGAAGGCGGTTGGTCATGAAGTTAACAAGAGCCTGACCCCGGGTCAGGAGTTCGTCAAAATCGTTCGTAACGAACTGGTTTCGGCGATGGGCGAAGAGAACCAGGTGCTTAACCTGGCGGCTCAGCCGCCGGCCGTGGTGCTGATGGCGGGCCTGCAGGGTGCGGGTAAAACCACCAGCGTCGGTAAGCTGGGTAAATTCCTGCGCGAAAAGCACAAGAAGAAAGTGCTGGTGGTCTCTGCGGACGTCTATCGCCCGGCGGCGATCAAGCAGCTGGAAACGCTGGCCGAGCAGGTCGGCGTGGACTTCTTCCCGTCCGACGTTGCCCAGAAGCCTGTCGACATCGTTAACGCCGCGCTGAAAGAAGCGAAGTTGAAATTCTACGACGTGCTGCTGGTGGATACCGCCGGTCGTCTGCACGTTGACGAAGCGATGATGGACGAAATCAAGCAGGTGCACGCTTCTATCAACCCGGTAGAGACCCTGTTTGTCGTTGACGCCATGACCGGTCAGGATGCGGCGAATACCGCGAAAGCGTTTAACGAAGCGCTGCCGTTAACCGGCGTGGTGCTGACCAAAGTCGACGGCGACGCCCGCGGCGGTGCGGCGCTTTCTATTCGTCATATCACCGGTAAGCCGATCAAGTTCCTCGGCGTGGGCGAGAAAACCGAAGCGCTGGAGCCGTTCCACCCGGACCGTATCGCCTCCCGTATCCTTGGCATGGGCGACGTGCTGTCGCTGATCGAAGATATCGAGAGCAAGGTCGACCGCGCGCAGGCTGAAAAGCTCGCCAGCAAGCTGAAAAAAGGTGACGGTTTCGATCTGACCGACTTCCTTGAGCAGCTGCGTCAGATGAAAAACATGGGCGGCATGGCAAGCCTGATGGGCAAACTGCCGGGCATGGGCCAGATCCCTGACAACGTTAAATCCCAGATGGATGACAAAGTGCTGGTGCGTATGGAGGCGATCATTAACTCCATGACGCTGAAAGAACGAGCCAAGCCAGAAATCATCAAAGGTTCCCGTAAGCGCCGTATCGCTGCCGGTTGCGGCATGCAGGTGCAGGACGTTAACCGCCTTCTGAAACAGTTCGACGACATGCAGCGCATGATGAAGAAAATGAAGAAAGGCGGCATGGCGAAGATGATGCGCGGCATGAAAGGCATGATGCCTCCCGGTTTTCCAGGGCGTTAATCGCTTTTGAGATTGCTTTTTGCCCGAAAATGAGTAAAATTTTCGGGCTTTTAATATGACACCCGGGCTCCGTTCCTCGATGGGGCCCGGTTGTTTTATTCACACAAGAGGATGTTATGGTAACTATTCGTTTAGCACGTCACGGCGCTAAAAAGCGTCCGTTCTACCAGGTTGTTGTGACTGACAGCCGTAATGCACGCAACGGTCGCTTCATCGAGCGCGTTGGTTTCTTCAACCCACTGGCCTCTGGCGCAGAAGAAGAAACCCGTCTGGATCTGGATCGTATCGCTCACTGGGTTGGCCAGGGCGCTACTGTTTCCGATCGCGTTGCTACGCTGATCAAAGCAGCAAACAAAGCAGCTTAATCTGTCACGGTGGTCATGATGAGCAATAAAGCACCTGTTGAACCGATCGTATTGGGAAAAATGGGTTCTTGCTACGGTATCCGTGGTTGGCTCAGAGTGTTTTCCTCCACTGAAGACGCTGATAGCATTTTTGATTACCAGCCCTGGTTCATCCAGAAAGCCGGTAAGTGGGAAGAGGTCGAGCTGGAAAGCTGGCGTCACCACAATCAGGACATCATCATCAAGCTGAAAGGCATTGACGATCGTGATGCCGCGAATGCGCTGACTAATTGTGAAATTGTCGTGGATTCGTCGCAGTTGCCACAGCTGGAAGAGGGCGACTACTACTGGAAAGACCTTATGGGCTGCCAGGTAGTCACCACTGAAGGTTACAGCCTGGGGAAAGTCATCGATATGATGGAAACCGGGTCAAATGACGTTCTCGTCATTAAGGCAAACCTGAAAGATGCATTTGGCATCAAGGAGCGGCTGGTCCCGTTCCTCGATGGACAGGTTATCAAGAAAGTCGATCTCGCTACTCAAACCATTGAAGTAGATTGGGATCCTGGTTTTTAAATTCTCCGGATAAACGGTAAAAGACGGCGCTATGTGGATTGGCATAATTAGCCTGTTTCCTGAAATGTTCCGCGCGATTACCGATTACGGGGTAACTGGCCGGGCAGTAAAGAATGGCCTGCTGAGCATCCAGAGCTGGAGTCCTCGTGACTTTACTCATGACCGGCACCGTACCGTGGACGATCGTCCTTACGGCGGCGGACCGGGGATGTTAATGATGGTGCAACCCTTACGGGACGCCATTCACACAGCAAAAGCCGCGGCAGGTGAAGGCGCAAAGGTGATTTATCTGTCACCTCAGGGACGCAAGCTTGATCAAGCGGGCGTGAGCGAACTGGCGACGAATCAAAAGCTGATTCTGGTCTGTGGGCGCTACGAAGGGATAGATGAGCGCGTAATTCAAACCGAGATTGACGAAGAATGGTCTATCGGCGATTACGTTCTCAGCGGTGGTGAGTTACCGGCAATGACGCTGATTGACTCCGTCGCCCGGTTTATTCCGGGGGTACTGGGCCATGAAGCTTCGGCAACGGAAGATTCCTTTGCCGATGGATTGCTGGACTGTCCACACTATACTCGTCCTGAAGTGTTAGAAGGGATGGAAGTACCGGCAGTGTTACTGTCTGGAAACCATGCCGAGATACGTCGCTGGCGTTTGAAGCAGTCGCTGGGCCGAACCTGGCTTAGAAGACCTGAACTTCTGGAAAACCTGGCTCTGACTGAAGAGCAAGCAAAGTTGCTGGCCGAGTTCAAAACCGAACACGCGCACCAGCAGCATGAACATGATGGGAATGCGTAATACGCTCCCGAATATCAGTTTACCCAGGATAAGAGATTAAATTATGAGCAACATTATTAAGCAACTTGAACAAGAGCAGATGAAGCAGGACGTACCTTCCTTCCGTCCAGGTGACACCGTGGAAGTGAAAGTATGGGTTGTTGAAGGTTCCAAAAAACGTCTGCAGGCATTCGAGGGCGTGGTTATCGCTATTCGTAACCGCGGTCTGCACTCTGCATTCACTGTTCGTAAAATTTCCAACGGCGAAGGCGTTGAGCGTGTCTTCCAGACTCACTCTCCGGTAGTTGACAGCATTGCTGTTAAACGTCGTGGTGCTGTACGTAAAGCTAAACTGTACTACCTGCGTGAGCGTACTGGTAAGTCTGCTCGTATTAAAGAGCGTCTGAACTAAGATTCGCTTAAGCGACATCCTGTTAGAAAGGGCTAGCCGAAAGGCTGGCCCTTTTTTTATCCCATCGCACCTCTCGCATTAACCCTTTCGTCATAAATCATTTACAATGCTTGCCTCTTGAATGGAGGGGAAGTGGATAACGTACTGCATCAGCAAAACCGGAAACGCGCAGCGGCATTGACCGCGCTGTTTGCGATCCTGCTGATCGTGGTGGCACCCCTTATCTCCGTCTCGTTGCAGAAAGACCCCATGAGCGCCATGCCGGGCATGCATCATGACATGAGCATGATGTCGATGGACGAGCATCACGGCGATATGCCGCACACGATGCCGGTCGACCATGCGGAAGCGTGCGGCTACTGCGTGCTGTTAGCCCACGTGCCGGGCGTGATGCTCGCGCTGATTGTGCTGCTCAGTATCGTGCTGCAGAGGCTTCGCGTTAAGCCGCCACGTCAGGCGGTCAGCCACTGGCACTTTTTCCCCTGGCTTTACCCTGATACCCGCGCGCCGCCGCGGAAGTCTGCTTTTTCCCTTTAAAAACTCAATCGATAACTTTTTGCCTTAAAAAGGAAAAGTATGACTACCTGCACACCGCGCGCGGCATGGGGAAACCTGCTGCGTCGCCTCCATTTCTACGTCGGGCTATTTGTCGGCCCGTTTATCTTCTTCGCCGCGCTGACCGGTACGCTGTACGTGGCGACCCCGCAGCTCGAGAATGCGCTCTACCGGGACGCGCTCCACACGAATTCCGTGGGCGAACCGAAGCCGCTGGCGGAACAAATCGCCACGGCGGAAAAGGCCGTTGGCTCAGATTTGCGTTTGCACGCCGTTCGCCCGGGGCTGGCTGAAGGTGAAACCACCCGCGTGATGTTTGCTGACCCGACGCTGGGGCCCTCGGAAAACCGGGCGATCTTTATCGATCCGGTAAGCCTGGCGGTGCTGGGGGATATGACGGTGTACGGCACCAGCGGGATTTTACCGCTGCGTCAGACCATTGATTATCTGCATACCTCTTTGATGCTGGGCGATATCGGGCGGCTCTATAGCGAACTGGCCGCTTCCTGGATGTGGGTGGCCGCACTGGGAGGGATTGCCCTGTGGTTTTATACCCGACCAAAACGCCGGATTAACAATCGCTTCCAGAACCGCCGTCGGGTGCATGTGACGCTCGGCTGGATATTACTGGGGGGCATGCTGCTCTTCTCTGCAACCGGCCTGACCTGGTCCCAGTGGGCGGGGGGGAATGTTGATAAGCTGCGCGCTGAGTTGAACTGGCTAACCCCGCAGGTGAATACGACGCTATCCGGCGTGCCGGAGAGCGTGGATGAGCACGCCGAACACCGTGGCCATCACGGCGGAATGGTGATGCCGGAAATGGCGATGGATCTGACGCGGTTTGACGGTGTGTTAAGCGCGGCGCGTAACGCGGGTATTGATGCCAACAGGCTGGAGATCCGCCCGGCGAAAACAATGGATCGCGCATGGACAGTGACGGAAATCGACCGCAGCTGGCCGACTCAGGTGGACGCCGTTGCGGTTGATCCCGGTACGATGCAGATCCTCGACAGAACCCGATTCGAGGACTTCCCGCTCATGGCAAAACTGACCCGCTGGGGCGT
Organism: Enterobacter sp. 50588862; assembly: GCF_001462935.1. Taxonomy (NCBI): domain Bacteria; kingdom Pseudomonadati; phylum Pseudomonadota; class Gammaproteobacteria; order Enterobacterales; family Enterobacteriaceae; genus Enterobacter; species Enterobacter sp. 50588862. The sequence goes on from NZ_LNHM01000021.1 coordinate 677,935, forward strand.
GGATTTCCATATGGGGATCTTATTCGGGCTGGTGAATCAGCTGCTGCTCGTTGCTTTCGGCCTTGCCCTGTGTGTGCTTATCATCTGGGGATACCGGATGTGGTGGATGCGTCGTCCGGCACAGTCGGCTATGAGTCCGGTGCAGACGCTTTCTCAGAGCTGGCTGGCGCTGTCAGGGTGGGGAAGAGGTGTTACCGTGGTCATCAGCGCACTGCTGGGGCTGGCTTTGCCGGTGATGGGCGTGAGTCTGGCGCTGTTTGTTCTGATTGACTGGCTGCGCTGGCGAGCGGCAACAGGCGTGTCGCTCACCGAATCATCCGCTAAATAATCCTATGGCGCGCTGATAACCACTGACACCCGGCGGTTTTCAGCGCGCCCTTGTGCAGTGCTGTTGCTCGCAATCGGATATTTTTGGCCTAATCCCCGGGTGGTGAGATTGCTGCGCGGGATATTCGCGCCCTTCGCCCACGCGTCGGCCACGGCATTGGCGCGTTTTAACGACAGGGCTTCGTTGTAGCTTGCTTCACCGTAATTATCCGTATGACCGTCCATTCGCGCGTGATTCAGGCCAGTTTTCGCCAGACGAGAGGCCATAGACTGGATCTGTGTTTCACTTTCCGGGCGCAGTCTGGCGTCATTCTTATCAAAGAGGATGGTGTCCGACATACCAAGCGACCAGTCGCCGTTCAGTTCGTTAAAACCGTATGACTTCATCGCCGCGATTTGCTCAGGAGTAAATTTGCCCTGGGGCGGCGACTGACAGCCTGCCAGAACCAGTGAGGCCATAACTAACGGCGCGAAGTAACGTTTTAACATAGTGTATCCTTTCTAACTTATTGTTTTCGTACGCTGGTTTTTAACCTGGTACATGTTGCGGTCAGCCCTCTCCAGTAATGCTTCCACGGAAGCATTTTCCCACGCCAGAGCAAAGCCAATGCTGAGTGACATCGATGCTTTTTGTCCGTTATGCAGATCAAACGGACGGATAAACTGCTGCGCTAGCGCAGCACAAATGTGTTGAACCTCTGGTTCAGAATGCACCCCGTACAGCACCATGGCAAATTCGTCACCGCCAAGGCGGTAGGACTGATGGCGTTTATCGCCAAATTCCACCATCCTGCTGGCGACTTCAATCAGCACGCAGTCTCCTGCCGCGTGTCCCCAGGTGTCGTTAATAAACTTAAAATTATCACCGTCGAGGAAGAGCAGGGCCGAGTTTGTTTTTGCCGAGGGGTCATTCATTAATGCCGCAATACTGTTACGAAACGCAGCGCGGTTAGCAAGACCGGTGAGCGGGTCGTGCATGGCGGTACGAAGCAGCTGAGCGTTTTTCGCCTGGAGCTTAAGCTGCCACTCCTCCATCTCGTCCAGCAGGCTGTTGAAGTCTTCTCCAAACTGATGGAATTCTTCAATGCGCCCATCTTTCACCCGACGGGAAAAGTTGCGATTGGTGCGGACGTCATGCACAACGTCGGTGATATTTTGCAGCGCCGTGACCATGCCGCGGTGCAGAGACTGGGTAATGGTGAGCGCGACGACGGTTGCAAAAAGAATACAGCCGGTGAGGACGGCAAACGACATCCAGATGAAATGGCTGATAAGGCTGTCGCGCGCGGTAAGACGTATTTCACCTATCTTCGCGCCGTTGTGCAGGATGGGCTGCGAAACAGGGTCGGGGAAAAGCCAGCGGCTGACCAGCGCCCCCAGCGTGTCATTATTATCGTTCGGGTTCCAGGACCAGTAGGCAAAGCGCTTTTTATGCCCGTTTATGACTTCTGCTACGGCAAACTGACCCTGCTTACCCAGCGCAGCGAGCGTTTCGTTGGCCGCCAGTGAATCGTTGAAAACCAGAGAGGCTTCAAGGCTGTGGCTCATTGTGGCGCCGGTTAATTCGAGATTTTTTTGCGCGTATTGTTTTAATGTTACGACCGAGGCAAAACAGAGCAACAGCCATATTAACGTCATGGTGATGATGACGCTTATCATGCTGTTTCGCCTCAGCGTTCTTTTAAACGTCGGACGCTGCGTCGAGATGAAATCTTTATCCATGCTGCTTATTCCGTGCAAGCATCAATACATCCGGGTTAACCCTGACGCCACTGCGTGTCAACGCATCCAGATTGACGGAAAATCGCACCTGGCCACGATCGATTATCAGGCAAAAGGCGCTGCCAATAACACATTCCGGATTTTGCTCTGAGATTAATAGCAATGCTCTGCCCTGATATTGACTTATTAATTCAAGTTGTTTCGCAGGTGGTTCAGTCCCGAAATAAACAGCATCGCATGTCGCGGCCAGGGCTTCCCGATCGTTACGTACAATAACGGGGGTATAAGGTAACTCGTTATGCCCCTGGTCTTCGCTGAGCGCGTGCGTATAGTGAGAAGTGGCATAGATGCAGAGTTTAGGCTGACCGGAAAGCGACGGCCATCGCGTATAGCTCACTATGCCTGAGACAATAGAACGTACCGATTTATCTGTCTCCGAGAGCGCGCCTGCCATCGCCGGGCCCACCATAAGGAACAGCATTAGCACCAGAGTGAGTCGGAACAAAGAGTTCAAGTATAAATTTCTCACCAGAATCCGCCGTACCGCTCCGGAAATAGATGTCCTTAAGAGTTGCGGGCAGAATACCATTGTTTATCAGAACCGTCATTATGTCAGAAATAGCCCATGGCTGACCTAAGCTAAATCCTACAGTTGTTTATTTTCCAAAGAATAAAAGCAGACTTAATTAAGCCTGCTGGAACACATACTTTCATCCATTCCTTTTTGCCATGACGCATGCAGTTTCGCTGCATTTTCAACAGTATCACAACTGGCTGGATAAGATTTGCCCGCTAATCCCCATGCATGAATAAAGCCTTCTTCACACACTTTCTTCTGACCATCAGCATAGCCGCGAAGATATTCATTACGATCGACGTGGGGGGCGTTAAAACTATCGGCCAGGGTCTGGTTATCTTTAACCGGCAGGCCATTTATGGCGTCTTCTTTACCCGCGCTGAACCAGTCCGGGCTCGTCCAGTTGGGCTGGAAAGTGTAAGGATTAATCTGACAGCCCGATAAAAACAGCGACAGCAGGACGAAAGCAATCGATCGCATAACCCTTCTCCTTTTTCTTCAGCATAGCCTGGCGGGAGAAATTTAGGGTGTAATTTAAACTTTACGATTTTAGCGGCTGATTTTTGCCTTTATTGTGTCTATGTAAACTAATGTGTACGTATTTTGGATTGAAATGTTTACTTTTTATGATATCGTGGTTTCACCTCACTGAGGAAAACAACTATCGCAAACGAGCTTTACAGGATCGCTATCATGCAAAAAGACGCGCTGAACAACGTACATATCACTGACGAACAGGTTTTGATTACCCCGGATCAACTGAAAGCGGAGTTTCCGCTGAGCGCCGCGCAGGTGGCTCAGATCGAGCACTCTCGCCAGACCATTTCTGACATTATCGCCGGCCGCGATCCGCGCCTGCTGGTGGTGTGTGGTCCTTGCTCTATTCACGATCCTGAAACCGCCATTGAGTATGCGCGTCGATTTAAAGCATTAGCGGAGGAGGTCAGCGATAGCCTCTATCTGGTGATGCGCGTCTATTTTGAGAAGCCACGTACCACCGTCGGCTGGAAAGGATTGATCAACGATCCGCACATGGATGGCTCGTTTGATGTGGAAGCAGGCCTGAAGATTGCGCGTCGCCTGCTGGTGGAGCTGGTCAGCATGGGGTTGCCGCTGGCAACTGAAGCGCTGGATCCAAACAGCCCGCAATACCTGGGCGATCTGTTTAGCTGGTCTGCAATTGGTGCGCGTACGACTGAATCGCAAACCCACCGTGAGATGGCGTCTGGGCTGTCGATGCCGGTTGGCTTTAAAAACGGTACCGATGGCAGTCTGGCGACGGCGATCAACGCCATGCGCGCCGCCGCCATGCCGCACCGCTTTGTTGGGATCAACCAGGCGGGCCAGGTGTGCCTGCTGCAAACGCAGGGCAACCCGGATGGTCATGTGATCCTGCGCGGCGGTAAAGCGCCAAACTACAGCCCGGCGGACGTGGCACAGTGTGAAAAAGAGATGGAACAGGCGGGACTGCGTCCGGCACTGATGGTAGATTGCAGTCATGGTAATTCGAATAAAGATTACCGTCGCCAGCCAGCGGTTGCGGAATCCGTGGTCGCACAGATCAAAGACGGAAACCGTTCGATTATCGGCCTGATGATTGAGAGCAACATTCATGAAGGTAATCAGTCATCAGAACAGCCGCGCAGCGCGATGAAGCACGGCGTCTCCGTGACGGATGCCTGCATCAGCTGGGAAACCACCGATGCGCTGCTGCGTGAGATCCATAAAGATTTAAGCGGCCAGTTGGCGACGCGTCTGGTTTAAGAGGGTAGTTATGGTTGCTGAATTGACCGCACTGCGCGATCAAATTGATGAAGTGGATAAGGCGCTGCTGGACCTGCTGGCGCGCCGCATGGCGCTTGTTGCCGAAGTCGGTGAGGTGAAAAGCAAATACGGCCTGCCGATTTACGTCCCGGAGCGCGAAGCCTCAATGCTGGCCTCCCGTCGTAAAGAGGCGCAGGCGCTGGGCGTTTCGCCGGATTTGATTGAAGATGTTCTGCGTCGCGTGATGCGGGAATCCTATTCCAGCGAAAACGACAAGGGCTTTAAAACCCTCTGTCCGTCCCTGCGTCCGGTGGTGATTGTTGGCGGAGCAGGGCAGATGGGGCGTCTGTTCGAGAAAATGCTGACGCTTTCTGGCTATCAGGTGCGCATTCTGGAAAAAGAGGACTGGGCACAAGCACCAGAACTGATGAAAGATGCCGGAATGGTTATCGTCAGCGTGCCGATCCACGTGACGGAGCAGATCATCGGGAAGCTTCCTCCTTTACCAAAAGACTGCATTCTGGTGGATCTGGCTTCCGTTAAAAACGGTCCTCTGCAGGCGATGCTGGCTGCGCATACGGGCCCGGTGCTCGGGCTGCACCCGATGTTTGGCCCGGACAGCGGCAGCCTGGCAAAGCAGGTGGTGGTTTACTGCGACGGCCGTCAGCCTGAAGCCTATCAATGGTTCCTGGAACAGATTCAGGTCTGGGGCGCGAGGCTGCACCGCATCAGCGCGGTCGAGCACGATCAGAACATGGCGTTCATTCAGGCGCTGCGCCACTTTGCGACCTTTGCCTACGGTCTGCATCTGGCGGAAGAGAACGTGCAGCTTGAACAGTTGCTGGCGCTCTCTTCACCCATCTATCGTCTTGAGCTGGCGATGGTCGGGCGTCTGTTTGCGCAGGATCCCCAGCTTTACGCCGACATCATCATGTCGTCTGAAAATAACCTGGCGCTGATCAAGCGCTACTATCAACGCTTTGGCGAAGCCATTACGCTGCTGGAGCACGGAGACAAGCAGGCGTTTATCGACAGCTTCCGCAAAGTGGAGCACTGGTTCGGCGATTACGCCACGCGTTTCCAGAGCGAAAGCCGCACGCTGTTGCGTCAGGCAAATGACAGTCGCCAGTAATCCAATGATGTATATACTGAAAGCCAGCAATGCTGGCTTTTTTCATTTTGGGGAACTGTCATGGCTGAACCGCAGCTGCTGTTGAACTACACCGGGCATCTGCCCGAATGCCCGACGTGGAGCGCAGAAGAAAATGCGCTTTACTGGGCGGATATTCTGGAAGGGGAGATCCACCGCTACCACCTGCCGACGGCGGAACATACCGTGCTTTCCTTCCATGAAGAGGTGGGCTGCTTTGCCCTGCGTGAGCGAGGCGGTTTTATCGTCGCTATGCGCAACGGCATCTGGCTTGCCGATAAGCATGGGCTCCTGCAGCGCAAGGTGTGTGATAACCCCTCTAACCCGCAGCTCGCACGTTTTAACGATGGGGGCACCGACCATCAGGGCCGGTTCTATGCGGGCACGTTCTGGGGGCCGGGAGATTACAACGGTGCCCTGCTGATGCGCATCGACAATGACCTGACGCCGAAAGTGATCCAGTGCGATATTCACGGGCACAACGGCTTAGCGTTTACCCCGGATAAGCAGTGGATGTTTACCTCAGACACGCCAAACGGCGTAATTTACCGCACGCCGCTTAACGAGCAGGGCGAACCCGGCAGGCGTGAGGTATTTCGTCAGTTTAACGCGGGAGAAGGGATACCGGACGGTGCGGCGATGGATGTGGAAGGCTGCTACTGGAGCGCGCTGTTTGACGGCTGGCGTATCGCGCGTTTTTCTCCACAAGGGGAGCAACTGGAAGAATACCGCATGCCGGTGCGTTGCCCTACGATGGTCTGCTTTGGCGGCGATGATATGAAAACGCTGTTCATTACCACCACGCGGGAAAATATGGATGCGGAGGAGGTGGCGAAGTATCCGCTTTCCGGAGCCGTCTTCACCCTGCCGGTTAATGTGGCAGGGATGAAGAAAAGCCGTTTTATCGAATGTTAGCTTGGATCGACCGGGACGACGTTTTCGCTCGGATAGCAGCCCAGCACTTTCATTGAACGGGTAATTTCACCCAGTTCGCGCAGGGCTTTCTGCATGGATGCAGATTCCAGGTTGGCCTGAATATCGAGGTAAAACATCTCTTCCCATGGATTACCGTGGATTGGGCGTGATTCCAGCCTGGTCATGATCAAATTGTGGTTGCGCAGCACCAACAGGGCTTCTACCAGCGCGCCCGCCTGCTGGCCGGTCGCCATCAGCAGCGTGGTTTTCGCCGGCACCTGGTCTGACACGTTGATTGCCTTGCGGGCCAGCACCACGAAGCGGGTGATGTTTTGCGTCTGGTTAGCAAGATTGCGTTCAAGAACCTGTAAGCCATACAGCGCGCCGCCCGCTTCGCTGCCGAGCGCAGCAACGGTTGGGGAGTTGGCTTGCGCTACTTTTTCCATTGCCGCCGAGGTGCTTTCGGTGTACTCAATTTTCCAGTTCGGATAGCGGTTCAGGAACTGGCTACACTGCTGGAAAGGCTGCGGATGGCTGTAGACCGTTTCGATCGTGTTCAGGTCCGTTGAACCGGAGACCAGCACGCAGTGATCGATAGGGATCGTCAGCTCGCCGACCAGCGACAGGCTGGTGTGCTGCAGTAAATCGTAGACGTCGTTAATGGCGCCGGAACTGGTGTTTTCAATCGGCACCACGGCGTAATCCGCCTGGCCGGTCTCAACCTGGTTAAAAATATCGGCGAATTTTGCGCAGCCGCTCTCAATAAACTCTTCAAAATGACGTGCGGCATACTGGCGTGCGGCCAGATGAGAGTAGGAGCCTTTAGGCCCGAGGAAGGCGATGCGCGCCGAGTGCGGGTTGGTTTTATTGAGATGCTGCTGGAGTAGCGCTTGCTGGGTCAGAACGGAATCTTCGATGATGAGCTGGAACAGCCGGGTGATGTAGTGGGCATCAAGGTGATGCGCTTTGCCGAGCTGGATCAGACGTTCCAGCAGATCCCGCTCGCGGTCGATGTCACGGACCGGACGATGGGAGTCCAGCTTGGCTTTGCCCACTTCAACGGCGAGGGCGCGACGTTCGGCCAGCAGCGCCAGTAATTTTTCATCCAGCGCGCTGATTTTTACTCGCAGATCCAGTAACGGGTTTTCCGGTGTCATAGTGTTGCCTGTCTCATTTTATCGTTATCAATAAAAAAGGCCCCCCGGTGTGGGAGGCCTTGTTGTTCGTCTTCGCATTCTTTATCACACGACGAAACGCCTCCCGTTCAGGGGAAGGTAAAAAAGAATGCGAAGAAGAACGGCGTAAGTTTCATAAAGTCATCCTGTGATTGATACCGTTAAAGTACCCGTACTGTTTTCACCCTGTCAATAAAAAACGCGCCCGAAGGCGCGTTGGCGGTACACTCAATTTAAAGGATTACTCTTCTTCAACTTCTTCCGCGAAGCTGGCGTCTTTCACCGACGTTGCGGCGCGACGGGCTTCACCTTTGTGTTGCACTTTATTGAGCTGCCGTTCCAGCTTGTTGATCAAATCGTTGATTGCGGTGTACATATCCTCATGTTTTGCGCTGGCGACCAGATGGCCGTTTGGAGTATTGATAGTTGCGTCAGCGATGAAACCCTGAGGCTCCTTGGACAGGATGATATGTGGATTAATCAAATGTGTTTGCCATTTATCCAGTTTGGCGAGACGGTCTGCGACGTGCTGGCGAATTGCCGGAGTAATTTCCATTTGTTTACTGGTAATGTTCATTGTCATAAATTTTACCTCTTGTCTTTCCGTCTTGGTGATTCCAGCATACCCGACCTAATGTCAAAATGTGTGATTTAGATCACGTTATTTTGTCGGTTTTTGTCAGGGAATCTTTTTTGTGAGGCAGGGCAGGAAGAGTTGAGATTTACCTTGTGGAAGGTACGAATTGCGGTCATAGTTGACGGGATGTGTTGAGGCTAAAGCGCTTCAGCGGATGTCTGAATTGAATAAAGAAACGGCAGCCTTCGGGCTGCCGTTTTGCATTGAAGCGATATCAGGTGTTGCTGCTGTTCGCGGCGATGATTTTCGCCACTTTTTCAGCCTGAGCAGTCATCTGCATCTGACGGTAAGCATTTTCCATCAGCTTCAGGCCGTCGCGCGTTGCCTGAGTATCCGGGTAATCACGCAGCATACCTTCTACGCGGTTAACCACAGCAACCCATGCGCCACGGCGGGTATAGTATTCCGCAACGGAGTATTCATATTTCGCCAAACGATCTTTCAGGAACACCAGACGTTTGGTCGCGTCGGTCACGTACTGACTGTTTGGATAGCCGCGCACCAGTTTAGAGAAGTCATTGAAGGCGTCGCGCGCATGCTGCGGGTCACGGTCGGAGCGATCTACGCCGAAGAAGCCCTGCAGGGCGCTGTCGTCCAGCGCCATGTTGGTCAGGCCGCGCATGTACATGACGTAGTCGATGTTAGGATGAGTCGGGTTCAGACGCATGAAACGATCGATAGTTGCCTGAGCCAGCGGCAGATCGGCATTTTTGTAGTAGGCGTAGATAAGATCTAACTGTACCTGCTGCGAATACGGACCAAATGGATAGCGATTATCCAACGCTTCCAGTTGCGTTATCGCCTGTTTCCAGTTACCGTCCTGCAACTTTTGTTGTGCAGTCGCATAGATTTCATTCGGCGGATTGTCAGGGACCTGTTCATTCGAACCGGAGCAGCCCACCAAAGCCAGGCTCAACGTGGCCGCTGCCACCAGATATTTCATGCGCGTCATGACGTTTTGACTTTCCTCAAATGTTTGTCCGGGAGAAACTCTGTTCCTGCTCCCGATTAAGACCAGCTACAATAGCACACTATATTAAACGGCAAAGCCGTAAAACCCAACGTTAAACAAAGAAGCAGTTTATGGCACAACGAGTAGAACTCACCGCAACAGTCTCCGAAAATCAGCTCGGTCAACGCTTAGATCAGGCTTTGGCCGAATTGTTCCCTGATTATTCGCGTTCACGCATAAAAGAATGGATCCTTGACCAGCGCGTGCTGGTAAACGGTAAGATCTGGGATAAACCAAAAGAGAAAGTGTTTGGTGGGGAAGCTGTTGCCATCAATGCTGAAATCGAAGAGGAAATCCGCTTCGAGCCGCAGGATATCCCATTGGACATTGTCTATGAGGATGATGACATTCTGGTGATCAACAAGCCGCGCGACCTGGTTGTTCATCCGGGCGCAGGGAATCCAGACGGCACGGTACTTAACGCACTTCTTCATTATTATCCGCCGATTGCGGATGTCCCGCGTGCCGGTATCGTTCACCGTCTGGATAAAGACACCACCGGTCTGATGGTGGTGGCGAAGACCGTTCCCGCTCAGACCCGTCTGGTGGAATCGCTGCAGCTGCGTGAGATTACTCGCGAATATGAAGCGGTGGCGATTGGACACATGACCGCTGGCGGCACGGTAGAAGAGCCGATCAGCCGTCACCCGACGAAACGTACCCATATGTCGGTGCATCCGATGGGTAAACCGGCTGTGACGCACTATCGCATTATGGAGCACTTCCGTATTCATACCCGCCTGCGCCTGCGCCTGGAAACCGGTCGTACTCACCAGATCCGCGTACACATGGCGCACATTACCCATCCGCTGGTGGGGGATCAGGTGTACGGCGGTCGTCCGCGTCCGCCAAAAGGCGCGTCGGATGAGTTCATCAGCGTACTGCGTAAATTCGATCGTCAGGCGCTGCACGCGACCATGCTGCGTCTTTATCACCCGATCAGTGGTATCCAGATGGAATGGCATGCGCCTATCCCGCAGGATATGGTGGAACTCATTGATGCCATGCGTGCCGATTTCGAAGAACATAAGGACCAAGTGGACTGGTTATGACCAAACTGATTGTCCCGGAGTGGCCGCTGCCTGCAGGCGTGGCCGCCTGTAGTTCGACCCGTATTGGCGGCGTGAGCCAGGGCGCGTGGGAGTCTTTAAACCTCGGCGCGCACTGCGGCGACAGCCTGGAACACGTTGAAGAGAACCGCACGCGTCTGTACGCTGCGGGAAATCTGCCGTCGAAGCCGGTTTGGCTGGAGCAGGTTCACGGCAAAGCGGTACTGAAGCTGACGGGAGAACCTTACGCTTCCAAACGCGCCGATGCTTCTTACAGTAATACGCCGGGCACGGTTTGTGCCGTAATGACCGCCGATTGTCTGCCGGTTCTGTTTTGTAACCGTGCCGGTACGGAGGTGGCAGCAGCGCACGCGGGCTGGCGTGGCTTATGCGAGGGCGTGCTGGAAGAGACCGTCGCCTGCTTCAATGATGATCCCGCCAATATCATGGCCTGGCTAGGTCCGGCGATTGGCCCTCGTGCTTTTGAAGTGGGGCCGGAGGTTCGCGAAGCATTCATGGAAAAAGATCCGCAAGCCATTGAGGCCTTCCTGCCTGCCGGGGAAAAATATCTGGCGGATATTTACCAGCTTGCCCGCCAGCGTCTGAATAATATTGGCGTAACGCAGATCTTCGGCGGCGATCGCTGTACGTTCACCGAAAAGGGTGATTTTTTCTCCTATCGCCGCGACAAGACGACGGGTCGTATGGCAAGTTTCATTTGGCTGATATAACCTAAAGAATCAAGACGATCCGGCACGTGCCGTTTTCTTTTCACATAATTCAGGTCATTAACCTTGAATAATTGAGGGATGACCTCATTTAATCTCCAGTAGCAAATTTGACCTGTTATGGGAGGAGTTATGCGTCTGGATCGTCTTACTAATAAATTCCAGCTTGCTCTCGCCGATGCCCAGTCCCTTGCACTGGGGCACGACAACCAATTCATCGAACCTCTTCATTTAATGAGCGCCTTGCTGAATCAGGAAGGGGGATCGGTACGTCCTTTATTAACGTCTGCTGGCATTAATGCTGGCCAGTTACGCACCGCTATCGATCAGGCGCTGAGCCGTTTACCGCAGGTAGAAGGTACCGGCGGCGATGTGCAGCCGTCTCAGGATCTGGTGCGCGTGCTGAACCTTTGCGACAAGCTGGCGCAAAAACGTGGGGACAACTTTATTTCGTCGGAGCTCTTTGTTCTGGCGGCGCTTGAATCACGCGGTACCTTGACCGACCTGCTGAAATCTGCCGGTGCAACCACCGCCAATGTGACTCAGGCGATTGAGAAAATGCGCGGAGGTGAAAGCGTGAACGATCAGGGAGCCGAAGACCAACGTCAGGCTTTGAAGAAATTTACGGTCGATCTGACCGAACGTGCCGAGCAGGGCAAACTTGACCCGGTTATCGGCCGTGACGAAGAGATCCGCCGTACGATTCAGGTACTGCAGCGTCGTACCAAAAACAACCCGGTACTGATTGGTGAGCCGGGGGTCGGTAAAACCGCCATCGTTGAAGGGCTTGCGCAGCGTATCGTAAACGGTGAAGTGCCGGAAGGGTTGAAAGGCCGCCGCGTACTGGCGCTGGATATGGGCGCGCTGGTGGCCGGGGCGAAATACCGCGGTGAGTTTGAAGAGCGTTTGAAAGGCGTGCTGAACGACCTGGCGAAACAGGAAGGCAACGTCATTCTGTTTATCGACGAACTGCACACCATGGTCGGAGCCGGTAAAGCTGACGGCGCAATGGATGCCGGGAACATGCTGAAACCTGCGCTGGCGCGCGGTGAACTTCACTGCGTCGGTGCCACCACGCTGGATGAGTACCGTCAGTACATTGAGAAAGATGCTGCGCTGGAACGTCGTTTCCAGAAAGTGTTTGTTGCCGAGCCAAGCGTTGAAGATACCATCGCGATCCTGCGTGGTCTGAAAGAGCGTTATGAACTGCACCACCATGTGCAGATCACTGACCCGGCCATCGTTGCGGCGGCGACGCTTTCGCATCGTTATATCGCCGATCGTCAGTTGCCTGATAAAGCAATCGACCTGATCGATGAAGCAGCGTCGAGCATTCGTATGCAGATTGACTCGAAGCCGGAAGAACTGGACCGACTCGACCGCCGCATCATTCAGCTCAAGCTGGAACAGCAGGCGCTGAAAAAAGAGTCTGATGAAGCCAGTAAGAAACGCCTGGATATGCTCAATGAAGAGCTGGACGATAAAGAGCGCCAGTATTCTGAGCTGGAAGAAGAGTGGAAAGCCGAGAAAGCCTCCCTCTCTGGCACGCAGACCATTAAAGCTGAACTCGAACAGGCCAAAATTGCCATTGAGCAGGCTCGCCGTGTGGGTGACCTGGCACGTATGTCTGAACTGCAGTACGGCAAAATCCCTGAGCTGGAGAAACAGCTTGAGATCGCCACGCAGTCTGAAGGAAAAACCATGCGTCTGTTACGTAATAAAGTGACGGATGCCGAAATTGCGGAAGTGCTCGCTCGCTGGACCGGTATTCCGGTGGCGCGCATGATGGAAAGCGAACGCGATAAGCTGCTGCGTATGGAGCAGGATCTGCATCAGCGGGTGATTGGTCAGGACGAGGCGGTTGAAGCGGTCTCCAACGCTATTCGCCGTAGCCGTGCTGGGCTTTCCGATCCAAATCGCCCGATCGGTTCGTTCCTGTTCCTGGGGCCGACCGGTGTCGGTAAAACCGAACTGTGTAAAGCGCTGGCAAACTTTATGTTCGACAGCGACGATGCGATGGTGCGTATCGACATGTCCGAGTTCATGGAGAAACACTCCGTCTCGCGTCTGGTCGGTGCGCCTCCGGGATATGTGGGTTATGAAGAGGGCGGCTACCTGACCGAAGCGGTGCGCCGGCGTCCTTATTCCGTCATCCTGCTGGATGAGGTGGAAAAAGCGCATCCGGATGTGTTCAACATCCTGCTTCAGGTGCTGGATGATGGTCGTCTGACAGACGGGCAGGGGAGAACGGTCGATTTCCGTAATACGGTCGTCATCATGACCTCGAACCTGGGTTCCGATTTGATTCAGGAACGTTTCGGTGAGCTGGACTACAGCCATATGAAGGATCTGGTGCTCGGTGTGGTGAGCCATAACTTCCGTCCGGAGTTCATTAACCGTATTGACGAAGTGGTTGTATTCCATCCTCTGGGTGAGAAACACATTGCGTCGATTGCGCAGATCCAGCTGCAGCGTCTGTACAAACGTCTGGAAGAGCGTGGATATGAAATTCACATCTCCGACGATGCGCTGAAGCTGCTGAGCGAGAATGGTTACGATCCGGTTTATGGTGCGCGTCCACTGAAACGTGCTATTCAGCAGCAGATCGAAAACCCGCTGGCGCAGCAGATCCTCTCCGGAGAACTGATTCCGGGCAAAGTTATCCGTCTGGAAGCCAACGACGATCGTATTGTGGCAGTGCAGTAAGTCACAAAATGCAAAAACGAGCCGCTTGCGGCTCGTTTTTGTTTAAAAACCAGGCGAAAATTGAGGTCTGGGATGCGTTTTGCCTGGAAAGTGAGCAGTCAGTAAATAATTTTCACTTTATCCTTGCAGCTTCGGAATTACTCCCTATAATTCGCCTCCACTGACACGGAACAACGGCACACACGCCGCCGGGTCAGCAGAGAAAAGCGAAACAAACGCTTGACTCTGAAGCGGGAAAGCGTAATATGCACACCCCGCGCCGCAGCGAAAACGAAGCGGCACTGCTCTTTAACAATTTATCAGACAATCTGTGTGGGCACTCAAAGTGACATGGATTCTTAATGTCTTCGGACAATAAATGAATACCAAGTCTCTGAGTGAACATACGTAATTCATTACGAAGTTTAATTCACGAGCATCAAACTTAAATTGAAGAGTTTGATCATGGCTCAGATTGAACGCTGGCGGCAGGCCTAACACATGCAAGTCGAAC